>NZ_CALFXI010000074.1 GCF_937958065.1 uncultured Steroidobacter sp.
GCTTCATCGCGTCCCGATATCAGACGGGATGAAGCTCACTGCATCCGCCACATCATCGATCATCTCCACCACGACGCTAACCGCGTCGGCCAGGCTGAACTCGAAATCCTCCTCGTACTCCGCCACGTATTGAACACACGCCAGGACGGCGGCAGCCCTCTGCAGACGCCGAAGCTGACCGTTTAGGCGTTCCCGAACCGATACCTCTTGATCGCTCATGCCGGACCGCCTTGCCGCCCGACGATGGGCGGCACATAGGCATCGAGCGGCAACCGGATAGAATCTTCCGCAGCCATGACTTTGCACCTCTGATTGTGCAGGTTGTGGTTAGCCGCTCGCCGTGGCTCAATCACGGCGAGCGGCGCCTGGCAACCGAGGTACGCGGGGGAACTTTGGGGGTAAGAAGGCTACTGGGCTAGAAATAGCTTTAGGCGTTTCAACGCCTTACGCTCCGGATGCGGTGCGCTCCACCGCACCATCTCAGCATCCGACATCGTCCGTCGGCATCGCCAAAACCCCTGCGCTCGCAAAATCTATGACGAGTGCGGCCTCTTCCTATTCGTGCCACCCGCGGGCGCGCGCCTGTGGCGAATGAGGTACCAAGTAGGCGGGCGGGAGAAGCTGCTCGCTCTGGGCGAGTGGCCGCACACCTCTTTAAAGCGTGCCCGCGAGCGCCGCGATGAGGCACACAGGCTGCTCGCCTATGGCATCGACCCGGCCGCCAAGAAGAGGCCGAGCGCCAAGCGGTCGCTGACACCTTCGCCGCCCTTGCCAAAGAGTATCTGGGCACCAATCGCAGCTCCTTGAAGCCCAAGACACTGTCGAAAGCTCAATGGCTGCTCAATGACTGACTGAACAAATACGCCGGCAAGATTCCGCTTCGCCGGCTCAAGGCTGCTGACATCCTTTCCGTGTGCCGCCAAATCGAGGCGAAGGGACAATTATGAGACGGCCCACCGCGCGCGGGCCTTGGCGAGTCGGGTGATGCGCTATAGCGCCATCATCGGTCGAGTCGATCGCGATCAGCAGCGAGACTCTTCATACGCTGCATACCGCCCTCGTTGTGGAGGATGAGATTGGCACGCTGGATACGTGCCCAGTGCAAATCCGAATCAATCAGGTCAGCTAATCCCTGCTCCCGTGTCTCGGCGCTCTCGTCCGGCTCTCCCATCGAGCGCACGACACAACTGCATTGCCAACTTTTCTTGTGTATACGGTTTGCCCAAGACCAAGCGACCCGCGTCCTTACTGCCGCCTCTTTCGTAGCCTGTCGCGAAAACTACCGGTATCCGCCGCAGGTCGAGCGTATCGGCGACCGCCATGCTACTTTGCCCGTACAGGTTTAGATCGAGCAGCGCGAGATCGATGTCCTGTGTCCGCGCCAACTCCAGCGCCTCCTTCAAGGTACCGGCCGGACCGACCACTACCGCACCGAGTTCTCCGAGCATCTCGCTCGCCGTCAGCGCGACCAGGAACTCGTCTTCGACGATGAGGATGCGTTTGCCTTCAAGCGTGCTCATCGGCCGCCCCACTCGTCGATGTTCCCGGCAGCGCCACTTCGATCCGGCACACGATTCCTGTTGAATGGAAATCGAGCTGCACGCTGCAACCGGCCTCCCCGCCCAAGGCTCGCTCGATCATCATGAGCCCGAATCCGCGCCGGGATGGTGACGATACCGGCGGGCCGCCGCTCTCGCGCCACTCCAAGCTCAGTTTCGGCTTTGTTTCGCCGGTCGTGGTCCAACTCACTCCGATGGTCCCGTTGGCGTTGGAGAGGGCGCCGTATTTGATCGCATTGGTGCTCAACTCATGCAGGCCCATTGCGAGCGCCAGCGCATGTCGAGGCTCGAGCAGCACTGGCGGCCCTCCCACCAAGCAACGGCCGTTCGTCGCGCCAGACGCTTCGAGCGCATTGCGCACCAACGCGTTGATCTCGATGCGATCCCAACTCTGCTGGGCCAACAATCCATGCGCCGCGCCGAGGGCGGCAAGCCTGCCGTAAAAGGTGTTGCGCGCCTCAATGGGAGATGCGTCCTTGGTGAACGTTTGATGCGCGATCCCTTGGATGACAGCGAGCGTGTTCTTGACACGATGATTGAGCTCATCGATCAGCAATTGTCTTTGATTCTCCGCGACTTTGCGATCCGTGATGTCGATGCCCGTAGACTGCACCTCTACGCAGCGACCATCGGCATCGAACTCGAGCGCGCGGTTGGTCCATAGAAACCAGCGTTCTCCATCCTTGGTCACAACCCTGTTCTCGATCCGCACCTCCGGCAAGACCGGACTCAAGCGCGCCAGCATCTGTTTCACGCTGTCCCGGTCTTGAGCGGCCACGAACTCCCAGAAATCGTGACCGATCATTTGCTCCTGACTCCGACCTTGGGAACGCACGTACGCTTCGTTCGCGAACAGAATCGCGCCTTCGGGGCGGAAGCGACACACAAGCTCCGTCTGACTCTCCACCACGGCACGATAACGTTGTTCGCTCTCGCGCAATGCGTGCTGGGCCTTGCTGCGCTCGATGAATTGGCCGACCTGGCTGCCGATCGGATGCGACATCTTGAACAGCACCGCAGCTGTCGGCCGCACGCGATCGTCGAGAAAGTGGAATACACCGAGGCGATGCCCTGCGAGGACGATCGGAAATGCAAATGCACTGCGCAGACCGTCTCGTACGGCCGCCTCGTTTTGCCCAACCGGCCGTTCGAGCAGCAGATCGGGTACCCATGCGGCCTGCCCGGTTCTCCAGACCCTGCTCACCAGGTCATCGCCGAACGTAAGCGTCGCGGACTGGCAAGATTCGAGAAACGCTGCGGCGTGATATGTCGGTTGCTGGTAGACCTGTAAGCAGCTCAAGCTGTCGGTGGCCTCGTCCGCATGCCAGAGCACGCCGACCTTCCAGTCCCAATGCTCACAAATTGCTGCCAGAATCCGCGTCGCCGCCAGTTCCAGCGTCGAGCACTCAGCGAGCGCACGCGTAACGGCGTCCTTGCTCGCGAGTCGGCGCTCCGCAAGCTTTCGATCTGAAATATCGATAAAGGTGACGACCGTTCCTGCCGCATTCCCGTCAGCCTTCCGATAAGGCGTCACTCGTCGGAGAAAAGTCTGACTGGCATCCAGCGTTACCTCATCCTCCAACGGCCCGTCCGCTTGCACGGCTTGCTGCACGCTTGGCAAGATCGCCGCAGAGACGAAGTTGTGCGTGATGTGCGACAAAGGACGCCCGATATCGCCGGGCAGCAGGTTGTAGAGCCGGGACGCGGCCGGTGTGAAATTGCGAATCGCCCCGCTCTCGTCTAGAAAGATCGTCGCTATCTCGGTCGAATGCAGCAGATTCAGCAGATCGGCATTGGTTTCTTCGAGCGCGCGCTTCGCCGTCTCGACTTCCTCCTTGGAGGTTTCGAGCTCTTCGTTGGCCGACTGCAGTTCCTCGTTCATCGAGAGGAGCTCCTCGTTGGAGGATTTCAGCTCCTCATTCGCGGCCTCCAGGTCCTGCACGGCGCGCTCGAGCTCTTCCCGAGTCCGCAGCAGCTCCGCTTCGAGGAGCTCGACCATTCGCTCGCTGTCGGCAGAAGGTACGGCTGAGGCACCCTCACGCGCTTCGGCTGCACCAAGATCGCCGAACACAACCATATAAGTGCCATCGTTTTCTCCGAGCGCCGGCATGGGCTGCACCGTGATCCGAACCCTACGCCGGCCATTCTCGCCGTGCAGCACCAGCCCTTCGAAGTGGGCGGTGCGCTTGGTTTTTAGCGCCTTGGTCCACGCCCCCCTCAGACCTGCCCGCAATCCACCGCGCGTCATTCGGACGATGTGATTGACGTATCGCCCTTCGGGCGGCTGCAGGAATGTGTCGGCTTTGCCGGAGAGATAAACGATTTGTCCGTCCTCGTGCGCAATGGCATACGCCGGAGCGAACTCGTCCAGCAAAATGCGCTGCGCGATGCGGCCAATGTCAGCCGGATCATCAGCAATGGTCGATTGCCAGTTGCTCTGCCCACCGCCAAGCACGCGCGGAACCGATGCGTTGGCAACCACCGTCTCTTTGCGCTGAGCGATACGGCTGCGAGCATCGATGACGCGGAACAGCTCTGGATGGCCTGAACTTGCTTCAGAAGATCCTAGAAACAAGTAACCACCCTCGCGCAGCGCATAGTGGAACACGCTCATGAGCTTCTTCTGCAGCGGCGCGCTCAAATAAATGAGGAGATTGCGGCAGGAGATCAGATCGATGCGCGAGAACGGCGGATCCGCAATGAGATTGTGGGGCGAAAAAACGACCAACTGGCGCAGCTCTTTGGTCACTCGATAGCGCCGGCCGACTCGCTCGAAAAACCGTTCCAGCCGCTCGGTGCCGACCTCATCGGCGATGTTTGCCGGATAGATGCCCCGGCGTGCCGTTGCCAAGGCGCGATCATCGAGGTCCGTTGCGAAAATCTGCACTTCCTGGCGGGATCCACAGGCCTGTTTTACTTCTTGGGCCAGCATCGCGAGGGAGTATGCTTCTTGGCCGCTGCCGCAGCCGGCGACCCAGATACGCACAATACTGGCGCGATTGTCAGCGATGAGCTTGGTGAGCACCTTTTGCTTCAATGTCTCAAAGGCATCGGGATCCCGGAAGAATGCCGTGACGCCGATCAGCAGATCGCGCGTCAATAGACGGGCCTCTTCCGGCTGCTTCTGTAGGTGATCGATGTAATCGCGGGCACTGCTTAAGTGCAACACACTGATCCGACGCACCACGCGGCGGAAAAGAGTGCTCTCCTTGTAATGCCTGAAATCAAGCCCCGTCGCTTGGCGCACCACATCGCAGATCTCGTGCAACTCCTGCTTCGCGAGCGAACGCAAGGCGAACTTGGGGTTGGCCAGATTCGCCAGATGATCGCGAAAGGCCACCGCCAGTTCGGCCGGCGATCCGACCCTGTCGACCACGCCCATTGCGACAGCAGACCCCGGCATCGTGCTGTATTCGGCAGTGTCGTGGCTCTGAGCGAGCGTGAACCCGCCCGCGTTTGCGATCGAGATCAGGCCCTGCGTTCCATCGGCACTGTTCCCCGAGAAAACGATCCCGATACTGCGCCGGCCAAACCGTGCACTCAGCGAATTCAGGAAGTAATCTACCGTGCGAAGCTGAGCGCCCCGGACTCTCGCGGCACGAACCGTGAACGCGCCGCCCTCGATGCCGACCAAAGATTGAGCAGGCGCGACGTACACATGCCCAGGGGCAATTTGCATGCCCTGCTCGCAAGCTACCACCGGAAAAGAAGAGAAGCTGGCCAGTACATTGAGGTGGGCCGGATCGGCTGCCGACTGATGCTGTACGATCACAAAGGACGTACCCTCGACCGCGCCGAGGTGCGTGAGGAACTCGCGGAGCGCGCCGAGCCCACCGGCTGACAAGCCGATGCCACATACCGCAAACGCCTGCGCTGAACCTTCGGTTGAAACAGTGTCGGGCATGTTCTAGGTCGCTAGTCGTCGTGGGCGTGCAGTGGCCCGCTTGATGTGGCAGGCAAGGACGCGTGCAAGGTGGAGGAAGTCCCCGGAGGCGGAAGTATACCGGCTTCAAGAGTTAAGGCCGCGCATGTCGTGTAGCGCGCTAGCACGGACTGATTCCTCGATACAGATTGTAAGTCTTACGCCCACGACGCGCGGCGACTTGGTTGCTGACACACCTTGGACGAATGGGTGGCGGGTGGCCTCACGCCGATCAATGTCAAATCGTCGCGCGAGAAGTACGCGCGTCCTAGCAGTCGATGCCGGCCAGGCGCCAGCGCGGGTGCTTGGGGACACTGCGCACTGCTGGGAACGGCACGACAGACCGGCACACTTGTTGTGGGAAGAGTGGCGATCTGTCGTGCCCTGTTGCATGCCGTCGCAAGGCGCACAGAGTTTGTACTGCGAGTACCCCCATCGGCACCATCTCAGCATCCGACAGCCTCCATCGGCATCGTAAAATCCCTGAAGAACAAGTATTTCCGCGAGATTTGGCTCGCGGACCGTCCGATCACGTCCGGGGGCAGCTGAGCCGACGTGGGGGGTACACACGGGGGGTATCGTAGACGCCAGCTCACAGCATCGACTGCGTCGACGCTGCTCAATGAAAAAGGCTGGAATCCCGACTTACCGATCCTAGCGGATGTTCAACCTCCTCCAGTCCGTGGATCCCCCGTGGCTGGCACCTACGCTGGCACCAGCGATACCAGTTGAAGCGCATGGTCGAAAGCGAGGAGCGCAACATACGCGAATCCGCCACTACGGCCCTTCCCCGTCCACCGCGGGCAAGCGCCTCGTCAAATCCCAAGGCCGCGCGGACATGGACCTGGGCCTCTCAGGCAATAGTTTCGAACGGACTGACGACTCCCCTGCCGCGATTCAGCACGTGTGTGTAGATCATCGTCGTCTTCACGTCTGCATGACCCAGTAGTTCTGGACCGTGCGGATGTCATAGGCTGATTCGAGCAGATGCGTGGCGAACGAGCGTGACTTCATCGGCGCCCAGTGCGAGCGGATGGCGTTTGTCATGGAACAGAATGAATCTCTTGATCCACTGCACATACGCTTGCTCAGTACGGATGCTGTGGCGGATTCGTATCAGCTCACGTACTTGGTCGAGCAGCCGCGGCGAGTTTCGATCCTGCGAATCAGGCGACATAAGAACCTCCTTGTTCACTCCAATGACCTGGCAGATTGACGCTGGCAACAATGCGGCACTATCTTGGCCACCGAACGGAGTCCGGCGCGGTAGTATTTCTGGGCGAATCACCCAATAAGCGCCTAAGTCATGAACAGAGGGACGAAAGCGAAAAGCGGAGCCAGGCTCGCCGGGGGATACACCGCAGTTTGCGGTGTTCAGAAATACGCCGCGGCACGGACTACCGCACTTAGGCGGTCTATATAAGAGTTAGGCGCATTCATGAGCGATCGCAACGAAGTTTTAACGGACGCGCAGTTTTGGCTCGCGCTCGAGTTCAAGCTCTCAGGCTGGTTTAGAACTTCCGGCGATCGATCGTTTGGTGGCTTCTGGTGCGACGCGTTCCTCCCGCAGTTTGCAACCGACACCAAGACCGGAGTCGATGTTAGTGGCTGCGCGTGGATCGGTGACGGTCCGAGGGAGCAGCGTAAGTACTCGTTCGTTGTGTCCATTCCGCAGCGAATGTTAAGTCGACGGCGCAACGATATTGCGCTTAAAGGAGTCGAGGTTGACATTGAACATGAGCAGCTTCGTTTCGCAGTCGAGCCCGCTGCGGGTTCGGAGTAGAGTGCTACCAGCGGTGTACCAATCGCCTAACAACCGGCTTGAGTTCGCACGCTACGCGTGCCCGACTCGCAAAAGCGATGCGCTTTTGCTCGCGGCTCAGCCAGAGCGTTGGGCACAAAACCTATGAGCCTGGGCGAGAGAGTTAAAGCGCGGCGCTTAGAGTTGGGAATGTCCCGCGCCAGCCTCGTGCGGAAGATTCACATCTCAGTCACTGCGCTGCAGAAGATCGAAGAAGATAGGACGAAGAATCCCAAAGATATTGAACGAATCGCAGCCGCATTGGCCGTTGATCCCGCTTGGTTGCGATTCGGGAGCAACGGTGCGAGCACTGTGGTTTTAAACAAAGAGGAAACCGCATTGATTTCCAGATATAGACAGCTGAATCAAGACGAGAAGAATTTCATAGTGAAGTGCATCGCTGGGCTTTTGAATGAAACGTACAAGTAAGCCCAACAATGCCATGCACGCGACGTGCGGAACGCACGCGCGTGATGGCGGGCGTTATGTGTCATGAAGACATCCAAGTTTGAAAAGCTGGAGCTGGAATTGGCGGCCGAGGAGGAGAAGCTTAGGCAGCATCTTCTGCGTGTTCTACCGGAGGCCGCTGAGAGCGGGTCCAGCGTCTTTATAAACTCGGAGTTCAATCCATCAAGTCTGCCTGCTCATCTCTTCCGCTCGGACGCTGAGAGTCTGCTCAGTAGTGCTCGGGAGTGTGTCAGGCTACGGGAGGTTGTTGGACTGGACTCAGACGGGTCAGTTGGTGCCCTCTTTGTCGAGGCTTGCCAGGAGCATGCGAGCAGAGATCCGCAGCGTCGTGGCCCGCGGAAGTTGGCTTCGTCCGTGCTTCTCGCGTTAAGCCATGACACATAACATGCCGCTGGTTCCGACTCGCAACAGCGAAGCGCCGTTGCTCGCGGCACAGCGGCGGCGTTGGGCATTACGGGAATCACGATGACAAGTCGGTCTGCAAGCATAGGAGGAGTACTTGCGGTCGCTGTCACTACCATCGGATCGATAAGTCTCTCGTTGTGGGTCGCGGCCAGGACATTCTGGTGGTGTCCTGGAGGCGGGTGCTCCCTTGCTTCGGCTTTGGACAAACTGTCGTTGCTGATCAACGTCGCCGGGCTCATTGTTCTCTTCGTCACCCTGGGGCTTGGTACTTGGTTCGGATGCGCAGCAATTTTCCGCCTGTTCCTTCCGCGAAGCGCGGCTGAGCAGGTGTTCTTGCCGGAGGGGCAACCACTTCCCGCGTGGTACAAGAGATCGATGCAGGGCTGGGTCAAGACATTGTGGCCATGAGCAACCTGAGAGTGCCCAACAAGTGCTTGCAGGCGACGCGTGCAAAGCCACGCGCGCCTGAAGCACGGCGTTCGGCTTCAGAATGAACCAGGACGGCAATATCGACTACTCTCAGTACGACCTTCAGCAACTGAAGGAAGCGCTGTCGTTGATCAACAGGGCTCGCTACCCGCGAAACTTTCAGAACCTTCAAGCGGAGCTTGCGGCGCGGACTGCTACCGGCGAAGTAACGCGTGTACTCACGCCGCATGTGGTTTCTCAAGCGGCGTCTGGATCCGCAAATACCGAAGCTCGCAATGATGATAGGCCCCACGCTCGCCCGAAGATCGTCTGGGCTATCAGCGTGTTTCAATTCTTTAGCGCGGTGGTCGTCGGCTTCGGATACTACGTTGCTCTCAGCGGAGATGTTGTTCTGCCTCCAGAGCTACGGGAACGGTATTCGGCTTTCACCGTTGTCGATCACGCACAGGTGGCCATTGGGCTTACACTGAATCTTGCTGCCACAGTGTATCTTCTTAAAATGAGACGACCCGCGCCGTATCTCTTCACTGCAAGCCTCGGATTGACGATCGTGAGCTGGGTGTGGCACGTTGCCGCCGAGCGTTGGGGGAAGCAGTTCCTGGAGAACAGTTTTCCAAGCGTCGTGCTTGGTTCAGCGATCGCGCTACTCGTCTGTGTGTACTCCTGGTCGTTGCTCCGGCGCGGGAAACTACAGTGAAGCTAGAAGTGCCGAACAATCGCTTCGAGCCGACGCTCACAAAGCCGCGCGCGGCTCAAGCAAGACGTTCGGCATCGAGAAAAGGGATAACATGCGCATAAGATTCCCACTGCTGTTGGTAGCAGCCGTCTTCGCGCCGGGCCTTTGTCATGCGTGCTCATGTGGCGATGAGATCTTCACCGACGATAAACCTGCGATCGCCAAGGCGCTCAGCGAAGCTGACGCTGTGTTCGTGGGGCGCATCGAGAGTGCCGAGTTGGTGTCAAAGCTAGACTCGGGAATTGAGGGGCAACATACCGGCTTCTATGTTGTGCGATCTTGGAAGGGTGAGACCTCGACCCGCATCTATATACAGACATCGCTTGCACACTGCGGGTTCGGATTCCCGAGTTCAGGAGAGTTCCTGGTGTACGCATACACTGCGCCCGAGACGGGCTACTTTCGTACTACGGTCTGCACGCGTACGAAGCCTTCTTCACAGGCATCGAAAGAGATCTCAATACTGGACGAGTTGGAAGCGGCCGGCGCCAGCCGAACAAGCCGTTAGGCGGCGATAACGACATGACGAGCAAAAGCGCGCCGGGAATGATCATGCCGTCCAAGCACTGGCTGGCGGCGTACTGGACGTTATGCCCACCTATCTGGCTCTGTATTGGTGTTGCCTGGATGATAGTTGTGGTCTCGATAGCAACTTCCTTTCAAGTGCCCGCCTCTGGCGCAGTACTTGTCGGTAGCGCCCTGATCTCTCAAATGCTATTCGAGAGCCTCGGATGGAGAAAGCTACCGTGCCCTCCGGACGGTAGCTTCTGTCTCGTCCCAGATGCAGTTACGGGAAGGCCGATCGCGCAGAACCAATTTTGTGTGGCACCGGCGGGTGGCGGACGCCTCGGTGCACTTCTGTCGCTGACAGAGGGCCATCAAGTCAAAGTCAACGAGCACAGGCGAGAGGTTACGTGGTTCTATAGAGACGTCGTCGAAAAAACTGAGAACGCTTTTCTCACCTGTATAATTTCGACGGCCGTTGTGGGCACGTTTCTTTCGGGCTATGGGCACCTGATCTTCGTCGCCTAACACGTACTTGGTACCGACGCGTGGGAGGTCCGCGCGTTCCTTGCCTTGGCGCGCGCGGCACAAGCACAACGTAGGCGGGCGGACAAGCACAAGCGCCTATCCGCCAGCCCTCGGACCCAAACTTCACCGCGCCGGAACGATGGTAATGCACTGCTCGGTGATGTGAACTTGCACGCGTTGTCCCACGGAGAAGCCCGCCTTCTGCAGCCAATAGCCACGCAGGCGCAAGTAGGGAACCTCGGGTGGTCGCGGCCAACGGCCGTGGAGTTGATAGTCGTAGCAAGAGCCGGTGATACTGAGCAGGCGTGGCCGGAGGGAGGCGGTACTTTGAACAGCCATGATGGATTTCCTTCGAGATACTTTGAGTTCGCCACTTTTGAGATGGCGGCCGGGTGCTCAAAACCGCTCGAAGACGGCGGGCGTATTCCTCCCTTTCGGGAGTATTGTATTAGCCGCACACCCGACCATAGACAGCGTTCACGGATCTGCAAGCTTGCAGAATCCATGGGCGCAAAAAAGCCGCTAATCTTTCGGGTGCGGCGTCCGCTTCGAGAAAGGTGTTTTGAGCACCTGTCGAGCACTCTAGCGGCGCGGGGTCCGCAAGGTCAATCGGTGGTGGTGCCTAACATCACGCTGGTTCCGACTCGCAAAAGCGAAGCGCTTTTGCTCGCGGCACAGCGTGGGCGTTGGGCGTCAAGGCACAGAGGATGAGATGAGCTTTGAGGTCAAGCACGCAGATTCAAAGCGGGGCTCGTTCGGCGAGTATCGCTACGACATCTATAAAGATGGTCGCCTGGTGGCGCGCTATTGGCACGACTACCGTGGCGATGATCACGGCATTGAGTTCCTCAACGGTACGACTGAAGAGTGGCCAGTGGGCCGCATGGTTGAGTTCATCACTGGCGGCAGGCCACAGCCGCTAGAGTTATCGGAGAGAGCGGTTGCATACCTCAACGAGAGGCTTGCTCAGTAAGTCTGTCTTACATTGGCACATGAACAGTAAGGCGGCTTTCATTCTCGTCCGAATCGCGCTTGCTCTGCTGTATGTGTGGCTGGTGCGGGAGACCTATCAGGTCATGTATGTGGATAGCTGTCTAGACTCAGGTGGTGCACTTGAAGGTGGCGGTCTCTGTACCGGTCCCAGCTTGAACCAAGCTCCGGATCTCGGCGCGAGAGCGCCGTTTATGTTCTGGTTCGCCTTACTGAGCCTCCCAGCAGTGCTAGTGTGGGTGTTACACCGCTTGATGAGTTCTTTGGTGCAGCGACTATCGCCCAACAAAACAATGGAGCCGACGCGGTGAAACTCTCGCGCGTTCATATGGCTTCATCTCGCCGCGCGGCTCATCGTCGTCGTTGGGCTTACCGGAAACAGCCATGTGCATTCTCTTAAGAGTCACCATCTTACTGGCCTCTCTCATAGTCGCGACTTACGCTACGTCTGCTGAGTTCAGCTGGCGCTTTCCTACGGACAGAATCACCACGGAGCAATGGACGGAGTTCCGCGCGGAGGTGTTGGCGATGCCAGGACTTGCCCGTGAAGAGTTTGGCAACCAGCTGGTGCTCACTTCCAGCCAAGAACGCAGAATCTACGTTTTCACGCAGCCAGCGCACCCCGCTCATCCGGCGGTGGTGGTGCGAGCGGTCGTCCCTCGGGGCGCGGGCTCGGAAGTCCAGCGCATGGGACACTACGCCGGCGATCAGAAGGCATTTGACAGGTGGTGGCATGAATTTGATTCGTTGGATGCTCGCATTCCAGGTCAGATCCGCCGCTGACTATCTGGCCAAGCCCAACAAGCCCATGCACGCGACGTGCGAAACGCACGCGCGTGATGGTCGCCGTTCGGCCTATCGAAGCGAGAAGCTAGGATGAATGAAGAATTCCCCGGCGCAGTGCCTGAAATACCCGTTCGCAATGTGGACGAGGCTGCCGACTATTATGAGAAGTGCTTCGGCTTTACCAAGGACTGGGGCAACGAGGAAGGTGGGATCGGTCAGGTTTCGAAAGGAAGCTGCAGAATCTTTCTGACCAATACTGGCTTCCGGGAACAGTACGGCAATGCTGCGCCTGTTTTGATCTGGCTCAACCTCAACAGCAAAAAAGAAGTAGACGACTTGTTTGAGGCATGGAGCCGCAATGGCGCGCACATCGTCTCTGAGCCCGAGTCGAAGCCCTGGCATTTGCATGAGTTCACGGCAAAGGACCTAGATGGCAATCTCCTTCGTGTTTTCTACGATTTCGCTTGGGAACTCGCGGATCGTAAAGATGTGAAGAGAGTAGCCATGCAGTGCCGAACAAGCCGTTCAACCCGATCGCGCGCGAAAACGCGCGCTCCGGGTTAACGGCGGCGTTAGGGCTCTCAATGACATCAGCGAAAGCAGTGCTGGACACGTTCCGACCGCAAGCTGAAACGACGTTGGACGGCCTACTCAAGCAACCCTACGACTTGCTGTTGACCCTGCCTCCTGTCAATGAAGTGGTGATTCCAGACGTTTCGAGGAAGGCAAGTCTCACAACATATCGCGACATGCTTCCAGACGGCCGCTTGCAAGTCGTCGTTCAATTGGTTGTGACGGCATGCTGTTCTTCGCGGGCGGCGAAGGGGGTCGCGTCTGGCGGTGTGATTACATCAACCGGAAACCAGATGGCCTTAGCTTTGACAGCTAGGCCCAACAATGCGCTGTAGGCGACGTGCGAAACGCACGCGCCTGAGCAGACCCCTGCGCGGTGGCGTCGTCCTCAGCGATCTGGAAAGCTGGACATCACAAACGCTCGTGTCGTCTTGCCTCCGGACCTGCAGCAGATCATTTGAACAGGGGGCTTCGTGCCATGCTCGCCCGGACTCTTCAACGAATTGCTTTATGCTTGTCGCCCGGGTCTCGCGAGGTCCGCTGGTTACCCGTCGCCAGCACCACCGACTGATCACGCTTCGACAAAGTCCCAGCACCGCCAGACACACGTCGTTCATGACGGTCGAGCAGCAGCAGGAACGCAGAGCCTGAGCTCACCGTGCTGTTGAGCGGACATCTTGGCCAGTGCCACGATCGGGCCTCACGGAACCGCGATCGACCACCACAACCCTGCGCCGCCATCCATCGGAGTACCCACATCGACGACGTAGTTCGGATCGTCGGAAACCACGATGTCATAGGTGTCGTGCCCGTTCATGTCGCCCGGCTTCAGATCGCCGGTGTAGGTCCACAATGCGTAGCCCTGATACACCCACTGCCTCTTCCCGTCGTCGCGCGTCGCGATGTCCCAGAATCCAGAGGGCTGCGCAGCCTCATCGGCAAGGAAAGGTTTCCAGGTCTTTTGACATTCGTCATTGCAACGTGCGTTCGTGCCAAGATCGCGTCCCACCGCGGGCCGCGCTGGTTGGCCACGACGCAAACTGTGACCGCCCCCTGATTGCAGGATATAACCATCGCGGCGATACAGAGTGAGTCCTTCCGCAGTCGCCAGCACACGCCCCTGCCCGGCGGTTGTCTGAATACTCACGACGGGAGGCATGTAATAGCGCGCGACGGCCGCGACATCCAGATGCTTATCTACATCGAGACCGTTGGCATAGCCGGGCGCAAGATCGCCAGTAAATGTATATAACGGACGGCCATGAAACGCCCATTGACGAGTACCGTCGCGACGTTGAACGATGCTGAAATCGCCGATTGCTTCCGCCACTTGCGGCGCGCTCAGCACCTCCCACTGCCTGCATGAACCGTCGGTGCAGCTTTCGATTTGCTCGGCGCGACTGGCATCCGCAGCGTAGAGGGTGTGATTGCGACGATCCACCAGCACGAAGGCCGCCGCATCCGGCAGCTCCTTCACGGCCAGGCCCGCGGGCAATTTCACATCCGCAAACGGATAAGCAAGCGCCGGCTTCCACCCGTCCGGCATGGCATCCACTTTAGCGTTATCGCCTTTCGTGCCGCCGCGATAACCGCCGCCCACCATCACGCCTGCGCCGTTGCGCCTGAGTGCACCAAGATTGGCGGGGCTCTCACCCGCGAGGCTGCCCGGATCGACATCTTTCACGTACGTGTACAGCGCCTTGCCATGCAGCGCCCATTGTTTCTCTCCATTGCCAAGATCGATCAATGACCAGTTCCCCGACGCCGTCGCATTGGGTTTCGCTTTGAACGCAACGAAACTCTTCGCGCATTCGCCGCTGCAGGTGGCTTTGCCGATCGGATCTTTGTCCCATGTGTAGAGCGTCATGCCGCGCGTGTCGGTATACGCGATTTGATCGCGCGCAATGGCGGAAGCCGTGCTCTTGCCCAAGTCGTAGCCTTGCGCTTTGCCGAGCGGTTGCATCGTCACGCCGAGCGGCGTCAACACCGGTGCCTGCATCTGCGTCACGCTCGCCGGAACTGCGGAGAAAAACGAGTATCCGGCGGCGATGCCGGCCAGTGCGATCCCCACTGCGATGCACACCGTCGTCACTGTCTTCATGGCGAGCCTCACGCAATGATGTCGGTCAGCGGTTTGGACGTTTCGTTGGACAAGCGGCCCCACGAGTTGATGGGCACGCCCATGACCTGCTGTACGGTCAGCCCCACGCGGGTGCTCGGATCGCCCGTGGCCACCACATGAAGGCCGGTCTTCAGCCGGCCATTGGCGCTGCCCACCGTGAGAATCGGCAGATCGTCCATCGTATGTGTGCGTGCGTAGCCATGATCGGTCTGCCACAGCACCAGCGTGCGATCCAGCACCGAGCCCGGACCTTCCTTGTAGCTGTCCAGAATGGTGAGGAACTTCGCGAACGTGCCGGTCGCGAACTCGATGAACCAGGTCACGTCCTTCTGATAGCCGAGCTTCGGATCGATGGGTTCCTCGTGCGTCAGGCTGTGCCAATCGCGCACACCGCCCGGCGTTCGCAGACCCTGCGTGCCGAAGTTCATGTTGAAGACGCGCGTCTGGCCGCACGCAATTGCATGCGCCAGCAGCTCGGCGAACAACCTATTGTTTCGTTCGACGGCGGCGACGTTGCGTCCCGGATCCGCCTGCTCGATTTTCTCCGGAATGCTACAGGCCGCCATCGGCGCGGGCTTTCGCAGCTCCATCTCGAGCTGCTGCTCGATCTGTCGCAGCGAAGTGAAATATTCATCGAGACGAGCCCGATCCGACGCACCGACCCGCTTCATCACCTCTTTGCGCTCCTCGCTGATCGCGGACAGCACGCTGCGACGCGCCATGACCTGAGGGTCGGGGGTGAATTCGGCACTGTTCGGATCCTTGAACTCGGGACCGAACAGGCGCGTGTACAGCGCCGCCGGCGAAGGCTCGGACGGATTGATGGCCCCGCCCTTGCGACGGCTCAGACTCTGCCGTCCGCCGCTGAGTGCGATCTCGATGGACTTGAAGCGCGTGCGGCTGCCGATCACGTCGGCGATGGTGGTATCGAGGCTCGGATCGGAGCTACCGCCGAGCGGCAGCGATCCCATGGTCGCGATCTGCACGCCGCTGACATGGGTTTCCAACGGCCGCCCGTCGAGGAAATATTTGGTGCCACTGATGACGTTGATACGTTCCCGGAACGGATCGAGCACCTTCATTTCCGCATTGTTCTGATAGTTCGCGCCCACCGTGGCCGGCTTCCAGCGGCCTGGATTGAATCCGAGATTCTGAA
Source organism: uncultured Steroidobacter sp. (assembly GCF_937958065.1). Taxonomy (GTDB): domain Bacteria; phylum Pseudomonadota; class Gammaproteobacteria; order Steroidobacterales; family Steroidobacteraceae; genus Steroidobacter. The sequence goes on from NZ_CALFXI010000074.1 coordinate 15,980, forward strand.
ACCACGAGCCAAACACGACCGGCAACTCATTGCCCGTCGCGGCGAGCGCCGTGCCGTTCGAATTCAGGAAACAATCCAGAAAGGGCAGCGCGACCGAAACGGCGGTGCCGCCGAGCATGCCTCGCAACACAGTGCGGCGATTCAACGCTTTGCTCATGATGAAGCTCCACTAAGTAGCTCAACCGTGACGATCGCTTCGGTGGGCGGTAATCGGGTCACGGGCGATGCCTTTGGCTGGCCTACGCGATACAAGGCATCGCTCAGCGCGATCTCCCGCATCAACGCCGGCAGACGATGGCCGCTCTTCTCGAACTCCGCTTTGAGGGTCCTCAACCACTCGCGCTCCTCTTTCATGGGCGTGCGACCGAGAGCGCGCGCGGACATTCGATCCACCACGCAAGAGACGGCGGCGGGATTGTTATAAATAGCCTGTCCCAGTCCGCCGGCGTCTTCATAGTGGATGCCGTCGACCTCGCCGCTGGCGTCGATCGGCGATCCGTTCTCGGTCGTGCGGAACTCGCCTGCGCCGTCGAAGTTCTCTAGCGCGAAGCCAATCGGATCGATGATCTTGTGACATCCGGCGCAGGAAGGCACTGTGGCATGCGCTGCCAGACGCTCGCGAGCCGTGGCCGCACCATGCGCGGTGTTGTTCTCGAACTCGGTGAAACTCACATCCGCCGGCGGCGGCGGCACCGTCTGGCAGAGCGCGATTTCTCGCACCGCTTTACCGCGGATTGTCGGCGAGCCTCGACCGGCTGGCGAATGCAGCGCCGTGAATGCGACCTGCGTCAGAATGCCGCCACGCGGATCGTCGTCGGGGAATTCGTAAGGTTGCCATTGGTCCGGCGCGCCATTGGGGCCGTCCTGGTAGATCGGCACCTGATAGATCGCGCCCAATTCGGGCGTGAGGAACGTCTTGCGAGTCGTGAAGATCTCGCGGTAGTCGGCGTTGCGAGTCAGCACCACGTCGAGCACCGTCTTGATCGTCTGCTCCCGAGCGTCTGCCGCTGCTTGCGCACTGAACTTCGGGAACAGCGCCGCGTCCTTGGCCAGGACTTCGAACTCGTCGAAGCGCAGTTGATCGACGAAGAACGCGCGCACGCCCTGTTCCAGGCGTGGCGACGCCATCATGCGCTCGACCTGACGCTCGAGGCCGCGCCTCGTGTGCAATTCACCCTCGGCCGCGGCCGACAGCAACATTGAATCGGGCGCCGAATTCCACAGAAAGAAGCTGAGCTGGGAGGCAACCGAATAGTCGTCGAGTCGAAATCCGCCCTGGTGCTCCGGATCCGGCTCGACGATCTGCTCGACAAACAGGAACGACGGCGAGGACAGCATGCCGGCCAGACTCAACGACAGACCTCGATAAAAGTCGCCCGTGATGCGCGTGGCCTCGGAAGCCGCAGTCACATATGCCAGCAGTTGCTTATCGGTCAGCGGGCGGCGATAGAGCAAGCGGCCGACCTTGCTCAGGAACTCACGTGCGCATTTTTCGTCCGAGGCAGCCGGCGATGCGGGCTTGCAAGGCACCAGCATGTCGCGGTGATTCTGATCGACGACCTGCGCGGCAACCGCTCGCCCCATCGCGTCATATTGCTCCATGCCCGCGGCGGTGATGCTGACCTGACTCGCGCCGACCGCGAGCAAGCCATCGACGCGCATGTCTGGCTCGAAACGCCCGCCGAGATCGATGTCGGCACCGAACACGTCTTGCACGATGTTGCGATACTGCTCGGCCGTTAGCCGGCGAGTGACTGCAGGACCGGCGCTGATCTTGTGATCCGTGCCCGTCACCAGCAATGCGACCCCGGTGACCGCCAGCGCCGCCAGCATGGCGACGCCGATCAATCGACGTTTTCCCATCGTTACTCCACTCATCGGCGCGACACCTGCTGCGACTCCGACTCGGCCGGCTTGACGAATGCCGGCACGGCCTCGATGTAATACGTCGCCGAGATCGATTCATTCTGGCCGGTAATCGGATCGGGATCGGCATCGGCGTAACGTTTCAACAGGTAATAGAAACCGGGGACGTCACCTGTAACCTGCTGCTCGCCGCCAAAGCCGACACCGGCGATGCCCCAGTAGATCGGGCGCCACGGGGTATAACCGGCGATGAAGCCGCGCGCCGTGCGATCGGGCTTGAGCTCGAGACGCAGATGCACGTTGCTCAGCTTGAACTCCGGCGACACCAGCGGGTTCTGCAGCAGTCGCAGCTTGCCGTGCTCGGTGATCGTAACCACGCCGTTGCGCAACTCGCCCTCGAACCTGTTTCGTGAGCGCGGATCCGGATCGACGCGATAGGCCATGTCGAGGCGCGGCGAGCCATCGCTGTTGGAACGCAGATATTCGTAGGCACGATCGATGGCGACGCTGACCGGACCGTCCTTGTTGAGGTCGGCGCCTTCGATCGTGATGAGCCAGGCGGGCTGGGAATCCTTCAGCTGTCCCCAGGCCCACGCCCAATATGTCGGGCGAGATTCGAGCGAGCCACGAAAGGCACGCGTGCAGCCGAGCGCACGATACAGATTGTGATCGACGCCGCGCTGCCTGGTCTCGGGATCCTGGAAGCTGCCCGGCTGATCGGGCCCTTTGCCATCGAGGTCGAAGCCGAAGCCCTCCTTGCCGTCCAGTCCGGGCATCTTCAGATCCACGACAGCCGCCGGATGCGTGTAGGGATTGACGGGTTTGCCGTCGATGCGACCGCGATTCATGATCAGATTGTAGAAGTCGCGTGCCTCATCGCCATCCATGATTTTCTTGCGCCACTCGGCGATCTGCTGAGGAGTCGCGCCCAGCTTCGCCGCATATCGCAAATAGATCTCCTCCACTTCCGGATGCACGCCGCGCGAGCAATCGTGATCGTTGCTGTACGTCGCCTGTGCGAACCAGCTGATGGCGAAGTGACGAGTCTCCGCCCCGGCATCGGTCAGTGACAGGCCAGCCACGGATAACGCGAGCGCTGCGCGGATCAGAGATCGAGCGATCATTTCGGCAGACTCCCCGCGCCGATCACCCACTTCTGGATGCGCTTGCCGGCAGCCTCGGCGGTGAAGACATTGCCCTTCGAATCGAACGCGGCCTGATGCAGGCGATTGAGCTGGCCAGCATAGTTGCCGAAGTCACCGAATGTTCCGATCACGGCGCCCGTGGCACGGCGCACGAAGCGGACCTGGAAGTTGCCGAGGTCGGCGAGCGCAAGCACGCTTTGCTCCTTGTCCGGAGAGAAGCTGATGTGCCCCACCGTGCCCGGCGGCCGCGTTTCCCTGGCGTAGAAATACTCGGCGACGAACGTTCCATCGCGCTTGAACACCTGCATGCGGTCGTTGTCGCGATCACAGACATAGACGAGCCCATCGCGCGACACCTTCACGCAATGAACGTTTCTGAACTGCGTTGCCGGCGGTGCGGAGGGATCGTACGGTCCGAGCTTATCGTCGGTGGGCGCTTTGCCATACGCACCCCACATCCGTTTGAACGCGCCCGTGTCGGCGTCGAATACGATGATGCGATGATTACCGTATCCGTCGGCGACGAACACCTCATTGCTCGACGGATCGATCGCGATGTCGGCCACACCAGAGAGTTGCGTGCTGTCCAGGCTGCCTTTCGAGGGGCCGGCATGGCCGATCTGCATCAGAAACTTCCCGTCATGGGTGAACTTCAGCAGCATGCCGTCCGCGGGCTCGCCATTCGCACCCGGTCGGGTCGAGCTGCCTCCCACCCAGACGTTGCCCTTGTGATCGACCAGGATGCCGTGCTCGGTGGTCGGCCACTGATAGCCCTTGCCCGGCCCACCCCACGCTTGCACCAGGTTGCCTTGCGGATCGAACTCCATGACCGGGGGCGCCGGCACGCAGCAGCGGCCGGTCGGCGGATCGAGCGCCGCCGCCTTTTCCCAAGGGAACAAAGTGCCCGGACGTTGCACGATCCACACGTGGTCGTTCGCGTCCACGAACATTCCACCCAGCTCGCCGAACGTCCATTTGTTCGGCAATGGCAGCTTCGGCCAGGTGGTATCGACGGAATAGCGCGGCATCTGATCCGTCGGGGCATCCGCCGCGACAGGCGCAGCGGATCCCAGCAGTACACAAGCCGCAGTGACGACAAGGTTCGCAACTGCTCGCATCACATCTTCATCCTCACGCCGATCCGATAGACGCGTCCCAGGATGTCATATAGAGACGCATTGACGGGCGCCTGTGCATACGAGATGCCTGCGGGCCCCTGCGGCACCATCCCCGGATCCTTGTTGGTCAGGTTGGTGACGCTGAAGAACGTTTCGACATCGGTCGCGGCCCACGTCATCTTGTATGAGAGCGACGCATCCAGGTAGAAAGCGCCCGGCAGCGAGTTGTCGTTGATGGTGGGATTGTCCGCGGTCGACACGGGGCAGCCGCTGGTGCACTCGATGTAAGTAGTCGAGTACTTGCCATCGCTGAATCCGCGACCGGTAAGCGATGCGGAGATCCGATCGCCGCTATACGCCAGCGTCGCCCGATACACCCAATCCGGCGGACCGCTGGTGCCCAGGCCGTTCAATCCGGAGTTGCTGCCCACCGAGTCCGCCGGTGGATTGACGCCGTTGTCCTGATAGTTCTCAAGATAGTTGGTCGCGAGCAGGCTCAAGCGCATGCCGCCGCTCAGGTTGCCGAAGAGCCGATCGAGGCCGAAGACGTAGCTCATCTCATAGTCGACGCCGCGCGCCTTGAGCCCCACCAGATTGAACGGCGACAGACGAATCTGCGTGATCTGCGATACGCCGCCGGCGCCGATGCCTCGCGTGATGGCTCCGCAGAACTCCTGCATCCCGGCAAAGCAGTTGTCGACGATCGTTTGCGCACCGACATTGCCGATCGCATCGGTGATCTTCACATCGTAGTAATCGACCGATGCGGTGAAGCCTTCGAGGAATCTCGGCTGCAACACCACGCCGAAGCCGAGCGTGTCCGCCTTCTCCGGCTGCAACAGCGGATTGCCGACTGACAGGCCTTGATAAGGCGCGTTCTGATTGTTGTTGAACGGATCGGTTACGCTGTTGGTATTCGCCGTGCCCGCCGCGAACAGTTCATTCAAGTTCGGTGCGCGAATATCACGTGAGCGGGTCACGCGAAAGCGCAGATCGTCGATGGGCTGCCACACTGCGCCAGCCTTCCAGGTCGTCACCAATCCAGAGGTGCTGTAGTCGGTGCGACGGACGGCCGCGTTCAAGTCCAAGGACTGGGCGAACGGCAGATCCTTGGCGAGCGGCACCACCGTTTCCAGGAACGCCTCAGCCACGTGATAGCTGCCGAAGGTCGGCAGATAGTTGCCGGCGAACCAGCCATTGATCAACGAGGTAGGATCCGACTCACCGCGGACCTTCTCCTCGCGGCGCTCGATGCCCATGGCAAGAGACACGGGACCGGCCCATGAATCGAAGGGCTCGCCGCGCAGCGTCGCTGCGACCACTTCCTGAGTGAAGCGTTGATCACGATGCGGCGATCCCATCAGCCACGCGATCGCCTCGGGCGAATTCACATTGATGCCCATGGGGTTGTACGGCAGGCAACCGTTGGTGGGATCGGTCAGTGTGCTGCGGCAGATCGGTTGGCCGTTGGCCGGGTTGACGACCGTGTCCAGCGCAGCGGAATAGCGCGCCTTGTACGTGATGTTGTAGCCCGTCTCGGAACTGTTGGTTGTGCCGAGCTGATAGTACGCATCCCACTCCCAGTCGGTGCCGAACAACGCGAAGCCGCCCTCGAAACCGGCCATCAAGCGGGTGACTTCACGCTCGCCCGAGAAACTGATGACGGGGATGTCGTTGTTCATCGTGCCGAGCGTGAACTGCGTGATGCCACTGCTGGCCATCTGCGCTGCCACCGACGCGGGAATGAACGGATTGCCAGCACGGATCACCAGGTTGGCCAAGTTGAACTGCTTGAGCTGCCACGACAGCGTCTCCGACTCGTTGCGTGAGGCCTGCGCGAACACCCCGAAATTATCGGTAATGGAGAAACTGGCGCGTGCGAACAGGCCGGTGCGATCCACTTCCTGATCGAGCGTGTTGTATTGATTGAACTGATTGTTGGCCCACTCGCCGCCCTGCATCCAGGGATCGCGGACCAGGGACCCGTACTGGAACTGGCGCGGAGTGCCACCTTCGCCGAATGTCGTGCCTCTGAGCGCCGTGTTGGTGATGATCCCGCCGAGCGTCGCAGTGGTGAGGCTCGCGTTTCTGACCACCAGGCGCTCCGGCAAGCCGCTGGTCGGTGTGTACGCCGGATTGTTCATGATGTACCGGCCATCGTTGTTCCAGGACCGGGGGACACCATAGATGCCGTCGCGATGGGTGTATTCGCCGTTGAGCAGCAGGTGACCGCGCCCATCGGCGAATGGCAAGCCGCCGGTGAGTGTCACCTTCCAGTTGTCGTCATCGCCGTAATCGGTGCGACCGCCCGATACCTCGCTCTTCAATCCGGTGAAATCCTTATCGAGGATGAAGTTGACGACGCCGGTCATGGCATCGGAGCCGTAAGCCGCAGAGGCACCGCCCGTCACCACTTCCACGCGCTGGACCAGCGACTGCGGCAGATCATTGATATCGACGATGCCAGTAATGGCCGAGGGCGGCGAGCGCTTGCCATCGAGCAGCACCAGGGTGCGAACCGTGCCCAGCGCCCGGAGATTCAGCGCGTTGATGCCCGCCTGGCCGTTGCTGAAAGAAAGGTTGGACGTCTGTGGCGTGGCGCTGCCCACCATCGACGGCATGTCATTGACGAAATCCGCCAGGTTCTCCGGCGCGGCCTGATTGATCTGTTCGGCGCCGACCACCGCCACTGGTGTCGGCGCCTCGAAATTCTCGCGACTGATGCGGCTACCGGTGACGACCACCTCTTGCAGCGAGCCTGGCTGCGCGCCAGCAGGCACATCTTGCGAGAATGCGGCCAGCGGCATGACCGAGCCGGCACACCACGCAAGCAGACTTCCTCCCCCAACCTTACGCCAGCGACACCCCGACTTTCTGACTGTACGAGCGGACATCGATTCCCCCTGCCGCGCCCCACGCCCAAAGAAGCCCGTTCGAGCGAGCGCTCGATGCGGCGTTTCGGGTCTGTGCAAGCGTCGTGCTTGTTTCGTTCACTTCGGTTTCGTGCTTGTACCCTTGGCCGCGGACCAGGGGCTCGCACTTACTACGTTCGAGAGAACGATTTCGGAAACGCGACACTCACCATTGCAGGCGGATGCCGGCTCGATATGCGCGACCGATGGTGTCGTAGAGCAGCGGATTGACCCCGGGATCGACGAAGCTCGCTCCGGTGATGCCGCCCGCCGGCGGCGGATCGCGATCGGTCAGGTTGTCTACTTTGAAGAACAGCTCGAAATTCCTGATGCCCCTCAGAGCCAGCCGATAGGTCAGCGACAAGTCCGCATACACCGCACCCGGAACGTCGTTGCTGTCGATGGTGCGGTTCGCAACTGTCGAGACGGGACAGCGGGCAGAGCATTCGATGTACGCATTTTCCAACTTGCCGCTGCTGACCCCGCGGCCGACCAGGCTGATCGCGTAGTTGCCGTTGTCGTAGCTGGCCATGCCGAGCCAACGCCAGTCTGCAGCCGAGGCGCTGTTGTCTCCGGCCATCTCCGTGACCGTGATGCCATCGTCGATGCGCCGTTCGATGACATGCGTCGCAAGCGCGCGCAAAGTGAGATTGCCGCTCCACAGCGGGCGGCGGTAACTTGCTTCGATGTCCACGCCTTCGGCCGTCTCCGCCAGCAGGTTCACCGGCTGCACGGTGATCTGAGTGACTGCGCCGTTTCGGTCGCGCACGATCGCCGAGCACAGCGCCGTGTTGCCGGCGAAACAGCGGTCGATGACCGCCTGTTGTTGAATGGTGGCTATGGCCTTGTCGACATCGATGCGGTAGTAATCGAGAGACATGCTCAATCCGGGCGCAAATGTCGGTTGATAGACGACACCAAGGCCCAAGGTATCAGCCTCCTCCGGATCCAGGTTCAAGTTGCCGACCATCGGACGAAGAATCAGCGCGGTGACATTGTCGCGAAACGGATCGCTGACCTGTTGAGTATTGACCTGCCCGGCGAGATACAGATCGTTCAGGTTTGGCGCGCGAATATCGCGCGAACGGGTACCGCGAAACGTCACGTTGCGAATCGGCGAGTACGTAGCACCAAGCTTCCATGTCATCACCTCCCCCGAGGTGCTGTATTCGGTCCAGCGCACGGCACCGTTCAGATCCAGCGAATGAGCCCAGGGTTTGTCGTTCAGCATGGGCACGACGCTTTCCAGAAACGCTTCGATCACTTCGTAGGAGCCGCGGGTCGCTTTGAAGTTGCCCACGAAATATCCGCTGGCTTGCGCAATCGGATCGGCGTGCGAGACCACCGACTCCTTTCGATGTTCGACACCGCTCGCCACCGACACCGGCCCCGCCCAGGTCGCGAGCGGCTCGCCCTGCACGCTGGCGGCCACTACATCCTGTTGCAACTTCTGATCGAGCCGAGCCGTGCCCAGGACATAATCGATCGCTCGTTGAGAGTTCACCCCGTATCCGAGCACGTTATAAGGCAAGCAGCCGTTGTCCGGATGGGTCAGTGTCGAACGGCAGACGATTCGTCCGCTCGGATCGCGCACCGAATCGATCGCATCCCGATACTTCGCCACCACGGTCGACGTGACCTCGTTGGAAATATTGCTCGTGCCTCGTTGCGCATACGCGTCCCAGCGCCAGCTCGAACCCAATGCCGGCAACTTGCCGTTGATGCCGGCAACGAACCGCCTGACATCTCGTTGCGAGTAACCGTGAATCGCACCAAGGTCCTCGTTGGTCGAGCCGACGGTGAGCGTGTCGAGCCCGAGGCTTTGCATTTGAGCGCGCACGGTCTCGGGCAAGAATGCATTGTCGCGCTGGATGGTGATGTTGTTCAGGTAGTAGTTATAACAGCATTGGTTGTCGGTCACGGAATGGGCATACGAGCCGATCGCAAACACTTGTAAATCATCGCTCAGCTGCCAGCTAGCGCGCGAAAAGAATGTGTGTCGCTTCACCGCCGCTTCCACATCCGGCGCGCGCGATCGATCGGAGATTCGCCAATCGCCGCCCGACATGAGCGGTGCCGACTCGATCGGACCATATTGAAACTGGCGTATCGCACCGCCTTGCGTGAACTCCATGCCCCGCAACGGCCCGCTCGTCACCAATGCGCCAGGCGACGTGGTGCTCATCGCCGTTTCCGGGCGCCACAGCAGTTCGGGCTGACCGTTGGTGGGTGTGTACCCGGGATTGTTGATTATCTTCCAACCGCCGTACCAGGAGCGCGGTACCCCGCGCACACCATCCGAATCGCTGAATCCGCTGCTGAAAAGCAAGTGGCCCCGCTTATCGGCAAACGGCATGCCAGCGGTGAGCGACACCTGATACTTCTCGCCATCGCCGCGATCGGTGACGCCGACCATCGCGTTGGTCTTGAAGCCCGTGAAGTTTTTATCGAGCACGAAGTTGACCACGCCGGTCATCGCATCCGAGCCATAGGCGGCCGACGCACCGCCGGTCACCACATCGACACGCTCGATCAACCCGTCAGGCAACTGGTTGATGTCGACTACACCTGTCAACGCCGTCGGCGTGAGACGCACGCCATCCAACAGCACGAGCGTGCGATTTGCGCCCATGCTCCGCAGGTCGAGTGTGTTGGTGCCGGCTTGTCCGCCGCTCACCCCCGAATTTCCCGAGCGTGGTGTTGCACTTCCCGCCAGGGCGGGTACGAAGTTGACTGCGTCGGCGACATTGCTCGCAGCCAGTACTTTCAGCGTCTCATTGCTCACGACCGTGGTTGGCGTCGGCGCTTCGTAGCCGTCGCGAATGATGCGGGTCGCGGTGACGACGACCGCTTCGAGCACCTCGTCCTCGGCAGACGAGTACGAGCTATCCACCGGCTTCGCTTCGGCCACTGCAACCTCGGCGCTTCGCGACGGCAGCTTCGGATGAATCGAAATGATGTCCTGACTGATCACCGTGTACTGCAGGTCGGTGCCTTCGAGCATGATCTGGATCGCATCGACGATCCGACGGCGGCCTCGTACCTCAGAAGCGACGCTCCTCGCCACCTCCTCGCCCGAGGAGATCACTTGCACGTGCGCCTGATCCGAGAACTCGATGAGTGCCGTGGCCAATGACTGAGCGGCAATCTGAAACACCGCCTCGCGCCCACCGACATCTTCAATGGCAAGCGTGTCAGGGGGCTCGCTCTGAATCTGTTGGGCTTGCGTCGTTTGAAGCACGAATAGGGGCATAAGAGCGAAGCAAAGCCGCAGCCGCATGACGCAGCCTGCGGGCTCGACCGCACTCGATGGCACCATCAAACGTCCCCCAACTCACCATCATGTCCGGCCACTGCAACTCGCGACGCGGATCTCTTGTAGTAGTGGGGATATATACTTTCGAAACGCCTCGGAGGGAAGTCGTGAACGACGCTCAGCCGCGAGGCGCCAGCTCGATCGCGTCACCTCGCTCCTGAACCTGCAGGGGAAACACGCTCTCGAACGCCTTCAATGCATCGCCGATGCGCGAGCTGAACACGGTGCCAGTGAAGGGCATGGCGCTCAAGCGGGCATCGCTGATGATGATGCGCTTGTTGTGATATCGGCTCAGGTCCTGAGCGACGCTGCCGAGCGGCTCGTGCATGTACTTGAGCACACCCTTGCGCCAGGAGGCCACCTCCATAGCGTTGATCTGCGCGATCGTGACGGTGCGTGAATCACTGCTGTAAACGGCTTGTTGTCCCGCCAATAGCGCCGTGCGCGCACTTTTCTCCTCGCTATCCAGCTGCACCTGCCCCTCGCTCACCGCGATCACGACCCGATCGTTGTTGCGCCTGACGTTGAAGGCGGTACCGACCGCGGTGATCTGCATGCCGCCCGCGTCGACCAGGAACGGGCGGCCGGGATCCTTCGCCACCAGGAAATACGCCTCGCCCACATCGACGCTGATGAAGCGTTGGCTGGCGGTGTAGCGCGTCGTGATGCGCGAGTCCGCGCCCAGCTCCACCCGAGAGCCATCGGGCAGCACGCTGCTTCCTGTGCCGGCGATGGGCGTCTCATAGCTTTGCAGCAGCTCGTCATGAGCGGTCCGCACCAGTGCAAATGAGCCAATGCCGATTGCAATCAGTATCGCCGCCGCGAGCCCGAACCAGGTTCGACGACTCGGCTGGCGCGCGACCACCCGCGGCGGGGACGCCGCAAGTTCGGCCATCGCTGCGGGCGTAGCTGGATTGGCCGCGTGCCAGACCAATTGTGCCGACTGGAACTCCTGCAGGTTGCGCGGATCCTCCTCACACCATTGCAGCCACGCAACCGCGAGCGCTTCATCGCCCGGTGCGTCGTGCAAACGGACCAGCCAGTCGGCGGCCGCCGCCATCCGGTCGAGGTCTGCAGTTGTGGGGGTCGAACCTGTCATCGCTTCAGGCGCTCCAGCGCCTCCTCTCTGCTTGCGCCTCTCAGACGCAGCTGGCAATACATCAATGCACGGGTCAGGTGGTGCCGGACCATCCTCTCGGTCACTTTGAGCTCGGCCGCGATCTCGATCACGCTCATCCCTTGCACCCGGTGCAGGTAGAACGCGCGCTGAGCCGATGGGGTCAATTCTTCCAGACACCGGTTTACAAAACCAAGTTCCTCGGCTGCCAGTGTGCGACGCTCGGGATCATCCCGAACCGTCAGCTCTTCGAAGAGCTCGGCTTCGACCGCAGCCGCCGAGCGATACCGCACGCTGCGCTGTCGGAGCCGGTCCACCGCGAGGTTCGAGGCGATCCGAAACAAGTACGCTCGCAGCAGACTGGTCGCACCCGGTCGATCCAGCTGCAACAGCCGCACGTACGATTCCTGCGCAATCTCCTTCGCGTCCTGCACCGACTTCAGCTGCAGTGTCAACAGGCTGACGAGCGCTTGGTTGTGCTCGCGAAACAGCCGATTGACGATCTCCGCCCGCGTGGCGCCGTCGTTGGCGTCATCGCTCGGGGGCTCAGGCACGAACGTGGGCTCTGGGGCGTACTCCGGTGGCATCGTAACCTTCTGGCTCGCTGGCCATGCCTATATACGTTCGAGACCGGCCGGACGGAAACCGGCCGAGCACTGTACGTCGCGACGAGCAGGCTGTCGCTCAGCGCTGCCTTGCCACCCGGCCGTTTGGCGCCCCCAGCCTCATATACGAGCGAGGCGCGCTGGATGGAAACGGTCAACGCTGCTGTTGCGAATATCGCCGGTGTCGGCGACCATCAACGCAGTGCGTGGAAATTGGGGGATACGGAATGCGATCGACCTGGGCGGTTACGCTGGCGCTGCTGTTGCAATTCCTCCATGTCGACGCGACCGCGCAATCGGCAAACTCGAATCTCTCCCGCCTGCTCGAAGCCGAGCTGTCGCGACTTCCCACCCGATCGGGCATCTACGTCAAGCATCTGGGCACGGGCGAGGCAGCGAGCGTGCGCGGCACCGATGAGTTCGAAAGCGCCAGCACCATCAAGCTCGCCACCATGGTGCTCGCCTACCGTCTGGCCGATGCGCGCAAGCTCGATCTGAATCAGCGCTACGTCATCAAACCAGCTGATTATCGCGGTGGATCCGGCATCTTCAGGTACCACGATCCCGGCATGAGCCCCACGCTCCGGGACCTCATTACTCAAATGGTCATCACCAGCGACAACACCGCTACCGACATCATGATCGCCAAGGTCGGCGGCAAGGAGGCCGTCAACCGATTTCTGCGCGATGCCGGTTATCAGGTATTGCGCCAGAACAAGACCACGCTCGAGTTCTTCCAGATGCGTTACGAAGCACTGGATCCCAAGTACAAAGCGCTGAAGCCCGAAGACATATTCGCGCTCGGCACCGACCTGCCATCGTTCCTCGAGCCGCGACGCGCGTTGATCCAAGAAGTGACGAAGCGCTCCGCCGAGAAAGACGCCGCTCAGCGCATGCGCTCCGCGTGGAACGACAAAGCGAACTGGTTCGGCTGGGCCACGCCTCAGGAGATGGGCCGGCTGCTCGAAAGCATCGAGCTCGGCACCGCGGCATCCAAGCAAAGCTGCGAAGAAATGAAACGCATCCTGCTCGCGCAACAATCCGGCGTCATCAAGCTTCCGCACTACCTGACGGTCCCGATCGCCCACAAAACCGGCGAGACCGGCACCGTCACCAACGACGTCGGCATGATCTACGCTCGGTCGGGCACCATCATCATTTCGTTCTACAACGTCGAACTGTCCGGCCCTCGCGCCGAAACAGAAGACGGCATGGGCCGCGTTGCGCGCACCGTGGTCGATTATTTCGACGGTGTGCAGCGCTGAGGCCTGTCGATGAGTGGTCGCCTTCGCGTTAGCGACCATTGCGAGGACCAAGGGCAGAAGGCCACCTCCGAACCGATTGGAATGTGACCTGTTGGACAGGCAGCGCCGATGAGCTGGCCAATTCGTTGCGTTCTGCGAAGAGCGATTGACGATGCTGGATCCGGCATGAGGCAGTGGCCGCAGCCACTGCCTCTGCCTTCCACCCGACGCCCTCAACGTTTGACGCTCCCATTCAGGAACTCCAGCATCGCGGTCGCAATCTCCCTGCCGTGGGTTTCGATTGCGAGGTGGCCCGTGTCGAGGAACCGCACCTCGGCCTTCGGGTTGTCGCGCTTGAAGGCTTCGGCGCCGTTCGGCGTGAAGAAGGGATCGTTCTTGCCCCAGATCGCCAACGTCGGCGGCTGGTAGCGACGGAAGAACTCGTGGAGCTGCTGGTACTGTTTGATGTTGTTGCCGTAGTCGAGCAGCAAATCCATCTGCGCCTCGACGCCGATGCGCTCGATTGCCGCCGACGCCAGCTGGTAGCCCTCCGGCGCAATCAGTGACCTGTCTTCGACTCCTTCGGTGTACTGCCACTTGATCATTTCCGGCGTATTGAAACGCCGCAGGGCCTCGCGATTTTCGGCAGTGGGCTCATTCCACGCTTTGCGCATGTCGGCCCAGCATGCGCTCAATCCTTCTTCATAGGCGTTGCCGTTCTGGCTCACGATGGCGCTGATCTTCTGAGGATGCTTGACCGCCAGCCGCCAACCCACCGGGGCGCCGTAGTCGAATACATACATGGCGTAGCGATCCATGCCCTTGGCGACGGTGAACGCATCGATGACGGATGCCAGATTGTCGAACTTGTAACTGAACTCCACCCCGGGCAGGACGCTGGTCTGGCCGAAGCCGGGCAGGTCCGGAGCGATCACGTGATAGTCCTTGGCCAGTACCGGGATCAGCTCGCGGAACATGTATGAGGAAGCGGCAAATCCGTGCAGCAACAGGACTGCGGGAGCTTGTGACGGGCCGGCTTCGCGATAGAAGACGCTGACGCCCTGCACTTCCATGGTTCGGTAGTGAACTTGTACGGGATTGTCGGCGGCCGCGGTGACGGCATTGCCGAGGGTGGCGGCTGCAAGAAGTAGATGTTTGGGACTCATGGCGATTCCTCGGGCCAGGGGTTATTGGATAACCTATAAATCCATCATTTACCGGTTACTCGAAGCAAGTCTGCTCAGACCGTGGTAACCTGTCAAGGTGTTTTTTAGAGGTTACGAAATGAGAAGCAGCAGAGCTCAGCGCAGCGGCAGCGCGCCCGAGGCGCCGATGGTGGGCGACCATCTGGCGATGGACCTTCTCAATACGGAGGCACGCAGGCACGGCGAGGTCGTCGACTACTGGAACACCGGTGAAGACGTGCTCCGATGGCTGGAGCGGCACGGTCTCGTCGCTCGCGCCAGGGATGGGGGCGTTGTGCCCGCAGACTTGCTAGTGCGCGCGAGGATGCTGCGGACGCAGGCTCGTGAGCTGATCGCCAAGCGCAAAGAGGAAAGGAACGGAGACATTCGACGCCTGAACGAATATTTGCACGCCCATGTCAGCGCGCCCCATCTGGAGCGCGATCGTGAGGGCAACTTCAAGTTGACTCGCATTTCGCGCGGCGATCCGATCGGGTCGTTGCTCGGGCCGGTCGCCGAAGCAGTGGCGCAGTTGCTGACAGAGGGCGATTTCACCCTGGTCAAGCAATGCGAGCACCCCGACTGTATCCTCTGGTTTTACGATCGCACGAAGTCGCACAAGCGTCGTTGGTGCAGCATGGCCCAATGCGGCAATCGCCACAAAGCGGCCGAGTTCAGAAAAAGAAGCAGCAGCGAGATTTAGCCGGACCGTCTCGGACATAGCCGACAGAAACGATGCCCATCAAATGCAGACCGAGGTCGTGACGACCGGGAACAGCGTCCACAACGTGGTAACGAGGCCGGCAGCCGCAAGAATCCGGCTCACAGTGCGTACGAAGAGCGAGCGCGACGCAAACCGGGGTGAGCCCAGGACGAAGACGAACGCGACCTGCACCGCGAGCGCCGCAATCCATGCAGCTGTCAGGACGACACGAGCTGTAGCGACATCGAGACCAGCTGCGGCCCAGTGCTGCGAACAAGCGACCCCCTGCAGCCCGTAGACCGCACTGAAGCTAGCGAGCCACACCGTGAGCGGGAGCGAAATGCGAAGGATGTCGCTCACGTGAATGCTCCCGGCAGCCACGCGGCCCCGAGGCCCAACAGTGCGACGACGGCTGCGTAGTCCGACCACAGCCCCACGATGTTTGCTTCGCCGATGCGACGGGACGAGAGGTAACCGGCAACAGCGCGCAGTGTAAGGAACATTGTCATGAGCACTGCGACGATCACGTGAAAGATCACGTAACCCGCTATCACCCAAAGCGTGGCGTCGAATGCGTGGGCATCGTGAACCGTCCGCGCCAACACCGTCCCAGCGGCCCCGCCAAGCGACACGAGGCCCGCGAAGTTCAAGAGCAGACCTGGCCAAGGCTTCTCATCGTGTCGAAGCGCGCGCTGAGCAAGGCGGATGCCGCCGAACGAAAGCGCCGCGCCGCCGAGCACCAATACCGGTCCCAGCAAGCCGGGTTTCAGATAAGCCGGCGGCGGCCAGTTCGGTGCCACCGTCCAAAGAAAAGCGTAGCCGAACAGAAGCGAGCCCATGAACACAACGTCGGCGAGCAGCAGGAACAGCGATCCCCACCAGCCGGGTGGCCGCTTCAACTCCGATGCAAGCGGCAGAACGAGCCCGTTCCCCACCGGCCGCGGATCCTGGTCCTCGCCACTTCCGAGGGTCCATGCCCACCAGGTCGCAATCACCGCCATGCCGACGAGAGACACCGGCACGAGCCAGTAGGCCTTGATCAGCATCCCGACGAACAGACCTCCAGTGACGGCGGCCATGATGATGGGAAGGACCGAATTCGTCGGGAAGATGACCAGGCACCTCGGTCGCCCGCTCGAAATGTCCACTGCGAGATTTTCGCGCAGGCCATCGCGTGGCTCGCCGAGATATCCCTCGCCGCGCGCGATACGCGCCGGAAGCTCGGGATCGTCGTAGAGAGGATAGCGGCTGCGGATCTCGGGAAGCGATGCCATGTTGTAAGACGGCGATGGCGAGAGCGCTGCCCATTCCAGCGTGCCCGCCCGCCATGGATTGCGCCGGCTTCGGGTCGACACGGCCACATTCACCGCCACGTCGAGGAGCACGAGGGCGAACCCGATCGCCATGGCGAAGCCGCCGATCGAGGCGAGCAGGTTGATGAGCTCCCAGCCCGACCCGGCCTCGACAGTGTCGATTCGCCGCCTCATTCCCAGCAGGCCAGCCCAGTGCAGCAGCAGGAAGGTTCCGTGAAAACCGAGCACCACCAGCCAGAACGCCGTCTCGCCTGTCTTGAAGTAACGTTTGCGGCCGGTGAAATGCGGCAACCAGTAATAGAGTCCGGCGAGCATCGGGAATACGAAACCGCCGACCAGCACATAGTGAAAGTGCGCGACGATGAAGTACGTGTCATGCGTCTGCCAGTTGAACGGAACGATCGCCACCATGACACCGGTGAGGCCTCCGAGCACGAAGGTGGCGAAGAACGCAACGATCCACAGCATCGGCAGGTGCATCTCGGGACGGCCTTTCCAGAGCGTGCCGATCCAGGCAAAGATCTGGATCCCCGTGGGCACCGCCACTAGGGTCGAGGCGGCCGAGAAGAATGCCAGCCCCATATGAGGCAGGCCCGTCGTGAACATGTGGTGGACCCAGAGTCCGAAGCTCAGGATCCCGAGCGCCACCGTCGCGACCACGATCCAGCGATAGCCCAGCAGCGTGGTGCGCGCCATCACCGGCAGCACAGTGGAGATCACCGCGGCACCGGGAAGGAAGATGATGTAGACCTCCGGGTGCGCGAAGATCCAGAAGAGATGTTGCCAGAGCAGGCTGTCGCCGCCCTGCGCAACCTGGAAGAAAGGCATGCCGAAGGCGCGCTCGAGCTCGAGAAGGATCGAGCCCAGGATCAACGGTGGAAAGGCCGTCAGGATCATCACCGCCACTACCAGCATGTACCAGGCGAAAATCGGCAGCTTCTCGAGCGACATGCCTGGAGCGCGATACAGGAGCACCGTCGTGACGATCTCGACCGCCGCCGAGATCGCCGAAATCTCCACGAAAGTGATCCCGATGAGCCAGAAATCCGCGTTCACGCCCGGCGAGCCGAGCGTCGAAGCGAGCGGCGGGTACATGAACCAGCCACTGTCCGGCGCGACTCCCGCGAGCAGCGCGAAGATCAGTATCGAGCCGCCGAAAACGTAACACCACAGGCCGAAGGCGCTGAGCCTCGGAAAAGCCATGTCGCGCGTGCCGAGCATTCTGGGCAGCACATGCATCGTGAGGCCCTCGAACAGCGGGATCGCGAACAGGAACATCATGATGGTCCCGTGCATCGTGAAGACCTGGTTGTAGACGTCGGGCCCCATGAAGGCCGAGTGCGGACTCGCGAGTTGCGAACGGATCAGCATCGCGAGGATGCCGCCGATCACGAAGTACGCCGTCGCGACGAACATAAACATGAGTCCGATATCGTTGTTGTTTACTGTCGTCAGCTTGCCGCGCCAGCCCGGACGCGAAGACCAGATGCGCTCCAACTCTCGGTGGCGGCGCAGAGCGTTCATGGTGTCTCGCCGCGGAGGAATGCGTCCCAGCCCGCGTCGTCATGCGCTCGCACAATGAAGCGGTGCCCGGTGTAGCCGCGGCCGTTGAACTCGGCGCTCACGCCTGCGTAATCGCCGGGCGTGTCGGCCTCGATCCTCAGCACGTTGACGTGTCCTGGAATCGCGTCGAGTTTTCCCCCCAGTCGCGGCGCCCAGAAGCTGTGAATGACGTCGACGGTTGTGATCTGCACGTCCACCTGACGGCGAGCGGGAATGTGCAAAACGCCCAGCGTCGTGCGGCCGGGCGCGTCGTCGTAGGTGAAGCGCCATTGCCATCGCGCGCCCTCGGCCCTCACTGTGACGACATCGGGGCCCGGCCGCGGCAGCAGTCGCTCGCCGACATAGAGCCCGTAGCCGGTCAGGGCCGCCAGCACGATCAGCGAAAAAGCGAGACCGAAACCCTGGATCCAGATCCGTTCGCGCCGAGCGTCCGCCTCGGGTCCGGACGGCTGCTCGCCACGGCGGAAGGACAGCACGAGCAGCACGGTCACGAGCAGGAAGATTGCGGTCGCGCCGATGAGCATGACCCACCACAGCGTGGCGATGACTTCGGCAGCGCTCCCGGCGGGGTGGACGATCGAGAGAGATTCAGTGCAACCCGCCAGCACGACGGGCGTTAGGACTGCGAGAAGAGCGCGCAGGAGATCCGAGCGATGGCCGAGACCCAGCAGCGAGCCGACGGCGAGCGGCTCGTCGATCCGATTCCGTTGCGCCCCGATTTCGAGCAGACCGCGTCGAGAATCGCGGTGGCTGGCCACCCTGTCCATGCCATGACGGTGGCCTTCCCGATCGCGCTGACGTTCTGCAACTTCGGGGCGGACGTCTTTTATTGGTGGACCGGCGATGCGTTCTGGGCCCGTGCCGCGGTATGGGCCTCCGGCATGGCCTTCCTCATTGGCCTGCTCGCCGCCGGCTCCGGGGTGATGGAGCTGATAATGGTTCCCGGCATACGCGCGAGGGCTTCCACATGGACGCACGCGGTGATCGCGGTCGTGCTCCTGTCGATTCTCGGCGCGAACTGGGGCTACCGCCTCTTGGGCTACGAGGCTGCCGTGCTGCCCTATGGCGTTCTGCTGTCGGGCCTCTGCGTCATCATGGTGGGCGCGACAGGATGGCATGGGGGCAAGCTCGTGTTCGACTACAACCTGGGCACATCGAACGGCAGCTGACCGCCCCTGGGCTCCATGAGCCAGTCCGGCAGCGCGACTCGTTCGAGTGCGGGCTTGGCGAGGACCAGAATGAGGATCGCGAGCACCGTGGCCAGCAGAATGAGCAGCGGCAACAGGGGCCCGGGCGTCTGGCGCTCTCCCCTGGTCTCGCCCACGGCGACGATCGTGCCGCCCACCCACGCGTGGAAGCCGACCAGCAACGCCACGAAAATGAGCTTCGCGAACATCCACACGACGAACACATCCAACAGGAACATGAGCAGCGTGCCCACGGTCACAGCGAACACTGCGGCGGGAGTCACGACCCAGATATAGCTGTAGTGAAACGCCAGCCTCATCCGCGTGTATTCCACCTGGCCGATCGCCGGGTCATGACGAGCCTGCATCACGGTCAGCGCAAACAGCCCCGCGCACCAGAGCACCAGGGCGGCGATGTGAAGCCCCTTCAGATACGGGACCGCGCCATCCAGCCAACGAATCATGGCCGCGCCCTCTCCACGGACTCGGCTCGGATTCGGACTGGCACACCTTTATATGAAGGAGTCTTGGACAACTCGTCGCGGTAGCCGACGGGAATCAGCGGGTTCGCTTCGGGGTAGTACGCGGCGAGGCAACCATCCGGCAGGTCGTAGGCAAGGATCTTCAACCCCCGCACCCGCCGCTCGGCACCGTCCTCCACTGCGCATTCGAGCGTCACGAGCTCTCCCTCCGTAAGGCCCCGGCGCACCATCTCCTCCGGGTTGATGAGGACGATGTCGCGAGGCCCCGAGAGTCCTCGCAGCCGGTCGGAGAAACCGTAAATCGTGGTGTTGAACTGATCGTTCGAGCGCAGCGTGATGAGCGTGAGCTCCTCGCCCTTTGGACGCTGGCCCAAAGAAGTCAGAAATTGGGGCGTGGTGAACTGGGCCTTGCCGCTCTCGGTCTGCCACTTTCGGTCGCGCGCCGAGTTGCCACGGTAGAACCCGCCCGGCGTGAAGAGTCGACCGTTGAAGTCGTGAAACTCGTCCGGATACGTCGCCTCGATGAGGCTCCGAATCAGTCCGTAGTCGGCGGTCCACTCGTCCCACTTCACCATCGGGTTTGGAGGCAGCGTCGCCTTGGCGATGCCAGCGACGATAGCGACTTCGGATTTCAGATGCGGTGATGCAGGTGCGCGCTTGCCCAGCGAGCCGTGGATCATGCTGAGCATGTCCTCCATCGTCACCACCTGCGGCCCGGTAGCCTGCCGGTCTGTCTCGGCGCGCACGAGGCAAGGCAACAGCCAGCTGTTGCGTCCGGGCAGCAGGTGTGAGCGATTGAGTTTGGTCGCGATCTGAACATTGAGGTCGAGATCGCGCCAGGCCTGCTCGGCGCGTGCCCGGTCGGGGATGGAGCGAGCCAGGTTGCCGCCGAGCGAAATCAGCCCCCGCACCGATCCATCGAGCAATCCCTCGACCATCTCCACCGTGGAGCGTCCCTCTTCCCGCGGGGGCTCGAAGCCGAAGAGCGCCTTGAGCTTGTCCATCGGCACGTCGTCGGGCTTCTCGGTAATCCCCACCGTGCGTTGACCTTGCACGTTGGAATGTCCACGCACCGGCGAGATGCCCGCACCCTCGCGTCCAATGTTTCCCCGCAGCAGCAACAGGTTCACGAGCATGGCGAGGCTGAGCCAGCCACGCACGTGCTGGGTGAGCCCCATGCCGTAGATGCCAATGACCGTATCTGCCGAGACATACATCTCCGCCACTTTCTGGAGCTCGCCGCGGCGCAGACCGGACTCCTTCTCGATCTCCTGCCAGGACACTTCGCGCAGCAGCGTCTCGAGCTGATCGAACCCCGTCGTGTGCTGCTCGATGAAGCTTCGGTCGATGATTCTTCCTTTCGCCTCGGCATCCAGTTCCAGCACTCGCTTGCACAGCCCGGCAAGCGCCGCGATGTCACCACCCGGCGTAACCTGGAGATACAGGTCCGAGATACGTGTCGGGGACTTCACGGTCATCTGCGCGGGACTCTGAGGATTGGTGAACTCCAATAACCCGCGCTCGCGCACTGGGTTGAACGTGACGATCTTGCAGCCGCGCTCCTTGGCGGCCTGCAGCGCGTGTAGGAAACGCGGGCTGTTCGATCCGGTGTTCTGCCCGAAGAACAGGATCAGCTCACAACGATCGAAGTCCGACAGCACGCACGTTCCCACGCCCACTCCGATCACCTTCCTGAGTGCCACGTTGGTGGTCTCGTGGCACATGTTCGAGCTGTCGGGCAGATTGTTGTGTCCATACAGGCGCGCGAACAGCGCGAAAAGATAGGATGTCTCCAGGCTCGCCCTGCCGGAGGTATAGAAGACCGTCGATTTCGGATCGAGTGTTGCCAGCTTTGCGCCGATCCCCTCGAAGGCTTCCTGCCACGTCGTCTGGACGTAACGATCCGAGTCGGCGTGATAACGCATCGGATGCGTGAGGCGGCCCGTCTCCTCCAACTCGTAATCCGACAGTCCGCGCAGCTCGGTCACGCTGTGGTCGGCGAAGAAATCGGGCGTGCAACGAGCGCGCGTAAGGTCCCACACCGTCGCCTTGGCGCCGTTTTCGCAGAACTCGAACAAGTGCGGCTGCGGTGGCTTGGTCCAGGCGCAGGACGTGCACATGTGCCCACCGGGCTTGTTCTGGCGCATCAGCGTGCGCAAAACGTCGAGTTTCGGCTTCTGGTCCACGAGGACATGGCCGATTCCCCTCAGCGACCCCCAGCCGCCGGTGGGTCTGTCGTAGTACGGCGTGTCGGGGCGCTGACGGGTTTCCTCGGACTCGCTCATAACTCCTCCTGCACGACGCGGCCACGCCGTGCAGCAACGGTGTCCCTGAACCGGCCTGGAAGTCAGCTCCATCGTCCGGGGCGGTCCCGCGTTCCTTTGTGGGCCTGAAGAATCTCTGCCCGGAGCAGCGTTATTCGGCGCGAGCGCAGGAAACGCGCACTGTCAGCGTGTGGTTCCTGAGGATCGAGCGCTGGTCCGCGAACAAGCGCGGAATCCCAGAATTTCATTACGAGGCTGCTCGCGCTCGTTACCTGCAATGTCGCGCTGGCGAGCAGTCGGCGCAGTCAGCAATGTTTGCTTCACCTGATCGCGCGCCACTTGCACAAGCTCAGATGGGCAATGATGCGCAACAGCGTTTCTCTCCAGAATGTATCGGCTCATCCCGAAGGCCAGAGCCCTGTCCGCAAGCATGGACCAGCTGGGTTGAATGGTGAACTCAATCTCTTCACTATTTGCCGATGGACCTTGACGCATATATCAGATCTTCCGCGCTCTCCATAGCGCGCGCAGAGTTCGGCGAACGAGCCCAGCCAATCGCGCTGACTGTGTCGCACACCAGAGGCGGCTTGGAGTCGGCATCGATGCGGCGAGTGGTCTTGAGAGCTCGAGAGCCGACAGGTCGTTCGCACAAGCTGAGTCTCATGGCGAAGCAGCTCGAAGGAGCAACGGCCAGAGAGGCTGCTGTGTATCGGCAGCTCCTCACATCTCGCGGCTTGAGCGCATGTTTACCGAGGGTGTTCCGAGTCGACGAACTCTCGCACGAGCGCGCCATAGTGTTCTTGGAGTACGTGCAACGAGTCAGCACCTGGCCCTGGCGCGATATTTCCGCGTCTGCCACCGTGATGCAGCACCTCGCATCGCTCCATCGAATGCACACCGGGACCGGGGCTGTGCTGCCCGCGTGGGACTACGAAACGATGCTACGCGAGTCCGCGATCACAACGCTGGAACAGCTTCGACGTATGCGCAGAGATCCAGAGTTTGCATGGCTGCGCCGCTCGCTACCTTCGCTCGATCGATTGGTGAACGCACTTCCGGCGAGGCGCTCGGAGCTGCTCGCGTTCGATTCCTTCGGCAAGACGCTGATACACGGTGACCTGCATCCCGGCAATGTCATCGTGCGAAAGCGAGATGCTCGCCCTGCGCCCGTGTTCATCGATTGGGCGCGCGCTCGTACCGGCTCGGCACTCGAGGACGTGAGCTCGTGGTTGCAGACGCTGGCCTACTGGGAACCGGAGGTGCGCCGTCGACATGACACGCTGCTGTCGTGCTACCTGAGCGCGATGGGCCACGAGAATGGCTTACGTTCCCATGTTCGCGAAGCGTACTGGATTGCGGCGGGTTGTAATGCACTTGCCGGCGCCTTGCGCTACCACTGCTGGAAAGCGGGAACGGCAAGTTCATCACGGCAACGGGCCGGCGCAGCTCACGCCGCGCGCGATTGGCTCAGAATCGTCGAACGTGCCAGCGCAGTCTCTGGCTAAGCACCGACGGAGCTCTCCGAAACCTGGTGCGGTCGGTCGCTCGACAGGTTTGAAGCCCTGCACCTTGCCCAGATCGCCTCATCGCAGTTGGGCGAGAAAAGAGGCCGTGTCATATTGCACCCATTCCTCCAGGAGCTGGCCATTCGGCGCGTATCGGAAAATGTTGATGACTCGATATTCGAATCGTTTGCCGTTCGGCTGGAGCGGCCCCTCGGGCAGGCCGGTGAATGTGCGCGCGAATACTCCCGCGAAGCGCGTTCTAGTCGCGAGATAATCGCCGCCATCCGACACGACGGCCTGCCGTGTCACGGTAAAGTCGTCGAAGGCCGCGCGACACGCTGCGAAGTAATCCCATAGTTGCTCACGATTCAGGTCGCCGCTGGGCCCATGAAACCGGAACTGCGGGTGGAAGAACGCTGCAAGCGCAGCGTCGTCCTGTTTTGCAATTCCGACGTTCCCAATGCGAATCAGCTCTCGCACACGCGGAGGCAAAGTCGGGTCGTCGGCGCTCAGGCTGTTCTCGTCCGTGCGGCCGAGGGCGAAGTTATCTGAGGTGTTACGCTGCATGGCTTCATCTATCCTCACCAGGTGGATCGGGCTTGGGCTCGACAGATACTTCCCAACGCCGAAAGCGACGCATCGTTCCGTTCCCGCGACATGACTGCGAGATGCCGGGACCTATGAGGGCGCACGCCGGGCGCCGCCATTGACGATCGGCGACTTGATGAAATCGACGAATGCGCGCAGCGGCGCGGGCATGAGGCGCCCGCTGGGATAGTAGAGAAAAGGTCCCGAGAAGCGCTGCCACCAGGGTTCGAGGATCGCCTCGAGCGCGCCGCTGTCCAAATGTGGACGCAGCCAGTCCTCGAAAAGATAAATGATGCCGGTACCGGCGAGGGCGGCCTGGACCGCAAGATCGGTTGCCCCACCGACTTGCACGATGAGCTGGCCCGCAGGATCGACACGCACGACCTCGCCGTCGCGCTCGAACTCCCAGGGCGCGATCGAGCGGCCAGCGAAGCGGCCGCGCAGACAAGCATGGTTCAGCAAATCGCGCGGATGCTGCGGTCGGCCGCGCCGATCGAGATAGGTGGGAGCTGCGGCCGTCGCGAAGCGCTGAACGCGCGGCCCGATCGGCACCGCGACCATGTCTTTCTCCAGCCGCTCCTCATAACGAATGCCCGCGTCGCAGCCGGCCGCGAGAACGTCGACGAAACTGTCCTCGGCAAGCACTTCGAGCTGGATGTCGGGATAGGCGGCGAGAAAAGCCGGAACGATCGCGGGCAAGACCAAGCGCGCGGCGCTGACCGGCACGTTGAGACGCAATGTGCCCGCGGGCCTGCTGCGAAAGCCATTCACCACATCGAGCGCTGCTTGCACTTCATTCAATGCCGGCCCCAGCCGGTCGAGCAGCTGCTGCCCCGCCTCGGTCGGAACAACGCTACGCGTGCTGCGATGGAGCAGCCGCACGCCGAGCTGCATTTCCAGCCGACGTACCGCGGCGCTCAGCCCGGAAGCGCTGACGCCCGTGACACGCGCGCCGTCGCGAAAACCCTTGGCGCGTGCCACTGCAAGGAACGCATTCAAGTCACCAAGATCGATGTCCATTGTTCGTGATTCCGCACAGCCCGTGCGAACTCTAACGGGTTATCGAACGAGCGGGTAACCACTACCCTGACCCGAGTCATTCCCGAGGAGCTCGATCCATGTTCAACAGCAAAGAAACCGGTACGTTCAAGCTAGGCAATCGTATCGTGAAGCGGCTTGGCTACGGCGCCATGCAACTCGCCGGCCCCGGCGTTTTCGGTCCGCCCAAGAACCGTGATGCCGCGCTGGCGGTGCTGCGCGAGGCGATTGCAAGCGGTGTAAACCACATCGATACCGCCGATTTCTACGGGCCGCACGTGACCAACCAGATCATTCGCGAAGCGCTCGTGCCCTATCCCGAGGATCTGGTGATCGTCACGAAGGTCGGCGCGAAACGGGGCGCCGATGGATCATGGAACCCGGCGTTCTCTCGCGAAGAGCTGACTGCGGCAGTTCACGACAATCGTCGCAATCTGGGTATCGATGTACTCGATGTCGTCAATCTGCGCATCATGTTCGAGGTCCACCATCCGGCCGAGGGCTCCATCGAGGCGCCGCTCACCGTGCTCGCCGATCTGCAGCGGCAGGGACTGGTGCGCCATATCGGCCTGAGCAATGTCACTCCGGCTCAAGTCGATGAGGCACGCCGAATCTGCGAGATCGTCTGCGTGCAGAACCAATACAACCTGGCGCATCGGGCCGACGACGCTCTGATAGACGAGCTGGCTCGGCACAGCATCGCATACGTGCCGTTCTTCCCGCTCGGCGGGTTCACGCCACTGCAGTCATCCACGCTCTCGAATGTCGCGGCCCGGCTCGGTGCCACGCCGATGCAGCTCGCGCTCGCCTGGCTGCTACGGCGTGCACCCAACATTCTTTTGATTCCAGGCACGTCCTCCCTCGCGCATCTGCGCGAAAACCTGGCCGCGAGTCAGCTGACGCTGTCGCCGGAAACGTTCGCTGAGTTGGACGGGATTGGCGCTGGATGACGCAGGGTGAAGTTGTCACGCAGCCGATGCTCTGCGTCGTAGACGCTCATTTCCAGCGTGTCGCCGAACACGCGCACGATGCCGTAGTGATATCCGCTGAACACCGTGTGATCCAGCCACGCATGCGTCGGACCGCTGCGCTCGTGATTGCCGCCAAAGCCACCTACCTGCACGTGCACAACCCCTGTCGGATTGATCTTGCCGTTGGCCAGCGGCCAGGTGCGCTCGTAGCTGTGGAGATGGCTGTAGAACACCACGTCCACGCCGTGACGCTCATACACGTCGAGGAAGTCGCGTTGTACTTCCTCGTCGCCGAGCGCCGAGGGCTCGACATAAGTGTTGCCGTAATCGTCGTCATCGGAGCTGTACGTTGGATGATGATGAACGGCGATCTTCCAGCGAGCCCGTGATTGCTTCAGGCTCGTCTCGAGCCAGGCACGCTGGCGCGCACGGAAGCCTGGCTCACGGCGCTCGTGGCTCACCAGATTACTGTCGAGCACGAAGAACTCGACATCACCCACACGGCGGCTGTAATACCCGTTCGAGCCGGGCACATCGTGATAATGATTGAACCAGACAAGATCGCCCTCGCCATTGCCGGGCGCGGCGAGCATGGGCACGCGGCTGGTGAGCGGCGTCATGCCGGGGAAGTACTCGTGCGTCCATTGCCAGCGATGCTCTGCGGTGCCGCTGTCGGTGAGATCGCCCGTCATGAGCAGTAGGTGCGGACGCGCTTCCCACACGCCGCGAGCGATATGCGCATTGATGAACGGGCGCGCCTCGGTATCGCCGCCGACTGCGAACACGACGGGCTGACCCGCCAGTGGCAGCGTACGGAACGTGAGTGGCCCGGAGTCGATGCGCTGCCCGTTCTCATCGATCGCCGTGATGCGGTAGAAATACGGCGTATCGGCTTTCAATCCTTTCAAGCGCCGCTTATGCAGCCGGCCGGGCGCAGCGATCTCGATCTTGTGTTCGTACGGGACACGCTCGCCCCATTCGAGCAGCGCAGTTGATGCCTTGTCGGTTTCCCACACCAGCCACATCTCGCCCTCATCCGGCGTGTTGAGATACGGGCCCGCTGTGAAATGGAGCTCCGCGCGGCGGCGGCCCTCGTCGATCATCCGTGATCGTTCTGCGAATGCCTCGGAGATCTGTTGCGGCGTCAGCGCGGTGTCATGCAGGACGACATCTTTCACCAGGTCGCCAAGTTGCATGTAGGGCTCGGCGCGCGTGTAAGCGGCGAGATCCAGGCGAGTCCACGAGGGAAGCGGGGCCTGCCGCTCTTCGAGCAATGCACCGTTGTGATACAGCCGCCAGCGCCCGCCCTCGTAGCTGCCGATCACGTGATGCCATTTCTCCTTGTAGCCTTCGAGATCGCCCTCGCTGCTGCGCGTACGAACGATCGTCGCTCGTGCGCCCGTCGCGGTCCGCTCGCCCGCCGGCCCGAAGAAAAACGCCCCGTCGCGATAGCCGAACGTCCACGACGGCCGCTGCTCATCTTGCGCGACCACCATCGCCCCGACGGGACGATTGACGTGATCGAGCAGCCACAGCTCGATGCTGAAACTGCCGCCCGGTGCCGCAGCCCCTTGCAACAGATCTTCGCGAGTCTCGCTCGCCTCCTCACCGGCGAGGGGGGGCGCCCGCCAGGCGGGCGCCGAGATCAATGGCGCCGGCTCACTCTTCCGCTCACGCGGAATCGGCAAGCTGTAGTCCGGCGGAAACTGCCACTCCGCGACTTTGGTGGCGTTCGCTGTCGGCGGCAACGCCGTCGACAGCAACACGAGAACGCTCGTCATGATTGCGATCTTCACTTTCAGAACACCCAGCTGAAGCCGACGTTGTACATGCGGCCTGCTTCCACGTAATCCTTCTGGAACGATTCGGCCCGCCCGTGCGTCGCCCAGTACAGATGTTCCTCGGTGAGGTTCGTGACCTCCACGAACATCCGGACCTTCTGCTGCGGGAACAGCTTGCTGAGCGAGAAGTCGACGAACGTCGTCGGCTGGATGTACTTGTCGACGCCGTTGGCGCGCGGATCCTCGATGTACATACCCGTGTGTTGAATGGAAAGCCGCGTCTCCCAGCCGCCCTTCTCGTAGAAGCCGATCAGGTTCCACATGCGATCCGGCGCGTTGATGAACGAGGGCCGATCGGTGCGCCACTCGGCTGCCGGATCGCCTTCGCTGTCCTGAAGTGTGAGATTCGCGACTAGACCGAGGCCGTCGAAGGGTGCAGGCAGGAAACGGAAGCGCTGCGTGTAGCCGAGCTCGATGCCGGTGAGCCTGGCGCTGTCCAGATTCTTCGGCTCGGTGATCTGCACGCCCTGATCGTCGGTCACGCCGCGCTCGAGGCTCGCATCCACCACGAGGAAATCTTTGATGCGTTTGTGATAGAGCGCCGCCGACAGCATGCCGTCCTTGTCATTGAGGTAGTACTCGTAGCTGAGGTCGAAGTTGAGCGCGCGCTGCGGATCGAGATCGAGGTTGCTGCGATTGATCGACGCGAGGCGCACGCCCGTCACGTTGCCGCCGGCATCGCGCAGGACTTCGTAGCTGGACTGCTCGCCGCCCGCGATATAGGCGTACTCCGGGCGCGTGAAGCTGGTCCACACCGCACCGCGTACGATGGTGTTGTCGTTGGCGAACCAGCTCAGGTGCAGGCTCGGCAGCACGTTGTTGTACGAGTGCGTCTGTGAGATGTAGCCATTTCTCGGCAGCTGCTCGGGCGGCAGCGTGGCGAGCGCGTCCTGCGGTAGATCGACCTGGCGATACGTCGTGCTCTGCAGTTCCGTGCGCTCGGCACGCACGCCGCCGATCACTTCGACATTCCCGAAGCGCCACGTGCCCATCAAGTATGCAGCCGTGACGTCCTCCTCCAATTGGACACGTGAGTCCGAGGCGATTGCCTGCGCGTCGAAGCCACAGGCACCGTTCTCGATCACGAAGATCGAAGGGTTGCAACTGCGAATCGCATCGACGACGCCGCGCGCAGACAGCACGTTGCCGAAAGCGTGCGAACCGCTGTACTCGCCATCGAAGAAATCGCTGTAATTGCGACCTCCGAGGCCGCTCTGAGCAAGGGTCAAGCCGTCGATCGCGTCCAGCGACGCTAGCGTGCCCGAGCGCGAGTCTCGTTCCGATGTCGTGTACTTGCCGCCGAACTTCAAGGACTGGAACGCGCCCGCATCGAACGCGCGCGTCACATTGAACTGCACCGACTGCTGCTCGTTCTCCGCTTCCTCGCGCTCCGCCCACGCGCCAGCGATCGGGTAGTTCGACAGGTCGTACAGGCCATTGAAGCCCGCCTGGTTGAACTGCCACTGCGGATAGCGCGGATCGGGGAAGCTGAACACGATGCCACGATTGCCGAGCCACGGGCTCGACTGGCTGAATCCCGCGTCCAGACCGTAGATTTCCGGAGTCTCCGATCTGGCTCGCGCGTACGCGATATCGTAATCGACGAGCCATGCGCCGAAGCGGTTTTCACCACCGATGGAGAACGTGCTCTGCGTCTCCTCTTCGATGCCGTACTCCACACCGCGCCCGAGTCGCACACCTTCCGGGTCCCAAGTGCCCGAGCGACCGATCATGCTGTAAAAACCACTGCCCGTGCGGTCGGCGTCCGTGATGCGGCCGTCACCATCGGCATCGACGATATCCGCGGCTGAGAATCCATAGATGCGACCCAGCGTCGCATCCTGGCCGATGACCATACTGAGCGGATTGGCTAGATCGGTGCGATCGGTATCGGCCTGGACCAGCCGTGCCGAGGTATGCGTGCGCACATCGAAATAGTTGTGCGTTTCCTCGTCCCGATAGCGGTTGTGCTGACCGCGCACGTGGAACGAGTTGTCGTCGCCGTATTTGAGATCGACGGAGAAGTTCGCGCCGTAGCGTTCGAGCTCGTTCTCGAACAAGTCGAGGCCGAGGCCCTGCATCATGTATGACTTCGAATCGAGATACTCGTTGCCGTCCGGCACCCACCGGTACGGCATCCAGTCGCCTTCGTTCTCGGTCTCTTCCGCCACCGACTTGCGCGAGCCGTAATACGCGCCGACGTACACGCCCAAGTTATCGCCGAACAGATTCGAGGCGGCGAGAGAGACCGTATTGCCGTTACGCCCCGAGCGCTCGTGGTACGTTCCATCCACCGACGTGCTCAGGTGCGCGCCGTCGTAGTCGAAGGCGTTCGGCAGCTCGATGTTGACCGCGCCGCCGAGCGCATCGCCGTCCATGTCCGGCGTCAAGGTCTTGCTGACCTCGATCGACTTCACGCCATCGGGCGGCAGCACCTGCATGCGCATCGCGCGGTTGCCACCGGACTGGCCCATGCGCACGCCATTGATGCTGTAGCTGTTGAGCGTCGCATCCAGACCGCGAATGGACAGGTACGCGCCCTCGCCCGTCTGCTGGTCGCGAATCACGTTCAAGCCAGGCAGGCGCGCGGCGGATTCCGCCACGTTGCTCTCGGGCAGCTTGCCGAGCGCGTCGCTGCCGATCACATCGGAGATCTGTTTGTTCTCGCGCTTGCGATCGATGGCGCGCTCCTGCTGCACTCCCGCACCGTACACCACGACTTCGTCGAGCGGACCTGAATCGACATTGGCCGCTGCGGAACGAGTCTGTTCGACCGGTGCGGCGGCGAGCGCCACCTCCTGTGCCAGCGTCCGCTGAGTCGGCAGCAAGCCGAGCGCAGCCAGTGCAAGTGAGGTTGAGACGGCGTGTCGAAGAACCGAGGGCTGCATAAAGAGCTCCGAGTGTGCGATGGAATTCCGGTCGAGGCCGCGCATTGAAGCGAGGTTCTGTGACACGCGTATTAACTGGACTAGACCAGATGACGCCAACGGCGCTCGCCCGCTACCGCCCCGGTGAAACGAACCGGGTCGTGCCGCTACAATGCGCATCTACACATCGGGTGGATTGAATGCAGAAAAAAACTGGACATCGCTCGCGGCGCCCTCCGCTGCGCGACATGCTGGCGCGGCAGATCGAGACAGGAGTATTGAAGCCCGGCAGCCAGCTCGCGTCGGAGCGGGAGCTGAGCGAGGACTGTGGCATGACGCGCGTCACCGTTCGCGAAGCGCTCCAGCAGCTCGAAACCGAAGGTCTCGTGTATCGAATGAATCGCCGCGGCTGGTTCGTCGCCGCCCGTCGACTCGACTACGATCCGGTGGAAGACGCCGGGTTCATGCGCAACGTGAGCCGACAGGGGCGCACGCCGAAAACCGAAACGCTGCTCAAGGAAAAGATGCCAGCCAGCCCCTGGCTCGCCAGCCATCTCGGGGTTCGGGTCGGCGCGGCGGTGTTCCACCTGCAGCGCCGGCGCTGCATCGACGAGCGACCGGTTCTGCTCGAAGACATCTTCCTGATCGCGCAGCGCTACCCGAGCTTGTTAACGGCGGACCTGGACGGCTCGTTGAGCGAAGTGCTCGCGCAACGCTACGGCGTGCGCACGCAGCGCTCACAAATCGTCTTCACGTCCACAGCGCTGCTCGGCCCGCATGCAGACGCGCTGCTGGTATCCCCCGGAACGCCGGGCCTGTTGCTCACTCGCACGGCGCGCGATTCGGACGGCAAGGTCGTGGAATTCGATCAGGAATATTGGCGCCACGACGTGCTCAACATCGCGCTGACGACGGGCATCTCACGCAAGTAGTCCCGCGCTGCCAATTCGCATTGCGCTCACGCGATCGAGACTTCCTGTTGCCTGGATCGCCCAGCCAGGCGCTGATGGAAATACCATCCGGAGTACGAAATCAGCAGCATGCCCACGATGCTGATGAGCCACGAGCTCTGGATCATGAAATGCATCCAGCTCAGCTCGACATCGACGAACTGCTTGTACAGCAGGATACCGACGCTGCCCGCATATCCCATCGAGTCCGCGAGGTAGATCAGAAAACCTGCATTCGCCTTGTCGTTCACCGCAGCCAGCATGCGGTCGAACAGCAGGCAGTTGAAAGGAATGTAGGCAAGATAGATCCCGGTCGAATGCAGAATCATCCAGGTTTCGCTGCCTACCTGCCCGAGCTCGTAAAGCAGGGTACTGACTCCGATGGCCGCGATGCCGCTCAGGATGAGGACGTGATTCGTCAGCAACGCCGCCAGGTTGTCCTTCACCAGCATCACCATGGCGAGCGGAATCAGCACCAGGAACGATGTCCATAGCGCGGTCGTCGAGAACACGCCCGGCACGTTGCCGAAACCGAGACTGCCCCAGATCTCGGCGGAGAAATTGTCGCTGAAGTCCCGAATTCCCGTCAGCAGCACATAGGTGAAGATCAGCGCCACGAGACCCGGCCGATAGCGAACGAAGAATCGCTTTCGATCCTCCGCCGTCATCGGCACTCGCTCGTTGCGCTCCCGTCGGTCCGCTTCATCGGGCGCGGGGATTTTCGAGAGCAGGTACACACCGAGCACGAGCAACGGCGTGAACAGGAAGCCGGTGACGGCGGGCATCCACAGCTCCGACACCCCTTGCTCGACGACCAGCCATTTTCCCACGCTCTTCACTACCCCGGAGGACACGATGAAGCTGACGCTCAAGCCCGCCCCAAGCACCTCCGAGACCCGGCGACCTTCGAGAAAGCTGAAGACCAGCCCCCAGATCATCCCGAGCGGCAGACCGTTCAAGAACAGCGCTGCTGGCTTCCAGCTCGCCGGTACGACGGCGAACGCGACCAGCGCGAGCTGTGAGCACATCACCAGCGCCACGATCGCGACCGCCCTGCGCGTGTGCGCCATCTCGGAAATGACCTTGATGCCGATGAACTTCGAGAGCGCGTAGCCCACCACCTGCGCGATCACGATCGATGTCTTGAAGTCGATGTCGTGCCACCAGCCGTCGATCTGCTCGAAGCTCCCCACCGCGAAGGTCTTGCGGAACGCGTACATGGAGAAGTACGTCAGAAACGCGGCCGAGGTCGCGTACAACGTGAAGCCGAGCAGGCGGAGCTGAGAGAGTCGCTGTGGGCGGCTCATGAGGCGAGACACTCTACGAAGGCGGTGTGGACACCTTACGCAGCAAATGTGGCAGTTCGGTGACTGGACTAGACCAGAATGAAGCGGCGCCGCAACCTGTCTGCGAGGCGATCGGGTCTTTGGATCGCGCGGCAGCTGGCGTATGATCCGCGTTCGCTCTGGTATAGACCAATGCCCCACACAGCAGACATCACGGCCGTCGTCGCGCAGATCGAGTCAATGTTCACCGCTTACGGCCACGAGTCGTACGGGGAGAACTGCACACAGCTTCAGCACGCACAGCAATGCGGGACACTGGCCCTGCAGCGAGGCCTGGGGGAGGAACTTGCGCTGGCCGCCTTTCTGCACGACATCGGACATTTCATCGCCCGCCGCCGGGCCATCGACGAGGTCGATGCGTACGGCTATGCCAGGCACAATGAGCTCGGCGCGGATTTTCTCCAGGCGCACGGCTTCTCCGACCGGATCGTGGAAGTCGTTCGGGAGCACGTGCGTGCCAAGCGCTATCTTTGCGCCGTGAGCCAGGGTTATATCGAGAAGTTATCGGACGCGAGTCGCGTCACCCTCGAGCAGCAAGGCGGTCCGATGAGCCCGGCGGAGGCCGCGTCGTATCGCCGCCATCCCAACCTGGCCGACATCATTCAACTGCGACAGCTCGACGACACCGGAAAGCTTCCGGACATGCCGTGCCCTCCCCTGTCCTTCTGGCTCCGCCTCGCGCGGGAACAGCTGGAGGCCGCAGCCACCAGCAGTGATCGAGACCCTGGACCGTGCGGGTTCAACCGAGCATCGGCCTGATCGTGAGATCCAGCAATTTCCCGCGTCTGAGCACGCGGATGCGGACGTCACGCGTTGCAAGCTCTGCCGTCAGCAACCGATGCAGATGATCGAGACCCGCAATCGGTGCGCCGTCGAAGTCGAGCAGTACATCGCCACGCTCGAGCTTCGCACGCGCGGCGGGCCCATCTGACTGGATCTCGAGCAGAAGAATCGCCGTCTGCACCTGTCGTTGCAGCGTGCGTTGTATGCGTCGATCGAGCGAAATGGTCTGGCCCGCGAGGCCGAGCCGACTGCGACGCACGCGACCTTCACGCATCAGCGTCGCCGCGACGTTCGCTGCGATGTCGCTGCCGATCGCGAAGCAGATTCCTTGCGCTCCTCCCGCGATGGCGGTATTGATACCGACAACGCGGCAAGCGCCGTCGACCAGCGGACCGCCGGAGTTGCCTGGATTCAGGGGTGCGTCGGTTTGAATCACGCTTTCGACGAGTCGACCCGAGCGGGTTCGCAAGCTGCGGCCAAGCGCGCTGACGATGCCAGCGGTCACCGTTGCCTGATACCCAAGCGGATTGCCGATGGCGATCACGAGTTGCCCAACGCGCAATGTCGAGGAGGTGCCTAGCGTCGCATAGGCGAAACCGCTGCCGGTCAGGCGCAGCACGGCGATGTCCGTTTCAGGGTCGTCGCCGACCAGACTGGCGGTGACTTCGCGACCATCGGTCAGCGTGGCGGTGAACTGGCTCGCACTGCCGGCAACGTGACTGTTTGTCAGCAGATATCCGTCTGGCGTGTAGAGCACGCCGGAGCCGACGCCGAGCGTGCGACCATTCGCCGCGCGAGCCGTGATGCTCGCCACCGCTGGGCTCACGCACTCGAACGCTTGCGCGACGAGCTCCGAGTATGGATCGAGCGCTTCCGGTTCAATACGAGGTGCGGGAATCATGCTCCGATGTTCGCGTGACTCACAGACTCGATCACCTGGCCGGATGACCGGGCACCCGGTCATTCAACCGGTAGCACCACCGATCGCTCGCGCGCAGCCTACGTCCATCCTGCCTCGGAGCCGATCGATGAATCTCGAACCGAACCCTCTGCAGTCATTGTCACAGGCCATCGAAGCGATCGTCGCGGCAGCGAAACATCGCGTCGTCGCGATTCGGAACGCGTCGCATCGCCATGCCAGCGGATTGGTGTGGCAGCCGGACGTTGTCGTTGCCTCCGAGCAGACCATCGGCGAACGCAACGAGTATGAGATCGTGACCGCTGACGGGCGGACGACACGCGCGCAGATCATCGGCCGCGATGCGGGTACGAATATTCTCGTCCTGCGACCGAGCGAGCACATCCCGGTGACTTCGTATGACCTGGCATCGCCAAGAAGCGGCGCTTTGGCATTGGCTCTCGGGGCGAACGTCGACGGCGCGACGGTGGTGCGGGTCGGCGCCGTGCATAGCGTCGGTGATCGCTGGTTCAGCCGAGCCGGCGGCCGCATCGATCAACGGATCACCCTTGATATTCGCCTTCATCGCACCGAAGAAGGAGGAGCCGTGGTCGATGCGGCAGGTGCATTGATCGGCATGTCGACGCTCGGCCGCTCCGGTGAGGTACTGGCGATTCCTGCCGCAACGCTGACCCGCGTCGTGCCCCAGTTGGTGGCGAACGGACGAGTTGCACGCGGCTGGCTCGGCGTTGCGCTACAACCGATTGCCGTACCCGATGCGCTCGTCGCCCAGGCGGGTCAGCAGATCGCGATGATGGTCATGTCGGTTGCGGAGCAAGGGCCCGCCGCCAGGGCCGGCATCACCGCGGGGGACATTCTGTTGACGGTCGATAACATCGTCCTGCGCGGCATGCGCCAGCTCGCGGCCCGACTCAGTGAAGAGAGCATCGGCCAATCGGTGGAGGTCAGACTCATACGCGGCGGACATCTCATAAAACTGGAAGCTCAAATCGGAGCTCGTCCGTAAGCCCTGTCGGGCGCGACGCCATGCTCAGTGCGATGCCGCTTCGGGTCGGTGTGCTGGCTGCGGACGAGACGCGGCACACTGCGCTTACGAAGCTCGTCGAAGACTCCGGTCATCGCGTCGTAGCAGCAGCACGAGCGGACGTCATCGTGAGCGATGCGAAAGGATCGTCGACGTCGCGCCCCACCCTCGTGTTCAGCGATGAGAGCTTACCTACGCAGAATCGTTTGTCGTGGGATGCCCATCCTAACCAGGTCGATGCGGCGCTCCGCGCACTGGCAGCTGGCCTGTCGATTCAGCTCGCCCGATCGGCCCCACGTCGCGGCTTCGAAGAGCTCGCCGATTCGGCTGTTCAAAGCATCCTCACGCCGCGCGAGTTCGACGTGGTCGACGCGATCGCCGCTGGACTCAGCAACAAGGCCATTGCGCGCGAGCTGGATATCTCGCTCCACACCGTGAAATTTCATATCGAGTCGCTGTTGCGCAAGCTCGGGGCACGCACACGAGCGGAGGCCGTCGCAAAGGCCATGGAGCGGCGCAGGAAGGAAACAGTCGAGCTGTAACAGCGGCGGACGTGCCTGAAAAGAACGCGCCGGCGCTGATACGCCGGCGCAAGACACACGGCGCACAAGGGGGAGTACCGTGTGTATTTGCATGAGCCGCTACCGGCTGGCGGTAGCGGCACCGTTTGGACTATCTCACTCGAAGCGCCCGCGCAGACCCACCATGACGGTGCGGCCGGACTCGAAATAGCTGAACGCCGCATTCGAGAACTGCTGATACGAGCGCCGTGCATCGTCACCGATGTTGACCACGTCCACCGTGAGCTGCGGCACCATCTTCGACCAGCCGAACAACTCCGAGAAGTCGAAGCTGGACGAGAAGTCGTACTGCGTGTAGTCGTCGCCGAACAGCTCGGCGCCGATCACGCCGGACTGATTGCTGTTCGGGCCGCTGTTCTGCGAGCCCTGGCTGTGCGTGACCGACACACGCGCGCTGATGCCGTACTTGTCATAGTAGAGCGTCGCGTTGTAGCTCTCGGGCGGCACGCCCACCGCAATCGCCGGCGCCGCACCCTCGCCCTTCTGGTCGATGATGGTGTAGTTGGCCGCGAAGCCCAGGCCCTCGATGCCAATCGGGCTGAGCAGGAAGTCGAGCGGCTGCACCCAGTTGAAC
Source organism: uncultured Steroidobacter sp. (assembly GCF_937958065.1). GTDB lineage: Bacteria > Pseudomonadota > Gammaproteobacteria > Steroidobacterales > Steroidobacteraceae > Steroidobacter. The sequence continues at coordinate 52,986 of NZ_CALFXI010000074.1, forward strand.
TCCAGGCCGTTGATCGTCAGGCGACCGCTCGCATTCACCAGCTGACGCAGCTGGACCGTTGCAGCGTTCGGACCGCCGCGCAGGTCGATGCTTTGCTGCTGGTTCGCATTCAGCGAGTCATACGTGATTCCGTACTGCGCCAGCGAGGTGAATGGCACAGTCTGAGTCAGCGTCTGCGTGAAGCCCTCGATGCCCTTGCGGAATGCGGCGACACCGAAGTAACCCTCCTGGCCCGTGTAGTACTCGAAGCCCAGGTCGATGTTGTCGGAGACATAGGGATCGAGCGCGGGATTGCCCAGGTTGACCTGCGCGGCGTCATTGTTCGGGATCGACGCACCGCCGAGCATGTCGCTCGGGTTGGGGCGAGTCATCGTCTTGGACAGACCGGCGCGGATGATCGCCTGGTCGGTCAGGTTCCACGACACGTTGGCCGAGGGCAGGATGTTCTCGTAGCTCGAATCGGCGGCTTCGATCCTGACCTGATCCGGAAGCCTCTGGCCGTCCGGTGCTGTCGCGCTCGGGGACGTGACACGTGAAGTGATCAGCTGATCGGTTTCAACCCAGCGCACACCCACGTTGTAACGCAGGCGGTGATCGGCGATATCCAGGTCGCCATTCACTTGCAGGAACAGCGCCGTTATATCCTCGTCGATGGAGCCCCATTGCGCCGTCGAGGGCGTTGCCCCGCTTTGCGGCGCCACTGCGCGCACGGCGTCGTAGTTGGAGTCGCGACGCAGCTGGTTCCAGTTGACGGTTGCCACGCCATGGCGCGACGAGCGCAAATAGCTGGGAACCGCTCCGTTGGTGATCAGCGAACCGGCGTATGGGCCGGCATACGCGGGATAAAGGCCAGCCGGAGCCCCACCGATCTGTGCCGCCGTATCGCCGCGGCACGGAGGCTGCGAATTCGGGGCCAATTGGAAGTTTGCCGGGCTGCCGCCGCAAGCTACCGCCTGCCATTGCGCATCGGCGCCGTACGGACGGATGTCGCGTGACACTTCGTCGTACGCACCGCCGGCGCTCACGCTGAAGGCGGTGTCGCCCCAAGTCAACGCGAAGCGACCGCCGGTGGTTTCGGTCTGGCGTTCTTCGATCGACAGGTTCACACGACCCACGTCCGGGCCGCCGCGATCCGTGACCAGCCACTGCCAGCTGTTGGGGTCGTTCAGATCGACGCTCGAATTGATGGTCGGCACGTCGCCGCCGGTATTGTCGTAATTGACGGTGGCGGTGTCGGAAATGAACAGCACCGTCGAGGCTTCGCGAGTGAACTTGCTCCGGGTCAGATTGCCCTGCACATCGAGGCTCAACTTGTCGTTGATCTGCCAGTTCAGGCCGGGATTGGTGCCCCAGAACTCGGATTCCTCGGTATAGGGCCGGAATTCCAGCATGAACTGCGAGTTCGGAAAGACGCCCGAGGTGACGACACAGCCGTTGGTGCAGTCGTCGCGATCCACCTGCATCTGAGTCGGGATCAGTCGGCCGCCCTGACTGCCGCCGCGTACGGCCCAAGCCGTGGCCTGGCGCGTGAACTCGCTTTCCTGCTTGCCATACATCGAATCCAGGAAGAAATGCATGTTCTCGGTGGGACGGAATTCCATGCTCACCACCGCGTTGTAGCGATCCCGGTCGCCCTCTTCGAACATCGTGCGGCCCAGTCGCGGAATCACGGCATTGTCGATCTGCTGCATGGTGAGGCCGGGATTGTTCGCCAGCAGGAACGCCTGGTCGATGGTCGCACCGGGCGTGAGGCCTGCTCCGATGGTGGTGGCATTGTCCGGCACCGTGCCCGGGACGACGCCCGTCAGGTTGCCGCCGGTGGTGTTACATGTGCCCACGCACTGCGTGGCACTCAGACCGGGGCTCGACCAGCCCACCGATTCGAAACCGTTGGTCGCCACCTTGTTGCGAACGGCGGTGACACCGGCCAGCACGCCGAACTTGTCCCAGGTGTTGCTCGCGATCAGCGAGGTGCGCCCACCGTAGTCATCCGCGTTGTTGTTGTCGGTGCCCTGCAGCGAGTACGTCAAATGAGCGCCTTCGTTGTCGAACGGCCGCGCCATGCGCATGTTGATCGTGCCGGCCGCGCCACCTTCGACCATGCTCGCCGACGGGGTCTTGAACACTTCCAGCCTCGAGAACAGCTCCGGCGGGAACATGTCGAGCGGCACTTCGCGATTCGCGCCTGCTCCCTCCTGCGGGCCCTGGGCCACCGCGACCGGCGCGTTGTTCAACAGCACTCGCGTGAAATTGGTGTTCAAGCCGCGAATCGCGACCGTGGTGCCTTCGCCGCTGATTTCACGGGTGATCTGAATGCCGGGGATTCGTTGGAAGGACTCCGCGATGTTCGTGTCCGGGAACTTGCCGATGTCCTCGGCGAAGATCGCATCGACGAAGCCGACCGAGTCGCGCTTGGCCTCGGTGGAATCCTGAAGACTCTGACGGAAGCCGGTGACGATCACCTCTTCCAGCTCCATGGACTGTTGCTGCGCGTTTACCGACGTGGCGCCCGACGCCGCCGCCAGCAATGTTACCGCTACCGTCTGCGAGCGACGAATCCCGAAGAGCCCTTTCCGCTTGGACATATTGCGATCCCCCAAAAGAAATAGTTCGTTCGAAAGCTTTAAAGCCTGGTCCCCATGGCCGCCTCGAGCAGTGCAGCTGGAGTTTTATGCCCAGGCGACCACCACATTGGCCAGACCAGTTCTCCCAGATGGCCTGACCATAAACCAAGTATCTACTCGGACGCAACTGCTGGCATATTCGTCCGATGCTGCCGCCACGGCCGGAACGGCCCCGCCCGGCGGGCGATCTGATACTCGTCCCTGCATTGGCCAAACCGGCGCAACCCCTGCTATCTTGGCCACCGCACGAGCCTGAATCGAATTGGCCAACCACCGTGCAGCGATTGGTCTGGCCAATGCAGAGACACCAGCTTGGGGAGTTTGGCCATGCCCGAGTCACAGCGGTTGTATGAACGCATTGCGCAGGAAATTGCGACTTCGATTGCGCGCGGCGAGTACGCGATTGGCCAACGACTGCCCTCCGAGCGCGATCTCGCCCAGAAATTCGGAGTGTCCCGGCCGACCGTTCGCGAGGCCATGATTGCGCTGGAACTGGACGGCCTGGTGGATGTGCGAACCGGTTCGGGCGTGTATGTCACGCACAATTCGCCCCCCGCCGGTGTGACGGGCGAGAGAGATATCGGCCCGTTCGAACTGCTGGAAGCGCGCCGCGCGATCGAAAGTGAAGCCTGTGCGATGGCGGCCGTGCGAATCACCGCTGCACAACTCACCCAGCTGAGCGAGCTCGTCGCCGAGATGCGCAACGAGAACGAGCACGATGTGCAATTGAGCGAGGCGGCCGACCGTCGCTTCCATGAACTGATCGCGCAAGCGAGCGAAAATACAGCGATGATCGCGGCCGTCGAGATGTTGTGGGACGCGCGCTCGCGCTCTCCTCAGCATCGATCCATGGATGCGAAGGTACGCTCTCTCGGGATCAAGCCACGCGTCGATGAGCACGCGACGATTCTGAACGCCCTGAGGCAGCGAGATCCCGATGCCGCACGCGCAGCCATGCGCGCGCACCTGACGCAAGTTCTCGAAGCGACGTTCCAGGCGACGGAAACCGAGAAGCTCGAACAAGCCCGGGCCGAATTGACCGAACAACGCAAGCGCTACGCCCAGGGCGTCTAGGGCCGCACTCTACATCGTCGTAGCGCCCAGCTTTCGAGCCGCCCTCCCCGAGGACGTTGGAACATCGGATAACCAACGACTCAAGCATCGAGCAAATGTCGTACGCGAGCGGCCAGCTGCGCGCGATTGAAAGGCTTGGTCAGCAACTCGGCGTTGGGCTCCAGCTTGCCCTGTTGAAACATCGCGTCCTGCGCGTACCCGGTCGTGAACAGCACCGGCAGCTCGGGACGCATGCGGCGTGCCTTCTCCGCGAGCTCGCGGCCGTTCATGTGCGGCAGCCCCACATCGGTGAACAGCAAACGAATCTCCGGATGTGCGGCGATCATTTGCAGCGCCGAAGGACCGTCGGGCGAATGCAGGACCGAGAATCCAAGCTCCTGCAGGCACTCGATGCTGTAAGAACGCACATCCTGCTCGTCTTCGACGACCAGCACGGTCTCGCTGAAATTACCGCGGGGAGCCTCATCGCCGCTGCGATCGGGGCGTACTTTTACCGGAGCGTCGACGCGAGGCAGATACACCTTCACCGTCGTGCCTTCGCCGACCTCGCTATGCAATTTGACTGTGCCGCCCGACTGCTTCACGAAACCGAACACCTGGCTCAAGCCGAGCCCCGTGCCCTGTCCCATCGGTTTGGTGGTGAAGAACGGATCGAACGCGCGGGCGCTCACTTCCGGAGACATGCCGACGCCGGTATCGATCACGCTGATCACTGCATGCGGCCCGGCTTTCAGATCGCCCAGGCGCAAGGCCTCGTCCTCGCTCACGTTCGCGAGGTCGGTCGAGATGACCAAGGTGCCTTGGCCGGACATGGCGTCGCGAGCGTTCACCGCCAGGTTCAACAGCGCGCTCTCCATCTGATTGGGATCGACGCTGACCTGACCGACGCCGGCACTGAGCCGGGACTGCACGGCGATGCCTTCGGGCAGCGTGCGACGGATCAGTTCGAGCAGCGTCGTCACCAGTTGATTGACGCTGGTGGGTTTGGGATTGAGCGGCTGGCGGCGCGCGAATGCCAGGAGCTGATGAGTCAGTGCGGCGGCACGCTCGGCACCGCGTATCGCGTGTTCGATAGCACGGCGCAGTTTCTCATCGTTCTCCGGCGCGCGTCGCTGCACGGTGTCCAGATTTCCCAGGATCACCGTGAGCAGATTGTTGAAGTCGTGCGCGACGCCGCCGGTGAGCTGGCCGATCGCCTCCATTTTCTGCGCCTGGTTGAGCTGCTCCTGAATCAGCCGCCGCTCGGTCATGTCGCGTGTGATCTTCGCGTAGCCGGCGATCTGATTGTCGGGCCCGTAGATCGGGTCGATCAGCACGCTGGCCCAGAAGCGCGAGCCGTCCTTGCGCATGCGCCAGCCTTCGCCTTCGAACTTGCCCTGGGTCGCGACCAGGCTCAGCGAACGAGCGGGCAAGCCGATGGCACGATCCTCGGCAGTGTAGAACTGCGAGAAATGGCGGCCGATGATTTCATCGGCGCGGTAGCCCTTGATGCGTTCGGCACCCGGGTTCCACGAAGAAACAAAACCGTTCGGATCGAGCATGTAGATCGCGCAGTCCCTGACGCCCGCAACCAGCTGCGCGAACTGTCTTTCGGTGCGAGTCAAATCCTCGGTGCGCGAACGGACTTCCGATTTCAGCTCGTCGTTCAGATCGCGCAGCTCGCGGGTGACGCGAGCACGCTCGATCGCTTCCCAGGAGCGACTCGCGACCAGTTGCAACAGTTCGACTTCCTGCTGCTGCCAGTGACGCGGTTGATCGTGGTGAACCGACATTACAGCGTGCAGCTGGCCAGACTTGACCAGCGGTACGCAGACCCCCGAGCGAATCTGTGCCTCGCGATACCTCCTCAGCACGCTCTGGGTACGTGGATCGCTCTCGGAGTCCTCGAGAATGAAGACCTCTCCAGCCCGGATCAGCCTCTGAAATTCCGCCCCGAAATCGACCAGTGGATAGCGCCCGGCCAGCGGGGGCACGCCATCGGCGTAATCGCAAGTCACGCTGAATGAGTCTTGATCGCGCGCAACGTCGGCGTAAGCGCAGCGGCTCACCTTCATGTGCTGGGCGACGAAGCGGGACGCGACCGACCTGATCTCGGCGGCGTCGACCAGCGGGCGAATGGCCGCATCGAGGCCTAGCAGAAATTCGTAGGGAGCTGTCCGGGGAGGCAATTCTCTCATTGCCGCCTCATATGCCATTTACATACCCACCGTGCAAGCACAAACGACACAGTCGTGACAGGGCCAGCGAGTTCCACCACAACACTGTGAAACACGCATCGATGCTCCGACACGCCCTCGCTCCGATCGGGGCCGGCTGGGGTCATGACGCGCGTTTGAGCAGTGTCACGCGGGCCAATTCCGCCCCCCCGGCCTCCCGAGCTCCGGGCGTGCCCGAACGCGCAAAATCAACGTCCACAGCCTTGCGCGGGAGGTGACGAATCGGCACCATGCGGGCGACGGATACGCAGCTGCCGGCAACGCTCCGCGAACAAATCCATGGAGGTTTCTGCAGAGCCCTAGGGGGCGAGGTGATCCGTGCAAACTGTTTCCAGTGATGCTCCTGTCAGCACTCACGATACCGACTCGTCCAGCGACTCCTCCGTTCAGTTGTTGTCTCGACGAGCTCTTCCTCCGTTCGAGACATTGCGAGCCTTCGATGCCATCGCCCGCCTCGGCGGCGTACGCAAGGCGGCGCAGTATTTATGCCGTGACCACGCTGTCGTCAGCAGGCATCTGCGCGCCATCGAGGACTGGACCGGCACCAAGTTGATTGAACGGACGCCGGCCGGCAGCGTGCTGACCGAAGACGGCGTGCGTTATCACCGCGACATCGCCAGCGCGCTGGAGCTCATCGCCCGCGCCACGGTCGACTTGATCAAGCGCGGCAGCCAATCGCAATCCTGAGTCATCGAACGACTCGCACCGTCGCGGGATCAGCTCAGGGCGCGGGCTTCACGTCATAAACGACGACGCGCTCCCACAGGTGCTCGCAGTCGGCGACGAATTTTTTGTGGATGGGATGCACCTGATAGGCGTTCTGGCCGGCGACGTCCTCGAAGCACAAGATCTCGGAGGCGCTGTAGCTGGCATCGACCACGCCGCGCTGCTCGGTTTCGGCCGGTACGCCGATGTGAATGGCCTTGACGGTTTCGATCGCGCCGAGCGTCCTGAGTCCCGCCAGCAGTCGGGCCAGATCTTCCTTGGACTTGGGATTCTTGAGCCAGAAGAAGACATGGTGCACGACCGGGGGAATTGCCGCCTTGCCCGCCGCTTGGGCGCCCGAAGACGGCGCAGCGTCGGCTTGGGCGGCTACCGCGACGCCAGCCAGCGCGGCGGCGGCAGTGATCACTTCTCGTCGGCTATGGGTCGTCATGCAGGGTTCCTTTTGCCTGAGTGAATCCGCGGCGAGTATAAGCCGACGCGGGCGGTGAACCGGTCAGTCCTCTATGATTCCGACCATGGAAAGCACCTTGCATGCTCTTTCGCCACCGGCCGAGCGCTCGCGGGCCGTGGATGCGACCCGGCAACGCAGCCTGGTCGACGCATTGCGTGCCTTCCTGCCCGAAGACGCGGTTCTGTTTCGAGAAGAGGACACCCGACCTTACGAGTGCGACGGGCTCACGCTGTACCGCCAGTTGCCCATGGTCGTGGCTCTGCCGGACACGGAGGATCAGGTTCGACGCGTGCTGCAGCTCTGTCATGAGCACAACGTACCCGTCATCCCGCGTGGCGCAGGCACTGGCCTGTCCGGCAGCGCGCTGCCCCATCATGCGGGAGTGCTGCTCTCGCTCGCCAAGCTGAATCGGATTCTTTCGATCGATCCTCTCGCGAGAACCGCAACCGTCCAGCCCGGTGTACGCAATCTCGCGATCAGCGAAGCAGCAGCGCGTCATCGTCTGTACTACGCGCCCGATCCGTCCAGTCAGATCGCCTGCACCATCGGCGGCAACGTCGCCGAAAATTCCGGCGGCGTGCATTGTTTGAAATACGGCCTCACCGTTCACAACGTCCTGCGCGTGCGCGGCCTCACCATCGAAGGCGAGTGGGTGGAATTTGGGGGCCTCGCGCCGGATGCGCCCGGTCTGGATCTGTTGGCGCTGGTCATCGGCTCGGAAGGCATGCTGGCGGTCGTTACCGAAGTCACCGTGCGCCTCGTGCCAGTGGCGCAGACCGCTCGTTGCATCATGGCCAGCTTCGCGGATGTGGGCGAAGCCGGCGATGCGGTCGCTGCGCTGATCGCGGACGGCATCATCCCGGCGGGCCTGGAAATGCTGGATCGAGCCGCGACTCGGCTGGTCGAGCCCTTTGCGAATGCAGGTTACGATCTGGATGCCGCAGCGGTGTTGTTATGCGAATCGGACGGCACGCCCGAAGAAGTGGCCGAAGAAATCGAACGCATGACAGCAGTGCTGCTGGCCGCGCGCGCCACTCGGATTCAGGTATCGAACAGTGAAGCCGAACGTTTGCGTTTCTGGGCCGGCCGAAAGAATGCATTCCCCGCCGCCGGGCGAGCTTCGCCCGCCTACTACTGCATGGATGGCACGATTCCGCGACGTCGGCTCGGCGAAGTCTTGAAAGCGATTCAAGCGCTGGAGCCGAAGTATGGGCTGCGCTGTCCGAATGTATTTCATGCCGGCGATGGCAACTTGCACCCATTGATCCTGTTCGACGATGCCGATCCGGATTCGGTGGCGCGCGCCGAAGCCTTCGGCGCCGAGATCCTGGAGCTGTGCGTGCAAATGGGCGGCACGGTGACGGGCGAGCATGGGGTCGGCGTCGAGAAGCTGGATCAAATGTGCTCGCAGTTCGATCGAGCCACGCTCGACGCCTTTCTCGGCGTGAAGAGCGCGTTCGATCCTGCCGGCCTGCTCAATCCCGGCAAGGTCGTACCGACGCTGCACCGCTGCGCCGAGTACGGACGCATGCGTGTCCATGGTGGCAATGTTCGATTCCCCGACTTGCCGCGCTTCTGATGGATCAAGCACTCAGCCAGCTGTGCGAGACCGTGCGCGCCGCCTCGGAGGCGCACACGCCGCTGCTCATTCGAGCGGGCGGCACCAAAGACTTCTATGGGAATGCGTCCTCGGGCACCGTCCTCGATCCGCGCAGCGTCGCGGGTATCGTCGACTACGAGCCAACGGAGCTGGTCATCACTGCGAGGGCCGGCACTTCGCTCGCCGAGCTGGAGCAATTGTTGGCCGAGAACGGACAGCTGCTCGCGTTCGAACCGCCGCACTTCGGCGCCAACGCGACCATCGGCGGTTGTATCGCGGCCGGCCTGGCCGGCCCTCGGCGCGTTTCTTTCGGGCCGACTTATGGCGGCGTCCGTGATTTCGTGCTCGGCGCAAAGCTGATCGACGGTCGCGGTCAATTACTGACCTTCGGCGGCACGGTCATGAAGAACGTCGCCGGCTACGACGTCTCGCGAGTGCTCGCCGGTTCGATGGGCATTCTCGGCGTGATCGCCGAAGTGTCGATCAAGGTGCTGCCGCGTCCGATGTCACATCACACGCTGCGCTTCGAAATGACCGCAGACACCGCCATCTCCAAACTCAACGAGTGGGCGGGACGGCCGCTGCCGCTGTCGGCGTCGGCGTGGCATGAAGGCACGCTGTATTTGCGCCTGGCCGGCGCATCCGCCGCGGTGAGAGCTGCGCGTCATCAGCTCGGCGGCGAGGACTTCGACAACGAGCAAGCGGACGCTTTCTGGATCGGCATTCGCGAGCAGACGCATCCGTTCTTTGCCGACAACGCGCCGCTGTGGCGAATGTCAGTGCCTTCGACCGCCCCTGCCCTGTCCATCGGCGAGCCGCAGTTGATCGAATGGAACGGCGCGCTACGATGGCTGCGCACCGCTCGGCCTGCCGAACAGGTGCGAGAGTGCGCGACACGAGCCGGCGGTCATGCGACTCTGTTTCGAAATGGCGATCGCTCGGCGGGTGCGTTCACACCGCTGCCGGCACCGCTCGCAGCAATCCATCGACGGCTGAAAGCGCAGTTCGATCCGCTCAACCTGTTCAATCGCGGCCGGCTCTACCTCGATCTCTGACGTCGCCTCGACCATGAGAACGCAACTCGCCGAGTTCATCAAAGACACGCCCGAAGGCAAGCAAGCCGAGGAGATCGTGCGCCGCTGCGTGCATTGTGGCTTTTGCACGGCGACCTGCCCCACCTATCAACTGCTCGGCGATGAGCTGGATGGACCCCGCGGCCGCATCTACTTGATGAAGCAAGTGCTCGAAGGCGCCGAGCCCACCCGCAGCACCCAACTTCATCTGGATCGCTGCCTCACCTGCCGCGCTTGCGAGACGACCTGTCCTTCGGGAGTGCAATACGGCCGGCTGGTGGACATCGGACGCGCCATCGTCGAGAAAAAGATCGAGCGTCCGTTTGCGGAACGAGTTGCGCGCTCGGCGCTGAAACATGGCCTGACGAGCAAGCTGTTCGGGCCCGCGATGCGCACCGGCCAGGCAGTACGAGCGTTGCTGCCCGAATCGATTCGCGGCAAGGTTCCGCAACGACGCGCCCCTGGCGCGTGGCCGCAACGCTCGCACGCTCGCAAGATGTTGCTGCCGCTTGGCTGTGTGCAGCCGTCCATGTCACCCGGCATCGACGCCGCGACTGCCCGCGTGCTGGATGCACTCGACATCGAGGTGATCACGCCGCCGGCAAGCTGTTGTGGCGCGATCAAACATCATTTGAATGATCACGACGCGGCGTCGATCGAAGTCCGGCACAACATCGACGCATGGTGGCCGCACGTCGAAGCCGGCGCCGAGGCGATCGTGATGAATGCATCCGGCTGTGGCGCGATGGTCAAGGAATATGCGCACCTGTTGCGCAACGATCCGACATACGCGGAAAAAGCCACGCGCATCGTTGCTCTCACGAAAGATCTCGCTGAGCTGCTGCCTCCACATGCCGACAAGCTGACCAGCAAGCTCCGCCAGCAACCGGCCGAACGCGTCGTGTTTCATCCGCCGTGCACTCTGCAGCACGGACAGAAGATTCGCGGCGTCGTGGAGCAGCTACTCAGTGCGTTGGGCGCAGAAGTACTACCGCTCGCCGAGAGCCACCTGTGTTGCGGCTCGGCCGGCACCTACTCCATTCTGCAACCCGAGCTGAGCAAACAACTGCGCGAGCGCAAGCTCGAAGCGCTGCATGCCGAGCAGCCCGATGTGATCCTCTCGGCCAACATCGGCTGCATCACTCATCTCGCGAACGGCGCGCGGGCGCCGGTGCGCCACTGGATCGAGTGGCTCGACGCCCGCCTCGCCTGATTTGTCAGCCGGCCGCCTTCAACTCGCGCCGGCGCTTGTGCAGGATGAACTCGGTGTAGCCGTTCGGCTGCTCGCGACCGAGAAAAATCAAATCGCTCGCCGCCTGGAACGCGACGCTGCCGCTGAAGTTGCCGGCCATCGGCCGATAGGCCGGATCACCCGCGTTCTGCGCATCCACGACCGCGGCCATGCGCTGCAATGTTTCTTTCACCCGCTGCTCGGTGCAGACACCGTGGAGCAACCAGTTCGCGACGTGCTGACTCGAGATGCGCAAGGTGGCGCGATCTTCCATCAAGCCGACATCGTGAATGTCCGGCACCTTCGAGCATCCGACGCCTTGATCGATCCAGCGCACCACGTAACCGAGAATGCCCTGGATGTTGTTGTCGAGTTCGCTCTGGATTTCCTCGGCCGTGAAGCCCGAGTCCGCAAGCGGCGCGCGCAGCAGATCGTCGATGCCGGTGGCTTTGCCTGACTGCAGCTGTCGCTGCAATTCATTCTGAACCGCGCGCACATCGACCTGGTGATAGTGAAGCGCGTGCAAGGTGGCTGCGGTCGGCGACGGCACCCACGCTGTGTTCGCACCGGCGCGCGGATGACCGGACTTCGCGGCCAACATGCCGGCCATCTTGTCCGGCATGGCCCACATGCCTTTGCCGATCTGCGCGCGGCCGCGCAGGCCGGTGTTCAGGCCGATTTCGACGTTGCGCTTTTCGTAGGCGACCAGCCAGGGCTGCGTCTTGATGGCTTCCTTGCGCATCACCGGCCCGCCCTGCATGGCGGTGTGAATCTCATCGCCGGTGCGATCGAGGAAGCCGGTGTTGATGAACACGATGCGGTGTTTCACCTTCTCGATGCAGGCGCTCAGATTCAAGCTGGTGCGGCGCTCTTCATCCATCACGCCGATCTTCACCGTGTACTGCGGCAGGCCGAGCGCGGTCTCGACCCAGCCGAACAGATCGTTGGCCAGCGCCGCTTCGTCCGGACCGTGCATCTTCGGCTTCACGACATACACCGAACCGGCGCGGCTGTTCCTGCCGCCGCCTCGCAGGTCATGCAGAGCGATCGCGACGGTGACGAGCGCATCGAGCACCGTCTCGAAAATCTCCTTGCCTTCGTGCAGCACCGCGTCGGTGCGCATGTGATGACCGACGTTACGCACGAGCATCAGGCTGCGGCCCGGCAGTGTGAGCTGCTTGGTGCCGGGAGCGGTGTACACGCGGTCCGCGTTGAGCGTTCGGGTCATCGTGCCCTTACCCTTGGCGAACGTGGCCGCCAGATCGCCCTTCATCAAACCGAGCCAGTTGCTGTAGACCGCGACTTTCTCCTCCGCATCGACGGCAGCGACCGAGTCTTCGCAGTCCTGAATCGTCGTGATCGCGGATTCGAGCACGATATCCGACACGCCGGCCGCATCGGTCGCGCCGATCGGATGCTTGCGATCGATGCAGATTTCCACGTGCAGGCCATGATGGCGCAGCAGGATGGCTTCCGGATCGGCCGGGGCGCCGCGCCAGCCTTCGAGCGTTGCGGGAACGGCGAGCGCCGCTCGCGATCCATCCTCGAGTGTCACGACCAGCTTGTCGCTCTCGATGGAGTATCTGGTCGCGTCCGCATGCTTGCCATGCGTGAGTGCGGCAACCTCATCCAGAAATCTGCGCGCATACGCGATGACTTTCGCGCCACGCTCGGCGTTGTATGGCGAACCCGCCGCCAGGGGCGGTTCCAATGCATCGGTGCCATAGAGCGCGTCGTACAGGCTGCCCCAGCGCGCGTTCGCCGCATTCAACGCATATCGGGCATTGCTCAACGGCACGACCAGCTGCGGGCCGGCGATATGAGCGATCTCGCGATCCACGTGCTCGGTATCGACTTGAAACGGCGCGGGCTCGGCCACGAGATAACCGATGGATTCGAGAAATTGACGCTGCTGCGCTACGTCGATCGGTTTGCCGCGCTGCTGCCGCCACCAACGGTCGATCTGCGCCTGCAGATCATCCCGTTTCGCGAGCAGCTGCTCGTTGCGAGGCGAGAATTCCTTCACGATGCGCTCCAGGCTCTGCCAGAACGCCGCCTCCTCCACACCGGTGCCCGCCAGCGCCTGCTGCACGAAACCATGCAGCACGCTCGCGATTTCCAGGTTCCCCACCTTCACTCTAGCGCTCATCTTCGTATCACTCGCGGCTTGCCACTGCCGGCGACTATAGGGGCCAACTTTGACGACCGTCAAAGCGTCGCAGGCAGGCACCTCTCGACAAGGCGGCGGTGTCGGAGGACCATGCCGTCCTCGCATTGAAGCGCGAATTCCAGGCAGTGCAATTCGTTACCTCATGAAGTTCTGCTCCAACTGTGCTCATCCGGTCAGTCTCACTGTTCCACCTGGCGATCATCTGCCACGTTTCGTGTGCGCCAGCTGCGGCACCATCCACTACGAAAATCCGCGCATCATCGCCGGCTGCGTGATCGAGTCCGAAGGCAAGATCCTGTTGTGCAAGCGGGCCATCGAGCCGCGGCTGGGTTTCTGGACGATACCGGCCGGCTTCATGGAGAACGGCGAGTCGGTACAACAGGCAGCGGCGCGCGAAGCGATGGAAGAAGCGCTGGCGCACGTGCGGATCGGCACGATGCTGGCCGTCGTCAACGTGCTGCGCGCCCACCAGGTGCACATCATGTTTCGGGCCACGCTGACCAACCCTGTGTTCGGCATCGGGCCGGAGAGCCTGGAGTCCCGGTTGTATGCCGAAGAGGACATCCCGTGGCAGGATCTGGCGTTCCTGAGCGGCGAATTCGCCCTGCGGCGCTACCTGGAGGACCGTCGTCTGGGGCGGGAACGGCTGCATTTCCGCGACATCGACTGGCAGGAGGGCAAGCCGATCATGACCGACGGCCTTTCCCAGTGAGCCCGGCACTCAGCCCCAGATAACTCGCAACGCGCCTCGCATCCCCGCGCCCCCTTTGGCACAATGCGCGGCCTCGAAGCGGCGCAACCACCTTGTCCAGACGCCGTTTGCCGAGCGAATTCCGGAGTTCTAGCCGATGACCTTCGTCGTCACTGAAAACTGCATCAAGTGCAAGTACACCGACTGCGTCGAGGTGTGCCCGGTCGACTGTTTCCACGAAGGTCCGAACTTCCTGGTGATCGATCCGGATGAATGCATCGACTGCACGCTGTGCGAGCCGGAGTGTCCGGCCGAAGCCATTTTCTCCGAAGAGGAGCTGCCGGAGGGCCAGCAGCACTTCAAGCCGCTGAACGCCGAGCTGGCCAAGTCCTGGCCGGTGATCACCGAAAAGAAGCCCATGCCCGCCGATGCCAAGGAATGGGACGGCAAGCAGGACAAGCTGAAGCTGCTGGAGCGTTGAGGATACCGGGGCGGTCGAGCAACGCCGCCCGGTACGAGTATGTCTCCTGCCGCCCCAGGGCGGCGGCGAGCAGCAAAAAGTCACGGCTTTCTGCTGGCTCGCGCGAGCATGCCCGATCCCCAGTTATTGAGCGGTGCCGTCCAGGCGGCTCACCATCTGATCGGGAGCCAGATAGCCGCCGATGTACTCGCCGGTTTCGGTGAAGATGGCCGGTGTGCCGCGCACCCCGAGCTGCTCGCCCAGGCGGAACTGTTTCGCGACCGGGGTCGCGCATGCCGGCGCTTTGACTGCCTTGCCCGCCTTGGCGTCGGTGATGGCTTTCTTGCGATCGATCGAGCACCACACCGCTTCCATCTTGGCCCAGTCCTCGGTGCCCGGGCCGGCGCGCGGATAAGCCAGGTAGCGGACCTGCACGCCCCGATCGTTCAACTGCGCGATTTCGCTGTGGAGCTTGCGGCAGTAGCCGCATTCGACGTCGGTGAACACGGTGATCGTGTGCTTCACCTTCTGCGGCTTGAACACGATCATGTCGCGCTCGTCGAGCTTGGAGAGCGCCTGCACGCGGCTCTTCTGCCGGCCGGTTTCGGTGATGTTGGTGCGGGAGTCGATCTCGTACATGTCGCCCGCGATCAGGAAGCGGCCGTCGCCGCTGATGTAGGCGACTTCGCCGCCCAGCTGAACCTCGTAGATGCCGGCCATGGGCGAGGCCCGCACTTCGTCGACCTTCATGTCGGGGAATTTCTTGGCGAGCGCCGCGCGAATGGTGGCGTCGGCGGATTTCTGGTCAGTCGCCTTGGGGGCAGCCGTTTGGGCCGCCGCCACCGGGGTGGCCAGCAGCGTCGCCAGCGACAACTGGGCGAACAGACACAACAACAGTTTTTTCATGAGAACTCTCGTGACCCTGGCCGATTCGACGCCGACACGGCGCCGCAAGTTCAAGGCAAATCCGGCTCCGGGGGCGCACGGAGTCTAACAGGAGCCCCGTGACGGGCGAGAGTACGTTCGTTCAGCGTGGGATCGCGACCGGAGCCGCGACAAAATCATGCGAGTTCACCCTCTGGGGTGATGAAGGGCATGCAGCTCCTTCATGCGCTCCCGAGCCACGTGCGTATAGATCTGGGTGGTCGACAGGTCGCTGTGCCCCAGCAACATCTGCACGACACGCAGGTCCGCGCCATGATTCAGCAGATGTGTCGCAAATGCATGACGCAGTGTATGCGGCGACAGAGCCTTCTGCACACCGGCCTTCTGCGCGTAGCGCTTGATGATGTGCCAGAACGCCTGGCGGGTCATGCGATCCCCCCGGCGCGTCGGGAACAGGTAGTCGGTCTGGCGCTCCAGCAGGATCTCCAGCCGCGGGCCATTCATGAATTTCTGCAGCCACGACACGGCTTCCTCGCCCAGCGGAATCAGCCGCTCGCGATCGCCCTTGCCGACGATGCGCAACACGCCCTGGTTCATGTTCACCTGACTGGATTTCAGGTTGACGAGCTCCGAGACACGCAGCCCCGTGGCGTACAGCACCTCGAGCATGCAGCGGTCGCGATGACCCAGCGGATCCTCGATCACGGGCGCCTTGAGCAGCGCCTCGACCTCTTCCTCGGTCAGCGACTTCGGCAGCGAACGGCCGATCTTGGGCATGGCGATCTGGGCGGTCGGATCTTCCTTGATGGCCCCGTCGCGAATCAGATAACGGTAGAATCGTCGAAAGCTGGAGAGCTGGCGGGCAGTCGAACGGGGCCGCGCGCCAGCTTCGACCCGGTGGGCGATGAATGCCAGCAGGTCGGCTCGCCTGGCCGCGACACTCGAGGTACCTCGGGACTGCAGCCAGCGGTCGAGCGCAGTCAGGTCGGCGCGGTAGGCGGACAGTGTGTTGGGCGACAGACCGCGCTCCATCCACACTGCGTCGAGAAAGCGGTCAATGGCCGCCAACGACGGCGTCTGCGGCATATCCTCGCCTGACCTCGAGTAAACTGATGCTTTGGTTACGCTGCTCATCGCCTTTCAGGTTTACGCCGCGATCGCTCACGACAGACCGGTAAATCGATGGCGGCGAGTATGGAGACCGGGTCTGGCGCCGGGCGTGATTACAATCACAGAACCCCGGCGGGGTTTACATAAAAGAGACTTAGTTCACAGAAATCGACGTTAGACGAACTGCATGCCAGCGCACCTGAAAATTCCTCGTGACTTCTGTGTCGAGTTATGACCGACGGCTGGCTGCGCGCTCCCGGGACGCTGCTCCGGGCGGTGTTCGAAATCATCTACGGATTCTACGTGCTGGCGGTGTTCCTGGTGTTCGGCCTGAGCGCCTTCGTGGCGGTGCTGCTGCCGTTGGGGATCCAGGCGCGTCGGCAGATTGCCCACTTCGCCGGCCGGGCATTCTTCGCCGTCGCCGGCTTGCGCATCCGCTTGGTGAATGAGCACCTGTTACCCAGCGGCCCTTGCGTGGTGGTCGCCAATCACGCGAGCTATCTGGACGGCATCGTGCTCAAGGCCGCCCTGCCCGCACGCTTCTCGTTCGTGATCAAAAAAGAGTTCAGCCGCGTGCCGCTCGCCGGCCTGCTGTTGAAGCGCATCGGCTCGGAGTTCGTCGACCGCTTCAATCGCCACGCCGGCGGCATGGATGCGAGACGCCTGTTGAAAGCGGCCGACGCCGGTCAGGCGCTGGCGTTCTTTCCGGAAGGCACGTTCCTGGCCGAGCCCGGGCTCGGCAAGTTTCACAGTGGCGCGTTTACCATCGCGGCTCGCGTCGACCTGCCCGTCGTGCCGCTCGCTCTCAAGGGCACGCGCTACATTCTGCCGTCCGGCCGCTTCCTGCCGCGCCTGGGACGCATCGACATTCACGTGTTGCCGTCGATCGGCCCGATGCGGGACATGAAGCATACGGACGCGGTCGCCCAGACACGCGATCTGGCGCACGCGCGCATCCTCGCCGAGCTGGGCGAACCGGATCTGTCGTCGAATGACGGCATCGCCGCGCTGGTCAAGACTCGGGATCGAGCCTCCTGCCACGACCCTCGTGCGAGTCGGTAAAAGCCGCGAGTTTTACCTCTCGCCGCCGCCGATGGCGGCGCGGTGCCTATAATCGGGCGTTGCGGTTTTTCGAGGGACGGCGATGAACCTGTTCGAAGCGGTCGGCCGGCTCGGTCACGAGCAAGTGGTGTTCTTTCATCATCGCGAAAGCGGCCTGCGCTGCGTGATCGCGATTCACAACACGGCGCTGGGTCCGGCGCTCGGCGGCCTGCGCATGTGGCCGTACGCGAACGAAGCGGACGCAGTGCGCGATGTGCTCAAACACTCCGCCGACATGACTTACAAAGCCGCGATCGCCGGCCTCAATCTCGGCGGCGCCAAAGGCGTGCTCATCGGCAATCCCGAGACGGACAAGAGCGAAGCGTTGTTTCGCGCGCTGGGTCGGTTCATTCAATCGCTCGGCGGCCGCTACATCACGACCGAAGACGTCGGCACCAACGCCGATGACATGGAGCTCATTCGTGAGGAAACGCGCCACGTGGTTGGCGTGCCGCAATTGCTCGGCGGCAGTGGCGATCCGTCGCGCTTTACTGCTTTGGGCACATTGCACGGCATTCGCGCCTGCATGGAGTTCAAGCTCGGTCACACGGATCTGCGTCGCACGACGTTCGCCGTGCAAGGCGCGGGTCAGGTTGGATATCACCTGGCCAAATCGTTGCGCGCCGCCGGCGCGAAAGTCTTCATCACCGACATCAATGAAGAGCGCATCGAGCACGCCGTGGCTGAATTGGGCGCGGAGGCGGTGCCGATGTCACAAATCTATGATGTCGACGCCGATGTATTCTCGCCCTGCGCGCTCAGTGCAGTGATCAACGAGGACACGGTGCCGCGGCTGCGTTGTCGCATCGTGGCCGGTGGTGCCAACAATCAGCTCGAATCCGAAGAGCTGGGCACCGAGCTGGAACGTCGCGGCATTCTTTACGCGCCGGACTACGCCATCAACGCCGGCGGGCTGATGAACAGCGCGCTCGAGCTGGAGGGCTACAACGAGGAGCGCGCTCTGCGCAGCGTCGCGCGCATTCACTCGATCATCGGTCGAATACTCAGCCTCGCCGCCCGCAACGACATCCCGACTTGGCAAGCGGCGCGCCGCCTGGCCGAGGAACGCATTGCCGCCCTGAGCCGCATTAAATTGCCCTACGGCGGCGGATAACGAGCGACATTTTGCGGGCCGGGCGCGTCTTGTTGCACTGCATACAAACTCGGCGTACATTGGGTACTTGCAAGTAAGTTTAGGAGCCGCCATAACTGGCGTGACCCAAGCTTGCGTGGCCACCGGCGGTTTCGTACAGGACCGCCGTTCACGGACAACCTCTAGTCGAGCAACCCCCATGAGCGAACCGGTTTATATCGTTGCCGCCCGCCGCACTCCCATCGGTGCCTTCCAGGGCGCACTCAGCCCGTTGACCGCCCCGCAGCTGGGCGCCGCCGCCGTGCAGGCCGCGATCAAGGACTCCGGTCTGTCGGCCGAGCAGATCGACGAAACCATTCTCGGTTGCGTGCTCATGGCCGGCATCGGCCAGGCGCCGGGCCGTCAGGCCGCGCTGGCCGGCGGCGTGCCGCAGAAAGTGCCGGCGACCACCATCAACAAGATGTGCGGATCGGGCCTGAAGGCCGTGATGATGGCCGCCGATCAGATTCGCGCCGGCTCCGCAAGTGTGGTGCTCGCCGGTGGCATCGAGTCGATGACCAACGCGCCGTACCTGATTCCGAAAGCCCGCGGCGGTCTGCGCATGGGCCATTCGGAAATTCTCGATCACATGTTCTTCGACGGCCTGCAGAGCCCGTTCGACGGCAAGATGATGGGCTCGTTCGCCGAAGCCACGGCCGGCAAGTACGGCTTCACCCGGCAACAGCAGGACGAGTTCGCCGCCGAGTCGGTGCGGCGTGCGCTGGCCGCGGTCGAAAGCACTGCGTTCAACAACGAAATCGCTCCGGTCACCGTCAAGGACCGCAAGGGCGAGCGCGTCGTCAGCAAGGACGAAACGCCGTTCACTTGTGACATCAACAAGATTCCGAGCCTGAAGCCGGCGTTCGCGAAGGACGGCACCGTCACCGCCGCGAGCTCTTCTTCGATCTCCGACGGCGCGTCGGCCCTGCTCATCGCGAGCGCCGCCGCCGTTCGTCAGCACAATCTCAAGCCGCTGGCTCGCATCGTGGGTTACACCAGCCACGCGCAGGCGCCGGAGTGGTTCACCACCGCCCCGGTCGGTGCCATCCAGTCCGTGCTCGCGCAGACGGGCTGGTCGGCTGGCGATGTGGATTTGTATGAAATCAACGAAGCGTTCGCGGTCGTGACCATGGCAGCGATCAAGGATGTCGGCCTGGATCACGCCAAGGTCAACGTCAATGGCGGCGCGTGCGCGCTCGGCCACCCGATCGGCGCCACCGGCGCTCGCATCCTCACGACGCTGGTCCATGCGCTGCGCAATCGCAACCTGAAGCGCGGTGTCGCCTCGCTCTGCATCGGCGGCGGCGAAGCCACGGCGCTGGCGGTCGAAATCGTCTGATCGACTGTGTGTTCCGGGGCAGCGAATCCTCGCGGGTTCGTTGCCCCGTTTTTTTGAGTTCGATTTCCGTACCTGCCGGCCTGTAAGCGCCATCCACTAGGAACCGCACGCGCTCGGGGTGCCTTCCCTCTCATGAGGTGGAGGCAGCCATGCAGGCGAAGCCCGGTCGTGTAGGGCTTGCAAGGGGTCGTCGCGGCGACGACCTGCATTCGACGAGTAAGCCGGCCTTTCTGCCGGGCGGGCAAGCTGCGGCCCGGATTGCAACTCACGATTGGTCGAGCACTCCCCTGGGGCCCATCGAGCATTGGCCGCCGGTCCTGAGGATCGCCGTCGCCTTGCTGCTCCGTGCGCCGGTGCCGATGGTGCTGCTGTGGGGCGAGGAAGGAATATTCCTTTACAACGACGCCTACGCGCGTTCGGCGGGCGATTCCCATCCACAGCTGGGCAGCAACGTGCAGGCCCGTGACGAAGCGCTCACGTATTGGCCCGTGGTCGATGAACTCGGCCGACCCGCGGGCGTGCTGGGGAGCGTGTACAACACCACCGAGCACGTCCTGGCCGAACGCAAGCTGCGCGAGAGCGCGCAGCGATTCCACGCGTTTCTGCTGGCGAGCACGACTTCGATGTATCGAATGAGCCCCGACTGGCACGAAATGCGTCAGCTCGACGGCCAGGGCTTTCTGTCCGACACCGCCGCGCCAAGGACGGACTGGCTGCAGTCGTACATTCCAGGCGATGAGCAGCCGCGGGTGCTCGCAAAGATCGACGAAGCCATCCGCACCAAGACCATGTTCGACCTGGAACATCGCGTCAACCTGGCCGGCGGCGGCTTCGGCTGGACCCATTCGAGAGCCGTGCCGATCCTCGATGAGCGCGGCGATATCGTCGAGTGGTTCGGCGCCGCCACCGACGTGACCGAGCGCAAACGCATGGAGGATGCGTTGCGCGCCGGTGAAGAGCGGTTTCGTTTGTTATACGAGGCGCAGCACACCGCGCACCTGGTGCTCGCTCCCGATCTCACCATCGAAGCGGTTTCCGAGCCGTATATGCAGGCGACCCTGAGTCGCGACCAGCATCTGGTCGGCAAATATCTGTTCGACGCCTTTCCGGACAATCCCGACGATCCGCATGCCAACGGCGTACGCAACCTGGCCGCTTCGCTCGCCTGGGTCATGGAGCATCGCCGGCCGCATCGCATGCCGGTACAGAAATACGACATCCGCCGTCCGTCCGGGGAATTCGAGGCGCGCTGGTGGGCGCCGCTCAACATCCCCGTGCTCGGCCCCGATGGCAGCGTGCGTCACATCATTCATCAGGTCGAGGACGTCACCGCTGAAATGCTGGAGCGACAGAAGGCGGCCGAAGCGAAGGCGGCCGAAGAGCGGATGCGTGCCGTGGCCGAAGTGTTACGCGACCGAGAGGAACAGTTCCGCACCATGGCGGATGCCCTGCCCCAGCTCGCGTGGATGGCCGATGAGACCGGCTCGATCTACTGGTACAACCGACGCTGGTTCGAATACACGGGCACGACGCTCGAGGAGATGCAGGGCTGGGGCTGGGGCTGGCGCAAGGTGCAGCACCCCGATCATGTCGAGCGGGTCGTCGAGCGCATTCAACACTCGTGGAACACCGGCGAACCCTGGGAAGATACGTTTCCATTGCGCGGCGCGAATGGCCAGTACCGATGGTTCCTGTCGCGTGCCGTGCCGCTCAGAGATGCCGAGGGCCGTGTCACGCGCTGGTTCGGCACCAATACCGACATCACCGAGCAGCAACAGCGCGAGGACTTCCAGAGGCTGCTGCTGCACGAAGTCAGCCATCGCGTGAAGAACAGCCTCGCCATGGTGTCCGGCCTGCTGGATCTGCAGGCCAAGGGCCTCGCCGGCACCATGCGCCACACGATCGAGGATGCATCGGTTCGCGTGCGCACGGTCGCGACGGTGCACGACCAGCTGTGGCGTCAGGCGGATGCTCGTGACATCGAGCTGGCGCCCTTTCTTTCCAATCTGGCCGCGGCCATCGCGATCGGGGCACCCCGCCACACGACTCTCGTGGAAGTCGAACCGGCAATCGTTTCAGCGGATGCGGCGGTGCCGATCGGTCTGCTCGTCAACGAGCTGGTCACCAACGCTTACAAACATGCCTATGCACCGGACAGCGCAGGTGAAGTGCGCATCATCGGGCGACGCACGAAACAAGGACATTACGAGCTCGCCATCGCGGACGCCGGCCGCGGCGTGCCGAGTAATTTCGATCTCCGGAAAAAATCGCGTGGCAGCCTGGGCATGCGGGTCGTCACCAGCCTGGCAGCTCAACTTCACGGCACTTTGCGGGTCAGCGCCGCCCAGCCGGGCGCCCGCTTCACCGTGGAGTTCCCGATCAAGGGTTACACCGAGATGGGTGTGTCCGGCGAAATGCCCGCGACTTCATAGCCGCGCTTGAAATCGCGCACATGCTTGGACATCCACTTTCTCGCCTCGTCCGCGTTCTTGTCTCTGACGGCGACGATGATGCGCTTCTGCGCGTCTGTGATACGCGCGCGGGCTTGGGGCACCGTATCGATCATTCGAGCCAGTGAAGGCGCCAACGCTTGCGCGAGCGACTGCTTCGCCAGCACCAGCACCTGATTGCGCGACGCCGCGCCAAGTTGTTCGAAGAAGGTGGCGACGATGTTCACGGCGTCGGGATCGCCCTCCGGGGAATCGCGAAACGCCTCGCTGGTCTGGGTGAGCGCGACCAGATCGGCTTGAGTCCGGCGCGCCGCGGCCAGGGCGGCGACTTCCGGCTCGATCACCATCATCGCTTCCCAGACATCAACGAACGACACCTCGTGCAGCACCAGCGCATGGCGCATGCCCGAGGCGACCTTTGCCGCCTCCGGCCGACTCACGATCATGCGCTTCGCCCCTGGCGGCCGCGCGACGAGGCCGGCACTTTCCAGCTGTCTCAGCGCTTCTCGTACTGTGGAACGATGCACGCGGAACTGCTGCGCGAGCTCGAGCTCCGCCGGCAGCACGTCGCCGTCGCGCAACGCCCGTGACAGAATTTTATGTTCGATGGCAGAGGAAACTTTCGTATAGGCGGGCGCCCGCTCGACCGGATCGAACAGCGCCACCGTGTCGGTAGTTTCAGTCGCGCCCGCGATGCCGGCGCCTGCGCGGCGAGGGCGGGTGGACTCGGAGATCGTCTTTTTCTTCGTGACCATGGTGTCTACGGGCGTGGGCGCAAAACAAGGTTATTGACTAAAAGACGGACTGTCGGACAATAGGTCAATTCGAGAGCCGGCGCCATCCGCCGGACCAGCACATGACCGGGGGCCGCCGTGGAAGATTTCGATTTCGGTTTGGGTGAGGATCTGGACGCATTGCGCGCCACGGTAGCGAAGTTTGCGAGCGAACGCATCGCTCCGCTCGCTGCCGACATCGACCGTACCAACAAATTCCCGCGCGAGCTGTGGCCGGCGCTGGGCGAGCTGGGCCTGCTCGGCATCACCGTCGAAGACGAATACGGCGGCAGCGGCCTGGGCTACCTGGCGCACGTCATCGCGATGGAAGAAATCAGCCGCGCCTCGGCCTCGGTCGGCCTGTCCTATGGCGCGCATTCCAACCTGTGCGTCAACCAGCTGCGCCGCTGGGGTACGCCGGCGCAGAAGGAACGTTATCTGCCCCGCCTGATCTCCGGCGAGCACCTCGGCGCATTGGCGATGAGCGAGCCGGGCGCGGGCTCCGACGTGGTCGGCATGGGCACGCGCGCCGTGAAGAAGGGCGACAAGTACGTCCTGAACGGCAACAAGATGTGGATCACCAACGGCCCGACCGCCGACACCCTCGTGGTCTACGCCACTCTGGATCCCGAGCTCGGTCCGCGCGGCATCACGGCGTTCATCATCGAGCGCGGCATGAAAGGTTTCTCCACCGCGCAGAAGCTCGACAAGCTCGGCATGCGCGGCTCCGACACCTGCGAGCTGGTGTTCCAGGATTGCGAAGTCCCCGCCGAGAACGTGCTGCATCAAGAAGGTAAAGGCGTACAGGTGTTGATGAGCGGTCTGGATTATGAGCGCGTGGTGCTCGCCGGCGGACCGCTCGGCATCATGCGGGCTTGCATGGATATTGTCATCCCCTACACGCACGAGCGTCGTCAGTTCGGACGAGCCATCGGCACGTTCCAGCTCATGCAGGGCAAGATCGCGGACATGTACACGACCATGAATGCGTGCCGGGCGTATGTTTATGCCGTGGCGGCCGCCTGCGATCGCGGCAAGGTGACGCGCTTCGATGCGGCCGGCTGCATTCTGCAGGCGTCGGAGAAAGCGACGTGGATGGCGCTGGAAGCGATCCAGTCCCTCGGCGGCAACGGCTACATCAACGATTACTCCACCGGTCGCCTGCTGCGCGACGCGAAGCTATATGAAATCGGCGCCGGCACCAGCGAGATCCGCCGCATGCTGATCGGCCGCGAGATTTTCGAAGCCACGGCGTAAGCGTCAACGAGCAGGATGTGTCGCATGCAGTCATGGAGTGCATGCGATCCCTCCCCTAACGTATCCGCGGGAGCCCATGATCATGTCGACCGTCACTACCAGCATCGATTCCCGAGGCGTCGCGACGCTGACGCTCGATCGCCCCGAAAAGCACAACGCGCTCGACGGCGCGACCATGGGCGAAATGTATGAGGCGCTGACGAAGCTCGGCACCGATCCGCAGGCACGCGTCGTCGTACTCACCGGTGCGGGCGCAAGCTTCTGTGCGGGCGCCGACATCGGGCACATGCGCTCGATGATGAACTTTACCGAAGAGCAGAACGTCGCCGACGCACAGGTGCTGGCGCGGCTGCTGCGCAAGCTGGATGAATTCGAGCTGCCCATCATCGCGCGCGTCAACGGCAATACGTTTGGTGGCGGCGTCGGACTCGTGGCCTGCGCCGACATCGCGATAGGAGCAGCCTCGGCGAAGTTTGCATTGACCGAAGTGCGACTGGGCATCGTGCCCGCGGCGATCTCTCCTTACGTCGTGGATGCGATCGGCAGCCGCCAGGCGCGTCGTTTGTTTCTCACTGCAGCACCGTTCACGGCGGCCGAGGCGCAGAGCCTGGGTCTGTTGCATTTCACGGCGGCGGCGGAGCAACTCGATCAACTCGTCAACGAGCAGATCGATCATTTGCTGCGCGGTGGGCCGCAGGCGGTCCGTGCGGCAAAACAGCTGGTCAAACGCGTGTCGCATTTCCACGATCGCGATGTGCTCGGTGATGAAACCGCACGCCTGCTGGCGCGTTTGCGCGTGAGCCCGGAGGGCAAGGAAGGCCTGTCGGCGTTTCTGGAGCGAAGGAAAGCGAACTGGGTGCCGCAGGAGTAGATGGCCACCGTTGTCGGAGCGGCCGACCCCTTTGTGCAACGCAAAATTAGGGGTAACATCCGACCCCTTTGACAGGTCTGGGGGCCCCATGCAGCTGGACGGAAAGCTCGTCGCCATCACCGGCAGCGGTCGCGGCATCGGCCGCGCCATGGCAGTGGCCTTCGCTCGCAAGCGAGCCAATCTCGCGCTGATCGATCTGGATGCCGAGCACCTCGCCCAGACCAAGGCGCTCTGCGAAGCAGAAGGCGTTCGCGCTGTCACCTATCTTTGTAATGTCACTCGCGAACAGGAAGTCGAAAGCACGCTCGATCGGGTCGTTGGCGACTTCGGTCGTCTCGATGTGATGATCAACAATGCCGGCATCACCAAGGATGCGCTGCTGATCAAAGCGCAGGACGGCAAGGTGACCGGCAAGATGTCCCTGGAGCAGTGGCGCGCCGTCGTCGATGTAAATCTCACAGGCGTGTTTCTGGGCGCACGCGAAGCCGCCGCCCGCATGATTGCGTTGGGCAACGGCGGCGTGATCATCAGCACCTCGAGCATTTCCCGCGCGGGCAACATGGGCCAGTCGAACTACTCCGCCACCAAGGCCGGCGTGGTTGCGATGACGGTGGTGTGGGCCAAGGAGCTCGCACGCCACGGCATCCGTACCGGCGCGATTGCTCCGGGCTTTACGCGCACCGAAATTCTCGACACGATGAAACCCGAGATGATCGAGCGCGCCGTCAACGCAGTCCCGCTGCGGCGCATGGCGGAACCGGCCGAAATGGCCCATGCCGCGATCTTCATCGCGGAGAACGATTATTTTTCCGGCCGCGTCGTCGAAGTGGACGGCGGCCAGAGACTCTGACCGCACTCCACCATGCGGGCCATTTGAGATACAGGCCGAAAGGGCCTCGGCCGCTTTCGACCCGAAGACTTAGGAGGTAGATCATGAAGTTGAATGAAGTGCGAGCCGTCATCACGGGCGGCGCCTCGGGCCTGGGCCATGCAGTCGCGCAGCGGCTGATCGGCGCCGGCGGAAAAGTCACGCTGCTCGATGTCAACGAAGCGGCCGGCCAGGCCGCCGCTCAGGCGCTCGGCAGCAACGCGTTCTTCTCGACCGTTGACGTGACCAACGAAGCCGCCGTCGACGCCGCCATCGCCAAGGCCAAGAGCGACATGGGCGGCTTGAATCTCGCCGTCAATTGCGCCGGCGTGGCCTGGCCGCGCCGTATCGTCAACAAGGAAGGCGCCATGCCGGGAGACTTCTTCCGCAAGGTGGTCGAGATCAACCTGGTCGGCACGCTGCTGGTCGCGAAGGCCGCCGCTGCCGCGATGGGCACCAACAGCCAGAATGAAGAAGGCGAGCGCGGCGTGATCGTGATGACCGCGTCGGTCGCCGCGTTCGATGGCCAGATCGGCCAGGTCGCGTACTCCGCTTCCAAGGCCGGCGTCGCCGGCATGACGCTGCCGATGGCGCGCGATCTCTCGACCGCCGGCATTCGCGTCATGACCGTCGCTCCGGGCATCTTCAAGACGCCGATGATGGCCTCGCTGCCGCAGGAAGCGCAGGACTCGCTCGGCAAGCAGGTGCCGTTCCCGCCGCGCCTGGGCCGTCCCGAAGAGTACGCGGCACTGGTCGCGCACATCTGCGAGAACACCATGCTGAACGGCGAAGTCATCCGTTTGGACGGCGCGATCCGCATGGCGCCGAAATAAAAAGCATCTCGCTCCACCAGACGACAACGAACGACCGACGCGAGCGGCTCTAGCCTACGAGACTCAAGCCATGACCGAACGTGAAGTAATGGAGTATGACGTCGTGATCGTCGGCGCCGGCCCTGCGGGGCTGGCGTGCGCGATCCGGCTCAAGCAGCTCAAGCCCGACCTGAACATCTGCGTGCTGGAAAAGGCTTCGGCCGTCGGCGCGCATTCGCTGTCGGGCGCGGTGCTGGAATCCGGCCCGCTCGAAGCGCTGCTGCCGAACTGGCGCACCGAGTACCCCGGCATGAAAGTGCCGGCGCTCGAGGACGACGTGCGGCTGATGACGCGCACCGGCTCGTTCAAGCTGCCGAACTGGGCGGTGAATCTCACGCCCATGAACAATCATGGCAATTTCATCGTCTCGCTCGGCCAGCTGACGCCCTGGATGGCGACGCAGGCCGAGGCGCTCGGCGTTGATATCTTCCCGGGCTTTGCCGCCGCCGAAGCGGTGTTCGACGAGAACGGCGGCGTCAAGGGCGTGCGCATCGGCGACATGGGGCTGGAGAAGAATGGCGAGCCCGGCCCGAACTACACGCCGGGTGTGGAAATCCATGCGGGCACGACGGTGCTGGCCGAAGGCTCGCGTGGCTCCATGTCCAAGCAGCTCATCGCCAAATACAACTTGCGCGATGGCATCGATCCGCCGACCTTCGGCCTGGGCTTCAAGGAACTGTGGCAGTTGCCACCGGGCCGGGTGAAGCCGGGCCGCATCGAGCATGCGTTCGGCTGGCCGCTCGATTCCGCAACGTACGGCGGCAGCTTCCTCTATCACCTCGACAACGACCGTGTGTATGTCGGCTATGTGGTGGGCCTGAACTACAAGGATCCGCGCCTGAAGCCGTTCGAGGCGTTCCAGCAGTTCAAGCATCATCCGCGCGTCAAGCCGCTGCTCGAAGGCGGCGAGATCCTCGCGGCCGGCGCCCGCACCATCGCGGCCGGCGGCTATCAATCGCTGCCCCGCCTCGAGATGCCGGGTGCCATGCTGATCGGCGATGCCGGCGGCACGCTCAACGTATTCAAGATCAAAGGCATTCACCAGGCGATCCGCTCCGGCACGCTGGCCGCCGAGCACCTGGCCGAGCAAGGCAAGAGCGCCGGTTTCGATGCCCGCTGGCGGAACTCCGTCGGACACCAAGAATTGCACTCGGTGCGCAACTTCAAGCCGGCGTTCAAGCGCGGGCTGTACTTTGCGATGCTGAATGCCGGCGTGGAAGCGCTGTTGAAGGGCAAGGTGCCCTGGACCCTGCGCAACACGGCGGACTGGTCGGCACTGGAGAAACTGGACGACTATGCGTCACCGGATCGCGGCTGGGGCGATCGCACGCTGCCGCCGCGGGACCGCCTGGCGTCGGTGTTTTTTGCTGGGAACGTGCACGATGAAGCGCAACCGGCGCACCTGAAGGTGCTGGACACGTCGATCTGCGTCACTCGCTGTACCAAGGAATATGGAAACCCCTGCCAGAACTTCTGCCCGGCCGGCGTGTACGAGATGGTCGATGACGGCCAGGGCGGCCGGCGCCTGCAGATCAACGCGGCCAACTGCGTGCATTGCAAGGCGTGCGACATCAAGGATCCGTACGAGATCATCAACTGGACCACGCCGGAAGGCGGCTCGGGTCCGAACTACCAGAACCTGTAGTCGCTGGCGCGCGGCGGGACGCTGATATGCAGCCCGCCGCGCAGCCGATCTGGACGCCCTCCCCCGAGCGCACGCAAAACGCGGCGCTCACCCGCTTCTCCCACTACGTGCAGGAGCGCTACAAAGCGCCGGTGCACGATTACGCCTCGCTGCACCGGTGGTCGGTCGAGTTCCCCGAGCATTTCTGGAACGCGCTGTGGGACTTTTGCGAGATCCGCTGCTCGCAGAGCGCGCAACAGACCATCGCCGACGGAGCGCGCATGCCCGGCGCGCAGTGGTTCGTCGGCGCGTTGTTGAACTATGCCGAGAACCTCATCCCGGCCGGCGACGATTCGATCGCCATCATCTTCCGTAACGAGAGCGGCCAACGACGCGAGCTGACGCGACATCAGCTGCGCAACGAAGTCGCGCGTGTCGCGGATGGCTTGAAGCGATCCGGCGTGCGCATCGGCGACCGGGTCGCCGGTTATCTGCCCAACATTCCCGAAAGCGTCATCGCGATGCTGGCCACCATCAGCGTGGGCGCGATCTGGACATCCTGCTCGCCGGACTTCGGCGCCAGTGCCGTGATCGATCGCTTGAGACAGGTCGAGCCGCGCTTGTTGTTTGCTACGGACGGCTATCGCTACGCCGGCAAGAGCTGCGACTGCATGCCGACAGTCGCCGCGATCTGCAAACAAGTGCCCAGCATCGAGCGCGTGGTACTCGTGCCCTATCTGAACCCCGATGCGCGAACCGATCAACTCCCGCGCGGCGTGACGTTCAGTCTGTTCGGCAGGACCAGAAAAGCACTGTCGTTCGTGCAGCTGCCCTTCGAGCAGCCGGCGTTCATTCTGTATTCGTCCGGCACCACCGGCGCACCCAAGTGCATCGTGCACAGCGCCGGCGGCGCGCTGCTGCAGCAGATCAAAGAACACGTGCTGCATTCGGACATGGGTCCGGCGGACCGATATTTCTATTTCACGACCTGCGGCTGGGCGATGTGGAACTGCCTGGTGGGCGGCCTGGCCACGGGCGCGACCATCGTGCTGTTCGATGGTTCGCCGCTGCAACCGGATCCGAAAATTCTCTGGCGGCTGGCCGCCGAAGAACGCATCACGATTTTCGGCACGGGGCCGAGATTTCTCACGACCTGCGAACACCTTGGCCTGCGACCGCGCGAAGAGTTCGATCTGAGCGCGCTACGCACTGTGATATCGACCGGTGCGCCGTTGAGCCCGGCCAGTTACCGATACGTTTACCGCGACGTGCACCCCGATGTGCAACTCTCCTCCATTTCCGGCGGCGCGGACATCATGGCGTGCTTCGGCACCGGCTGTCCCTGGCTGCCGGTGTATGAAGGCGAGATGCAGGCGCTCGGCTTGGGAATGAAAGTCGAAGTGTTCGACGCGGCCGGCAAGTCGCTCATCGGCCAGCAGGGCGAGCTGGTGTGCACCCATCCCTTCCCGTCGGTGCCGGTCGGTTTCTGGGGCGATACGCAGGCCGACGTTTTCGTGGCCACGTATTTCTCTCGCTATCCGAACGTCTGGTGGCATGGCGATCTGGCCACCATCACCGCCCGGGGCGGTCTGATCGTGCACGGCCGTTCCGATGCCGTGCTGAACCCCGGCGGCGTCCGTATCGGGACGGCCGAGCTGTATCGGCAGCTGGAGCAAGTGGACGAAGTGGTCGAGTCGGTCGCCATCGCCCAGGAGTTCAAAGGTGACGTGCGTATCGTGCTGTTCGTCCGCCTGCGCGACGGCCTGACGCTCGACGAGCCGTTGCGCGACAAGATCTGCCGGACCATCCGCGAGAACACTTCCCCGCGTCACGTCCCCTCCAAGGTCATTCAGGCCCCGGACCTGCCGCGGACCCTCAACGGCAAGCTGGTGGAGCTGGCGGTCCGCGATGTGGTTCACGGCCGCGTGCCCAAGAATCTGGGCGCCCTGGCCAACCCGGAATCGCTGGACTTCTTCAAGCACCGCCCCGAGCTGAAGGACTGAAGCCGAAGCCGTCGCTTGCGGTTACTATTGGCGCCGACCGGACGATCCAAAAGCTCGAGCAGTGCCCGACCACCCTACGCCCGCGACCACTGTCGCCGCCCTCTACGAAATCGAATGCGCCCGCCTCGGGTATCAACGCGATCCCGTGCAGGAGCGCGTGGTCGCGCATCTGGACGATTTGCGCAGCCGCCTGCTGGCGCCGCCACCGAAGACCGGCCTGTTGAAGGGCCTGCTGTCCTCGCGCAAGGAACATCAGCTGCAGAAGGGCCTGTACATCTGGGGCGGCGTGGGCCGCGGCAAGACCTGGCTGATGGACCTGTTCTACCAGTCGCTGCCCTTCAAGGACCGGCAGCGCAGCCATTTCCATCGCTTCATGCAGTCGGTGCACGACGAGCTGAAGAAACATCAGGACCGCGCCGACCCGCTGCAGCTGATTGCCGAGAAGATCGCCAGGAAGACGCGCATCATCTGTTTCGACGAATTCTTCGTGTCCGACATCGCGGACGCGATGCTGCTCGGCACTCTGTTCGGTGCCTTGTTCGAGCGCGGCGTCACGCTGGTGGCCACCTCGAACGTGCCGCCGGACGATCTCTACAAGGAAGGTCTGCAGCGCGCGCGTTTTCTGCCGGCGATCAAGCTGCTGAAAGAAAATACGCAGGTCATTCACGTCGACAGCAAAACCGACTATCGCCTGCGCCTGCTGGAAAAAGCGACGACCTGGTTCGATGCGCACGATGCGAACACCCCGCCGGCGCTGGTCCGCCTGTTCGAAGCGATGGCGGGCGAGCCCGGCGCCCTCGATGCGACGCTCACGTTGAATCATCGCCGGCTGCATGCGAAGCGCCACGCCGGCGATGTCATCTGGTTCACGTTCAAGGAACTGTGCGACGGGCCGCGCGGCCAGGCCGACTACATCGAAATCGCCCGCTGCTATCACACGGTGTTCGTCAGCGACATTCCCGCGCTCGGTGTCGAATCGGAGAACCAGACGCGACGCTTCATCAGCATGATCGATGAGTTCTACGATCGCGCCGTGAAGCTGATCGTGTCGGCCGACCGGCCGGTGACCGAGCTGTATCACGGCGCGAAGCTCGAGTTCGAATTCGAGCGCACGCAGAGCCGTCTGATCGAGATGCAGTCGCAGGAGTATCTCGCGCGACCGCATCAGGCTTGAGCGTCAGCCGGACAGAGCCATGGTCCGCTGCGGCATGAACTGCGCTTTACGACGCGTTTCCGCACTCTCGATCGCCCGGGCCGCCGCGCCCACGTCACCCCCACGCTCCATCACTCGCGCAGTCAGCTGCCAGTTGAACGGGCTCGACGGCTTCGACTGCGTCCGCTCGGCCACCAATGCCCGCGCCAGCCGGATCTGACCCGAACGCAGCGCCGCTTCGACCAAGGTGAGATGGATCAAGTCGCGCTGCGCATTGCTGCCGCCGAAGCGGTTCGCGATGGTTCGAATCGCCTGCAGCCGATGCACCACATCGGCATAGTTGCCCTCGGCGAACGACACGATCGCCTGCGCCAGCGGCAAGCCCACCTCGCGGGTCATCATCGCGTTGGTGTCCTGATCGCCGCACTTGCGCTCCATCGCCGCGATGGTCCGCCGTGCCAGATCGAATCGCTGCGCGCCGACGAACGCCATGACCGCATGCGCATCGTTGAACGCGTAATAGGCATGATCGGCGAGCGGCTCCCAGCAGCTGGCCAGAGCGTGCCAGCGATCGCCCACATCGATGCCCCGCAGTTGCAGCCGCCAGAGCATTCCCGACCCGTCGATCATTTCCAGCGGCACCTGCGAGGGCGCGGGCCGGATGCGGCGGTCATACAGATCCAGCACCTGCGCCTCGTTGCCCGCATCCAGATGCAGCAGCGCCAGGTGCCACCAGTTGTGAAATGCCAGGCCGTTGTTGTCCGCCCAATCCCGCTCACGTGAGGTCAGAAAATCGATGCCTTCGCGGATGCGTCCTTGCATCTCCATCACGTGAGTCACGGCATGCACACTCCAGGCGTCGACCGGATTGATCTCCAGGGCCCGGCGCCCCACGTCCTCGGCGCGCGAATACAACCCGTTCTCCTCCAGGCCGAACGCATACATTCCGAGCACATAGTTATAGCCCGGCGCGCTCGCGTCCCATTCCGGCAACACCTGGGCCACGCGATCGCGCAGCATGGTGCTGGAACCGTTGAAGAAATCGCCGATGTGCGCGACCTGCAGGGCCAGCAGATCGCGCGGATATTCCAACAGGATCTCGCCATAGCGACGCACCGAGCCGGCGAAGTCGCCCTGCAGCCAGGCACGCGCTGCGGCAGCGTGCGCCTGCTCACGATCGTTGGCTCTACGGCCCAACGATTCGACGGCCTCGATACTCTCCCTGAGCAGTGGCATCACCATGCGATCCGTCGCCATGATCATGAGACCGGCTCGTAGACAATGCCCCATGGCAAAGTCCGGATCGGTCTGCAACGCCGCCTGGATCGTCTCCATCGGATCGAGCCGGTAGCTCACCGACAGTTCGAGGGCCTGCTCGAACTGCGCCAGCGATGTGCTGCTGCGGGTGGAAACCGGGCAACCGCGTGAATCTCGTAGACACATGACCTTCCTCCTGCGCGGGGGTGGAACGGGCCCGCGAAGATGGGCCCGTCATGGGACGTAGTTGTACGCAGGCGTCGTGAGTCGAAGGTCTCGACAGCCGTGAAAAATGCGTGAAAATGGCGCCCCTGGCTCGTACGCATCCGGCTGGAGCCAGAGTCAGAAAACAAATCAGCGCAGATCGGCCCGTGAGTGCACTGACATTACAGGTCCTGGGCTCATTTCACGTCCGCGATGCGAGCGGCGGCGAAGTCCGCATTGCTTCCCGCAAGGGTCGCGCCCTGCTCGCCTACCTGGCCTTGCGTCCCGGTGAATCTCACAGCCGCGATCGTCTCGCCAATCTGCTTTGGGAAGATGCCGACGAGGAGCTGGCGCGTACCAGTTTGCGTCAGGCGCTCGCCGCGCTCAGAAAGGCCCTGCCGACCGCAGCGCAGGCGGCATTGCTCGCCGACATCGACAGCGTCGGCGTGGACGCCGGCCTGTTGCAAAGTGACATCGCCAGATTTCGCGACTCGCTCCTGGCAGGCACGCGAACGGCGTTACAAGACGCGATCAGTCACTATCGGGGCGACTTGTTGGACGGCTTCGACGCACGCTCGACCGCCTTCGATGAATGGCTGAGCAGCGAGCGCAGCGCCTTGCGCAAACAAATGAGCGAGGCTCTGCAGCGCCTCACCGCTCTGTGCATGGCCGCCGACGACCACGACGGCGCGCTGACCGCGTGCATGAAGCTGGTGTCGCTGGAACCGCTCAACGAGGCTGCGCACCGTCGCATCATGGAGCTGCAGGCCCGGCGCAACTCCTATGCCGAAGCGCTGCGTCAGTATCGTGTGTGCCGCGATGTATTGCGCCGTGAGCTGGACGTGTCGCCCGAGGCGGCGACCGAACAGCTGTATCGCGAGCTGATGCGCAAACGACGTGCGGCGGTCGCCGAGCCCACCGATAGCGAAACATGCATCGACGAGAGCACCGAGGCATCGCCGCCGCCCGTGACACGTCAGGAACTGCGACCCAGCCTTCGCGACGCCACGATCCTGGTGGCGCGACTCGAAGGCTTGTTGGAAACCGAAGCACGCCTCGACCCCGAGGAAGCGCAGTTGCTGTCGAACGAGTTCCAATGCCGGGTGCACACCGCGGTTCAGGAATTCGGCGGGCTCACCGATCGTCGGGTCGGCTCGAATGTCATGGCGGTGTTCGGCATTCCTCATTCATATGGCAACGAAGCCGAGCGCGCCGGGCGCGCCGCACTGATGTTACGCGACATGGTGAATGCGAAGCCGTGGCCCGTGGCCGGTGCGCTGGCACTGCGCATCGGCATCGCTCAGGGGCAAGTCCTCTGCGGCACCGACGTGTTTCCCTTGAGCGGACGGCCTATGCACGAAGCGCACACGCTGGCGGCCCAGGCACAGAACGGCGAAGTGCTGATATCTCAGGATATTCGCCAATCGCTGAGCGAGCGTGTCAGCACCCAACGGGTGGGAGCGGCGTTGCAGGCGCATTCCGAGCCTGTCAACGCATGGGCTTTGCATGCCATCGGCAGCGAAGGCGCCGCTAGCACGCAACTGTTCGTGGGCCGCCGGCCGGAACTGGCGATGATTCTCGCATCGTTGGATCGATGCATATCGAGCAAGCACGGTCGCGCGATCGTCGTGCGTGGTGAAGCGGGCATCGGCAAGACGCGACTGGTCGATATGGTCAGAAACGCGGCCATCGAGCGCGGCGCCGGCGTTCATTCGGCGCAGATTTTCGACTTCGGTCAGTCGCCCGGGCGCCGTCCGATCACGACGCTGGCACTCAGCCTGGTCGGCATCGGCACCGAAGCGCCGGCTGCGGAACGCAAGGCCGCCGTGCAACGCATCGCGGCGCTGCGAGGCGGCAGCATCGATCAGATCATTTTCCTGAGCGATCTGATCAACGCGCCCCTGGATCCGGAGCTGGCGGCATTGGAGAAAGCGATGGAAGTCGCCACTCGTCAGCGGGGTCGTACCCTGGCGCTGGCGCAGATCATCGAGGCGGCCGCGCAACGCTCGCCGCAGCTGCTGATCGTCGAAGACGTCCACTGGGCGGACACCGATGAGCTGGCGCGACTCGGAGAGATCGCAGCCGTGGTCGCGAATTGTCAGATCCTGTTCATCATGACGACGCGTCCCGAAGGCGATCCCATCAACGCCAGCTGGCGCGCTCGCGCACGTGGCTGCCCGGTGACGACCGTGGATCTCGCACGCCTGGCCGAAGACGAAGCGCAGGAACTGGCGTCGCATTATCCCGAGCTGTCGAGCGAGACCATTCAGGAATGCATCGTGCGGGCGGATGGCTATCCGCTGTTTCTGGATCAGCTGCTGCGCTCGGCCAGCAGCGGACAACATACATTGCCGGGATCGGTGCGCTCGCTGGTGCTGTCGCGTGCCGACAGTTTGTCGGAGCAGGATCACCGGGCTCTGGAGGCCGCCGCCGTACTGGGTCAGCGGACCGAGCTGGCGGTCGTCCGGCACATGCTCGAGGACGACAGCTACGTACCCGAAAAGCTCATCGACACCACGCTCGTGCGCAGCGATGGCATCGACCTGGAATTCGCTCACGCGTTGTTCCGCGACGCCATCTATGAGTCGACCCTGAAATCGCAGCGACGCGCGCTACATCGCCTCGCCGCGGATTGGTTTGCAACTCGCGATCTCTCGTTGCACGCCGAGCACCTGGCGGCGGCCGACGATGAGAACGCCGCCGAGGCTTACATCAAAGCCGCCGAAGCCGAACGCAACGCGCTTCGATACGAACGCGCCCTCAATCTTGCAAACAAGGCGAGCGCCATCGCGCGAGACCCGGCGATGCTGCATCGGACCAGCATGCTGCTCGGTGAATTGCTGCTGCATCTGGGTCGTACTCACGACGCGCTGGCGGCGTATCGCGAGGCCCTGGACTTCGCCATCGAACAGACCGGCCAGGGCAAAGCCTGGTTCGGCGTCGCCTCCGCTTTGCGCATCATGGATCGCCACGAAGAAGCGCTCGACGCACTGGAGCGCGCGCAAAGTTTGTTTGGCGACTCGGCCGATGCGCAGACCCGGGCGCGCATGAGCACCCTGCACGGCAATCTATGTTTC
Source organism: uncultured Steroidobacter sp. (assembly GCF_937958065.1). Lineage (GTDB taxonomy): Bacteria > Pseudomonadota > Gammaproteobacteria > Steroidobacterales > Steroidobacteraceae > Steroidobacter. The sequence continues at coordinate 89,278 of NZ_CALFXI010000074.1, forward strand.
CCGCTCGGCCGTTTCGATGCTTGTCTGCAAGCGCACCAGACGGCTTATCAATACGCGCAGCAAGCCAACTCCCCGCCCGAGCTGGCCCGCGCCCTGGGCGGCTTGGGCGATGCTCATTATCAGCGCGGCAACCTGCTGACGGCGCGCCAGCATTTCGTGCAATGTGTGAAGGAAGCACGCGAGCACGGCTTGATCGGCGTGCTGCTCGCCAACCTGCCGATGGTCGGAATCACGCACGTGTATTGCGGCGAAGTGGCTGCCGGGCGCGCCAGCCTGCAGGAATGCCGCGAGATCGCCCGCCGCGTCGGCGATCTGCGCAGCGAGATGATCTCGGTGTTGTGCCTCACTTCCGGCCTGATCCTGCAGGGCAAGTACGAGGAACGCAGCCAGCTCGCCAGAGAAGCGATGCAGATGGCGAAACAACTCGGCGCGCGCCGCTTTCACGCCGAATGTCTGGGCATTCTCGCCAGCTGCATGATCGCCTCGGAGGATCGAGAGGAAGCCTTGCGGCTGGTCCAGGAGGGGCTGCAGCTCAGCCGCGAAATCGGCATGTCCTACTGCGGCGCTTCGCTGCTGGGAATATTGGCGCGGTTGACGCCCGATCCGGCGCAACGCGCGGCTGCGCTCGCAGAAGGTGAGACGGTGCTGGCGTCGGGCTGCGTCAGTCACAGCTACTTCGAGTTCTATCACCACGCAATGGAAGTGAGCATCGAGCAGAACGCCTGGCAGGCTGCGCGCCGTTACGCCAACGATCTTTCGAAATACACGGCTGCCGAGCCGCTGGCGCCGACGGATCTACAGAGCGCGCGTGCCCGCCTGCTGGCCGACGTGGGCGAAAACATCATCACGCCGCAAACGATCTTCGAACTGGAGGCGCTGAAGCAGCGTTGTCAAAAAATGGATGCGGTGGCGCTCATTCCAGCCGTCGATGCGGCGATTGCGCTGGTCAGCCGGCCGGCTACGGCCTGACGCACGAAAAAGGCCCTCTTGCGAGGGCCTTTTGTTAGGAGCTTCCGCAAGCGTCGCTTACGACTGATACGGCGCGCCTGTCTTCGCCTTCACTTCTTCAGCAGTGACGCCCGGGGCCAGCTCGACGAGCTTGAACGGCGATTTGCGGTCGGGGCGCGCGAACACGGCCAGATCGGTGATCAACATGTCGACCACGCCGGCGCCGGTCAGCGGCAGATCGCACTGCTGCTTGAACTTGGGCGAGCCATCCTTGGACGTGTGCTCCATCACGACCACGACGCGCTTCACGCCCGCGACCAGGTCCATCGCACCGCCCATGCCCTTGACCATCTTGCCGGGCACCATCCAGTTCGCGAGATCGCCGTTCGCGGACACTTCCATGCCGCCGAGAATGGACAGATCGATATGACCGCCGCGGATCATTCCGAAGCTGTCGGCCGAAGAGAAATAGGAAGAGATCGGCAGCTCTGTGATGGTCTGCTTGCCGGCGTTGATCAGGTCCGGATCCTCTTCGCCTTCGAAGGGAAACGGGCCCATGCCGAGCATGCCGTTCTCCGACTGCAGCACCACTTTCATTCCTTCCGGAATGTAGTTGGCCACCAGCGTCGGGATGCCGATGCCGAGATTCACATAGAAACCGTCTTTGAGCTCGAGCGCCGCGCGGGCGGCCATTTGATCGCGAGTCCAGGGCATTTGAGTAACCTATGAATGCTGTGCGTGGGAGGCGGGATTTCAGGCGGCAGTGCGCTTGCGCACCGTGCGCTGCTCGATGCGCTTGACGTAGTCCGTGCCCTTGACGATTCGCTGCACGAAAATGCCCGGGGTGTGGATCTGATCCGGATCCAGGGTGCCCGCCTCCACCAGCTCCTCCACTTCGGCGATGGTGACGCGGCCGGCGGTCGCCATCATCGGGTTGAAGTTGCGCGCGGTCTTGCGATAGATGAGATTGCCTTCGGTATCGCCCTTCCACGCCTTGACGATCGACAGGTCCGCGGTCAGGCCCGTCTCCAGAATGTATGTATCGCCGTTGACGACGCGCGACTCCTTGCCTTCGGCGACCAGCGTGCCCGCGCCCGTGCGCGTGTAGAAACCGAAGATGCCAGCGCCACCGGCGCGAATGCGCTCCGCCAGCGTGCCCTGGGGATTGAACTCCAGCTCCAGCTCGCCAGCCAGATACTGCCGCTCGAACTCCTTGTTCTCGCCGACGTAGGACGAAATCATTTTCTTGATCTGACGCGTCTTGAGCAGCATGCCCAGACCGAAGTCGTCGACGCCGGCATTGTTGGAGACCACCGTCAGGTCCTTCACGCCCGAGTCGCGCAACGCCAGGATCAGATTCTCCGGGATGCCGCACAGGCCGAAGCCGCCGGACATGACGGTGAGCCCGTCACGCACCACCCCCTCGAGAGCCGCGCGGGCGCTCGGATACACCTTCGATGCATTTGTCATAGAAATAACTCGAGCCAGCGTTGAGACCGAGCTATTGTACCTGCCGCATTGACGCACAGCACTGCTGTGCAGACTTCATGCACCGACAACGCTGCCAGCGAGGGGGCAAACGCTGATATTTCCTGCGGACGGGCTCACCCGCCCGATTCCGCGGCGGGCCCGGACGACGCCGGGCCCTGGAGAGTTCGGCGCGGCCGATCAGGCCGCGTCCGCGTCCGAATCCGGGTCGTAGCCGAGGTTCGGCGACAGCCAGCGCTGCGTTTCCTCCAACGAGAGCTTCTTGCGGGCGGCGTAGTTCTGCACCTGGTCGAAATCGATCTTGCCGACCGCGAAGTAATGCGAGTCCGGATGCGAGAAATACCAGCCGCTCACGGCAGCGGTCGGGTACATGGCAAACGACTCGGTGAGCTTCATGCCCGCATTCGCCTCCGGATCCAGCAACTGCCACAGCGTCGCCTTCTCGGTGTGATCCGGGCAGGCCGGATAGCCCGGTGCCGGACGAATGCCGCGGTACTCTTCCTTGATCAGCTGATCGTTGGTGAAGCGTTCCTCCGGCGCATAGCCCCAGAACTCGCGACGCACGCGCTCGTGCATGCGTTCGGCAAACGCTTCCGCGAAGCGATCCGCCAGCGCCTTGAGCATGATGCTCGAATAGTCATCGTGCGCTTTCTCGAAGCGTTCGAGATGCGGCTCGATGCCGATGCCGCCAGTCACCGCGAAGGCGCCGATGTAATCACGGCGGCCGGACGACTTCGGCGCGATGTAATCCGACAGCGCATTGTGCGGCTGACCTGCCGGCTTGCCCTTCTGCTGACGCAGGAAGTGCAGCTTCGCGAGCACGCGAGTACGCGACTCATCCGTGTAAATTTCAACATCGTCATCGTCGACGCTGTTCGCCGGGAACAAGCCGATCACACCGCGGGCGGTGAGCCAGCGCTCACGCACGATCTGTTTCAACATGCGGCGCGCGTCCGCGTACAAGTTGCTGACCTGCTCGCCGACGACGGGGTCGGTGAGAATGTCCGGGAACTTGCCGCCGAACTCCCATGCATTGAAGAACGGCATCCAGTCGATGTAGCGCGTCAGATCTTCCAGCGAGAAATCGTCGAACGTGCGGATACCGAGGAACTTCGGTACCGGCGGCACGTAGGTATCCCAACCGCCATTGAACTTGTTCGCTCGCGCCTGCGCGATGGTCAGCTGCGGAGCTTTGATCTTCTTGCCCGCGTGCTGCTCGCGACGAACCGCATGCTCCGCCTTCGTCTTCTCGACGAACTCACGGCGCAACGCTGCAGTGACCAACTGCTGACACACGCCGACCGAGCGCGACGCGTCTTTCACATAGACGACCGGACCTTCGTATTGCGGGTCGATCTTCACCGACGTGTGCGCCGGCGACGTGGTCGCGCCGCCGATCAGCAGGGGCTGACTGAACCCCTGACGCTGCATCTCGCGTGCCACGTGCACCATCTCGTCCAGCGACGGCGTAATCAGGCCCGACAGACCGATCATGTCCGCATTCTCGCGGCGCGCAGTCTCGAGGATCCGCTCGGCGGGCACCATCACACCGAGGTCGATGACCTCGAAGTTATTGCACTGGAGCACGACGCCGACGATGTTCTTGCCGATGTCGTGCACGTCGCCCTTCACGGTCGCGAGAATGATCTTGCCGTTGGACTTGGAGACCGTGCCCGACCTGGCCTTCTCTTCCTCGATGAACGGAATCAGATGCGCGACGGCCTTCTTCATGACGCGCGCCGACTTCACGACCTGCGGCAGGAACATCTTGCCGCTGCCGAACAGATCGCCGACCACGTTCATGCCGTCCATGAGCGGACCTTCGATGACGTGCAACGGCCGCTCGGCCTTTTGCCGCGCCTCTTCGGTGTCGACGATGATGAACTCGTCGATGCCCTTGACCAGCGCGTGTTCGAGCCGCTTTTCGACGGGCAGGTTGCGCCACGCGAGGTCCTCGGCCTTCTTCGCGCCGACCTCACCCTTGAAGCGCGCCGCGATTTCCAGCAGACGCTCGGTCGCATCCGGCCGGCGATTCAGAATCACGTCCTCGACGCGCTCGCGCAGCTCGGGATTGATGTCCTCGTAGATCGCCAGCTGGCCGGCGTTCACGATGCCCATCGTCATGCCGTTCTTGATGGCGTGATACAGGAACACCGAGTGCATGGCCTCGCGCACCGGGTCGTTGCCGCGGAACGAGAAGGAAACGTTGCTCACGCCGCCGCTGATATGAGCGTGCGGACAGGTCCTCCTGATCTCGGCCGTCGCCTCGATGAAGTCGACCGAATAATTGTTGTGCTCTTCGATGCCGGTCGCCACCGCGAAAATGTTCGGATCGAAGATGATGTCTTCGGCCGGAAAGCCGACCTGCTCGGTGAGAATGCGGTAGGAGCGCTGGCAGATTTCCACCTTGCGTTGCACCGTGTCGGCCTGGCCGGTCTCGTCGAACGCCATCACCACGACCGCCGCGCCGTAGGCACGCACCTTCTTCGCGTGCTCGATGAACGCCGCCTCGCCTTCCTTCAGGCTGATGGAATTGACGATGCCCTTGCCCTGGATGCGCTTCAGGCCCGCCTCGATGACCGACCACTTGGACGAGTCGATCATGATGGGCACGCGCGAAATGTCCGGCTCGGACGCAATCAGATTCAGGAAGCGCACCATGGCGGCTTCCGAATCCAGCATGCCTTCGTCCATGTTGATGTCGATGACCTGCGCGCCGCTCGCCACCTGCTGGCGTGCGATGTCGAGCGCGGCGTTGTAGTCGTCCGCTTCGATCAGCTTGCGGAACTTCGCCGAGCCGGTGACGTTGGTGCGCTCGCCGACGTTGACGAACAAACTGTCGGGGCCGATGTTGCACGGTTCGAGGCCCGACAATCGAGCGCGCTTCTCCAGCACCGGCGGCTTGCGCGGCTTGATGCCTTCGACTGCTTCGCGAATGTGCTTGATGTGATCGGGCGTGGTGCCGCAGCAGCCGCCGACGATGTTCACGAAACCACTGGTCGCGAATTCTTTCACCAGCTCCGCGGTCTGGCAGGCGGCTTCGTCGTACTCACCGAAAGCATTCGGCAAGCCGGCGTTCGGATAGGCACTGACATAAACATCGGCGATACGCGACATCTCCTCGATGTACGGACGCAGCTGCTTGGCGCCGAGCGCGCAGTTCAAGCCGACGGCCAGCGGTTGCGCGTGACGCACGGAGTTCCAGAACGCTTCCGTCGTTTGACCGGAGAGCGTGCGACCGGACGCGTCGGTGATCGTGCCGGAAATGATGATGGGAATGTCGATACCCGCTTCTTCGATCGCCTGGCGCGCAGCGTAGATCGCCGCTTTCGCATTGAGCGTGTCGAAGATGGTCTCGATCAGCAGGATGTCGACGCCCGCTTCGATCAACGCACGCGCGCCGATCAGATAGGTGTCCGCGAGCTGGTCGAAGTCGATGTTGCGGAACGCTGGATCGTTGACGTTCGGAGACAGGGACGCCGTACGATTGGTTGGCCCCAACGCGCCCGCGACGAACTTCACTTCCCCGGTCTTCGCGAAATATTCATCCGCCGCTTCGCGCGCCACTCTGGCACCGGCCAGATTGATCTCGCGCACCAGGTGTTCCATCTGGTAGTCGGCCTGCGAAGAATAGTTCGCGGTGAACGTATTCGTCTCGACGATATCCGCGCCCGACTCCATGTACCTGGTGTGAATGGCCTTGATGATGTCCGGCCGCGTCATCACCAGGACGTCGCTGTTGCCTTTCAGGTCGCACGGCCAGTCCTTGAAGCGCTCGCCGCGATAGTCGGCTTCAGTGAGCTTGTAGCCCTGAATCATGGTGCCCATGCCGCCGTCGAGGATCACGATGCGCTCGGTCAGCAGGCGACGCAGGGTGGCAATTCGTTCAGTGCGATTCATGTTCTTTATTCCTTTCAGCCCACAGCCGCCTGTGCCAGCACCGGCCGCACGCCGAGTGCATGACAGATGGCATAGCTCAGCTCGGCGCGATTCAACGTGTAGAAATGGAATTCCTCGACACCATGCTTCTGCAGCTCTTGCACCTGCTCGATCGCAACCGCGGCTGCGATCAGGCGGCGTGTATCTGCGTCTTCATCGAGACCGTCGAAGCGCTCGCTCAGCCAGGCAGGCACGCTCGCGCCACAGCGCTGCGCCATACGCAACATCTGCGGGAAGCGCGTGATGGGAAGAATGCCGGGCACGATGCTGGCCTTGATGCCGGCTGCCGCGCACCGGTCGCGAAACTTCAGAAACAATCCGGTATCGAAAAAGAACTGGGTGATGGCGCGATCCGCGCCGGCATCGATCTTCGATTTCAGATTGGTCAGCTCGAACTCCGGGCCCGGCGATTCCGGATGCGGCTCCGGATAGGTGGCGACGGAGATCTCGAAATCGGCGACCGACTTCAATCCCTTCACCAGATCGACGGCGTATGCGAACCCTTGCGGATGCGGCACATACTTGGTCGTGCCCTGCGGCGGATCGCCGCGCAACGCCACGATGTGACGTATGCCACTGGCCCAGTAGTCACGGGCGATATCCAGGATTTCTTCGCGGGGCGCGCCGACGCAGGTCAGATGCGGAGCGGCAGTGAGCGACGTGTTCTTCTGAACTTTGGTGACGATGCTGTGCGTACGCGCGCGGGTCGAACCGTCAGCGCCGTAAGTCACGGACACGAAGCGAGGCTGCAACGGTGCGAGACGCTCGACGGACTCCCACAGCGTCTTTTCCATCGTCTCGTCCTTCGGCGGGAAGAACTCGAACGACACCGTGGGTCGGCCACGGAGTTTGCTCAGGCCGTTGCCGATTTGATCCTTGAGCTTCTCGACTGACATTTTTCTTCCTCGAACTGACTGGTGGCGCGGCTCAGGCCGCTACCGTGCTGCGTGCCACGCGCCTGCCGATCGCCACCAGCAGATGTCCTGCTTCGGTGTCCACGGGGCGCACACGGGAAACGTCCAACCCTGCCTTCGCAAACCATTCGCGCAGAGTGGAGATGGGATTCGCGGCAGACGTCGAGCTCAGCGAGTCGAAGTCTTCGATGATCACGGCGCGGCCGCCGTGCTTGAGCGTTCGTGCGATTTCGGCGAGTGCCGCGAGCGGACGCTCCGCTCCGGCCAGCACTCGCTCGGCGACGACCGTATCGAACAGCGGCGCAGCGAACGGCAGGTCATACATATCGCCCCGCTGCAGCTCGCAGTGACTCAGGCCCGCGCCGTGCACCTTGGTTCTTGCGAGACGCAAAGCGTCGCTGGAGATGTCTACACCGACCGCTCGCGTCGCCTTCGCGCCCAGGAGTTGGAGCATGTGGCCCGATCCCGTCCCTACGTCGAGCAGTGCGCCGATCGGCTCGCTCGACAGTTCTTCGAGGACAGTGGCATCGACCACGTCGGAGCCCTTCTCGGTCGATTCCTCGACGGCGAGATGATCCGCCGCGCGACGGCCACGCTCGGCGATGACTTCCTCCATGCGGCGACGGTCGCGGCGGAGCACGTCGTCCTCTTCATCCACTAGCTGCAGCAGCTGCCAAACGGTGTCTCGCGCCTCTCCGGAGGCCGGCGCGCGGTAGTACACCCATAGCTGCTCGCGGAATCGATCCAGCAGGCCAGCGTCGCACAGCAGTTTGAGATGCCGGGAAACGCGGGGCTGACTCTGCCCGATCACCTCGCAGATCTCGCCCACGGTCAGTTCCGCACGCGCCAATAGCGCAAGCAACCGCAGCCGAGTGGGCTCGGCGGCGGCTCGCAACGCGGATACGGCGGATAGGAAGCTCGACATAACTCGGCGTCGGCGACTTAAGGATATAAAGATATCTTTATATAGACGGCGAGCACTATACGCGAGGGCTGGGCGTGCTGTCACTCCTGGCGTGGCCGGCTGTGAAGCGGCGCACGGCCGCGGGAGGCTAAAACGCTGTTCTGAAAGGAGTTGCTGCGGCTGCTCGTCGAGCGCTGGTCAGTGCTTGAAATCGTTGATTACGGTGATGCCCGAGCCGCGGAAGCTATCCATGGCGACCAGCTCGGCGGGGGCGGCGGTCAGGGGGATGGTCTTCTCGACCATCAACTGTGGCTTCACCCGGCCGGTGAGGATCAAGTCGAGCATGGCGCCGTAGCGGTGCGCCTGCATGCCGTGGCTTCCCATGACCTGCAATTCCTTCGCGATCACTAAGCCCATCGGCACCGGCGGATCGGCATGCGCGCCGACCATCAAGCCCACCTGCACATGACGGCCCTGCGGCCGCAGACACGCGATCGAGTTGTAGCAGGTCACGCGGCTGCCCAGCGCGTCCATCGAAACGTGCGCGCCACCGCGCGTGTGCTCGACGATCGCCGCTCTCACATCGGCTGTCGCCAGCACACCGACTTCGGCGCCGAGACGCTTGGCGAAGTCGAGCTTCGCCTGATCGATATCGACCGCGATCACGCGCGCGCCCATGGCATTCGCAATCATGATCGCCGACAGACCCACCCCTCCGCAGCCATGGATCGCCACCCACTCGCCCGGCTGCACGCGCGCCTGATCGACGATGGCCCTGAATGACGTCGCGAATCGACAGCCGAGGCTGGCGGCGGTTACGAAGTCGAGTGAGTCCGGAAGTCTCACGAGATTGATGTCCGCGTAGTCAATGGCCACGAATTCCGCGAACGAGCCCCACGCCGTGAAACCCGGCTGAAACTGTGCTGCACAGATCTGCTGCTGACCTTGCGCACACTGCTCACATCGACCGCAGCCACTCACGAACGGCACGGTAATTCGATCGCCCACCTTGAAGCGCGTGACATTCGCACCGACCGCGGCCACGACGCCCGCGAGCTCGTGACCTGGAACGTGAGGAAGACGAACGTCGGCGTCGTGCCCCAGCCGTGCCAGTCGCTCCGACAAATACCGGATGCTTCGACCTTGACGACCACTCCACCCGGCGTCGGCGAGGGATCACGGACGTCGACGAAGTTGAGCGCACCACCGAAGGTTTCGAATAAGACGGCTTTCATGGGGAAGCAACGAATAAAAGCAGACTCGAAGCAGCATGCCGTGCGCCAGCCCCGCTTTCCAGCACATTTCCGCGACACCGCCCGGCGGCTACCGATTGCCTGAAGCCTCCACCAA
>NZ_CALFXI010000075.1 GCF_937958065.1 uncultured Steroidobacter sp.
GCAAAGAAGCGTCCAGCAAAGCTGCGCGAGCGGGTGCGTCGGCGCTAGTGGGACGGCGGCGCTAGGTTCGCCAGAGGATTACCGAGACTTTTGAGGACTGACTTGGTAAACGGCTTTATCCTCTTGAACCCGGAGCTGCCAATACTCCGGCCGGCGCGAGTGGTGCGCTACAGCGACGATAAGAATACCGCCCGGTTCGGGTCGATAGACAATCGCGAAGGGGAAACCGCGAACAAAAACTCTACGGGTAGGCTTGGACGCTGGGGCGCCAGAGAAAGGAAATGCGAGAGCTCTGGCTGTTGCCGCTTCTACCGCCGCCGCAAAGCTGGTGCCGAGGCCCGGCTCTTGTGTCTGGTAGTACGCAACTTGCGCGAGAAACTCACGGCGGGCTGGCGCGATGAATCTCGCGCGCTTCATCGCGAAAGGCGACGCGCGTCAGCAAACACATCCTCGGCTGAATACACGGAGATCTCTCCGCGATCGAATGCCGCGAGGCGTTGCTCAATCTCCTCGGCCCAGGCTTTTTCCACATCGGAAATCGGTGAGTGCAGCGATTCCAGCAGGGTCTCGGCGAGTTTCGCGCGATCCTCAGCTGACAGAGCGCGGGCCTGCTCTTCGAGCTGCTTCAGGGAAGTTGGCATAGGCACCTCCACGTCTGAAGGCGGAGTCTACATCGACCGGAGGGGATCGGAATCGATCCCCTCGGTTAGCACCAAAATTCAGGGAAGTTCGGTCGTTCCCATCAGGTAGCGATCGCACTCACGGGCCGCGCCACGGCCTTCGTTGATCGCCCAGACGATCAGGCTCTGACCGCGACGGCAGTCGCCGGCGGCGAACACGCCTTTCAAGCTCGTGGTGAACTTGCCGTGATCGGCCTTCACGTTGCTGCGGGCATCGGTCTCAATGTCGAGATCTTTCAGCAGCATCTGCTCGGGGCCGAGGAAGCCCATCGCCAGCAGGACCAACTGAGCGGGATAGACCTTCTCCGTGCCCGGCACTTCGACCGGCACGAAACCGCCCTTGTCGTTCTTCTGCCAATCGATCTGCACGGTGACGACTTCCTTCACCGCACCGTCGGCGTCCACGCCGAAGCGCTTCACCGTCGTGAGATACGTGCGAGGGTCCGCACCGAACCTGGCCGCGGCTTCCTCCTGGCCATAGTCCATCTTGTAGACCTTGGGCCACTCCGGCCAGGGATTGTCATCGGCGCGATCCATCGGAGGCTGCGCCATGATTTCGATCTGAGTGATCGATTTGCAGCCCTGGCGCATCGCCGTGCCGACGCAGTCGGTGCCGGTGTCGCCGCCGCCGATGACGATCACGTCCTTGCCGCGGGCGTGAATCGGCGCATGATCGGCGCCGCCGTTCAACAGCGCCTGGGTGCTGCCAGTGAGATATTCCATGGCGAAGTGCACGCCCTTGGCGGTGCGGCCCTCGACGGGCAAATCACGAGGCTGAGTGGCGCCGGTCGCGATCACGATCGCGTCGAAGTCCTTACGCAGCAGCTGCGGTTCGACGTTGTCGCCGACGTTGGCGTTGCAGATGAACTTGATGCCTTCCTGCTCCATCAGCTTCAAGCGGCGCTCGACGACTTCCTTCTTGTCGAGCTTCATGTTCGGAATGCCGTACATCAGCAGCCCGCCCGGGCGATCGGCACGCTCGAGCACGGTCACGGTGTGACCCGCTTTGTTCAACTGTGCGGCAGCGGCGAGGCCCGCGGGGCCGGAACCGATCACGGCGACCTTCTTGCCAGTGCGAGTCTTCGGCGGCTCGGGCAGCACCCAGCCTTCTTCCCAGCCGCGATCGACGATGGCGTTCTCGATCGTCTTGATCGTGACGGGAGGATTGTTGATGCCGAGCACGCACGAACCTTCGCACGGCGCCGGGCACACGCGACCGGTGAACTCGGGGAAGTTGTTGGTCATGTGCAGGCGGTCGAGCGCTTCGCGCCACAGCCCGCGATAGACCAGATCGTTCCATTCCGGAATCACATTGTTCACCGGACAGCCCGAGGCCATGCCGCTGATCAATTTGCCGGTGTGACAGAACGGCACGCCGCAGTCCATGCAGCGGGCGGCTTGATTGCGCAGCCGCTTGTCTTCCATGTGGTGATGGAATTCCTTCCAGTCCTTGACCCGTTCCTGCGGCGTGCGATCGACCGGCAGCTCCCGTAGATACTCGATGAATCCTGTTGGCTTACCCATGACGAAAACTTGGCTCGTGGCTAGATGATGAAAAAGGTTACGGTCAGACAGTGAATGCGCGCGCGTCGCCGCGTTTATCCCCGTAGGGATAAACGCCGCTGACGCCGGCGAGCGTGCCTGTCGTAATCCTTCTGCTCTTCATCAGTTGCCTCCCACGCGCGCCGTGTCCTTGGCGTTCTCTTCGAACGCGACCATGATGGCGTCGTCGCCCGTGAGGCCTTGTTCGTGGGCGCGGGCGATACAAGCCAGCATGCGCTTGTAGTCGCGCGGCAGCACACGCACGAACTTCTTCACCATGTCGTTCCAGTTGTCCAGCACCTGCCGGGCGCGAGCGCTCTTGGTGTAGCCGTAATGACGCTCGATCATCGCGCCGACCGCGGCGATCTCTTCCGGCTCTTCCAGCGGGCCGACATCGACCATTTCTTTGTTGACCTTGGTGTGGAAGTCGCCGTGCTCGTCGAGCACATACGCCACACCACCGGACATGCCGGCGCCGAAGTTGCGGCCGGCGGGGCCGAGCACGATCACACGACCACCGGTCATGTACTCGCAGCCGTGGTCGCCGACGGCTTCCACGACGGCGTGCACGCCGCTGTTACGAACGCAGAAGCGCTCGCCAGCCATGCCGCCGATGTATGCCTCACCGCTGGTCGCGCCGTACAACGCAACGTTGCCGATGATGATGTTCTCGTAAGAAACGAACGTCGAACCGGCCGGCGGGTACAGGATCAGCTTGCCGCCCGACAGGCCCTTGCCGAGATAGTCGTTGGCGTCGCCTTCCAGGAAGAACGTCATGCCACGCGGCAGGAATGCGCCGAAGCTCTGGCCGGCCGATCCCTTGAAGCGGATCTGGATCTTGTCTTCGGGCAAGCCGGCCGAGCCGTACTTGCGGGTGATTTCGCTGCCGGTGATGGTGCCGACCACGCGATTCACGTTGCGAATCGGCAGCTCGGCCACGACCTTCTCGCCGCGCTCGATCGCGGGCTTGCAGATCTCGAGCAGCTGGGTCATGTCGAGCGACTTCTCCAGGCCGTGATCCTGCTCCATCTGCTTGTAGCGCGGCGTGCCGTCGCTGGAGTCCGGCGAGTACAGCAGGTTGCTGAAGTCCAGGCCGCGAGCCTTCCAATGATTCACGGCCTTGCGCGGCTCGAGCCGATCGACGCGGCCGATCATCTCGTCGACGGTGCGGAAGCCGAGCTGCGCCATGAGCTCGCGCATTTCCATGGCGATGAAGCGCATGAAGTTGACGACGTGCTCCGGCTTGCCGGCGAACTTCTCGCGCAGGCGCGGATCCTGGGTCGCGATGCCGGCAGGGCAGGTGTTCAAGTGACAGACGCGCATCATGATGCAGCCCGTCGCCACCAGCGGTGCCGTCGCGAAGCCGAACTCTTCGGCGCCGAGCAGAGCGGCCACGATCACGTCGCGCCCTGTCTTCAGCTGACCGTCGGTTTCCACGGCGATACGGCTGCGCAGGTTGTTCATCACCAGCGTCTGGTGGGTTTCGGCGAGGCCGAGCTCCCAAGGCAGACCGGCATGAGCGAGTGACGTTTGCGGAGACGCGCCCGTGCCGCCGTCGTGACCGCTGACGAGCACAACGTCGGCATGCGCCTTGGCGACGCCCGCGGCGACCGTGCCAACGCCCACTTCGGCCACCAGCTTGACGCTGATGCGAGCATGACGATTCGCGTTCTTCAAATCGTGAATCAGCTCGGCCAGATCTTCGATCGAGTAGATGTCATGGTGCGGCGGCGGCGAAATCAAGCCGACGCCGGCGGTGGTGTGACGAGTCTTCGCGATCCACGGATACACCTTGGTGCCCGGCAGCTGACCGCCTTCACCCGGCTTCGCGCCCTGCGCCATCTTGATCTGGATCTCGTTGGCGCTGACCAGATACTCGCTGGTGACGCCGAAGCGGCCCGACGCGACCTGCTTGATCGCCGAGTTCTTCGAATCGCCATTCGCCATCGGCTTGAAGCGCGCCGGATCCTCGCCGCCTTCGCCGGTGTTGCTCTTGCCGCCGATGCGGTTCATGGCGATCGCCAGCGTTTCGTGCGCTTCCTGGCTGATCGAGCCATAGGACATCGCGCCGGTCTTGAAGCGCTTCATGATGTTCTCGATCGGCTCGACTTCCTCGAGCGGCACCGGGTCGCCGAACTTGAAGTCCAGCAGGCCGCGCAGCGTGCACAGGTTGGTCGACTGCTCGTTGATCAGCTTCGAGTATTCCTTGAACTGATTGAAGTTGCCGTTGCGCACGGACTTCTGCAGCCGATGAATGGACTCGGGATTGAACAGGTGATATTCGCCGTCCGCGCGCCACTGGTACTGACCGCCCACGGGCAACGTGTGACGATCGGTCGGACGCTCGGGGAACGCGGCGCGGTGACGCACGAGGACTTCCTGTGCGATCACATCCATGCCGATGCCGCCGACGCGCGAGGCCGTCCAGGTGAAGTACTCGTCGATCACGTCCTGACGCAGGCCGACCGCTTCGAACACCTGCGCGCCGCGATAGCTCTGGATGGCCGAAATGCCCATCTTCGCCATCACCTTGATGATGCCCTTGGTCGCGGCCTTCACCAGGTTCTTGCAGGCGGTCTTGTGATCGATGTTGGTGAGCCGCTCGTCGCGGATCATGCTGTCGATGGTCTCGAACGCGACGTACGGATTGATGGCGCTGACGCCATAGCCGATCAACAGGGCGAAGTGATGGACCTCGCGCGCTTCACCGGTTTCGATCACGAGGCTGACGCGCGTGCGCAGGCCTTCGCGAATCAGATAGTGATGCAGGCCGGCGACCGCGAGCAGCGCCGGGATGGGCGCGAACTCCTTGTTCACGCCGCGATCGCTGAGGATGAGGACGTTCACTTCCTCCTCCTCGATCAAGCGGCGCGCCATCAGCCGGATCTCTTCCATCGACTTCACCAGGCCTTTCTCGCCGCGGGTCACGCGGAACAGGCTCGGCAGCACGCCGACGCGCAGGCCCGGCAGATCCATCCGGCGGACCTTGGCGAACTCTTCGTTGGTGAGAATCGGCCACTTCACTTCCAGGCGGCGGCAGTCGGCCGGCTGCGGATTGAGCAGATTGCCTTCCGAACCGAGGCGCGTTTCCGCGGAAGTGATGATTTCTTCGCGAATGCTGTCGATGGGCGGGTTGGTGACTTGCGCGAACAGCTGCTTGAAATAGTCGTACAGCAGGCGCGGCTTGTTGGACAGCACCGCCAGCGGCGTGTCGTTGCCCATCGAGCCCACCGCCTCGACGCCGCTCTGCGCCATCGGCGTCAGGATCATGCGCTCGTCTTCGAAGGTGTAGCCGAATGCGATCTGACGTTGCAGCAGCGTGTCGTGATCCGGCGCCGGCACTTCGGGCGCGGTCGGCAGATCGTTGATGTGCACCAGGTGGTCGTTCAGCCACTGCCGATACGGCCGCTCGGTGGTGATGGTCTTCTTGATCTCTTCGTCATCGATGATGCGGCCCTGCTCGGTGTCCACCAGGAACATGCGGCCGGGCTGCAGGCGGCCCTTCATCAGGACGTTTTCCGGGGCGATGTCGAGCACGCCCGCTTCGGAGGCCATCACGACCAGGCCGTCCTTCGTCACGTAGTAGCGCGAAGGCCGCAGGCCGTTGCGATCGAGCACGGCGCCGATCTGCTTGCCGTCGGTGAATGCGATGGCGGCCGGGCCGTCCCACGGCTCCATCAACGAGGAGTGATATTGATAGAAGGCTCGCTTGTTGTCGTCCATGGTCTGGTGATTCGACCAGGGCTCGGGAATCATCATCATCATGGCGTGCGGCAGCGAGCGGCCCGCCAGCACCAGCAGCTCCAGCGTGTTGTCGAACATCGCCGAGTCGCTGCCGTTCGGGTTGATGATGGGCAAGATCTGCTCCATGTCGTCGCCGAATGCTTCGGCCTGGAACAGCGCTTCGCGCGCGTGCATCCAGTTCGCGTTGCCACGCACGGTGTTGATCTCACCGTTGTGAGCGACGTAACGATACGGATGGGCGCGATCCCAGCTGGGGAACGTGTTGGTGCTGAAGCGGGAATGCACCAGCGCGATCGCCGTCTCCATGCTCGGATCCTGCAGATCCGGGAAGTACGGGCCGAGCTGCTCGGTCAGCAGCATGCCCTTGTAGACCAGCGTCTTGTAAGAGAGGCTGGCAACGTACCAGACCGCCGCGCCTTCCATCGTCGATGCGCGGATCTCGCTGTAAGCGCGCTTGCGAATCACATACAGCTTGCGCTCGAACGCCAGCGCGTCCGGCAGCGCCGGATTGCGGGCGATGAACACCTGCCGCATATAAGGCTCGCAGGACTTCGCGGTGTCGCCGAGCGAGGAGTTGTTGGTCGGCACCGTCCGCCAGCCGAGCACGGTCTGGCCTTCGGACTGCACGATCTGCTCGAAGCGCTCCTCGATCCGCCGACGCAACGTCGGATTGCGCGGCAGGAATACGATGCCGCAGCCGTAATGTTCGGGCTCGGGCAAGTCGATGCGCGACTTTTTCGCGGCCGCCACCAGGAACTGGTGCGGCATCTGGAGCAGTACGCCCGCGCCGTCGCCGGTATTGGTCTCGGCGCCGCATGCACCACGATGATCCAGATTGGTCAGGACCTGCAGGCCCTGCTGCAGAATCTTGTGCGATTTTCGGCCTTTGATGTCTACGACGAAGCCGACGCCACAAGCGTCATGCTCATAGGCGGGATCGTAAAGACCCTGCTTTTCTGGACGGGTGGTTCGCCCTCGCAGGGCGCCCTCGTTCGCGGCCCCTCCAGGGGAGGCGCGCTCAGTGCCGTTAGTCATATAGGCCTACCGTTACCATCATCGGGAAATTCGCATCCGGCCGGACATCGCGCGAGCGACGGGCACGACCAGCGCCGCACATTCGAACCCGACTCCTGGGGCAGCGGTGGTGACTGCATCCCAAAAGGCGGCCCGGCGCGGGACCGTCGCCGCGGCGCGCGGCGTCCGATCAGCGGTGCTGACACCGTGATCACGGTCTAACTCTTTGATTCAGTAGGGCTGCTTCGCGAAGGTTGACAGCGCGTAAGGCCGGCCAGGGCCTCGTCGCGGACAAGCGCGTTGAATACAACCCGAAGGAATGGCAGTCATATTACAGGGGTCGGCCCCTGCGTCAATGCGCCAGGAAAGACAAGAGCCCCCGGGTTATTTCCGCATCACCTCCGGGAAGCTCGGTACAAACGCCGCCGCTCGAATGTACTGAAGTTGCATTTACCTGCCGGGAAGCGGCCTGGAATGATGCGCGCAGGAACTCAGAGCCATCCGCTTGACCGTCCCGGGGGCGCGTGATCAGATCGCTGGCGATCGCGACCGGCGGCCCAAACTGGCTAGAAATCAACTATTTCGCACCGTCGGCGCAACTCGGGCGCCGCTGCTCGTCCGTTGGGAGAAAGTTATGAAGTCCGTATCGGCCCATGTTTCGGGAGTGAAGACGTGGGGCGTCCGCGCTGCTGTCGCCGCCTCTTTCGCGTGGCTCGGTTTGCCGTTGAGCGCAAGCGCGCAGAATGGGATCGAGCATTGTGACAAGCCAATGGGCGCGCTCGCGGTCGTCGAGCCGCAGGACTATGTCTCGCAGTCGCTGTCCAGTTACGGCTTACAGTCGCCGACCGGGCTGATCCGCATGATGGTTCAGCAATCGAACTGCTTCATCGTCGTGGAGCGCGGCATCGGTATGCAGAACATGATGCAGGAACGCGCCCTGCAGGAGTCCGGTGAGCTGCGGCAGGGCTCGAACATGGGCGGTGGCCAGATGGTGAGCGCCGATTTCGTGCTCACTCCGGCCGTGGTGTTCTCCGAGAAAGATTCGGGCGGCATCGGTGGCGCGCTCGGCGGTCTGCTCCCCGGTTCCAAAGGCCGTGTGCTCGGTGCCGTAGCCGGCGGCCTGAAGTTCAAGGAAGCGCAGACCAGCATGCTCGTGACGGATGCGCGCACCGGTGTTCAGGTCGCTTCTGCCGATGGCAACACTCGCAAGGCCGACCTCAACCTGGGCACGGCCCTGTTCGGCGGCAGCGCCGCCGGCGCACTCGGCGGCTATACCAAGACCAATGAAGGCAAAGTGATCGCGGCCAGCCTGGCGGACAACTACAACAACATCGTGCGCTCGGTCCGCAATCAGCCGAGCCTGCAGCGCGATGTGGGCACGCTCGCCGAAGAGGCGGGCAGGAAGACCAAGGGCGGCGCCGTCTTCAACGAAGGCGACACCATCGTGCCGAAGCTCGGCAACCTGAAGGTGTACTCATCGCCCAGCGACACGTCCAAGACGGTCGCGACCCTGTCGAAAGGCGAAGAGATGATCTTCATGGGCGAGGAGCGGGACGGCTACCTGAAGATCGAATCCAGCAACGGCGGCGGCTGGGTGAGGAAGGTTCTGGTGACGCGTTGAGCAACGCGCGACGGAGCGAAGCCGGGCGGGACCAGGTCTCGCCCGGCTTTTTTATTTGCCCGCGGCAGGCGTCGATCGGTCATCGCATGATCCTGTCGAGTGCCTTGCCTTTCGCGAGCTCGTCGATCAGCTTGTCCAGGTAGCGTATTTTCTGCATCAGCGGGTCTGTTATTTCCTCCACCCGAATGCCGCACACCACGCCTTTGATGAAGACGCTGTTTGGGTGAATGGCGGGCGCTTCAGCGAAGAACGTCTGCAAGTCGATTGCTCTGTCGATCTGCTGCTGCAGCCCGGCGCGGCTGTAGCCGGTCAGCCAGCAGATGATCTGATCGACTTCGTCCTTGGTGCGGCCCTTCCGCTCCGCCTTCTGAACATAGAGCGGATAAACCTTAGAGAAGGGTATCGTGAAGACTCGGTGTGACATTGCTGGTCTCGTCGTTCGCTATGCCGAACGCTGCGCATGTTTCAATTGACTCAGGTCGCTGTGAATTCGCGATCCGCGCTTGCACTTCCGCCACAGCCCCATGATCGAAAAGAACGCTGCGAGCGATAGCGGCGCGACGAGCAGCTGGACGGCCTGCATCGGGATCGAAAAGCACAGCTGGATGGCCATCAGATAAATGGACAGGATGAGGATGATTCGCGCTGTCCAATAGATGATATCGAGCCGCACCTCGATTAGGCCCGTCGGGCGCAATGCCAGTTCGTCGACGGTCTGTTTGATCTCCGCGTCCTCGGCCGACAGCAGCTTCCGCTTCTTTTCCGATCGCGCCGCCCAGGCCGACTCGATCCATCGATTCACAAACGGCGCGACGGCATTCAGGGCCAGCCCGACCACGACCGTGAGCACCCACCACGCAGGATTCTTCAGGGCAAGCATGATGTCGTTCATCGTCATCCCCTTCCGTTTCCTTCGCCGGACCAGGAGGCAATGGCCCAAGCGCTATATCACATCCGGCCAGCCTGGTGCCGCGTCTTGACCTCGCCATTGCTCAGATTACGACCGATTTCGCGGCGAGCCCATTCGCAGAATAGGCGGCATCGAGCGGCCGGCGAATCTGACGACGCCGGCGGGTCGCTCCCCGAAACGCGCTCGGGGCCAGCGCTTCTACCCAGATTATAGTATGGCTATTCAGCCATATCGGTGGTAACTTCGCCATGACAGTCAACTTCGAATGGGATTTCGACAAGGATGCGGAAAACCAACGGAAGCACGCTGTCAGTTTCAGTCTCGCCCAGGGCGCCTTCCTGGATCCAAAGCGGGTCATTGCGCGCGATGTTGCCCATAGCAACGGCGAGGAACGGTTCTATTGTTTCGGTTCGGTGGGGGCAGAGGTGATCACCGTGCGGTTCACTTACCGGAACGAGGTGATTCGCATCATTGGCGCCGGATATTGGCGCAGGGGCAGGCGACTGTATGAGCAAGAAAATCAAGTACACGGACGAGCCGATTCAGGCCGAGGTGGTTCGTGACTTTCTGCCGTCTCCCGATCAGCTGGTCATGGGAGAAGAAGGGGTGAAAGTGACGATTTCACTCAGCCGCAGGAGCGTCGATTTCTTCAAAGAGGCGGCGGAGCGCAATAACACGTCTTATCAAAGAATGATTCGGCGTTTGCTGGACGCGTATGCCGATCAGTATCGCTCCGATGTCACAAAGCGTCCCTCCGGACGTTCCAAGGCTCGCGCCGCGGAGCGCTGAGGTCAGCTGACGGCGGAGCCTGAGCACGCGGCGTTGGCGTGCTCCGAACGCATCAGGCGCGTGCAAGCGCGCACGCGCCTGAGTGCAAGTGATGGACTACTTCTTTCCTCGGTCAGTTACTTCGGCGCGCGAATCCAATCCAGCCGATCGTCCGGCTCTTTCTTCGGCGACGCCTTGACCCAGTTGGCTTCGTCATTCACGTCGCCCTTGCCGCTGTACTTCGCATAGGCTGGATAGGGGAACAGCGGACGAGTGCGCACCACTCCCTGCGGGCCGCTCTGAGTGGCGACGACGCGGTCGGGGGCCTGGCCTTGCTCCACCCACTTCACCAGTTCGGGCAACAGCTCGAATGTGTTGGGCGCGTTGCCGCCGCGGCAATGGAACATGCCCGGGACCATGAACACGCGGAACCATTCGCGCACTTTTTCGCCGCCGCCCTGGCGCGCTGTCACGTGAGCGTAATAATCGAGCAGCGCCATCGGGGAAACGCCAGCGTCGGCCCAGCCGTGGTAGACGATGAGCTTGCCGCCGCGCTTTTCGAATTCGCGCAGGTCCGGCGCTTGATGAGGCGCGACGGGGTCATACAGAGCCGCCATCTCCTCGGATTTCTCGACATCGGTGTCGAAGTTGAAAGTGCGATAGTTGTAATCGGCCGGCGGATTGGTCGGGAACGCGAGGTAGCGCAGATAGCCTTCCGCCAGCGACCGGCGGCCCGCGCCGCTCCAGGACAGCTCGCTGCCATAAGGGGTCGCGCCAGGCATCAGTTTCTCGCCCTTGCTATTCACCGGTCCGCTGTACAGCGCCTTGGCCGCGGCTACTTGCTCGGCGGTCAAACAGTCCGGGCCGTCGCCGTTCTTGCACTGGAGCCTGGCGGGATCGAATTTGCACGCGCGCGGATCGGTGAGGATGCCGTCGACGAGGCCGTCGAGTTTGTCGCACGCCTTCATGACACCTGCATTCAACACCTCGAGCTTGGCAGGCGTGAAGACTTCCGAACCGTCATCGCGCAGTAACTTTTGCGCATCCCAATTGTTGGCGATCGCGCCAAGGCGGCCGGGGAATGCGGGATCGCCCGCGATGATGCCGTCGAAGTCGTCGGGATAGCGTTGTGCCTCGGTCAAGCCTTCACGGCCGCCGGTGGAACAGCCTCGGAAATAGGAGCGCGCCGGACGCTTGCCGTAGTAACGTTCGGCCAATGCCTTGCCGGCAATGGACATCAAATGCGTGGAACGGCCAGCGTAGTCTTCGCGGAGCGCAGGATCGCTGCCCCAGACAGGATCTTTCACCGGCAGTCCCACGTGCCCCATGTTGTGCGCGGCGACGACGAAGTTGTCGGCGAGCGCATCGGCGCAGTTGTTGATGTTGATGACGCCGCAGAAGCCGCCGCAGCCCACCTGAAAATAGCGGCCGTTCCAGCTCTGACTCGGCAGGCGCACTTCGAACTGGATCTGCGGCTGAATGATGCCGTTGACGGCGCAATATTCAGCCGTGCCGTCTTTCGCCGGCACCAGCTTTGCCGAAAGCACCGAGAGGGGTGCTTCGAAGGTGTTCTTAAAATCTTCTTCAACCAGCCGCTCGCAGGGAATGGCTCCGCCGAGTCCGGCATCGAGCGTCGCGAGCGGGGCCTGGGGCTGCGATGCGTACGCGCCACTGCTTGTCGCAAATGAAGCTACAAAGCAGAGCAAGTGCGCGGTTGCCCCCAATAACACAGGGACTTTTATTGTGGACTGCACGGGCTTTCCTCTCGATTCTCTTGGTTTAAGAATTCTCGCCGGCCGGTCGCCGGAACAACAAAGGTGCACGAACTCGCTGTCGTTGCACCATTTTCGCCATGCGACCGGCACGAGACAGGCTTGAAATGTCATCGCCTGCCTCTCTATGATCGTAATACATCATACAAAAATACCATCGTATTATCGGTTTGAATGGTGGTATGCAAGTTGCATCGGCTCAAGTTGGGATCTGTGTTCGGGGTTGTGGGGATGTGTGGTGCAAACGCATCACTTAACTTTGAGGAGCTTGCATGAGAGTCAGCAGTAATCGGCTAGGTGGCCGGGTCGCCGTCCGGATCGGCCAGGCCGTCGCGCTGGCGGCGACCGCCACGGTCACTATCGCCAACGCGCAGGAGGCTGTCGTTGAGGAAATCGTCGTCACGGCGACCAAACGTGAAACGACGATGAAGGACACCCCCGCGGCCATTGCCGCCGTGAGCGGCAATGCCATCAGCGAGAGCCAGGCATTCTCGCTGGAGAGTTTCACGCGCCTGGATCCATCCATCCAAGTCAACAACCGCGGTGTCGGCGACAATCAGATCATCGTCCGCGGCATTTCCTCGTCGGGTAAGCCCACCGTCGGCTTGTACTTCGACGAAGCGGTCATCACCGGTCTCGGCCTCGATGGCGGCAGCGACAACCAGCCGAACATCCAGCTGCACGACATGGAGCGCGTCGAAATTCTCAAAGGCCCGCAAGGCACGCTGTTCGGCGCCGGCTCGATGAGCGGCACGGTGCGTTTCATCACCAACAAGCCGGACCTGTCGAACTCGGAGTTCGGCTTCAGCGGCTCCGCCGCCGGCGTGAAGGGCGGCAACGAGCTGTTCCAGGGCGAAGCGGTCGCGAATGTGCCGCTGATCCAGGACAAGCTTGGCGCGCGCGCCGTGGTCTGGGGCGACACGGGCGGCGGTTACATCAATCAGAATCGCAACGGCGTGCAACACGAGGACGTCAACGATCAAACCGTGTGGGGCGGGCGCTTGTCGCTGGCCTCGCAAGTGACCGACGCGTTCAAGGTCACGTTGATGGGCCTGTACCAGGAAAGCAAAGCCGATGGCTCGCAGTATTTCGAATTCGGCCAGCCGGATTATCAGAACGTCTCCCCGACGCAGGAGCCGTTCGAGGACGAGATCACCCTGTTCAGCGTGATCGCCGATTACAACGTCGGCTTCGGTACGTTCACCGGCACGGCGTCTTACATGGACCGTACGTTGAACTTCTCGCGCGACAGTACGCCGACGGCCCTGCGCTTCAATCTGGGCGTGGACCTGGCATATCACCAGGCTCAGGACATCTCCAACTTCTCCTCGGAATTCCGCTTCGCTTCGTCGTTCGACGGTCCGGTGCAGTTCGTCGCGGGCGTGTTCTACGCGGAGCAGGAGTCCGAAGCGCAGAATGCGGCGCTGGTCGCACAGCCCGACACTGGCCTCGCTCGCTGCAATTTCCACGCGGACTGCGTGGCTCGCGGTTTCGCGGGTGACGATGTGAACTCCACGACCGGCACCGTCAACATCGATCAGTTCGCCGCCTTCGGCGAGCTCGAGTATGCGATGACCGACAAGTTAACCGCGACGCTGGGGCTGCGCTATTACGAGGCCGATATCAGCCAGCGCACCATCACGCATCAGGCGTTGGGCCCGCTGTTCCTGCCGCGGCAGACCGAGGACGAGTTGACGCTCGACGTTTCTACCAAGCAGGACGAGCTCAGCTACAACTTCGCATTGTCGTATGCGGTCAACGACGACACCACGCTGTACACGCGTGTCGCATCCGGCTTCCGTCCCGGCGGCGCGAACGATGCCGATGCGGCCCTCCGGCAGGGTGTCATCGTGCCGGACGCGTACGACTCGGATACGTTGTGGAGCTATGAGGTCGGCGCCAAGAGCTACTTCTTCGATCGCATGATGTACACCGAAGTGGCCGTGTATCGCATCGACTGGAGCGACCAGCAGATCTCGCTGACCGACCCGGGCGGCACGTTCGTCTACATCGGCAACGCCGGCAAGAGCTATGTCGATGGCTTCGAGTTCACGGTGAACGCGCAGCCCACCAGTCAGCTGTCGTTGACGCTGGGTGCGACCTACACCGATTCGCGGCTGTCGCAGGACATGCCCGTGCCGCCGCCGCCGGCGAATCCGAACGATCCGCCGACGCCGTATGGCCTGGATGGGGATCGCATTCCGTACACGCCGAAGTGGTCGTTCGCCGGCCAGGCTCAGTATGAAGTGCCGTTCTCGGACGCGCTCACGGCGTACGCCAACACCAACTTCAACTATCGCGGTGCTTCGTACACCAACTTCAATAGCGGCTTCGACGACTATCGCGAGGCGGAGGATTATTTCCTCCTCGGCCTGCGCTTCGGCCTGCGCTATGAAGCTTGGGACACCAGCCTGTTCGTCGACAACGTGACGGATGAAGTGCCGCAGATCGGTCTGCGTGTGTCGGGTGACGGCTATCGGGTCTACACCACGCGGCCGCGTACCGTCGGTCTGCGTGTTTCGACCCGCTTCTGATCCGGGTTGATGAGTTAGTTGAGAATGCGGCGGCCGCTCCTCGAATGGGGCGGCCGCCTTTTCGTTTATCCAGCGGCGATTCTTCATGGCTGAAGTACAGACTCTATCCAAAGCCCCGTCCGAGCCCGTCTTCGTGCGTGGTTGGGTCACCGTGGTGGTGTGCCTGCTCGGCATTTCCACGGGACCGGCCGCGTTCGGCCTGTCGTCGCTGTTTCTGCTGGGCGGACCGATCGGCGAGGAGTTCGGCTGGAGTCGCACGGCAATCAGTGCGGCCGTGTCGGTGATGATGTTGTGCACGGCGGTGTCGTTGCCGTTCATGGGGCGGCTGGTCGACCGCTTCGGCGTGAAGCGGATCCTGGTGCCGTCGATCGTCATCTTCGGGCTGTGTTTTCTGGCGGCGTCGATGATCAGCAGCTACTGGCAGTTCATCGCGTTGTATGTGGCGATGGGCACCATCGCCGTGGGCACCAACAGCGTGCCATACATGCGTGTGCTGACGGCGTGGTTCGATCGTCGTCGCGGGCTCGCGATTGGCATTGCCGGGAGCGGCACCGGTCTGGGTTTCGGTTACGTGCCGCTGATCACGCAGGAATTCGTTTCGCATTACGGCTGGCGCGGCGGCTATTTCGGCCTCGGCCTGGTCATGTTGCTGTTCACGCTGCCAATGGTCGTGTTTCTTTTGCATGAGAAGCCGCAATCGCTGGGCTTGCATCCCGACGGTGCGGTATCGGATGCGCCAGCAGATCAGCAGCCAGCCGCGACCGGCGACACGCTCGCCGAGGCGATGCGGCGCCGTGATTTCTGGAGCTTGATCACGATCTTCTCGGGTCTCGCGTTCGTGCTGTACGGGCTGATTCCGCACATGGTGCCGATGCTGCAGGATCGCGGCGTGTCGGTGAGTCAGGCGTCGTGGCTCGCGTCCGCCTTTGGTTGGTCGGCCTTCGGTGGGCGCTTGCTGATCGGTTTTCTGGTCGATCGACACGATGCTCGGCGCATCGCGTTCGTGTTCTTCACGCTATCGGCGATCGGTCTCGGTTTGTTGTCCGCGCCGTTGCCGGTCTGGGTGTTCACCGTCGCCGCCATCATGCTCGGCGTGAGCCTGGGCGCGGAGGTGGACATGCTCGCGTATCTCACCAGCCGCTATTTCGGCCTGAAGAATTTCGCGCAGATCTTCGGAGCCATGTTCTCGGCGGTGATGGTGGCGATGAGCCTGAGTCCGCTGGCGTTCGGCGCCGTGTACGACTACACGGGCTCGTACAAATCCATTCTCGCGCTCGGTGTGCCGCTGTGTGTGCTGGCGATCGTGCTGGTGCTGATGTTGCGGCCGTATGGTGAGCGCGCTCGTGGCGGTCCGACCTCTCTCACCTGAGGAATAAAAAAAGGCCCGGGATCTTGCGACCCCGGGCCCAGCCTCATAGAGAGCGGTTCGCTCAGGCGGATTCTTTCGGACCGCCCTTGTCCGCGATCTGCACGCGGAAGCCCGAGCGCAGCTGCGGAAAGTAATCCCAGATCGCCAGATGCTGCGTGCAGCGGTTGTCCCAGAACGCGACCGAATGCGGCTCCCAGCGGAAGCGTACCTGGAAGTACGCGTTCTCGCAGTGATGGAACAGGAACTGCAGGATCGCGGCGCTTTCCGCATCGGGCACCTCGTTGATGCGCGCGGTGAAGCCCTTGTTCACGAACAGCACTTTGCGACCCGTGACCGGATGAGTGCGAATCACCGGATGCACCGCGACCGGGAATTTCCCGTCCGGATTGAATCGACCGAAGGCCAGCTTGCCGTCGTGAGTCGCGGTCAGGCCTTCGAGATACGCCTTCATGCGATCGGACAGTGCATCGTAAGCGGCGTACATGCTCGCGAACACCGTGTCGCCACCCATGGTGGGCAGCGTGTGCAGATAAAGGATGCTGCCCATCGGCGGAATCGTCGCGCACGACATGTCGGTGTGCCATTCCTCACCGGCGACGTGCTTCGAGTTCGCGTCCGCCTGCAGTTTCCGCACTTCCGGATGATCCGGCAGGCCCTGCAGCGCGTGGATCTGCAGCTCGCCGAAGTACTGACCGACGCGCTTCAGCGACGGCGGATCGAGCGCCTGGTTGCGGAAGAAAATCACCTGGTGGTCGGCGAGCGCCTGGTGCAGATCGGCGATCTGCTCTTCGCTCAACGGCTTGCTCAGATCGATGCCGGAGATGACGGCGCCGATGGTCGGCGTCAGCCGGTCGGCGGTCAGGGTCGGGTAGCTTTGGCTGGGCGGAATTGCGGGCTTCGGATTGGCGGCCATAAAAATCTCGAACGTCTCTATGCCAGAAAGGGGTCGGATCTGTTTACTTCTCTTCGAGCTCGCGAGCCCGAACCAGGTCGAGCGCAACGTCGGTGATCATGTCTTCCTGGCCGCCGACCATGCGGCGCCGGCCGAGCTCGACCAGGATGGTGCGGGTGTCGAGCCCGTGCATCGCCGCCGCCTTTTCAGCGTGGCGCAGGAAGGAGGAATACACGCCCGCATAACCGAGCGTCAGGGTTTCGCGATCGACTCGCACCGGGCGGTCCTGCAACGGGCGAACCAGATCTTCGGCGGCGTCCATCAGCTTGAACAGATCGCAGCCGTGCTGCCATCCGTAAACATCGGCAGCGGCGATGAAGACTTCCAACGGAGCGTTGCCGGCGCCCGCGCCCATGCCGGCGAGGCTGGCGTCGACACGGATCGCGCCGTTCTTCACGGCGAGAATCGAATTCGCGACGCCAAGGCTCAGGTTGTGATGCGCGTGAATGCCGCGTTGGGTCTCGGGCTTCAGGACCCTATCGTAGGCCTGGAAGCGGGCCGCGGTGTCGTCCATCGTCATTGCGCCGCCGGAGTCGGTCACATACACGCAGTGCGCGCCGTAGCTTTCCATCAACTTGGCTTGCGCGGCCAGCTGCTCCGGCGGGCTCATGTGACTCATCATCAGGAAGCCGGAGACGTCCATGCCCAGATTGCGCGCGTACTCGATGTGCTGCTGAGACACATCCGCTTCGGTGCAGTGGGTGGCGATGCGGACGGAGCGCACGCCCAGATCGAACGCACGACGCAAATCGTGCACCGTGCCGATGCCCGGCAGCAGCAAGGTCGTGAGCTTCGCGTGCTGGATCACTTCGGCGACCGCTTCGATCCATTCCCAATCGGTGTGCTTGCCGAAGCCGTAATTGAAGGACGAGCCGGCGAGGCCGTCGCCGTGCGCCACTTCGATCGCATCGACGCGCGCTTCATCGAGCGCCCGCGCGATCTTCTTGACGTGATCGATGCTGTATTGATGGCGGATGGCGTGCATGCCATCGCGCAATGTCACATCTTGGATGTAGAGCTTGCTGGTCGGGCTCATGCTGCGGCCTCCGCGCGGAGATTGAGAGCCACGCGCTCGGCCGTGCGCAACGCGGCGGACGTCATGATGTCGAGATTACCTGCGTACGCCGGCAGATAGTGCGCAGCGCCTTCCACTTCCAGGAACACGCTGACTTTCAGCCCGACGAACGTCTCGTCGATACCCTCGAACGGCAGCGCGATGCCGGGGCCGACGCGTTCGAACTGCACCCGTTGTTTCAGGCGATAGCCTGGCACGTAGCTTTGCACTTCCGAGACCATCGTCTGCACGGACGCTTCGATCGCGCTTTCGTCGGCGAGCGCGGTCAGGCAGTACACCGTGTCGCGCATCACCAGCGGAGGCTCGGCGGGATTCAGCACGATGATGGCCTTACCGTGCCGAGCCCCGCCTACCTGTTCGATGGCTCGTGCCGTGGTCTCAGTGAACTCGTCGATGTTTGCTCGCGTGCCGGGGCCGGCCGATTTGCTGGCAATGGACGCGACGATTTCCGCGTACAACACCGGCGCGACTTTGCCGACCGCGGCGACGATCGGAATGGTCGCCTGGCCGCCGCAGGTCACCATGTTCAGATTCGGCGCGCCGAGATGCTGGTCGCCGTTGACCGGCGGGATCACGAAGGGGCCGACTGCGGCGGGCGTCAGATCAATCAGCGTCTTGCCGTGCGCGCGTAACACCGAATCGTGGTGTTTGTGAGCGCCGGCGGAGGTGGCGTCGAAGACCAGGCGGATGTCTTTGAATTCCGGCATGGCGAGCAGCCCGTCGATGCCCTGCGAGGTGGTCGCAACCCCGAGCCGTTGGGCGCGCGCGAGGCCCTCGGAGTGGGGGTCGACGCCGACCATGGCCGCCATCCGCAAGGTGCGGCTGGTGCGCAGGATCTTGATCATCAGGTCCGTGCCGATATTGCCGGAGCCGATGATTGCTACCGGGACGCGCTCTGTCATGGCCTGTAGTCCGGGTGAAGGGATGCCACTAAGGTAGTATGATCATACAATATTATCAAATACCGCCAGATGGGCGGCGCTCGTGAGGCTTTCGATGCAACGTAATCTGCGCCTGGGCATGATCGGTTTCGGCGCGATGGGGCGCGAGGTCATGACCGGCCTCGCCAGGCTGGGCGAGACCGAGACCCTCAAAGCGGTGCTGGTCCGGCCGGGGCGCGAAGCTCCGCAGGCCGTGCATGACGTGGACGCGCTGATCGCGGCCCGTCCACGAGTCGTGATGGAATGCGCCGGTCATTCCGCGGTGAAGGAATTTGCGGCACCTCTGTTGCGGGCCGGGATCGACGTGATTGTTTCGTCGGTCGGCGCGCTCGCGGACGACCAGATCAGAAGCGAGTTGCTTGCGGCGGAACGAGGCGGTGGCCGTGCGTTATTGCCTGCCGGTGCGATCGCTGGTCTGGATGGTTTGCTGGCCGCGCGCCTGGCGGGCTTGGATGAAGTGATCTACACGTCCTTCAAGCCGCCGCATGCGTGGCGAGGCACCGCGGCGGAACAGGTGATCGATTTGAACCATTCCGAGCCGGAGCGCGAATTCTTCACGGGCTCGGCGCGCGAGGCGGCGCTGGCGTATCCGAAGAACGTCAATGTCGGCGTGGCCATTGCGTTGGTGGGCCTCGGAATGGACGCGACCCGGGTGCGGCTGGTCTCCTCGCGCCTCGTAACCGATCCGCTCGGTCGCATCGAGGCGCGCGGCGCGTTCGGCCATTTCCGCTTCGATATTTTCGCGCGTGCAGCGGCCGATAATCCGAAAACTTCGGCGCTGACCGCGTACAGTATCGTGCAATGCGCCCGCCTCGGCGGGGCCCTGCCGATCGCCGGCCTGTGCCCGCCCTGATGCCAGCAATCCCATGATTTTGCCGCTGCTTTTGGGGCGCGACTGTTTACTCTCACGCCGCGCCAGTGGCGTAAAATCAGCGGCAAGTAAGATCGAGGAAGGACCTTGGAATACCAGGATCTGAGAATTGTTGAGAATCCGACGCTGGTGCGCGAGCACGCGTTGGACAAGCTTCGTAACGCCATCAGCCGGGGCCTGTATCCGCCCGGCATGCGGTTGGTGGAGCGCGAGCTGTGCGAGGCGCTCGGTGTCAGCCGCACCTCGGTGCGCGAAGCTTTGCGCCAGCTGCAGGCCGAAAATCTGATCGAAGTCGGCAAACGACGGAACATCACTGTCGCGGTTGTCTCCTCGAAGGACGCCGAAGACATTTATCTCATGCGCGAAATGCTCGAGACGCTCGCGGTGCAGCGCTTCGTCACGCTCGCCGATGACAATGCCATCAAGAAGCTGGCGCGCATCCACAAGGATCTGCGCAAGGTGCTCAACAAGGGCGACGTGCGCGAGCTGGCCATCATGGCGGGCGAGTTCTACGAGACCATCCTCAATGGCTCGGGCAGCAAGGTGATTGCCGACATGGCGCGCCAACTGCTGACGCGCGTCAACTATCTGCGCATGCGTTCGATGGCCGAGCCGCATCGTCTCGAAGACGGCATGCACGAGTGGGACAACTTGATGGAAGCCATCAACCAGCGGGATCCGGAAGCCGCGGGCAAGGCGATGGCCGCGCACATTTCGAACGCGCGCAAGGCGATCGTCGCCAAGATCAAGCAGGAAGAAGAGCAAGCTGCTGCCGCTGCTGCCGCTGCTGCCGCCCCCGAGCGGGCGACCGCGTCGCGTCGCTCCGGCTGACATAAGCGGCGGCGCCGCGGCTGTCCCCAGCGACTCGACCTTGCTTTGTGTGATTCTATGTTTGTCATACAAAGTATGCCCGGCTACACTCTCCGCCATCGCCAGCGGAAGTTCGATTCATGGGCACAGCTCGGGGTACAGATCGGGTCATCATTGCCGGGG
The DNA here is from genome assembly GCF_937958065.1 of uncultured Steroidobacter sp. Taxonomy (GTDB): domain Bacteria; phylum Pseudomonadota; class Gammaproteobacteria; order Steroidobacterales; family Steroidobacteraceae; genus Steroidobacter. Next base: position 20,787 of record NZ_CALFXI010000075.1, read on the forward strand.
CCGGGCCCATTGGCGCGGTGCTGGCTTATGCGCTTCGGCAGCGAGACATTCCCGTCCTGCTGGTCGAGGCGCTGGCTGCGCCGGAAATCGATTGCCGGGCGGCCTCCTGCCATCCACCCACCGTCGCGATGCTCGACGAGCTCGGGCTGCTCGAAGACGGCCTGGAGCAAGGGCTGGTCTCGCCGGTCTTCAATTATCTCGATCGCGTTACCGGTGAGCTGGTAGGTCGTTTCGACATCGAAGCGATGCGCGACCGGCCGGCGCATCCTTATGTTCTGCAGTGGGAGCAGTACAAGATCGTCGGCACGGTGTTGCGGCGTCTCGCCAACGATCCCGGTGCCGAGATCCGGATGTCGACGCGCGTCATCGCGATCGCTCAGGACGCCGACAAGGTCGACGTCACGGTGACCTTGCCGGACGGCAGCAATGATGTGTTCCGCGGCCGGTATCTGGTCGGCTGCGACGGCGGGCGCAGCACCATCCGCAAGCTCGCCGAGATCGAGTTCGACGGCTTCACCTGGCCGGAACGTTTCCTCAAGATCGACACGCGTTTCGATTTCTTCGGGCTGCGCCCCGAGCTCAGCAATCGCAACTACTTCTCCGACCCCGACGAGTGGTTGAATCTGTTCAAGGCGCGCGGCGCGGCCGGCGAGGGCATGTGGCGCGCGGTCAGTCCGACGCTGCCGGAGCAAACCGACGAAGAACTGTTGTCGCCCGATGCCGTCGAAGCGCGCCTGCAGAAGTTCTGTCCGAAGCCCGGCCGATACGAGATTGCCACCATCGCGCTCTACAAAGTTCATCAGCGCGTCGCTGCCACCTTCAATCGCGGCCGAGTGCTGCTCGCCGGCGACGCCGCGCACGTGAACAATCCGGTCGGCGGCATGGGCATGAATGGCGGTATCCACGACGCCATCAATCTCGCCGACAAGCTGAAGTCGATCTGGTTCGAAGGTGCCGACGCGCAAGCGCTGCTCGACCGTTACACTCGCCAGCGTCGCAAGGCGCAGGTGGATTACGTGCAGGCGCAGAGCATTCAGAACAAGCAGACGCTCGGCGAGAAAGATCCGGTCGAGCGCGCACGCAAGCTGGATAGCATTCGGCGCCAGTCGGCGGATCCGGAACTGCACGATGCCTTCATTCGTCGCGCCTGTCTGATCGACAGCCTGCGCGATGCGAACGCTACTCTGTAGAGGACTCGAACCATGTCCGTTGCCCGTCATCCGCGCCCGCCCGAGCTGGTTGGAGCTTCGCTCGAGCAGATCATGGATCGTTACGTCGCGCGCTTCTGCGACCGCGTGCCGGACTGGAATGCGTTCTCGGATGCAAACATCGACGGCTATCGTCGCGCGCAGCATCGCTTCGTCGGTGCGGGTGCATCGGGCAAGCACGACGACAGCAACATCGTGCCTGCGGGCAATTTCACGCTGTCCATCATGTTGGTGCCGCCTGGGCAGGGCAACGCGCCGCATACGCATGAAGTCGAAGAAATCTTTTTCGTGCTGCAGGGCCGCTGCGTCGTGTTCATCGAAGACGAGGATGGCCGGCGTCTGAGCCGGGAGCTGCAGCAGTGGGAAATGATTTCCTGTCCGCCCGGCGTCATTCACGGCTACGTGAACGAGACCAGCGAGCCGGTGTACCTGCAGGTCATGCTCGGCCGCGGCCGGCCGGAGACCGCGGGCTTCGCCGATCAGAAACTGTTCGAGAATCGTGACGCGCACCTGACTCGTTCGTGATGTTCACGACTCGACCGGAGATTCGCGGCACCTTTGGCGTGGTCACCTCGACGCACTGGATCGCGTCGGGCGTCGGAATGGCCATGCTCGAGCGCGGCGGCAATGCGTTCGATGCCGCCGTCGCCATCGGCTTCGTGCTGCAGATCGTGGAGCCGCATTTGTGCGGTCCAGCCGGAGAGGTGCCAATCATCTTCCGCTCAGCGCGCGCCGATCGACCAGCCGTGCTGTGCGGTCAGGGCGTAGCGCCTGCCGCGGCAAGCATCGAGCGCATGCGATCGATGAATCTGGACATGGTGCCAGGGTCGGGATTGATCGCTGCCGTCGTTCCGGGTTCGTTCGATGCGTGGATGACCCTGCTCCGAGATCACGGCAGCATGCGCCTGGCCGAGGTGCTGGAGCCGGCGATCCATTACGCCGAAGCGGGACATCCGCTGCTCCCCGGCGTGTCGCGCGCCATTGCTGACGTCGCCGACGCATTCCGCAACGAGTGGCCAACGTCCGCGCCGATCTGGTTGCCGAACAATGAAGTGCCAGCGCCGCATCAGTTGTTTCGCAATCCCACGCTCGCGGCGACCTGGCGAAGAATCGTAAGTGAGGCGGGTGAGGGCACTCGCGAGCAACAGATCGAGCGTGCGCGCGCCGCTTGGTCCAGCGGGTTCGTTGCGGAAGCCATCGATCGCTTCTGTCGCACCCAGGAGCTGATGGATGCGAGCGGCGAGCGTCACAAAGGCCTGCTCACTGGCGACGACATGGCACGCTGGCAGGCCAGCTACGAAGCGCCGCAAACGTTTCGTTATGGCGACTGGACCTTCCACAAGACCGGACCTTGGGGACAAGGGCCGGTGTTGTTACAAACATTGTCGCTGCTCGCCGGCTACGACCTGTCGCGGCTGCCAGCGTCGGATCCGGAGTTCGTGCACGTCGTGCTGGAGGCGCTCAAGCTCGCCTTTGCCGATCGCGAGGCGTACTACGGCGATCCGAATTTCACACACATCCCTGTCGATGCGCTGCTGAGCGAGAGTTACGCGGCCGAGCGTCGCAAGCTGATCGGCCAAAGCGCGTCGCACGAGCTGCGGCCCGGCGTATTGCCAGGCTTCGAGGCGCAGGTCGACAGATGTCTCGGCATGGTTCGCATCGCTCGCAACGAGAGCGCCGGTCTGGGCGTGGGTGAGCCGACGATGATGCACCTGAAGCCGACGCTGAAGCCCGGCGACACCGTGCATTTCGATGTGATCGATCGTTTCGGCAACATGGTTTCGGCCACGCCCTCGGGCGGCTGGCCGCAATCGTCACCGACCATTCCCGAGCTGGGATTTGCGCTGAATACCCGCGCGCAGATGTTCTGGCTGGAGCCCGGCCTGCCGGGCAGCCTCGAGCCTGGGAAGCGTCCTCGTACGACGCTCACGCCGACGCTGGCGACGCGGGAAGATGGGTTGTCGTTGATCTGTGGCACGCCCGGTGGCGACCAGCAGGATCAGTGGCAGTTGATCCTGTTATTGCGTTACATCCACCACGGTCTGGATCTGCAACAGGCCATCGATGCGCCGCTGTTCCATAGCGTGCACTTCCCTGCGTCGTTCTTTCCGCGCGAGGCGTTGTTGGGAACGGCCGTGATCGAGGAGAGCTACGGCGAGCAGACGATCGCGGCGTTGAAGAAGCGAGGTCACAAGGTGAAGGTCGCGCCGGGGTGGTCTGCTGGCCGACTCACTGCCGCGTCGCGCGGAACGGATGGCATATTGCGAGCTGCAGCGACGCCGCGTTTGATGCAGGCCTACGCAGTGGGGCGATAGAGCGGCACCAACTCGGCCGCTCGCTCATGCCTGCAAATATTCGTCCTTGCTGGCTGCAGGATCGGCATGAGCGGCGATCCGGCTCGAATCAGTTCTTCAGCAGCAGATAGACCTTGCCGTCGGTCACTTCGATGGGCCACGTGCGCAGCGCCTGCTTGCACGGCAGGCTCTTCGCCTTGCCCGAGCAAACATCGAAGCTGCCACCGTGCAGCGGGCAGAACACGATGTTTCCTTGCAGCCGTCCTTCGGACAGCGACGCGATCGCGTGCGTGCATTCGTCATCGACGGCGTAGATCTTGCCGTTGACGTTACACACCAGGATGGGATCCAGGCCCTCCGGTTGAACACGCAACATGCCGCCCGGCGCAACCTCAGCTGCCTCGCACAACTGGCGGCGATCGACACGAATCATGGCGGCTTGTTCGCAGCTCACTGGCACAGACCTGAAAGGGAACTTGGTTGTAGTATTGTCATACAAAGTTTCCCGGGTCAACCGTCGTGTGCGGGGAACGCGAACCATAACCCGCCGCACCCTGCAGCGGCTAATTTTTCCCGCGCAGAATCCAAGGCTTAGGGTGAGACAGCTGCGCCGAAGTCGGGCTCAGCCGCCCTTGGGGAGCGCACCGGATCGGGCTCAGCCGCCCGGCTGGAAGCGCTCGGCGCGGATCGCCTGGGCAGCGACGCCGTGCGCCGTCAGAGCCGCCCGCGCAGCGTCGACCATGGGCGGCGGGCCGCACAGATAGCACACCGTGCTGGCGTCGAAATCTTCTTTCTGGAGCAGCGAGACCGCGGTGCCCGAGCGCAAATCGCCGTCGGCGCCTTCCATGACGGCGATACGAACCTCCAGCTCGGGCATGGCTGCGGCGAGAGCCGCCAACTCCTGTTCGTAGAACAGTTCCTGCCGACGGGTGCAGCCGAAACATAACAACGCGCGCTGATTACGACCGCGCAGCGAGCGAATCATCGACAACACCGGCGCGAGGCCCGTGCCGCCCGCAACGAATACATGCCGACGCGCGCGATCGTCGAGGCCGAACGAGCCGAGCGGCGCCTGCAATTTCACGCGATCGCCGACCCTGGCCGTTTCCTGCAGCCAGCGCGACATCTTTCCATCGGGCACGAGGCGAATCATCAACTCGATCAGCGGAAGCTCGCTGCTCGTACTTGCGATGGAATATGCGCGCGCTTCGCCGACGCCCGGCGCGGCGAGCCGGATGTACTGACCGCTTTGAAAAATGAAATCCTCGGCGCGATCCAGCTTCAGAGTGAGCAACGCGACGGACGGCGCGCCCCGGCGCAATTCAACGACCTGGGCCGAATGTTTGGCGGGCGCGGACGGCGCCGGGCTGAGCGGGTAGGGCAGCTCGAACGACGCGTCCGAGCTCAGTCGCGTCAGGCACGCCGGTCGCAATCCAGCCACCAGTTCGTCGGCGTTCACGGGGACTTTGCCTGTGGAATCAACGACCGTGTCGCCTTGCAGGCATTGGACTACACAGCTGCCGCAGCTGCCGGAGCAACAGTCATAACGCACTGGAGCATCGACGGCGAGCGCGCCTTCGAGCACGGTCTGGCCCGGTTCGACCTCGACGGTGAGCTCCGCGCCGTCCTGAAAAATCAATCGCGCCCGATGCATTAAGGTAACCGCTTGCCAACGATGTTGCATGATTATCATACAATCATATAACGTTGGGTCAGCAAGAGGGCGAACCATGGATCGAAGAGTCGGCGAGACCGCGCAAGCTTTGTTGGACGCCTATAGCGGCGCGCCGCTGCCTCCGATCCGCAGTCGATTCGATGCGGGCGACGTGCGCGCGGCCTATGCCGTGCAAGTGGCGCAGATCGAGCATTGGATCGAGCAGGGCCGCCGGCCCGTGGGCCGCAAGATCGGGCTCACGTCGCCGGCGGTGCAGAAGCAGCTCGGCGTGGCCGAGCCGGATTTCGGCCAGCTGTTCGCGGACATGGTGTATGGCACTGGCGAGACCATTCCAGTCTCCCGGCTGCAGCAGCCCCGCGTGGAGGCCGAGATTGCGCTCATCCTGTCGCGTGATTTGGATATGACGCACGCGACGATCGCCGATGTGGTGGCGGCCGTGGGTTGTGTGCTGCCCGCGCTGGAAGTCGTCGGCAGTCGTATCGCGGGTTGGAACATCGACATCGTCGACACCATCGCCGACAACGCATCGTCGGGCGTGCTGGTGCTCGGCGGACCGGCGCAGCGGATCGAAGGCCTCGATCTGGTGAATTGCGCGATGACGATGACATTGAATGGCAAGCCAGTCTCGAGCGGCTATGGCCGCGATTGTCTCGGCGGCCCGTTGAATGCGGCCGTGTGGCTGGCCCGACGCTCGCGCGAGCTGGGCCGGCCGTTGCAAGAAGGCGAGCTGGTGATGACGGGCGCGCTCGGACCGATGGTGTCCGTGCAAGCGGGCGATGTGGTGCACGCGACCATTGCTGGCATCGGCCAGGTGGGCGTGCAGTTCGCGTGAGTGCGATGGCAGGTTTTTGTTTCGAGGACGTGAGCAGATCATGAGTGATGACGCGCAAACCCCGGAAGGCGTTCGCCCCGAAGTTGCCGCAGCAGTGGGCGACTGGCGCGCCTATGTGGAAGCCAAGATGGGTTTTCGCAATCACTGGTATCCGGTGCGCTTCTCGAACGAGCTCGCCGAAGGGCAGCTGATCACTCTGCAAGTGCTCGGCGAGAAGCTGCTGCTGAAGCGCATCGACGGCAAGGTCTACGCGATCCGCGATCGTTGTCTGCATCGGGGCGTGCCGCTGTCACGCAAGCCGGACTGCTACACCAAGGACACGATCACCTGCTGGTATCACGGCTACACCTATCGGTTCCAGACCGGCGAGCTGGTGAACATCCTGGCCGTGCCCGACAGCCGCTTGATCGGCCGTCGCAAGATCCAGAGCTTCCCGTGCCAGGAAGCGAAAGGTCTGATCTTCGTGTTCATCGGCGACATGGATCCGGTGCCGCCGTTGAGCCAGGACGTGCCGCCGGGCTTCCTCGATGACGATGTGATGATCCTTGGCAAGCATCGCGTGGTGAATTCCAACTGGCGTCTCGGAGCCGAGAACGGTTTCGACGCGCTCCACATCTTCATTCATAAAGACACGACGCTGCGGCACTTCCGCACCTTCAACTTCCCGATCGGCCACACGCCGCTGCCGGGGGCCGTGAAGCTGGTGGAAGATGCCGACGGTCCGAAGGGCGTGATCGACGACTTCGCTCAGCACAAGCCCATTTGGGACGGTGTGATCGACGGTCGTGTGGTGGTGCGCGGTCCGCGCTCGCAGCAGGTGCAGGGCACGTCCGCATCGGTCGGCACGTCGATCTGGCTGCCGGGCGTGTTGAAGGTCGAGCAGTTCCCGCTGCCGGGGCTGACGCAGTTCGAGTGGTATGTGCCGATCGATGGCAAGACCCATCTGTATGTGCAGACCATCGGTCAGCAAGTGCAGACCGACGAGGACCGGCAGAATTTCGCGAACGAATTCGAATCCATTCTCAAGCCGCACGGCCTGGATGGCTTCAATGCCGACGACATCTGGGCGCGTGAAGTCACCGAGCCGTTCTACGCCGACGATTTCGGCTGGGTGGATGAGATGTTGTGCGAGCCCGATGCGACGATCCTCGAGTGGCGACGGCTCGCGAGCCGCGCCAATCGCGGCATCCAGACTCCGCAAGACCTGCGCTGACCTGCCCGAGCATCGCCATGACTGAATTCGCCTCGCATTTCGTCGATACCAACGGCATCCGCACGCACTATCTGGAAGCGGGCAGCGGCCCGACGCTGGTGCTCATGCATGGCGGCGGCGCCGGCGCCGACGCGTATGGCAACTGGCGCGAGTGCATTCCGATCTTCGCGAAGAAATATCGCGTGATCGCGCCGGACATGGTGGGTTTCGGTCGCAGCGACAAACCTTCCCCGCAGAGCTACACCTACGATCAGCCGGGGCGCAATCGTCAGCTGGTGGCCCTGCTCGATGCGCTCAACATCCACAAGGCATTTCTGGTCGGCAATTCCATGGGTGGCGCGACATGTATCGGCGCGACGCTGCAGCGTCCGGAGCGTGTCGAGCGCCTGGTGTTGATGGGCAGCGCCGGTCTGCCCATTCCGGAGAAGCCCTCGCCGCAGTTGCTGCACAACCTGAATTACGATTTCACCGTCGAGGGCATGCGTCGGGTGATCGCGGGTCTCACCTCGCCCAGATATTCGCCGCCGGAAGAGCTGGTGCAGTATCGATTCAAGCTCACGCACGAGCCGGGCGCGAAGGACGCGCTGGCCGCTGTGAACGCCGAGACGCGCAAGGGCACGCTGAACTATCCGGAAGACGAGCTGCGCAAGATCAAACAACCGGTGCTGATCGTGAACGGCAAGGAAGATGGCGTGTCGACCCTGGCGCGCGCCTATCGATTCCTGGAACTGTTCGAGAACAGCTGGGGCTACATCGTGCCTCACTGCGGTCACTGGGCAATGATCGAGCAGACCGCGGACTTCTGCGACGCTGTCGATCGGTTTCTGTCACAGCCGGTGAGCTGACATGACCGCGCCGCGTGGTGTGCACCAGCTGATCGAGCATCTGATCGAGACGCCCGCCGATCGCGGCTTGATTCGAACCAGTCCGGAGGTCCTGTTCGATCGCTTCGACGTGCCCGCGGAAGTGCGCGAAACGCTGCGTACCGGCGGGCGCGACGATTTGCACCGCTTGGGGATTCATCCCAATCTGGTGATCAAGTGGCTGATCTGGTCGGGCCGGCCGACCATGCCATTCTTTCCCATCGATTATTACTTCGCGAGACGCTGACATGGGCAAGATCGTGGGCGCGTTCGCCATGTCGCACGTGCTGGGAGCGCCCGGCGGGCTCGAAGAGCAGGCCGAGCGTGTGTTCGTTGGCATGAAGGAGCTGGGGCGCCAGCTGCGCGCCACTCATCCGACGCTGGTGATCGTGATCACGAGCGATCATCTGAACAATTTCCGCCTGGATCAGCCCATGCCGTTCGCTATCGGCACCGCCGATGCGTATACGCCTTATGGCGACATGGGCCTGCCGACGGATCAGATCCGCGGCAACGCGGCGTTCTCCACCGGCTTTGCGATGTTTGCCAACGATCGCGGCTTCAAACTGGCCAAGCCGCCGCGGTTGCGTCCGGATCACGGCGTGATGATTCCGCTGGGCATCGTCGATCCCAAGCGCGAGTTGCCGATCGTGCCGTTGTACGTGAACACGGTTTATACGCCGGCCCCGACGCCGCAAGAGAGCTGGCGTCTCGGTGAGCTGCTGCGTGCGTATGTGTCCGAGTACTGCACCGCTGAAGAGCGCGTTGCGCTGCTGGCGGGCGGCGGGTTGTCGCATTGGCTGGGCGTGCCCGAAGAAGGGCGAGTCAACGAATCCTGGGACCGCTGGTTCATGGACACGCTGGCAACGGGCCAGGGCGCGAGCCTGGCCGCGCTCAGCAACGAGCAGATCCTGGCCGACGCCGGCAATGGTGGCCTGGAAGTGAATTCATGGATTACGCTGGCGGGCGCGATCCCCGGTGCGACCGGCGAATGTTTGTTCTACGAGGCCATTCCCGCCTGGGCCAGTGGCATGGCCGGCATGGCCTTCCGCGTCTGACAAGAGATTCCATTCAACAATGACGTCCTGGGATTTGTTGATCGCCGCGCTCGCGGCGGTCGGGGCCGGTGCGGTCAATGCATTGGCCGGCGGCGGCACACTGATCAGCTTTCCGGTGCTGGTCGCGTTGGGGGTGCCGCCAGTGGCGTCCAACATCACCAATGCTGTGGCGCTGTGCCCGGGCTACTTCGGCGCGACCATCGCGCAACTGCCCAATCTCAAAGGTCAGCGGGCCAAGGTCATGCTGCTGGTGCCGGTGGCGGTGCTCGGCGGTCTGGCCGGCGGCATGATCCTGCTGCGAACCGGCGAGCGCACGTTCACTGCACTGGTGCCCTGGATGATTCTCGCGGCTTCGCTGCTGCTTGCCGTGCAGGAGCCGGTGAAAAAATTCGTCACCAAGCGGTTGTCGAATCCTTCGCACAAGCATCACACGGCCGCGTTCTCGGCGCTGCCCATTGCGGCTGCCGCCATCTACGGCGGATTCTTCAGCGCGGGCATGAGCGTGCTGCTGCTCGCCGTGCTGGGGCTGACGCTCGATGATTCATTGACGCGGCTGAACGCCCTCAAGCAGGTCCTGGCGTTCAGCGTCAATGTCGCTGCCGCGGTCTTCTTCCTGTTCTCGGATCAGGTCGTCTGGACCGCTGCCGTGGTCATGGCCATCGGCGCGCTCATCGGGGGCGCCATTGGCGGCAAACTCGCCGGCAAACTGCCGCCCGCCGTCCTGCGCTGGGTCGTGGTGGTCGCAGGCGTTGCGATTGCCATCATCTACTGGGTGAAATCCCGCTAATCGACCCCAGTCTCCCTGCAAGCCCGCCGCGCCTCGCGCGCGGGCGGGTGTCTTTGGGCTGCCGGGCTCTCTACAATCGGCGGTCCAGTGCCTTTGCGTTCCGGATCTGGGGTTCATCATGACTGCACCGAGCAACGATCTGCCGGTATTTTCTGCAATCAAGCCTGCTGAGGTGGAAGGCAGGATACGCGCTCTGCTCGATTCCAACCGCGCCGAGCTGGAGCGGCTGTTGTCGAACAACGCGGCCACCTGGGACTCGCTGATCGTGCCGCTGGAGGAGATGCAGCACCGGCTGTCGCGCACCTGGTCGCCCGTCGGCCACATGAATGGCGTGGTGAATACCGACGAGCTGCGTGCCGCCTATAACGCCTGTCTGCCATTGCTCACGGCCTGGAACACGGATCTGGCGCAAAACGAACGGCTGTATCAGGCCTACGAGGCCGTGCTGAAGAACGAAGGCGCGCGGCTGTCGCCGGGTCAGCGCAAGCTGGTCGAGAATGCGCTCCGCGATTTCCGTCTGGCCGGCGTCGCGCTGCCGCCGGAAAAGAAGCAACGTTATAAGGAGCTGGTCGAGAAGCTGGCGACTCTGCAGTCGAAATTCGACGAGAACGTGCTCGATGCGACCAACGCCTGGTCGCGCCTGCTCACCGATCCGAAACAAATCGATGGCTTGCCGGCGCCGATCGTCGAACGTGCGCGCGCCGCCGCGGAAGCCAAGCAACAGGCCGGCTGGTTGTTCACGCTCGACGCGCCCAACTACATGGCCGTGATGATGCACGCGACGCACGAGCCGCTGCGTCGTGACTTCTATCATGGCTGGACCACCCGCGCGTCCGAACAGGACGGCAACGAAGGGCGATGGGATAACACCGCGCTGATGGATCAGATTCTCGCAGTCCGTCATGAAGTAGCGAATCTGGTGGGCTATCCGAATTACGCGGAATATTCGCTCGCGACCAAGATGGCGTCGTCGGTGCCCGAAGTGCGCGGTTTCCTCGATCAGCTCGCGACCAAGAGCAAGCCGGTCGCGCAGCAGGAGTTCGATGAGCTCACGAAGTTCGCGGGTCGCGAGCTGAACGCCTGGGACGTCGCGTTCTATGCCGAGAAGCTCAAGCGGGAGCGTTTCGATCTTTCCGAAGAGGCGCTGCGGCCTTATTTCCCGCTGCCGCGCGTGCTGTCCGGAATGTTCTCGGTCGCCGAAAAGCTCTATGGCGTGAAGATCGCCGAGCGCACCGGCGTCGACATCTATCATCCCGATGTTCGTTTCTACGACATCCTGAACGAGGATGGCTCGCTGCGCGGCAGCTTCTTCGTCGACCTGTACGCTCGCGCCAAGAAGCGCGGCGGCGCGTGGATGGATGAGTGCGTCGGTCGCAAGCAGCTGGGCGGTGCCACCTCGTTGCCGGTCGCTTACCTGGTCTGCAACTTCATGCCGCCGGTCGGTTCGCAGCCGTCGCTGCTGACTCACTCGGAAGTCGTGACGATGTTCCATGAGTTCGGGCACGGTCTGCATCACATGCTGACGCGCGTCGATTATCCGAGCATCGCGGGTATCAATGGCGTTGCCTGGGACGCAGTCGAGTTGCCGAGTCAGTTCATGGAGAACTTCGCGTGGCGCGCGGAAGTCATTCCGATGATTTCGGCGCATGTCGAAACTGGCGAGCCGTTGCCGGAAGCGGAGCTGCAGCGCTTGCTGGGTACGCGCACGTTCCACGCGGGCATGCAGACGGTGCGGCAGCTGGAGTTCGCGCTGTTCGATCTGCGCATTCACAGTGAATTCGTGCCGGGGGCGGCCAGCAAGATCATGCAGACCCTGGATGAAGTTCGGGCACAGGTTGCGGTGGTGAAGCCGCCGGCGTTCAATCGCTTCCCGAACAGCTTCCAGCACATTTTCTCTGGCGGCTACGCGGCGGGGTACTACAGCTACAAGTGGGCCGAGGTGCTGGCCGCCGATGCGTTCAGCGCGTTCGAAGAAGGCGGTATTTTCAATCGCGCGGTGTCGAGCAAGTTCCTGTCCTCGATCCTCGAGCAGGGCGGCAGTCGGGATGCGATGGACGCCTTCGTCGAGTTCCGCGGGCGCAAGCCGACCATCGAACCGTTGCTGAAGCAGTTGGGGCTCGCTGCGTAACGCAGTCGCGGTCGTTTTTCCCTTAGAGGCAGATACACGGCGAGCACAGCTCGCCGTAATGGGGCAATGACAATAGAAACCTACCAGGGCGTTGCGCCCAATCTGGGCGCTCGCGTCTACATTCATCCTGCCGCGGTCGTCATCGGCAAGGTGACCATCGGCCACGACTCATCGGTGTGGCCGACCGCCGTCGTGCGAGGTGACGTGCATTCGATTCATATCGGCGCACGCACCAGCATTCAAGACGGCTCAGTCTTGCACGTCACGCACGATGGTCCGTATGCGCCCGGCGGGCGAGGGCTGGTCATCGGCTCGGATGTCACGGTCGGTCACCGCGTGACGTTGCATGCGTGCACGATCGGCAACGCCTGCCTGATCGGCATGGGCGCGATCCTGCTCGACAATGTCGTAACGGAAGATTTCGTGATGATCGGCGCCGGCAGCCTGGTGCCGCCGGGCAAGCAGCTGAAGACAGGCGGGCTGTACGTTGGCAGCCCGGCGAAGCGGGTCCGCGATCTGACGCAGAAGGAAATCGAGTTCCTGACGTATTCAGCCGCGCACTACGTCAAGGTCAAGGACGAGTATCTGCGGGCGGGCGGCTGAGCAAGCGACGTTTGTTTCGTTCGTCAGGCCTGCGCCTTGACGGCTTCGAGCACGGGTTTCGTATCCGGCCTGATTCCGCGCCACAGCAGGAATGCTTCCGCAGCCTGCTCGACCAACATTCCCCAACCTGTTTCCGCTCGCCCCGCGCCGGCTGTTTTCGACCAGCGGGTGAAAGAAGTGTCGCCTTTGCCGTAAGCCATGTCGTAACACAACGTCGCCGGGCCGATGGCGGTGCGCGGAATGGGTGGAATGTCATCTTGCAGACTGGCGGAGGTGGCGTTGACCACCAGATCGAACACTCCGTCGCTCACGTCCTCGAACGTGCAGCCCCGCACGTTGCCCAGCAGCTCGAATTCTTCGGCCAGTTCCAGCGCGCGATGCTTGGTGCGATTCGCAATCTCGATGCATTCCGGCGCCGCCGCCAGCAACGGCCCCATGACACCACGCGCGGCACCACCCGCACCAAGTAACAAGATGCGGGCACCGGCGATATCGAAGCCCAGGTTGCGGGTGAGATCGGTGACCAGGCCGGCGCCATCGGTGTTGTCGCCGAGCAGGCCATCGCTCCTCCATGCCAGCGTATTCACGGCCCGCGCAATCTCGGCGCGGGGCGTGCGGTATCGCGTAACGATGTTCGCGGCTTGCTTGTGCGGCACCGTGATATTCAAACCTTTGCCGCCCGAAGCGAAGAACGCACCAACATCCCGCTCGAAATTCTCCGGTGTCACGGCCAGGCGCGTGTAGCTCATGGCCTGGCCGGTCTGCTTGGCGAACAGACCGTGAATGAACGGAGACCAGCTGTGCTGGATGGGATAGCCCACCACGGCGTAGCGATCGATGCTGGTGTCGTTCATGGCGTGTTACCTCGCTTCGCGGAGCCAGGCCGCCGCCTTCTTGGCGAAATACGTGAGAATCCCGTCCGCGCCGGCGCGGCGAATGGACATCAATGTTTCCAACACGATGGCGCGCTCGTCCAGCCAGCCATTGCGGAACGCGGCCATCTGCATCGCATACTCGCCACTGACTTGATAGACGAAGGTGGGCGCGCCGAAAGTATCTTTGACCCGACGCACGATATCGAGATAGGGCAGGCCGGGCTTGATCATCACCATGTCCGCGCCTTCCTGCAGATCGAGCGCCACTTCGCGCAGCGCTTCGTTGGTGTTCGCAGGATCCATCTGATAGTTGTACTTGTTGCCCTTGCCGAGATTGGCGGCCGAGCCGACGGCATCACGGAACGGACTGTAGAAATTCGACGCGTACTTCGCGGCATAGGCGAGGATGCGAGTGTTCACATGACCGCCCAGTTCGAGCGCCTCGCGAATGGCCCCGATGCGTCCATCCATCATGTCGCTCGGCGCGACCACGTCGGCGCCCGCTTCGGCATGCGACAGCGCCTGCTTCACCAGCGCTTCGACGGTGATGTCGTTCACCACATAGCCGGATGCATCGGTGATGCCGTCCTGGCCGTGGGAGGTGTAGGGGTCGAGGGCGACGTCGGTGATCACGCCCAGCTCTGGCACGGCTGCCTTCACCGCGCGCACTGCGCGCTGCGCCAGACCCTCGGGATTCCATGCCTCCGCGCCGTCGTTGCTCTTGGCGGACGGCTCCGTGACCGGAAACAGCGCCAGCGCCGGAATGCCCAGCTCCACCAGCGATTCGGCCTCGCGCACCAGCTCGTCGACGCTGACGCGCTCGATGCCGGGCATGCTGTCCACGCTCTGGCGCCGCGATTTGCCGTCGATCACGAACATCGGATAGATGAGGTTGTCGGGGCTCAGCGAGGTCTCACGCATCAGGCGGCGCGAGAAGTCGCTGTAACGCATGCGGCGCAGGCGCGTGCTTGGGAATTCTCCTGACTCGAAATTAAACATGACGGCTTCCGGCGGGCGTGACTGCCAAACTGTAGACGACCGAAGTCTACACCTGCGGACCCTCGAATTTATCGACTACCCCGGGCGTCCAGGGTTCCATGGGGGCAAATGCGCCGTTGGCGCCGGGTGGCGGCTGACAGGCAAGTAGAGACCGGAGAAAATGAAGCATATGCGTGAACCGACCCGCTGCACCTGGGCATCGCTGGTGAGCAGCCCGCTCTACCTGGAATACCACGATCGCGAGTGGGGGGTGCCGGTGTGGGACGAGCGCACCCAGTTCGAGTTCCTGATCCTGGAGGGCGCGCAGGCCGGGCTGTCGTGGTCGACCATCCTCAACAAGCGCGACGGCTACCGTGCCGCTTTTGCCGGCTTCGATCCCGAACGCATCGCCAGATTCGGCAAGCGGGACGTGGCGCGTCTGATGAAGGATCCGGGCATCGTGCGCAATCGGCTGAAGATCGAGTCGGCCATCGGCAATGCCCGGGCGTTCCTGGAGTTCCAGGGCGATTTCGCCCGGCATCTGTGGAGTTTCGTCGGTGGCAAGCCGATCCAGAACAACATTGCCGAGCATGGCAAAGTTCCGGCGACCAGCCCGGAGTCGGATGCCTTGAGCAAGGATCTGAAGAAGCGCGGCTTCCGTTTCGTCGGCAGCACCATCATGTATGCGCACATGCAGGCGACCGGCATGGTGAACGATCATCTCACCAGCTGCTTCCGCCACAAGCAGTGCAAGGCGTTGGCGAAGCAAGCCCGTTAGCGCGGGCTCACTCCGGAACCAGCCAGCGAACGTTCACGCCACCCGCGCCGTCCTCGGCCAATGCGGTGTGCGCCTCTCGCAGTGGGGTCGCGATCTCCTCGTCGAACTGCCAGGGCGGGTTTGCGATGATCAAGCCCGAGCCGTTCAAGCCGAGCGGCGAGTCCGCCGGTCGCACGCTCAGCTCCACCAGTAGCAGCTTTCGCAGTCCGGAGCTCTGCAGAGACAGGTGCAGGCGCTGCGTCTCGCGACCCAGCTTGATCGGATACCAGAGTGCGAACATGCCGTTGGGCCAGCGGCCGAGCCCGAGCAGCAGCGCTTTCTCGACCTGCGTGAACTCGTTTTCCGATTCGTAGGGCGGATCGATCAGCACCAGTCCGCGATTTTCACGCGGCGGTAAGTATGTTTTCAGCGCGGCATACCCGTCGCCGCATACCACCGACACGCCGCGTCGCCCGCGCGTCGCCTGTTCGAGCGCCTGCGCTTCCGCGATCTGTTTTTCGACCAGCACGATACGATCGCCGGGGCGCAGATCGCGGGCGGCGAGCACTGGCGAGCCCGGATAGCGTTGTGTCGCGATCGGGGCGATCTCTTCCGGGGAACTAACTGCGTCCAGATAGCGCCGAAGATCGGGACTGGCACGAGCGATACGCAGCATGCGCCCCACGCCGTCCTGCCATTCGTTGCCGCGTAATGCATCATGGGACAGCAGGTCGTACCAACCTCGACCCGCGTGCGTGTCGAGATAGAACAACGGCTTGGGCTTGCGTTTGAGTCGTTCGAACAGGGCCAGCAGCACGATGTGCTTGTGGACGTCGGCGAAGTTGCCGGCATGGAACACGTGGCGATAATTCACGGCGGAACTTTAACGGGAGAAGCCCATGATCGTACTGAATTCTCCAGCGCGAGGCTCTTCGTTCGTGGCGGTGCTGCTGCTGATGACGCTGAATGCTGGCTGCACCGGCAACTCGCGTGAGGAGACGAGTCGGCGCGCTGCAGCGGCCGAGCCCGCGTCGGTGGAGAGTCGCAGAGCAGTCATGGAGAACGAAAGCAAGAAGATGCCGCCGCAACGTGCGCCGGGCGAGGAGCGAGAGACCCCGCAAGGTTCCGGTGAAGTGCCGCCGCAGGTGCTCGCGATTTTCCAGGATGATCTGGCGCGTCGTGCGCTGGTGAAGCCCGAAGCGATCACCGTCGTGAGCGCGACCGAGCAGCAATGGTCGGATGGTTCGATGGGCTGCCCGCAACCCGGACAGATGTATACGCAGGCGATCGTGCCGGGCTATCGCGTCGTGCTGCAGGCGAACGGCGATCGATACACCTATCACTCGGATCGCCGCGGCAACTTCATCCTGTGCTCGAACGGCCTGGCGTTCAAACCTGTGAAAGAGCAGGCGAAGGGGACAGCGCCGGCCGAATGAAACGAGGCCCCGGGCGTTGCCGCCCGGGGCCTGCAGCACGCAGCGTCGCGATCAGAATTTGATCTTGCCCCCGGGCGGCGCGACGAACAGCACTTCGGTGTCCTTCGTGGCGCCACCGCAATTGTTCGCGGACGCGCATCGATCACCGTCGGTCTGAATCATCACGCCCAGTTCCCTGGTCGTGCCGGGAATCTGACCGAAGTCGAACACCTGCACGCTGCCGCTGGCCCCTGCGGCCAGGTCGCTGGCCGGCGCCGCGAAATAACGCTCGCCGAACGGCACGATCTTCAGGCCTTCGATCGAATCGCCCGGACCGCCGAAATAGAAGTCGTCGGCAAACACCGAGACGCCGATCACCTTTCGCGCTTCCACATCGGCGGCCGTCAGGCCGAACTGCTCGAGACACGCATTCAACACCGTCGTACTGGAGTTGGTCGGATGCTCGACGAACCAGAACGCGTCCGCCTCGCCGGTGGCGAGATTCACCGACCACGCCAGCTGCCGGCCGTCGCTCAGGTCGTTCAGCGACAGGTCGCGATTGAGCAGCCAGTAGTCGTCTTCGCCATCGTTGTTCAGGTCCAGCGCGATCCGATGATCCACGGCCACCGGCAGCGTCTCGCGTTCCCACATGTTCACCGCGAACGACCACAGATAACCGGACGAGCAAACTTCGCCGGGCACTTCGAACGTCGCCACACCGACGGCGCGCAGGTCGGGACGCGGCGCATTCTCTCCTCGTCCGCCCGGCGGCGTGTTCGGGCTGGTCGCCAGCAGCGAATAGCCATTGAGCTGCGCAGCGCCGACCCCTCGATTCCTCAGGTTGATGATGCCCGTCCCGCCGCTGCCAGCCTTCCAGGTCGGACCGCCCACGACCTGAGTGTTCGCTGACTTGCGCGGCAGCACGTGCCACGGCAGCGTGAACGTCTCCGGCTTGCCAAACAGCGCGATCTTCTCGAACACCAGATAGCCGTCGTACTCCTGCAAAGTCAGCGGCACCGGGTTCGGGCCATCCGGGCCCGCGTTCATCAGGTTGTTACGCAGCTTGCTGCCCTCGATGGTCATGAACACATCGAAAGTACGATCGCCCTGGCCAGGCACTGCGATCAGCGGCAACGCATGGATCTTCACCGCGCCATTGCTCACGTCGTTCGCGAAGCGATAGGTGGGCTTCACTTTGAAGATCGCCGCCTGCTTGGAGCGATTGAACACGCGCACTCGCTTGTGCACGACCACTGCTTTGTCAGCCACGTCGACGAAGCCGAAGCTCACGCCGCCGCTGCGAGTGCCGGTCTTCACGAGATCGAAGCCATAAGCACCGGCAGTCGCCCGCGCGGCGCGATCGACCCGCACTTCACCGCCGCCGATGCGTGAGATCGGCGCCAGCGAGTCCGGAATCACACCCGACGGCGTGGACGGCTGATCGATGCCGGCCTCCGCATTGTTGATGAGCAGTTGTTTCAGACGTTGCGGAGCGATGCTCGGATACAGCTGTTTCAACAAGGCTGCCGAGCCCGTGACCATCGGTGCCGCGCCCGAAGTGCCGCCGAAGGCATCGGATTGATTGCCAGTGCCCGACATCGCCGACACCGATGCACCCGGCGCGCCGATTTCGGGCTTGATGCGGAAGTCTTCGAACATCGGTCCGCGAGAGGAGGTCGAGGTGACCGAGCTGATCAACGGGAAGGTGGTGTCGGGATCGAAGGTCACCGTCGCGCCCGCGCGGATCGCGTTGGCATCGGCCAGGCTGATCATGTAGCCCGGAATGGTGATGGGCACGCCATCCGAAAAGGCGCCCGTGAACGGCGCGCTGCCGTCCACCAGGCCGATCACGCCGATCAGCGCGCCGCCCGCCTGGATGTTGCGAATCTTGTCGGCGAACGTGCACTCGCCACGATTCACCAGCGCGATGCGCCCCGCCAGCGAGCCCGGCGCGAACGGAGTGCAGCCCAGTGCGTTGCTCGCAGTGAACACCACCGGTGCGGTAATCGCGGTTGTCAGGGGAGCGGACCAGTCTTGATGAATCGCCCCTCGCTGCGCGGGTGTCACTGCCGGCGTAACGATCGTCATCAGGTCCACGACGGCCGAAGGCACATTGGTCTGCGCAACCGACAGTGCTGTGACAGCGGCAGCGGGCGAGCCTGTGACGAAAGGTTTGTCTGAACCGTTGCCCGCCGAGGCGACCGTGAACGCACCGAGCTTGGTGGCGCGGTCGACGGCCGCGGACAGATCGTCGTCGAACGGCTGGCCGTAATCGGAACCGAGCGACATGTTGATGATGTCGGCGTGATCTTTGGTATCGCCGTCGCCGTTTGGATCGACGGCCCACTCGAACGCTTGCATCAGTGCGACGCCGCTGCATGCGGAGGTCGGCACTGCGCACGCCTTGATCGCATACAGCTTCACGTCGGGAGCGACGCCGTTCTTGCCGCCGATGATGTCGGCAACGTGCGTGCCGTGACCCCCGAAAGTGCTTTGATCGGGAGCCGCGATCGGATCCTGGTCGGGCGCGAGCGGTGGGCTGTCTGCGCCGCCAGTCCATGACTCGCCGACGAAGTCATAACCGCCGATGACTTTCGCGGTCGGGAACAGGCCGTCTGTCGTCGTGTTGCGCGGATCGGCCGCCGAGGTGCCCCATGCCTTGGCATAGGCTTCGGCCGTGCCAGCGCCGCCCAGCGATTTATGCGTGTAGTCGACGCCGCTGTCGATCACCGCCACGCGCACGCCTTTGCCGGTCACGCCCAATCCATGCAATGTTTCAGCGCCGATGTAGGGAACGGTTTCGGTGAGATTGCGCTTGTAATTGCCGGTCGGCGCGACGCGCGTGACTGCGCGGTCATTCGCAAGCGCCGGTACTTCGTTCGCATCGATTTCGAGGAAGACCGTGTTCGCGACCAGTTGCACCGAGGCGATGACAGTGGCGCTCGGCGCGGCCTGCGCGATACGACTGATGAACGCGGTTTGCTCGACGATCACGTCGGATTTCGACGTTCCGGTGCCGTCGCCAACCGGGGCGGTGTTCAACGAAACGGCAACTTGCACGCGCTTCGCGATACCTGCGGTGCGCAGTAGTCGTGTGACATCGTCGATCTGTGAGCGTGCCGGTGCCGGCATGCGCGACTCCAGTCGTTTGGAGCCGGCGTGCACAGCGCGCTGAGCGGCGCTGGCATCGGCGGCCACAACCGTCAGCACGGTCGTGGCGATCAGCGACAGTGGGCCCACTGCCGCCCTCCTGCGAATGTTTCCCATGGTGATCCCCTTGCTGTTTTTCGGATCTCACGCGGATGGCAGGCAATGGCCAGCCCAGCACCACGCGCAAGCGTGCTGCGAACATCACAATGCAAAAGAGAAGAATCGCGATTGCGCGGACCGTCGCCACCGGCTAGCGGCGTAGTTGCAGTTCCGCGGCCAGACGGAGACGTATGCGCAATCGCTGCGACCGACGCTACTCCTGCGCCGCCGCTAATTCAATTGTGCAAAACATTCCATCTGTGTCGGCGCGCGATATCACTAACGAAAGTTAGGGAATATCTGATCGCTGGGCATGCCTCGCCCGTCGTGTCTTCGACCTTGAAGCATTTCGATCGATTGCATTCTTGCCGAACCCAGGGAGGTCGTTGCATCGGAGCTTCCCTGGGGCGCGCATTCGTGAATGTTTTATTTCAGTTCGTGCAGCCAGTCGCGCGGCCGGAGGAAATCCGAGTAGAGGCGGGCTTCGGGCGTGCCGGGCTCGGGGGCCCAGTTGTATTCCCACCGGACCAGCGGCGGCAGGGACATCAGGATGGATTCGGTGCGCCCGCCGGACTGCAGTCCGAAATGGGTGCCGCGATCGTAGACCAGGTTGAATTCGACGTAGCGCCCGCGGCGATACAGCTGGAACTGCCGTTCACGTTCGCCATGCGGATGATCCTTGCGGCGCTCGACGATGGGCAGATAGGCCTGCAGGAAATGATCGCCGACGCTGCGCTGATACTCGAAGCAGCGCTCGAAGCTCCATTCGTTCAGGTCGTCGAAGAACAGGCCGCCGACGCCGCGAGTCTCGTTGCGATGCTTGAGGAAGAAATATCGATCGCACCACTCCTTGTGCTTCGAATAGACGTTTTCGCCGAAGCCTTCGCATGCCTGCTGCGCGGTTCGGTGCCAATGCAGGACGTCTTCGTCGAACGGATAGTAGGGCGTGAGATCGAAGCCGCCGCCGAACCACCAGGCGCCGGGCGCGCCATTGCTGGGAATAGCATTGAAGAAGCGCACGTTGGCGTGCGTGGTCGGTATGTAAGGATTCCAGGGATGAAAGACGAGCGACACGCCGGTCGCCATCCAGCGAGCGTCCGCAAGCTCGGGCCGCTGCGCCGTTGCGCTCGGCGGCAGGCGCGAGCCCATCACATGGGAGAAATTCACGCCGGCCTGCTCGAAGATTTTGCCGTTGCGGAGCACGCGGCTGTCGCCACCGCCGCCTTCGGCTCTTTCCCAACGGTCGCTGTTGAACTTCGCGCCGCCGTCGACCTGCTCGATGGCTGCACAGATCCGATCCTGCAGTCCGCGCAGGTAGGCGAGCACGGCATCGGCATCGACGGTCATCGATCATCTCCATCAGGCAACCACGGCCATGATGCCGGCCATGGAGTTATTCAGGGAAGCGCCAAGCTTGCCGGCGCTGGTCGGCGGCGCCAACTCTCGCTGGCGCCGGGCTGTGTCGAAGCCGGTGCAAGCCGGCGACCGACGCTCGGCGGCGGCATGTCCGTGTTCGCCGTCGAGCAGTGGCGAAGTCGCAGTTACTTCGGCTTGGCGGGAGGCTTTTTCGCCGCCGTTTTCGCGGCTGCTGCTTTGGCGGGAGCCTTGGCAGCGGTTTTCGCGGCCGCCTTCTTCGCTGGCGTCTTCGCTGGAGCCTTTGCCGTCTTGGACGGCGTGGTCTTGCTCTTGGCGGCGGCCTTCACCGGCTTTTCGGCGGCTTCGGCAGCGGCCGGCGCATCCGTCTTCGCGGCAGTCTTCTTGGCGAAACGACCGAACCGGCCCTTGCCTCGCTCCGGCGCGGCCTTGAGCAGCTCCACGCACTCTTCCAGCGTCAGCGTCTTCGGATCGCGTTCCTTCGGGATCTTGGCGTTCTTCACCTTGTCGGTGATGTACGGGCCGAAGCGGCCGTTCAGCACCTGAATGCCGGCTTCCTCGAAATTCAGGATGGTGCGATTCGCATCCAGCTCTTCCTTGGCCTTGATCAGCTCGAGCGCGCGCGGCAGCTCGATGGTGTACGGATCGTCGTCCTTGATGGACGCGAACTTCTTCGTGCCATATTGAATATACGGACCGAAGCGGCCGATGGCGACGCGAATCGCATGACCGTCGGCGGTCTGCCCCAGAGTCCGCGGCAGCGTGAACAATTCCAGCGCTTCCGCCAGCGTGATGGTGTCCATCCGCTGCGTCGGCTTGAGGCTGGCGAACTTCGGCTTCTCTTCGTCGTCCTTGGTGCCCATCTGCACGAACGGGCCGTACTTGCCATAGCGGACCGAGATTGGCTTGCCGGTCACTGGATCGTTGCCGAGCTCGCGCGCTTCGGACACATCCTCGCGCGTGACCGTCTCATCGACGACGTCGACACGTTCTTTGAATTCGCTCCAGAAGCGCTCCAGCACCGGCACCCAGGCTTCGCGGCCGTCGGCGATCTCGTCGAGGTCGTCCTCCATCTTGGCGGTGAACCCGTACTCGACGTAGTGATGGAAATTGCGCGTCAGGAATTTGTTGACGATCTTGCCCAGATCCGTCGGCACGAAGCGGCGATTGACCAGCTCCGTGTATTTCTTGTTGACCAGCGTGGAAATGATGCTGGCGTAGGTCGAGGGCCGGCCGATGCCGTGCTCTTCGAGCGCCTTGACCAGGCTCGCTTCGGAGAAGCGCGGCGGCGGCTCGGTGAAATGCTGCTCGGGACGCAGTGCCACCAGCGATACCTGATCGCCCACTTCCATGGCCGGCAGGATGCGATCGTTGTCGTCCTCGGGCGCGTCGTCCTGGCCCTCTTTATAAACGGCGATGTAGCCGGGCTTCACCAGCGTCGAACCGTTCGCGCGCAATACCGCCGTCGAGCCTTCACGCCTGGCGCTCGTACCGGGCACCAGGTCGACCGCAACGGTGTCGTACACCGCCGCTTCCATCTGGCTCGCGACCGCTCGCTTCCAGATCAAGCTGTAGAGCTTGAACTGGTCGTTGTCGATCTTGCCGGCCAGACGCTCGGGCGTGATCGCTGCCGAGGTCGGGCGAATCGCTTCGTGCGCTTCCTGGGCGTTCTTCGACTTGGTCTTGTAGTGACGCGGCGAGTCGGGCAGCGCCTCGGCGCCGTACAGGTTGCCGATCACCTGGCGGATGTCGGCGATCGCTTCGTTCGCCAGGTTCAGCGAGTCGGTACGCATATAAGTGATCAGACCGACCGCGCCTTCGCCGAAATCGACGCCTTCGTACAGCTGCTGCGCCAGGCGCATGGTGCGCTGAGCGCCGAAGCCGAGCTTGCGGGCGGATTCCTGTTGCAGCGTTGACGTCGTGAACGGCGGCGCCGGATTGCGCCTGCGCTGCTTCTTGTCGATGTTGGCGACGCTGAGCTTGCCGTTGGCCGCGCCTTCGATGGCGTTGCGCACATCGGTGGCCTGGGCCTCGGTCGTCACCGTGAACTGTTCGACCTTCTCGCCGCGATATTCGATCAATCGCGCCGCGAATGTTTGCCTGGCCTTTTCGGCGTCGGCATCGATGGTCCAGTACTCGCGCGGCTTGAACGCGAGAATCTCTTCTTCGCGCTCGCAGATCATGCGCAGCGCCGGGCTCTGCACGCGGCCGGCGGACGCGCCGGGCAGGCCAGCCTTCTTCCACAGCAGCGGCGAGAGATTGAAACCGACCAGGTAATCCAGCGCGCGCCGCGCCTGTTGCGCGTTCACCAGGTCCTGCGAGATGCCGCGCGGCTGGCCGATGGCCTCTTTGATGGCGTTCTTGGTGATCTCGTAGAACACCACGCGGTGCACGTCCTTGCCGTCGAGCACGCCTTGTTCCTTGAGCAGCTCGGTGAGATGCCAGGAAATGGCTTCGCCCTCGCGGTCCGGGTCGGTGGCCAGGTACAGGGCATCGGATTTCTTCAACGCCCTGGCGATCGCCTGAACGTGTTTCTCGTTCTTGTCCAGGATCTGATAGCGCATCGCGAATTTGCGCTTCGGATCGACGGCGCCTTCCTTGGGCACCAGATCGCGGACATGGCCATAGGAAGCGAGTACCTCGAAATTCTTGCCGAGGTACTTCTTGATGGTCTTCGCCTTGGCAGGCGATTCCACGATGACTAGATTCTTCTGCTCCATAAAAAAAGAAACCGCGGTGGCCGCGGTGCTGCTGAAAGCTGCGGTGTGTTGACCGCGGCCGTTCAGTGCACCACTTGCAGACGGTTATCGAATACCAAGTCCTCCATCCGCAGATAAGCACTCTGTTGGCCGGGCTGACTGAACAGCACCATGAGCACCACCCACTTCACCTGTTCAATGTCGATCTGCTGCACGTCGAGCGCCAGCAGCCGGTCGATGACCAGCTCACGCTGCGCCGGGCTGATGATGCCGATGTTCTCGAGGTACAGGATGTACCCCCGGCATTCGGTGTCGAGCCGGGCCTGCTCGCGCGCGTCGAAGACGCGAATCGCTCGCGATCCCGGAATGGCGCCCGCGCGGTTCGGATCGGCCGACAGCTGCTCGAGCCATTCGAGCGCGCGGCCAACTTCTCGTTCGGAAAAACCAGCGCGTTCCAGTTCGTCCCGGAGTGTGTCGCGGTCGGGTTCGGGGGCGCAGTCCAGATCGGCGTCGAAGTAATTCTCGAAGAGATAGATCAGGATATCGAGAACGCTTTCCTTCATTTCGCTGCCTTAGCCAGGGACCGGACGCCGGACATAAAGCCCGCCAGGGCAGGCGTCGATGCATGCCTCCAGTTCGAGGATCAGCAGCATGGACGCTACCTCGTCGGCTTTGAGGCCGGTGCGTGCGATCAAAACATCGACACTGGCCGGCTCGAAGCCGAGCGCATCTAACAGGATTTCATACCCTTTGTCCAATGTCGGGCATAAAACTGCTGTGCTTTCAGTAGTTTCACCCGATATCGGGGTTGCATGGGCGAGCGCGGCCGTCAACGGGCCCAGCTGCGCGAATATATCCTCCGGCGTTTCCACCAGCTGCGCGCCCTCGCGGATCAATTTGTGGCAACCACGCGCGAGCGGATTGCGGATCGAACCGGGAATCGCGAACACCTCGCGACCTTGCTCGCCCGCCAGCCGTGCCGTGATCAACGAGCCGCTCCGCACCGCAGCCTCCACCACCAATGTCCCCAGTGACAATCCACTGATAATGCGATTGCGCCGAGGAAAGTTGCTTCTGCTCGCCGGCGTGCCCAGGGGAAATTCGCTGACCAGCGCGCCGCCGGATGCAATTTCCTCCGACAACGCAGCATTGGCCCGGGGGTAGTCGATATCAAGGCCCGTGCCGCACACCGCCACGGTCTTGCCGCCGCCCTCGATCGCGCCGCGGTGCGCTGCTGCATCGATGCCGATCGCGAGGCCGCTGGTGATCGCCAGACCGGAGCGAGCCAGCTGCGCGGCAAACTGGCGGGCTATGTCATGTCCGCTCGGGGACGGGTTGCGCGAGCCAACGATCGCGAGCTGCGGCAGGCTCAGCACATCGGGATCACCGCGCACCAGCAGACCGGCTGGCGCGTCGGGGACATTGGCCAGCAACGGTGGATAGCGCGGCGAGCCGCGAGGCAGAAAGTGATGCGCTGGATGTTCCAGCCAGCGCAGATGCCGATCGATCAATGAGTCCTGGGAGCCGGCCTGCAAGCCGGGCACCCGTGCCACCGCCAGCCATGTTTTGAGCTCGTCCATGAGCTCCCGAACATACGCCGGCCCGGAGCGCGCTCAGGGGTTTTTAGCGCGGTCTCCCTGACGAATTTCGTGCGTCGTCTCCATCACCAGCGCGTAGCTCATGTTGGAAAAGGCCTTGAACACCATGAGCACGCCGATGCGCTCGTCGGGCAGCTGCACCTTGTTGCCGAAGTCCGAGTTGCGACTGGTGCGGCGCGCCGCGAGGCCGCCTTCTTTGAAGTTGTCGCGAATTACGGCGCCACGCTGATGGATGGCGAGAATGTGGCCGGGTTCGAGACCCGCGGCCGCGCCACGATTCAGCGCGACGACCTGATACTGACCCATCACCGTATGCCTGCGCACGGCGATGATGCCGGCATCGATGTTGGAAGACGGTGCGTGCGGAACGAAGTCCACATTCACTTCCACCGACTCCGGAAACACCTTGTCGCCTTGCAGGACTTCGCGCATCGAATCGGTCATGACGATCTTGGCCGGATCGCCCGGCGTGGCGACCGGGCCCGAGCCCACGTACAGGCCCGAGTAACCGAGCAGCGAGTTGTTGTCGGGGTCGCGCAGCTCTTCGCCAACATGGATGACGCTGTAGCGCGTCTCCGGCGCGGCTGATCCGATACCGCGTGCGTACACTTCGTTGCCGAGGGCACCGATCATGTGCGAGTCGCGAAGCGCGACGATGTACGGCGCGGTCTTTACCTGCTCCTTGGTCAGCAGCGTCGGGCGGCCCATGAAGCTGGCGACCACGTCGTAGGGAATTGCCGTGATGGCCTGGCTGAGCGGATCCCGGCGCACTTCCGGCGACAGGCGTTTGCCGCGGCGACCGCCTTCGACGGTTTCGCCGCCGCGTTCCGCCAGGGTCAAACGGGGCTGGCCGTCCACGTACACCAGCTTGAGCACATCGCCCGGATAGATCAGGTGCGGATTGGCGATCTGCGGGTTCACGTACCAGATTTCGGGCCAGTACCAGGGCTCCTTCAGGAACACCTTGGAGATGTCCCAGAGGGTGTCGCCGGTCTTGACCACATATTGATCGGGGGCTTCGGCGGCCAGGGGAATGTTGCTGCCGGCGCCCACGGTGCGAGCCGGGCCATCCTGGGCGAGGGTGCTCGGCGGCGTCAGCAGGCCCGCGGTGACGGTCAGACCGGCGACCAGGCTCAGCAGGATCGCCGGACGAAGTGCCAGATTCGCAGTTTTCATGCGCTTCAACGAGCTCCCATTAGAGTCCCTGAACATGGGCGCCCCGGGCTGTCCAAGCGCGCGTAAGATGTTGGATTGGCGCGCAAAAACACACACGAGGCCGACATTAAGTTCAACAGTTCGGCGAACTTTAGCAGCATCATTGCAACGAGTGCAGAAATGGGGCTCCAGCCCGCGACGTGGTTCTCATTCCTGCCCTGGCGGCCCGTTGCCGGGCGCCGATTCAAGCTGTCTATGGCCGGGTTGGCCACACGGGGCTTGTTTCCTGGCAAATCGACTGCAGACTAGGCGGCAGTTTCCGCCTTTTGACGTGTTCGAACATGGCACTACTTCCGATTCTCGAATTCCCCGATCCGCGCCTGCGCACCAAAGCGCAGCCCGTGGAACAGGTGGATGACGCCCTGCGCAAGCTGATCGACGACATGTTCGAGACCATGTACGCCGCGCCGGGCATCGGGCTTGCGGCCACCCAGGTCAACGTGCACAAGCGGCTGCTGGTCATCGACATCAGCGAAAAGCGCAACGAGCGCCTGACCCTGATCAATCCGGAGATCGTCAGCCACAGCGGCATGGAAGAGACCGAAGAGGGCTGTCTGTCCGTTCCCGGTATCTACGAAAAGGTCAAACGCGCCGACCGCATCCGCGTGCGCGCGCTGGATCGCGATGGCAAGCAGTTCGAGCTCGACGCCGACGGGCTGCTGGCCGTGTGCATTCAGCACGAGATGGATCATCTGGAAGGCAAGCTGTTCGTCGATTACCTGTCCGACCTGAAGCGCACACGGATTCGCAAGAAGCTCGAGAAGGATCGCAAGGAAAAGGCCGCCGAGGCGGCTCGCGCACGGAGCAAGGCGCTCTAGCTTCAATGTAAGAGTGGGCCGTGATACGGCGGCTCTCGCGCAGTCGCCAGAGGGAGGTTTGTCCTCCCGGCACCGTGCCCCCCTACTACCGCGCTTACGCGCGGCCCGTTGGGTCCCATCCCTGGGCGCACTGCTCCGACAAGGTCCCTCTTGTTCGAAGCTGCCGGGAGAACAAACCTCCCTCTGACGCCTGCGCCGACAGGTCGGTGGCACGCTCCGATGATTCGCCTGCCTGCTAACGCGAAAAAGTTTCTCCCTCATGCATTTGCCGGGAGAACAAACCTGCTCTGGCGCCTGCGCTGAAACGTCCGTGCGGACGCAAGACCCCCCTGGGACCCGAGACCCCCTAGAATGAGCGTCCCGAAATTCGATCGAGCCATCGCCGAGTCTTGATGTCCTCTCCGCTGTCACTCATTTTTGCGGGCACGCCCGAGTTCTCCGTGCCTGCGCTGGAAGCGCTGGTCGCCTCGAGACACCGCGTCCTCGCGGTTTACACGCAGCCCGATCGGCCCGCCGGACGGGGGCAGCAAGTGACGATGAGCGCGGTGAAACAGTGCGCGCTCAAACATCAGTTGTACGTCGAGCAGCCGCAGACTCTGAAGGATCCCGCAGCGGTGGAGCGTCTGGCGCAATATCAGGCCGACCTGATGATCGTCGTCGCCTATGGTCTGTTGCTTCCGAAGTCAGTGCTCGATACGCCGCGCCTTGGCTGCGTGAACATCCACGCGTCCCTGCTGCCGCGATGGCGTGGAGCGGCGCCGATTCAGCGCGCGATTCAGGCGGGAGATAAAGAGAGCGGCGTGACCATCATGCAAATGGACGTGGGGCTCGACACCGGCCCGATGCTGCTCGAACGCGTCACTCCCATTGATGCTCGCGAAACCGGCGCGACTCTGCACGATCGTCTATCCACGCTCGGCGCCGAAGCAGTGCTCGAAGCGATCGAAGCAATCGCGGCGGGCACGGCGAAACCGGTCGAGCAGCCACAGGAAGGCGCAACGTACGCCGCGAAAATCCGCAAGGAAGAAGCGTTGATCGACTGGTCGAAGTCGGCGGTCGAAATCGATCGGCACGTGCGTGCGTTCAATCCGTGGCCCATCGCCGAGACGCGTTGGAACGGTCAGCAGCTGCGCGTTTGGGAAGCAGTGCCCTTGGACAAGAAATCCTCCGCCGTCCCAGGCACTGTCATCGCAACGAGCAGCGACGGCATCGAAGTCGCTACCGGCGATGGAACGTTGCAACTCACGCGCGTGCAAGCCGCGGGTCGCAAAGCCATGCCGGCCGCGGATTTCCTCAGAGCGCATCGCCCCGAAGGCGCGGTCTTTGGTTCGTGAGCGCATCAGCTGCAGTCAGAGCGAGGGCCGCGAGGATCGTCGCGGAGGTCGTTGAGCGCGGTCGTTCGCTCGACGCGGTGCTGAGCGCCGAAAGCACCAGAAACAAACAAGAGCGCGGGCTGCTCCGTTCGCTGTGTTACGACAGCATTCGCTGGTACGTGCGACTCGACGCGTTGCTCGAACGCCTGCTGAGCCGACCGAATCAGGCGCTCGATCCCGAGATCCGTGCGCTCGCCATCGTAGGCTTGTGTCAGCTGATCTATACAGACATTCCCGCGCACGCGGCGGTCGCGGAGACGGTTGCGGCAACCAGAGAGCTCAAGCAACCGCGCGCTTCCGGCTTGGTGAATGCGATCCTGCGTCGCTGTCAGCGCGAGCAGGCGCAGTTGCTGCCCAAGATCGATCGCGATCTCGCGGTGCGCACCGCGCACCCTCGGTGGCTCGTGGAGCAACTTCGCAAGGATTGGGGAGATCGTGCCAACGACATTCTCGATGCCAACAATCAGCGTCCGCCATTCTGGATCCGTGTGAATCGGGCGCACACCACGCCTGCGAACTACCGGGAGCAATTACAGGCAAAACAGATCGGTGTGCTCGCCAGTGCGTTCGACGGTACGGCGCTGCTGCTCGATCGGGCCATGGATGTCGGCGATTTACCGGGATTCAGCGAGGGCTTGGTATCGGTGCAAGACGCCGCCGCGCAGCTCGCGGGGCATTTGCTCGAGCCGCGGGCGGGTGAGCGCATCCTCGATGCGTGCGCCGCGCCGGGCGGCAAGACGGGTCACCTGCTCGAGCTGGCGCCTGAACTTGGCGCGCTCACCGCGGTCGACGTTTCTCCCGAGCGCTTGATGCGCGTTTCGCAGAATCTGCAGCGGTTGGGCGTGTCCGCACAGGTCGTCGCGGCCGACGCCGCCGAGCCGGCGAGCTGGTGGGACGGCAGGCCGTTCGACCGCATCCTGCTCGACGTGCCGTGCTCCGCCACCGGCGTGATTCGCCGTCATCCGGACATCAAGCTGCTGCGGCGGAGCGATGACATCGCGGTGCTGGCGGCGCGGCAGTTGCAGTTGTTGCGGAGTTCGTGGCCGCTGCTGCGGCCAGGCGGCCGATTGCTGTATGCCAGTTGCTCCGCCTTACAGGCCGAGACCACCGCGGTAATCGCTGAATTCCTGCGCGAGGAGCCGGGCGCGCGTGATCTGACCGATGCAAGGCTGCAAGCGTTGCCCCCCGTGGGGGAGGGAACGCACGCCGGTACTCATGGCTTAAGAATCGCGGCGGGATCCGCGGGGATGGACGGATTTTATTATGCTCTGCTCGAGAAGCCGTGCGGCCCAAGCATGGCCCCCGCATGACCCACATGAACTCGTTTCGTAATCTCGGTTAAGGATGCTCCGTGGCGGCAAGCCCAACCTGGCGCGATGTGCTCTGCCCCGGTGCCTCGGACGCGATCGTCCGCTGCCGCGCCGTGGCGTGGCTCATGGCGTCGCTGGTGGCGCTCGGCTGTCTGCTCGGGCCGGTGGCTTCGGCCCAGAACACCCGGTTTGAAGTCCGTTCGGCTTATGTCGAGCCGGCCGACCGCGTCTACGAGCTGAACGCCACGCTCAACTTCGACCTGCCCGAGGGCGCGCGGGCCGCCATCCGCGAAGGGGTGCCGCTGACATTGCATCTGGAGATCGTCGTCAAGCGCCAGCGCAGCTACTGGCTGGACGAGACGGTCGCGACCCTGGATCAGTATTACGAACTGGGGTACCGCGCGCTCAGCGAGCGTTACCTGGTGCGCAATTTGAATAGCGGCGAACAAGCGTCTTATGCGACGCTGGACGCCGCGCTCGATGCCCTGCGCGTGATCAGCCGCCTGCCCATCCTGGATCAGGCGCTGGTGTCGCCGAACCGGCGGCACGAAATCAGCGTGCGCGGTAACCTCGATGTGCGCACGATGCCGGACGCCTTGCGCTTCGTGCTGTTCTGGTCGGACGACTGGCGGCAGCGCAGCGAGTGGTACACATGGTCGCCGCAACTCTGAAACGCACGCTGGTCTCGATCCTGGTGCTCATCGGATCGGGGCTGTGGGTGGCTGCGCTGCTGATCATGGCGCAGACCGTGCAACAGTCGGCGCACTTCAGCGATCTGCATCCCTTCATCGTCGGCGTCAACGTCGCGGGCCTGATGGTGCTGCTGATTCTCATCGGCGGCCGCCTCGCGCAACTCGTGCGCGACTGGCGCAAGCGAGTGGTCGGCTCGCGCCTCGAAGCGCGCATGGTGTGGATGTCGGCGACGCTCGCGATGGCGCCGCTGCTGCTCGTCTTCTATTTCTCCGTGGTGTTTCTCAATCGCGGAATCGACAGCTGGTTTCACGTCGAGATTCGCCAGGGCTTGGAAGATGCATTGACGCTGTCACGCGCCGCGCTCGATTTGCGCATGCGTGAATATCTGGAGCGCACGCGCGCAGTCGCGGCTCGCATTGCTCCCGTGCGCGCCGGTGCGTTCCAGACGCTCGATGAGTTGCGCCGGGAGAACGAAGCGGTCGAGCTCACGCTGCTCGCATCGAACAGCCGCATCCTCGCGACCAGCTCCGATCGTCTAAGTGAGATCGTGCCTGCGCCCTTGAGCGACGAGATGACGATGCAAGTGCGTCAGGGCCGAGATTACGTAGCGCTCGATCCCGCAGCCGGTGGTGGTTATCTGGTGCGCACGGCGGTGCGTGTACCGCAGGTGTTGCCGGGTGACGAGACGCGCGTACTGCAAGCGATCTATCCCATCGAGCGACGACTCGGCGAGCTGGCGGACACCGTCGAAGCTTCCTATCAGCGCTACGGCGAGAAAGCGCGCTTGCGCGAGCCGCTGAAGACCAGTTTCACGCTCACCCTGACGTTGGTGTTGTTGTTGTCGCTGTTCGGTGCGCTGTACGGCGCGTTCTGGGCCGCGCGGCGTCTGGTGCGCCCGATTCAGGACCTGGTCGCCGGTACGCGCGCTGTCGCGAAGGGCGACTTCGATCTGCGGTTGCCCCTGACCTCGCACGACGAGATGGGCATCCTGGTGCACTCGTTCAATGACATGACCAAGCGGCTCGCGAGGTCCCGCGAGGAGACACGACGCGTCCAGCAGGCCGTGGAAGCGGAGCGTGCCAATCTGGCGGTCATTCTGGCGCGCCTGTCCACGGGCGTGATCTCGCTCGAACCCGATCGCACCATTCGCACCGCGAATCAGGCCGCGTGCTCGATTCTCGGCGTGGACGTGGAGGCGCTGATCGGCAAGCCGTTGTCGGAAACCGGTACTGATAGCGCCCTGTTCGAGCAGTTCCAGTCTACGTGTACGGCGCACCTGGCCGCGGGCATCAGCGAATGGCGCGAACAGCTGGTGCTGCAGGGGGATTCGACCCGGCGCATTCTGATGTGTGCCTGTACGACGCTGTCCGGCGAGGATCAGACACCCGGTGGTTATGTCATCGTGTTCGACGACATCACCGCCCTGCTGCAGGCCCAGCGCGATGCGGCTTGGGGCGAGGTGGCGCGCCGCCTGGCGCACGAGATCAAGAATCCTCTGACCCCCATCCAGCTGTCCGCGGAACGGCTGCGCCATAAGCTCCTCGGGCACATCGACGCGACCCAGGGCCAGGTGCTGGACCGCGCCACGCACACCATCGTCCAGCAGGTGGAGGCCATGAAGGAGATGGTCAACGCCTTCAGCGAATACGCGCGCGCGCCGCAGATGGATGTGTCACGCTTCGACCTGAACCAGCTCATCGGCGAAGTGGTGGAGCTGTACCGCGCGCCAGGCCGGCCGGGCCCGACCCTGCAGCTGCAGAAGGGGCTGCCGGAAATCGAAGCCGACCGTGGCCGCATGCGGCAAATCATCCATAATCTGCTGGCCAATGCGTGGGAAGCGCTGGAGGGGGTACCGAATCCGTCGGTACGGGTCGTGACGCGGCTGATCGAGAAGGGCAGCGGGGCAACGGCCGCGCGCGCGGCGGAGATCGTCGTGGAGGACAATGGACCGGGCTTCCGGCCGGACGTGATCGGCCAGGTGTTCGATCCTTATGTAACGACCAAACCTAAGGGCACGGGCCTGGGACTCGCGATTGTGAAAAAAATAGTCGAAGAGCACGGCGGGGCCATTGCTGCCGATAATGTACGCACAGGAGGTGCACGGGTGTGTATCGAGTTGCCGTTGACTGCGGTCCGCGGCGGCGGTCCGATTCGCGAACGGCGCAGCGGACCTAGGAGGGAGCGGGCATGAGTGCAGCGCGCATACTAGTGGTCGATGACGAAAGCGAGATCCGCGGGCTCCTGAAGGAGATCCTCGCGGACGAAGGTTACGAAGTGGACGTGGCCGCCGACGCCGCGGAGGCGCGCTCGGCCCGGGCGCAACACGATCCCGATCTGGTGCTGCTCGATATTTGGATGCCGGATACCGACGGCATCACCCTGCTGCGTGAGTGGGTGCAGCCGAATGGTACTTCTTGCCCGGTCGTCATGATGTCGGGCCACGGCACCGTCGAGACCGCGGTCGAAGCGACGCGTCTGGGTGCATTCGATTTCGTCGAGAAACCGCTGTCGCTCGCCAAGCTGCTGCGCACGGTCGAGCGCGCGCTCGATTCCGGCCGCAACAAACGTCAGTCGGGGCGCTCGTTGGTGCCGCCGCTGCTCGCGCCCGTCGGCAAGAGCCGGGCGATGGCCGCGCTGCGCGAGCAAGTTCAGCAGGTCGCGCCGCATGAAACGCCGGTGCTCATCGTCGGTGAGCCGGGCAGCGGGCGCGAGGCGTTCGCGCGTTACATACATTCCCTGAGCCCGCGCGCCGCGGGGCCGTTCGTGCAACTCGTTGCGACGGGCGTAAGTGATGAAGGCGCGGCTGCGGCGCTGTTTGGCACCGAAGACTCCAACGGCAATCACGCCGGTGTATTCGAGCAGGCCGCTGGCGGCGTGCTGTTCATCAATGGCGTCGAGGATTTGCCGCCGAAGGCGCAAGGCTTGCTGGTCGCGGCGTTGGAGACGAAAACATTCACGCGAGTGGGTGGGGCGACTCCGGTCAGTACAAACATCCGGATCATCGGCTCCGCGACGTCACGGTTCCTCAATGCCGAGGGAACGGGCGTGCGGTTGGAACTGCTGTCGCGGTTGAATGTGATCACGTTGAATGTGCCCCCGTTGCGTGACTACGCGCAGGACGTGCCGGATCTGCTGCGTCATTACGTCGACCGATTGGTGGACGAACAGCATTTGCCCTTCCGTCGCTTCGGCGTGGCCGCGCAGAATCGTCTGCGGAATTATCCGTGGCCGGGGAACGTTCGTGAGCTGCGGAATCTGGTGCAGCGATTGTTGATTCTCGGCGGCGAAGAAGAGATTCGGTTGGACGAGATCGAGCGTGAGTTGGCGGCGCATGCGCCGACGAATGAGCCGCTCGTGAAACAGGATTTGCTGGCGCTGCCGCTGCGTGAGGCACGCGAGCATTTCGAGCGCGCTTATCTGCAGCAGCAGCTGATCCTTTGCAACGGCAAGGTGGGGCAGTTGGCGAAGCGCGTCGGCATGGAGCGCACTCACCTCTATCGCAAGCTTCGCTCTCTTGGCGTCGATTTTCGGCAGCTTGCTGAAGATTGAGGTTTCTCGCGCGCGGTTGCTTCCACGTGTCTGAGTTTCGCTTCGCGGTGGCGCTTCGCGCTGACGCTTCGCGCTGACGCTTCGCGCTGCGCGCAGCCTGTCGGCAGAGCTGGGGCGTAGGTGGGGGTCTCGGGAAACTCGCC
>NZ_CALFXI010000076.1 GCF_937958065.1 uncultured Steroidobacter sp.
CCGGCGGGTGGGGAGCTCCGGACGCGGACATTCCTTGTCCTGGTGCAAAGGATGCGTTCAGGAGCGCTCTTCAGGTGCGTGAATAACTGGGGTTTCGTCCAGAAATGCGCGAGCTGCGCGATGCGCCGTTGTGTTAGTGACCCTGCGGCCCATGCGGCGGCGCAGCCAGCCGCGGCCGACTCGCCTGCAGCGTCGTCACATTGGCCGTTTCGCCGGCCGCTCTGCGGTTCCACACCAGGTCCTGGATAGCCCCGCTCGGCTGATATTCGGCGACGGTCTGCATCAGTAGCTGACGCGCCTTGGCGCAGTCGAAGCGGCCCAGGGCCAGTGACATGTCATCCAGCACTTGCTGCAGTTGATGCCAGGGCAACGAATGTTCCGTCGCGCGCATGATCATCGGGTGCTCGGTGCCGCTGACGTTGGTGCCGATGAGCAGCTCCTCGAACAGTTTCTCGGCGGGGCGCAGTCCGGTGTAGACGATCTCGATGTCACCGTCGGGGTTGTCAACGTCGCGCACCGTCATGCCCATCAAGCCGATGATGCGTTTGGCCAGCTCGGCAATGCGCACCGGCTTGCCCATGTCGAGCACGAACAGATCGCCGCCCTGGCCCAGCGAGCCCGCTTGCAGCACCAGCTGCGCCGCCTCCGGAATGGTCATGAAGTACCGGATCACCTCCGGATGCGTGACCGTCACCGGTCCGCCGCGGGCGATCTGTTCACGAAACAACGGCACCACCGATCCCGAGGAGCCCAACACGTTGCCGAAACGAACCATACAGAAGCGCGTGTGCCTGGTGCGCGTCTGCAGCCCTTGCAGCACCAACTCGGCGAACCGCTTGGTCGCGCCCATGACGTTGATGGGGTTTACGGCTTTGTCCGTCGAGACGAGCACGAACGTTTCCACGCGGCTGTCGAGCGCCGCCTCCGCTGCATTCCAGGTGCCGAACACATTGTTCTTGATGCCTTCGACGACGTTCTGCTCGACGATCGGAACGTGCTTGTACGCGGCCGCGTGATAAATGGTCTGCACCGAGTAGAGCTGCAGCACTTCCTTGAGGCGCTGTCGATGATTCACGTCGCCCAGCAACGCGACGATCTCGGGCGAGAGGCTCTCGAGCGCGAGCAACGAGCGGATCTCGCGTTCGATGTTGTAGAGAGCAACTTCGGAAATCTCGAACAGCAGCAACCGCAGCGGCTGCAGTCGCACGATCTGGCGGCACAACTCTGCGCCAATCGAGCCGCCCGCACCGGTCACCATGACGACCTTGCCGCGAATGCATGCATCGAGCAGGCGCGCATCGGGCGGAATGGGGTCGCGGCCAAGCAGGTCGACCGGATCGACGTCTCGCAGATCCTCGACCTTCGCGGTGCCGGACAGAATGTCGCTGTGGTCCGGAACCGTCTGCACCATCAGACACAACGGCTCGATGGATTTGATGATTTCCTGGCGCCGCCGCCGCGACAGTGAAGGCAATGCCAGTAACACCGTCTGCACGCCTTCGTTGCTCACCAGTTTCGGCAGCGCCGAGCGCGGGAACACTTCCAACCCGTGCACGATATTGCCGTGAAGCGCAGCGTTATCGTCGATGAATCCGACCGGCTGGTAGCGGCCGCTCTGAGACAAACCGGTCGCCAGCATCTGCCCTGCTTCGCCGGCACCGTAGATCACGACTCTCGGCGCACCGGTATAGAAGCGATAGTTGAGTACGCTGCGGGCAACGTAACGTGTGCCGCCCACATACAGCAGCGCGAAGGCCCAATAAATTGGCAATGCCGACAGTGGAATGGATGGTTGCGGCCAGGCGAGCAATGCCGCCGCCAGCAATGCCACCGAGGCCGTGACTCCAGTGACTACAGCCAGGACTGCCCGGTGCCCGAGATAGCGCAGCGCCGCCTGATACAGGCCCATACGCAGAAACACGGGAATGGTGGTCCACAACAGCGTGGCCGAGATCCACTCGTTGCCGATGGCTTCGGGGCGGAACGTGCCAAGCCGCAGTGACAGAGCCAACCAGAAGACCAGTGGTATGCCGATGACATCCACTGTCAGCATGATGAGGCGCTTTTTCGCGCGGGACAGATTCCTCATGCATCGCCTGTGTTGCCGGCTTGCGCGGCGGACGCGCGAGCCGACGGGAACCGCTCGCGCTGAGAATGTAGTCCCTGTGTCAGACTACGGCAATGCCAGCGTCGCCAAATAGCGACGCTTCGGAATCAGGAAGAGTGCCGCTTCGCAGAAGGACCGGCTTCCAGGGAAACGCGTGGGCCCCCCACCAGAGGGCCGTCGGCACTGGACGTGCGACGCCCCAACACCAGCCCGCTACCGAACACCACGTGGTAGATCACTCCAGTAGCGATCCAGCCGAGGCACAGGACGCCATCCGGGACACCGGTTCGATATCCGACCACGCCGATTGCGGCACTGGCAAACGCCCCCAGAGCCACCGCCTGAGCCACTTTGCGTGACGACAGCCCCTCGCGGCGCAAGACATGGTGCAGGTGATCCGAGTCGCCATGGAATGGCGAAAGTCCATTCATCACACGCCGGACCATGCTGCTGAACAGATCGAAGATGGGCAGTGCGAAGATCCATAGCACGACCACCGGGCTGAACACCGGCTGCGCCCCTTGTGACAGATCGATCGCCAGCCAGGCGAGCAGGAAGCCGAGCATGGTGCTGCCCGCGTCGCCCATGAAGGCGCGCATGGGTTTGGTGCGATTGGAGGGCCAGTTGAAAATGAGGAACCCCAACAGGCAACCGATCATGCTCACAATCAACGGAATCGGCCCCATCTGCCCAGCCATGAGGCAAGCGAAGCCCATGAATACCAGTCCGATCATCGCTTGAATCCCAGCCACGCCATCGCTGCCATCGAACATGTTGAAGGCGTTGATTGCCGTGAGCACGATGGTGATGGTGAAGATGTCGGAAAACCAACCCAGCTGGACGACTCCGCCGAAGAACACATGACCGATGTGGGTGGCGACCACATTGGCGCCGCCGACCATCAGCAAGGCGGCGCACGCCTGCCCGATGAAGCGCACCGGTGCCGGCAGATCGAAGCGATCGTCCAGCATGCCGATCACGACCAGGACCGCGAGTCCTGCAAGCAAGTAAGGATAGTCAGGGAATGACTGATAGCTGTAGATGCTGCTGATCAGGAAACCGGCGAACATCGCCAACCCCCCGATCACCGGGATATCGCCAATGTGCATCTTGCGGCCGCCGGGTCGATCGATCAGACCGACGCTACGCGCGAACGGTCTCAGCGCGAACATGAATAGAACCGTCACTAGCAGCGGCAGCGCGAGTCCGAGTATTCGCCCTGGCATGATTACCCTTATTCCTTGTAGGCCGGAAATTCGTTGCGTTGACCGTGTTGTCAGGAATGCACCATCGTCATTCCCATGCATGTGCGGCTCTTCCGCCGGCCGGTCTGCCTATTGTAGCCCAGGCGATACAAATAGATATATCCACCAGAGCCTGCATATTGCAAAAGCAATTCAGTGACTGTCACGGTGTCGGGAACTGGACACACACGTTCGTCGTCGGTCCATCACTCAGGCGGGAATGCCGAGCCGATAGCTGCCATCGAACACCGCACGCCACCACGACTCGTGCTGCAAGTACCAATTCACCGTTTTCACGATGCCGGTTTCAAAGCGCTCGCGCGGCGTGAACTGCAGCTCGTCGCGGATCTTGGTGGCGTCGATGGCGTAACGCCAATCGTGTCCTTTGCGGTCCGTTACGAATTCGATGAGCTCGCTCACGGGGCGGCCTTGCGCCACCGGACAGTTTGGAAACCGGCTGCGCAGCGAAGCGTCGTCACCGAACTTCGCCTCCAGCAGCCCACAGAGATGGGTCACGATGTCGATGTTCCGCCATTCGTTGCAGCCGCCGATGTTGTAGGTCTCGCCGACGCGGCCCCGCTGCAGGATGACATCGATCGCAGCGCAGTGGTCCTCGACATAGAGCCAGTCCCGAACATTCTCGCCGCGGCCATAGACCGGCAGCTTTTTGCCTTCCAGTGCGTGCACCAGCATCAGCGGGATCAGCTTTTCCGGAAATTGGAACGGGCCGTAGTTGTTCGAGCAGTTGCTGGTCGTGACCGGCAGCCCGTAGGTATGGTGATACGCGCGCACCAGGTGATCGGAGCCAGCCTTGCTGGCGGAGTATGGAGAATTCGGCGCATAGGCCGTGGTCTCCGTGAAGGCGGGGGCGCTGGAGCTCAGCGAGCCGTAGACCTCATCGGTCGAGACGTGATGGAAGCGCACATCGCTTCGCATCCTGCCCTCATGGGTCCAACACGCGCGCGCGCTCTTCAGCAGCGAATGAGTGCCGACCACATTGGTCCGGACGAACTCATCCGCGCCGGCGATCGATCGGTCAACGTGCGACTCGGCGGCGAAATGCACCACGCAGTCGATGCGTTCATCGCGCATCAAGTCGCCGACCAGGTCCGCATCACAAACATCGCCTTCGACGAAGCGGAACCGCGACAGACCTTCAGCCTCCGCCAGGTTGGCTCGATTGCCCGCGTAGGTAAGTGCGTCCAGCACGATGACACGATCGGCTCGGTGCTCCCGCAACCAGTAATGCACGAAGTTCGCGCCGATGAATCCCGCGCCACCCGTGATCAGCAAATGCTTCAACTACGCAACTCCTTCAAAACCTCTCGTAGCTGCACGCGCCAGTGAACTGGTACTTGCCCGAGCCGTGCCCGGCTCTCGCTGCATTCCAATACGCTGTAGCTCGGTCTGCGCGCCGGGGTCGGATACTGGTCACTCCTGATCGGCTCGATGGTCACCTCGCGCTCGATCAATCCGAGTGCGCGAGCTTCCTCGTAGATCGCCATAGCGAAGTCATACCAGCTGGCCACGCCGGCGTCGGTGAAATGCAGCACGCCGCATGCGCCTGTGTCGAGTGTGGCGGCCCAAACGCATCGAGCTAGTGTCGGCGCGCTGGTGGGCGTGCCCGTCTGATCGGCCACGACTCTGACGTGTCCTCGTTCGCGAAACAGGCGCAGCATCGTCAGCATGAAATTGCGCCCCGCCGCCGCATATACCCAGGCGGTGCGTATCACTCGCCAATCCAGGTCGGGCGTCTGGGCGATGCGGCGCTCGCCTTCGGCCTTGCTCTCGCCGTAAACGCTGAGCGGACGAACGACGTCGTCCGGACGATAGGGACGCCCCATAGCTCCATCGAATACAAAATCCGTGGATATGTGCACGAGCTTGATGGCTCGATCGCGGCAGGCCGCCGCGAGATTCGCGACGGCAGCGGCGTTCACGGCAAAGGCGCGGTCCCGTTCAGATTCGGCTTGGTCGACCGCGGTATATGCCGCGGCGTTGATCAAGACCTGCGGACGAGCCGTATCCAAGCATCGCTGCAAGGACGCCTCGTGCACGATGTCACATTCTTTGCTGGTCACAGCGATAACGTCGATGCCGTCGGCAGGAGTACGCACCAACGCCTGGCCAAGTTGGCCCTGTGCACCAGTGATCAACACCTTCACGGATAACACTCCGCATTCGCGAGCGTGAGACCTGCTCGATCCTTGGCGGATACGACCGGCGACACCCCCGCGGGCAACGGCCAATCGATAGCGAGTTGGGGGTCATTCCACAGCAAGGTTCGTTCGCTCGCCGGGTCATAGTATTCAGTGCACTTGTACAGAAACTGAACGCGCTCGCTGAGCGCGATGAAACCGTGGGCGAATCCCGCGGGAATCCACAGCATCGCGT
This sequence comes from uncultured Steroidobacter sp., assembly GCF_937958065.1. Taxonomy (GTDB): domain Bacteria; phylum Pseudomonadota; class Gammaproteobacteria; order Steroidobacterales; family Steroidobacteraceae; genus Steroidobacter. The sequence continues at coordinate 5,746 of NZ_CALFXI010000076.1, forward strand.
GATTCTCTGCAGACAACCGCTCCCCCACCCAATGGCCAAACGTAGGCGAGGAGCGACGCAGATCCACCGCGACGTCGAACACTTCTCCTTCGGTCACCCTGACCAGCTTTCCCTGCGGCCGCTGCAACTGGTAGTGGAGACCACGCAGTACCCATCTACTGGAAACGCTGTGGTTGTCCTGCACGAAGCTCTCTTGAATACCGCCGGCGGCGAACTTCCTCGCCTCCCAGGTTTCCATGAAGAAACCACGCGAATCCTCGAAGACCCGAGGATGGACCAACTTGACCTCGGCGATCGCCGTCGACTGGAATTTCATCCAATGACCTGCTCTTCCAGCATGCGCAGCAGATACTGCCCATACTGAGAGTTGCGCAGCGGCTGAGCGAGCGAGCGCACTCGTTGCGCGGGAATGAAACCTTGCCGGTACGCAATTTCCTCCAGGCAGGCGACTTTCAGCGCCTGACGCGTCTCGATCGCCTCGACGAAAGTAGCGGCGGCGATCAACGATTCATGGGTCCCGGTATCGAGCCACGCAAACCCACGCCCCATCACCTCGACCGTCAACGACCCATCTGCGAGGTAAGCTCGATTCAGATCCGTGATCTCCAGCTCGCCGCGCGCCGAAGGCTTCAGCGCCTGAGCGAATTCGAAAGCACGCTGGTCATAGAAATACAGACCTGTGACCGCATAGCTGGAGCGCGGCTTCGCCGGCTTTTCTTCGATGCCCAACGCCTTGCCGTCGGGGTCGAACTCGACCACGCCATAACGTTCCGGATCGTGCACGTGATAAGCGAAGACACTCGCACCAGTGGTCCTGCCCATCGCCGATGCCAGCAGGTCTGTCAGTCCGTGACCGTAAAAAATATTGTCACCGAGCACCAGCGCGTAATGGCGGGATCCATAGCGTTGACCCGCGATCAGGATCGCTTCGGCGATGCCGCCCGGTTTGGGCTGCTCCGCATAGTCGATCTTCACGCCCCACTGCTCGCCCGTCCCGAGCAACTGCTGGAACTGCGGCAGATCTCGAGGCGTCGAAATCAGCAGGTATTCCCTGATGCCCGCGAGCATCAGGACGCTCAACGGGTAGTAGACCATCGGCTTGTCGTAAACCGGTAGCAGTTGCTTGCTCGTGACCAACGTCAACGGGTAAAGGCGCGTGCCGGAGCCGCCCGCCAGAATGATGCCGATGTGTCCCATTTATCGACCGACTAGCCGTAAGTTGCGGTAAGTATACTGGTTTTCGGACGCCACGCTTACTTGCGTGGCGCCGCGACGCAGCCAGTTTTCATCGTTGTCGCTAGTTGGATACAGCCGCGAGCTGCCATTGCAGCCGGCTAGCCCAGGCCAGCATCGCAGGTCATACCTTGACGATCTCGACCCGAGGCAATGGGAATACCAGACTGGCGCCAGCGAACGCCGGATTGTCCAGGAAGAACTGCTTGAAATGCCACGGCAGCACGACCAGGTAGTCGAGTTTTTCCCGAAGCAAATCCTCTTGCGGCACGATCGGCAGCAGGGTCCCCGGCGTGAATGCTCCGAATTTGTCGACGTTGACCTCACCAACCTTGGCGATATCAGCGGTCGTTATGCCGCAGTACTGCAGGATCACATTGCCTTTCGTGGAGGCACCCAGCGCGCCGACACGCTTGCCGGCCTCACGGGCCGAGGCGAGAAAACTCCGCAGCTCTTCCTGGCAGCGCTTCACCCTGCCGGCGAATTGATGGTATGGCTCGAGCGTGTCCAAGCCGAGGCGACGCTCATTCGCCAATGCCTGCTCGACCGCGGGCGCCACCTGATGCTCCGAGTCGTGCCGGGCGGCTACCACGGAGAAACTACCGCCATTCACGTCGTTGAATTCCACGTCGATGACTTTCAAGCCGGTTCGGCGCGCCATCCATTCGATCTGCGACAAGGCATAGTATTCCAAGTGCTCATGGCAAACGGTGTCGTAGGAGTTGCGCTCCAACATGGTTGGCATGTAGCTCTGCTCGAACACCCAAATCCCATCTTGCGCCAGGGTATCGGCGACCTCCTGCATGAACTCCAACGGGCGTTCCAGATCATAGAACATGGAAAACGACGTGATCACCGTTGCCTTGCGACCGCTCAGCCGGTCGCGAATCACCGCCGCCGAAAAGAAATCCGGGATCAGGTGAATGTGGTCTGGATAGTAAGACCTGAATTTCACGCCCGTCGGATCGACACCGATCAGCTCGAGGTCTTTGGGGTAGGCCTGCAGCGTGGTGCTATCGTTGCTGCCGATATCTATGACCAGGGCACCCGGCTGCAGCCGGACTCGCTGCAGGATCTTCGCCACCTTCTCATGCAAATGCCTCACCATGGAGGCATTCAGACCCGAACGATAGCCATAGTTCAGGCCGTACATTTCTCCCAGGTCGTACGTGTGCTCGAGCTGTAACAGGCCACACACATCGGTCCCGGTACACTTCACCAGCCGCAATGGCCCTGCGGTGACCTGCTGCGACGGCGATTTTGGAAACACTCCTGTGAGAACCTGCGTGCCCAGATCCAACACCTGCACCAGGTTCGAATTACCGCACACGCGGCATTTATCTATACGGGTATACATTCTGTCTTCTGCTTGTTACGCAAGGAGGCATCCACCTTCGATGCCTGAGCCACTAGGGTTCACCGCGCACGTTCCGAAGATCGGCTTCGACCATGAGCGATATCATTTCGCGAAAACTGACAGTTGGCGTCCACTGCAGCCGTTGACGCGCCTTGGCGGGATTGCCGACCAACTCTATTGGCTCTGGCGGGCGGACGCTCCCGGAATCCTGAACCACGTAGTCCTGATAATCGAGCCCAACGCATCCGAAGGCGATCTCGCACAGCTCGCGCACAGAGTGCGTCTGTCCGGTGGCGAGCACGTAATCATCCGCCTGCTGCATCTGTAGCATCCGCCACATCGCATCCACATAGTCTGGAGCATAGCCCCAATCACGTCTGGCTTCGAGATTGCCGATATGCAACTGCGCCTGCAGCTGACATTTTATTCGCGCAGCCGCACTGGTGATCTTACGCGTGACGAACTCCAGGCCGCGCCGGGGACTTTCGTGATTGAACAAAATGCCGGAGCAGGCGAACAGACCATACTGTTCGCGATAATTCACCGTCGACCAGTGCCCATATAGCTTGGCGATGCCGTAGGCGTTGCGCGGTCGGAATGGCGTCTCTTCGCTTTGCGGCGACTCGCGAGCATTGCCGAAAATCTCGCTGCTCGACGCCTGCAAGAAACGTGCGGCCGGCTGCGCGACCCTGAGCGCCTCGAGCAGGCACACCACCGCCAGGGCATTGGCCCGTGCGGTCAGCAGCGGCTGTTCGGACAGCTGCGAGCTCGAAGCTCGGGCGGCGAGGTTGTAGACCTCGTCCGGCCGGTAGGTCCTGATGAGTGCGAGTACTTCATCCTGACTCGCCAGGTCGGCACGAACGATTTCAATGTGATCGAGACAATGCGCGATACGGCTCATGTCGCCCGGAGAGTCGCTACGGATAGCGCCAACCACGCGATAGCCTTTGCTCAACAGCAGGTCCGCAAGATAGGAACCATCCTGTCCGGTGACTCCGGTAATCAGTGCCGTGGCCACAGCTACGCCCCGTTTGATGCAGCCAACAGGTTACGGATGTGGTAACGGCTGTTGCGTAATTCCAGCAATGCCATACCCGTACCCCGATGCACGAAGGAGCAATAAAACAGGCCCATGGCATTCGCGAGGACGCCCGGAAATAGCGCGATGGCGGCAGCCATCACCTTCTTGCGCGGCGCCAGGCGCGCCGCCAGCCACACCCGGTACTCGGTGAGCGAGTAAGTTCCCTTGGCACGATAGAACAACAGCAGTTTCGCACTATGCCATGGCCTGTCGTCCGTCACGACGCGCTTCGCGGTCGCGGACACCGCGGGCAGCGACCATACCAGCGATGGCCATTTGAACATCCAGATCTCGAACTCCTTGGGCCGCCACATGGCATTGCCATAGCGGATGGAAATCAGCGGCTCCGAGATGATGACGGCGGTGGCCGGCAACGGCGCCTGAAAAATGACACCGACGTGAATGAACAGGGAGCCGTAGTAACGAGCGCGTTCACGCGCCAACCACAGATCTCTCCTGATGACGACGCAGGCAATGAAAGTAAGATAGCTGCCCGCATCGGCGAACAACTGGTCCATTTCGCCCGGTCCATATTGCCGATCGCTGGTCATGGGCAGTCGCCGCTCCTCGAACAGGCGACTGAAGTCATTGCTGCGTACCTCTGCGTTCACCACCACCAAGCTCGGCTCATCGCGCAGTTTTCGCAGCACCGACTGGATCGCGTCGGCACGCAGCAAGTCGTCATCCGACATGAGCCAACAATACTTGCCCGAGGCCAGCTCGACCGCGCGATCGAAGTCTGCATCGACACCGGAGTTCTTCGCTTGCCGATGATAATGGAGCCGCGGTATCGAACCTTCGAACGAGCGTACGACCTGCTCCGTATTGTCGGTCGAGGCGCCGTCGAGGATCACCACCTCGACACCATCGCAGAACTGCGCGGCGATGCTACTGAGCGTCTCACCGATGTACGCCGCGCGATTGAGCGTCGCAATGCAGATGGAGAGTATTGGAGCCGGTTCAGCGTTCATTTGGCAGCCCCTTCAGCCGTCGGTACGTGGTTCTCAGCCAGGGAATGCGTCGCAGCCGGTCGCGCACCCTGAGCTCCCATATTTTTATCGCGCGCTGCATTTTCGATGTCGAATTGACCAGCCGCTGGTTCGAACGATGCGCGAACCAATCGTTCACTCCGGTCCTGCGAAACGGCTCATACCCGAATTGAGCCAGGTAGCGCGCGACCGTGCTGTCTTTGTGGTTCGAATTATCCTCGATGATCAGCACCGTCGGCTGCCATCGATCCAGCGAGAATCCTCGCAGGACATCCATTTCGTGTCCTTCCACATCGATGGTCACGAAGTCGATGCCGCCAGTGAGCTGGGCACGCTCCAATAACTGGTCCATCGTGAAGGTGCGCACCTCCAGCGGTTTTGTGCTGAAGCCTTGCTCAGCAATCCGCTCACGGTCTTCGGCCCTGGCGCTCATCGTGGACATGCCGTGCGCCCCAAACGTCCCCTCTACCACGTGCAAGGTCGCGCTGCCTGGCGAGCTCGAAGCGGCACACTCGAACAGGATGGCGTTTCTCTTTGCGCGGATCTCGGCGCACAGGGCCGGGTTCGGCTCGATCAGAACACACTGCCAACCCTGCTTCTCGAAGAACAGCGTGTTGCTGCCATGAATCCCGTCATTGGCGCCGACCTCCACGCACGTACCCCGACTCTTGCCGGAAAAAATGCGGTGCAGAATCCTGTCCTCGTTGAACTGGGAATAAAACATGTCCGTAGTCATCGTCTACACCTAACCCTTCATTCGCCTCTTCTCGCCAGCCACGGAGACGGTTCAATTCTTCACGCCGCTCGCTTCCTGAAGCCCAGGACACCGACCACTAGCTTATAGGACTGTGGGGACATCGCCACGGACAGGAGTATCGAGAGCAGAGCGGCAAATACCGCGAACAGCAGAGAAACGGCCACCCCCGGCTCGATTCGCATCACGACATAGTACACGGCCAGGAAAACGGCGGCAGAGCTTACCAGCGGTACCGCGACATCGCGCAGCAGCCATGGGCCACCTATGCCCACGAGCAGCTCCCGATGAGTCAGCCACGAGCCCAACAAGACGTACACCAGATGGAGCACGAACCATGACAGTGCGCCGCCGATCGCGCCGAAGTGAGACGCAAGAAAGAACGTCAGCGGCACCAGCAGGCAGAGCAGGACTAGATTGATCTTCAGAGCCAACCGGGGCAGACCATAGGCCAGTTGCAACGCATAGGGAACATACATGACTCCATGAAGCGCGGTTCCCAGACTCAGAAAACTGAGCAGGGGCGCCACGCTGTGCGCGATCGCTTCGTCACGGGTCCACACATAAGCGAGCTCCCTGGCAAACACTGCCACCATCAAAGCGATGGGAAACAGCATCGTTACGAACATCCGTGTGCCCAGCCGGTACAGCATGCGCAGCTCCGCCTCTTGGCCCATTGCCACGAGCGTGGAGAACCGCGGATAGATGACGTTGAACAGCGGATTGATCAACAGATACAGACCGTTCGCAATCACGGTCGCCAGCATGTAATGGCCAAAGTCACTGAGGTTGAGGAGCTTGCTGAGCAGCAGCTTATCAAGCTGAGTGAGCACCACGCCCGACAGCGCGAGCACGCCAACTCCGGTCGTAAACCTCCAGATCCGGCGTAATTCTCCACTGTCGAACCGCGAAGCACCGGGAAATTGGATTGCGCGCCAGGCGAACAGGCGCATGGTCAGAGCACTCGCGATGCCGACGCAAGCCTGCCACATGAAAAAGGCTTCGATGCTGGCTGACACGAAGGCGAGCACGACCACCGCCCCGACGCTGCCCAAGGTCATCATCACGGCGTTGATGGCACTGGTGGTGGCGATCCGTTCGAGTCCATTCAGTGCGCCCTGGTACAGCCCGATAGGCCAGCGGCAGGCGATTACGACGCCCATGAGCTGGACGGCGCGCTCCAATGTCTGCGGCGATAACTGTTCGGCTTCGATCCAATGGCCGGCGATCGACGGCGCCAAGCCGAACACGACCACTGCAATCGACACGCCCATGATCCAATAGATCACGGCCAGTGTGTGCAGGAGGTTACGGACTTCGAGCCATTTCGCCTGGGCCGAATAGCGGGAGATTTCCCGATTCACCGTCTGCGCCAGCCCCAGATCGAGCAGCTGGAACATCGCCTGGGTCGTCGCGAAGAAGCCGATGAGACCGTAGGCCTCGACCCCGAGATACTTCAGATACAGCGGAACGACCGCCAGCCCGATAATGGCGATCCATATCGAGCTGGCGAGACCGGCAGCCAGGTTGCGGCCAAGCGGCATTACGCGTTTCCGCTCGGTCCCGACGTCAGAGTCCGTCTTCCTCGGATACCTTTTCCCGCTTCGCCAGCTTCAGATCCTCCTGGACCATCTCTGCGACCAGATCGCGGAAAGCGGTCTTCGGTTGCCAGCCCAGTTTGGACCTGGCTTTGGAGGCATTGCCCAAGAGCGTCTCGACTTCCGCGGGCCGGAAGTAGCGGGGATCGACAGCGACGATACATTTACCGTCGGAATCGTAGCCGCGCTCCTCGACGCCCTCACCCGCCCAGCGAATCGCGATGTCCAGTTTCTGGCATGCGCACTCCACAAACTCCCGCACGGAATGCTGTTCCCCGGTCGCAATGACAAAATCTTCCGGAACCGGCTGCTGCAGCATGAGCCACATCGCCTCGACATAGTCCCTGGCATGGCCCCAATCCCTCTTGGCGTCGAGGTTTCCCAGGTAGAGGCATTTCTGCATGCCTAGCTTGATTCTCGCCAGCGCGCGCGTGATCTTGCGAGTGACGAAGTTTTCGCCGCGAATCGGCGACTCATGATTGAACAGAATGCCGTTGCAAGCATACATGCCGTACGCCTCGCGGTAATTCACTGTGATCCAGTACGCGTACAGTTTCGCCGCCGCATAGGGCGAGCGCGGATAGAACGGCGTCGTTTCGGACTGTGGCACCTCTTGAACCAAACCGTAGAGCTCCGATGTGGATGCCTGATAAAAGCGCGTGGTTTTCTCCATGCCCAGGATGCGAATTGCTTCCAGGATGCGCAGCGCGCCGATTGCGTCGGAATCGGCAGTGTATTCGGGCTCCTCGAACGACACAGCAACGTGACTCTGCGCGGCCAGGTTGTAGATTTCATCCGGCTGTGTCTTACGAATGATGTGCACCAGACTACTGGTGTCGGTCATGTCGCCGTGATGCAGGAACAGGCGTGTATCTGGTTCGTGTGGATCCTGATAAAGATGGTCTATGCGTGAGGTGTTGAACAGCGAGGCGCGTCGTTTCATCCCATGGATGATGTAACCCTTGCCCAGCAGGTACTCTGCCAGGTAGGCGCCATCCTGCCCGGTGATACCGGTGATCAATGCTACCCTGCCCTTCATAGCGAACCTCGAAAATTACTGGAAAGTGCCGTCTCGACAGGCGTCGCCCCCTCGGGCGGCGCCGTTGTATCGGACGTAATGGTCGGCCGTGTGTTGTTCGCGGCGTATATTCCGCCCAGCGCCGCGAACAAAATGGCGTTCTGCGGCAACATCAATGATGGATTGGTAAAGCCGCCGGCAACGATCAGCATGGCGAGAGCCACGAGAATGAAACTCGCGGCGGTCGTATGGTTCACCTGAGGGGGAATCGACTTCGCCACCACGAGAAAGGGCGCGACGATCGCGGCTATCCACAGACACACGCCGGGTATGCCCAACTGGTATGCGAATGAAGGCACTTGCGCTTCGTACTGGAATGGATGGTCGGGATCCCGGATGTAGAGCTCCAGGTGCTCACCGACCCCCGCGCCGAACAGCATCGTATCCCAATTACCGAGAACCGCGTCGCCAAACAACGTGTACTGCAGGACCTTTTCATCGTTGGAAGACGCTGCCACGACGCGCGCCTCGACGAAATCCATGACATTGGAGTTGACTGCCACGTACCCGAACCAGAGCCACACCAGAGCCAGCCCGGCGGTGGCGAAGCCCAGGATCACCGACCAGCGGCCCTGTTTGATGGACAAGATCACCAGCCGTGTGAATTCCAGCAGAATCAGCGCCGCCACGACGAACCGCGACAACGACGCAATGGCGGCGAACCATATCAATAGCCGCAACGTCCCTCGCAGACGCGTGACGATCGTCGTCGTCATGAGAATGAGCCATCCAGCCAGTATGGTGATATCGCCCGGAACGATATAGCGGACACCGATTCCCAGGACACCGTAGTCCTCATAGTTGTAGAGGCCGTCGAGGAACGGCAGCAGCGCAACGCTCGTCCAGGGGATTGCGGCTGAAGTAACCGCCCGAAGCAGCATGAAAAGCACGGTTATTCTCAGCACCGTGCGCACTCGCGTCTGTCCGAAGATGAAACTCACGGCATTCACGAGAACTGACAGCGCGAGAACCAGCGCCGCCTGAAACGGCTGGGCGCCGCTGGCCGTCATGGAGAACCCCGCGGCCACCGCGTTTACGATCAAAAACGCAACGAAGAGCACACTGGGAACGAGCCAGCCCCAAGGTGCCGGTTGCTGCGGCGGAAAGATGAGCACAAACAGCAAAGCCAGGCCGGCGAACAGCACCCCGAGCATGAAAGATGTGCCCAACGGTGCCACCAGCAGGCCAAACCCGACCAGCACCAGCGCCGACGACAAGAGCGAAGCGGCCAGGGTGTCCTGCGTCATGACGCATCCGACACGAGACAACCGATCATGAACAGCATGGCACGCAGCGTGGATACAGGGACGGCGTCAACCTTCCGTAGCCGTAGCACATCCGCGAGGGTCAGCTGTTGATCGACATGGGCCAGCATCGCTGCCGTCTGCGCAAGCACACCTTGCGCGGGCACCTGACGCTCGAGTACCTCGAGATAGCCCCGCGCCTGGCGCGCGACCAGCCTGCGAAAGTGCTTTTGCTTGCGCCACATCCGGGGCAGATTCGCCTGCCGGCGCAAGGAGGTCACGCCCAACGTATTGCCCCCGTGCTGGCGGTACAGGGTGGTTGGCACCCCGGTGAGCAGGGCCACGCCACCGTAGGTCAAGGCCAGCAGATATAGCCACCAGTCGTGCATAGCTGCGTGTGCGCGGGCGATCTCCGCATGGCGCAGCCACAGATCTCGCAATGCCCGGTTAAAACCGACGGTATTGCCAACGCACGGATTGAACACTAAAGCGCGCCCGCGCGCGGTTGCAACTTCGACGCTCAAGCCGAGCGTCTGAAAATAGTACTTGTACTTGGATGTATCCTGGCCGGAAAACAGCTTCGGGTCGGAGAAGCACAGGAACGGCCGAGATTCGCCCGCCAGCCTGGACACGGTTGCATCGATCTTGCCGGGCTCCCAGATGTCATCCTGATCGCAAAACAGATAGAAGTCCGCGGTCACGCGCTCGAGCAGAAAGAAAAATGCGTTAGGAACCCCCTGCCTCGCCCCGGCCCGCCATTCGTGCTGGGTGATTCCCTGCTCCGAGCACTCGCGATGAAGCACCGCGACGGATTCGTCCGTCGACGCGTCGTCGATCCAGTGCAGAGTAAATGAAGTCCGATTTCTGGCCAGCGAGGCCAGCAACGGCGTCAACCAGCCGGCGCCATTGTGCACGGCGAGCAGAACGGCGACCGAAGGCGCACCTGGGCCGTTGGACATCGCCGACGCGCACGCTGCCTCAGCCATGCAACACCGTCGAGAATACGCGCTCGTAGGCGTCGGCAATGCGATTCCACGTATAGCGATTGCGGACCGTTTGCCGGACTGCGCCGTCTGCAACGCCTTCCGTCCAAAGCGAACGCAAGGCGCCTGCCAATTCGGCCTCATCGCTGAAGTAGCGGGCGGCCTCCGAGGCAGTCTGCCGATTGAAGGGGCAATCAAATGCGACGATCGGCATGTCGAAGAACAGCATCTCCACCAGCGAAGGATTCGTGCCTCCCACCGAGTGGCCATGCAAGTAGACCTTGCAGCGCTCGCGCAACCCACGCAGGACTGCGACATCGTAGATGGGGTCGAGCAATAGCAGTCGCGGCTCATCGCGGTAACGCCGACGCAGTTGCCTCGCGTACTCCGATCCCTCCCAGTTGCCGACGATCACATAGCGCTCGCCCGGCGAACCTAGAAATCCTCGAATCAGCAGGTCGAGGTTGTTTTCCGGCTCGATCCTGCAGATCGTGAGGGCGTACTCGACCTTCAACAACTCCGCCGGCGGCGTGAGAGCTGCAATCCTGACCGCCTGATCGCCGCCATATGGAATCACATCCGTGCGAGTACGCGTGTCGTTGCCGACAAAGGCAAGCAGCGCCTCGTTGTCAACGACGACCCGATGGCTACCCAACTGCGCCAATCGATCGAACACCCATAACAAGCAACGCTTGATGCGTCCAAATTTGCCACGCCGCCACTCGATGCCATCCGTGTTGGTTACGACGCGCGCGCGTCCGATGAGCCGTACCAGAGGGATGACGGGACCGGCCGAAACACCCAGAATGAGAATGCAATCGACCTTCCAGCAAACCCTGAGCAAGGCCACAGTGTCGTGCAGCGTGGAGAGCACTCCATTGGCCCGGATGGGAATCCACAGCAGCTTGCAGCCTTCGAACTGGTCGGGGTGATCGACGTATTGCGTGGCATCGCAGGTAATCACAACCTGATGCCCACGACTCCGCAGCAGCGGCGCGAGCTCATGCACAAACGTCTCGAAACCACCGTAACGCGCGGGTACTCCAACGCTACCGACGAGCGCGATGCAGGCGCCGTCCGCGAAGCTCCGCGACGTTTTACGACTGAAACGCACCTGAGCCGCCGCTACTTACTGGCCACGCGCTCGAGACTTGCACTGCGCCTCGATCCCTCTGCTTCACGGTCGAGGGAGTCCGAGCCGCGCAACAAGACGCGCGTTCGCTCGACCAAGACGAGCACCGCAAGAGAAACCACGAAGCCCATGAAGAGCGCCACTACGATGTAGAGCACAGGCTTGGGCCGCACATAATCATCTTCATCCGGCGGCAGCGCCTTATCGAGCACCCGGAACGCGAACTCATCACGAACCTCGGCCATCGTCCGCCGTTCGATCTGCGACTGCAGCAGCTGCCCGATCGCATGCTGCAGACCGACTATCTGCGTCTTGGCGTACTCGGCCTGGAGCTGAGTGATACTCCTGCTGGCCTCATCAACGGCCCGCTTGCGCATCGCGCTATTGACTCGTTCGGCCAGCTCATTGGCCCAGCGCGCGGCCAGCTCCGGGTCCCGCCATTCGATTTGCACCGTGACGTGACCAGTGAGCTTATCGTGGTAGACCTTGCGGACTTTGCGATCGAAGTATTTATACCCATCCCAGAGCGTTGGGACATCGTCGCCATCGACCTTCCAGGTTGCCGCCTCGGCATCCCACTTGCTGTGGAACAGGACCGGCAGCAGATTGTTTTCGCGAATGAAGGCTTGTGTCAGCCCTCGAGAGCGCAGCAAAGCGATGGCGTCATCCTTCTGGTTGTCTGAGGGTAGCGCAAGGCCTGCCATTGCCGCCAAGCCGCCAAGCGACCCCAACATGGAGCCTACGCCGTCCAACTCCGACGTCGATACTGGCGCCAGCAGCGCCTCCGCCCGGTAGACCCGAGTCAAGGCGAATGACGCGATCGCGGCGAGGCTGACGGCGAACAACGTTCCCGCCAGCAGCCACGCGCGGCGCTCGCGCATGACGCGAAAGACGTCGGAAATCGTGATGTGATTATTCATGACCTAGTGTCGATGTTACCCACGCCGAGTGCACCAGCCCCCGCTGTCGGCACCGCATCAGAAGGAGTTCACGGCGGCTGCCGCTATCGACAGGTTATAAATAATCGTCGTCACCGCGATCCAGAACGGCAGCGGTCGCATCCGCTCCGTATCCAGCGGCACGACGATGGTATCGCCCGACCTGATCTCCACGCCGCGGTTGAACCACGATCCACTGGAGCGCGCCACGACACTGCCATCGGCCCGGACCACGTAGATGTGACGGTCGTCAGCTCGCGGCGTCAGTCCGCCACTCATGGCGATGTAGTCATCCCTGGTGAGGTCTTCGCGGAACAGGTGCGATGTCGCGCTTTGGACCTCGCCGATGACCGTCACTTCCTGCACCACGCGCGGCACCAGCAGGCGGTCGCCATCCTTCAGGACGATGTCCTGCTCGGAACCCGGCTCGGCCCGCGTGGCGCGGTTCAGATCGATGACGAGACGGCCGACCGGCTTGGCCTCACGCAACGATGCCAGCAAGGATTGTCCGACGGCCAGCGCCTGACCCGCGTCCTTGCCTGCCTCCTGAGCCGCCATCAGCGAAGCCTGGGCGAGATCGGATTCCATGCGAGTGGCGAGCGTCGCCAGCTGCTTGCGCTCGCGCGCTTGCAATTCTTCACGCGTGAAAATCGCGCCCTCGACGAACGCCAGATCGGTCAAACCTCCGGCACGCGCCATCACCGACCGCAACGTCTCGCCGCGATGAATCGGATAGCGGCCAGGGAACTTCACCTCGCCCCGGATCTCCACTTCCTCCTGCGCGGCCCATAACGGCACTTCCTTGATGACCAGATAATCGAATGGGCGCAATGCCAGGTCGGCGGCCGGATCCCCATTCATCACCTGGCGCAAATCGATCTCGATGAGCTCGGCCTGTCGGGTGCCGTCGTTGCCGATGTCGTACCGGGTCAATTCCGCCTGTCCGCCGTAGGCCGCTTCGTCCAGGCTGCCGCCCGCCCGCAGCAGATCGCTGACGCGCATGCCCGGCTCGAGCGGATATTTGCCAGGAACCTTGATCTTGCCCGCCACGCTCACTTCGAGGGTCGGCTCACCGATGCGCGATTGCAGCCGCAACTCGCGCATCAACGGCTCGATGATCCGATCGCGCCCGGATTCGCGATCGAATACGAAAATCTGATCACGAGGCGCAAGCTCGAAGTTCGCGGCGCTATTCGGCTCGGCAAGCGCTTTCTCGAGATCGGCCGAGAACACCCGCACCTGCCGGTCGGTCGGCATCTCACGCCGGATCAGGATATAGCGCTGATCTGCGTTGGGCAGCAGTTCGTCCAGGTTCGGCAGCACACCGGACAGGCGCATCCCGGGGGTGAACTGATATTGGCCGGGGCGATGCACGTGCCCGCTGATGACCACCGAATCCTCGAGAATCGGACGGATGGTCGGGATCCTGAGCGTGTCGCCACTCTGCAATTTGAGATCCCGGCCACTCGGCGCGGACAGATTCACGTCGACAGTGACGCGCTGACGCTCGGCATTGACGCGTTCCAACGTCGCGAGCTTCGGGTCGGCTTGAGGCAACAGTCCGCCACCGAGTTGCACCAGCTCGCCGACCGAGGTTTCATCCTTCAACTCGTAAATCGCCGGCCGGCGCACTTCGCCGGATAGCCCAACCGTGGCCCCGACGGCGGGCACGAATATCACGTCCCCAGGCAGCAAGCGGGCATCACCGCTGGTATCCCCGTGCAGCAGCAGATCGTACAGATCCAGCGTGGTGACGGTGCGACCGGCGCGCTTCAATTGAATGTTGCGCAAAGAGCCGATTTCCTTTACGCCGCCACTGACGAACAGCGCATTGGTGATCGTGGAAAGTCCGCTTACGGTATAGGAGCCCGGCACCTCTGCGTCGCCGAGCACGAAAACACGGATCGAGCGCAGCTCGCCCATGCTGATGCTCGCTTGCGTTCCGATCATCCGATCACGCACCACCGTTTCCAGGCGCTCGCGTACCTCGTCGAAGCGCAATCCCGAGACCGGGATCGGCTCGAGATCGGGAATGTTGATGCGGCCATCGCGGCCGACCACCAGGGCATAACGGCCCTTGACGTTACCGATCAGCTGGACCTGTAAGGTGTCGCCTGGACCCACCACGTATTCGGAGGGCACAGGCACGTCCGTGGCCGGTGCGAACGTCGAGGGCGAGCCGGCAAACAGGTCGTAGCCGAACGGTTTCAAAGCTTCCGAACCGATGGCCTTCAACGGCAGTCGCGTAACCAGGACGATGAAGTCCGTGAGGCTCAGCTCGGCGGCTAGACGTTTGGTGGCTTCCTCCACCGTGAGCCCGGCAAGCGGAATCGGACCCAGCTCGGGGACGTTCAGAATGCCCCACTTGTCGAGCTTGTATGGGTTGCGCCTGAGCACGCGGTTGCGAAACTCTTCCAGGCGAGCGGTCTCGTCTGGGGTGCGGTCGAGCAATTCCTGCGTTTGTCCCTCGGCAGGTGGTTGAGAGGCGGCCATCCGCGGATCCGCCATTTGCCGGCCGGGAATCGACGGCTGCAACACTCCGCGCTGCTGGTCACGCCGCTCCTGTTCCTCGATCTCTGGCGGCTTGCGCTTGAACTGACGAATTTCGAGGGTCAGCAGCACGGTGTCGCCGCCCTTCAGTTTCGGCTCCCGGGGCATGCCATCCGGGCCGATGCCCTTGTCTTCCTCGTCCCGCGAGCGCGGACGGACCGTCTTCGGAAACTCGATCGGCCGGTCGGACACTATGCCGGTGCGGGGCAACGGCGTCCGCGCGCCTCCGCCCCCCATGGCTTCCAGGATCGCCCGCTGCTGCTCGGGCGTCATGTTCTGGAACATCTCTATCTGGTCCGCGGACGGCGTTTGAGCGACTGCCGATGGCGACAGTGTCACTGCGAACAGCAGGCACACGAACATTGTGGCCAGCCAGAGAGCCCGGCTGACGTTACTGGTTCTAAACATTCAAGGCCGCTTTGACGAAAGATGTTCCCTGCGACAAGGTGCGGGAGTTTACACAGCCGCCCTCGCAGATGCGATTACTTCACGTGCCCCGCCGCTCGGCCATGCGAGTGGATGGATCTTTCGCTTCCAATCGGCGCTGCGGGCCGACTCAGCCCCGCCACTTCGCCACATGTTCCAGCAGATTCTTCAGCGCCGGTTCAGCTCCCGCCGCCCCCTCCGCCGGCTTCTCCAACGCCGGTGCCAGCGAATCCGCCAGCTTCTTGCCCAGCTCGACGCCCCACTGATCGAAGGCGTTGATGCCCCAGATCACGCTCTGCGTGAACACCTTGTGTTCGTACAGAGCGATCAGCCGGCCGAGGGTCTTCGGGCCGAGGCGCGGAAACAGGATGATCGTGCTCGGCCGGTTGCCAGGATGCAGCTTGTGCGGAATCAGCCGGGCGATCTCGCTGTCGCTCGTCCCCTTCGCCGCGAGGTCCTGGCGCACCTGCGCTTCGGTCTGACCGAAGGCGAACGCCTGGGCCTGCGCGAAACAATTCGCCAGGGCCAGGTTCTGCTGTTGCTGAAACGGGCTCGATGCGTTCACCGGCGCGAGGAAATCCAGCGCCACTCGCGCCGTGCCCTGGTGCAACAGCTGGAAGAACGAGTGCTGTGCGTTCGAGCCCGGCTCGCCCCACAACACCGCGCCGCTGTCGTACGACAGCGGCACCCCGTCCACGGTCACGCTCTTGCCGTTGGACTCCATCTCCAGCTGCTGCAGATACGCGGGGAAGCGATGCAGCCGCTGGTCATAGGGCAACACAGCGAGCGAGTCCAGACCGAGGAAGTTCCGATTCCAGATGCCGAGCAAGCCCATCAGCACCGGCAGGTTGTTCTCGAACGGCGTGTTGCGGAAGTGCTCGTCCATTTCGAAGCCGCCTTCCAGCATCAGCTCGAACTGGTCCATGCCCAGCGCCAGCGCCACCGACAGTCCCACCGCGGACCACACCGAGTAGCGCCCCCCCACCCAGTCCCACATCGTGAAGCGGTTCTGTGGGGGAATCAGAAATGCGTCCATCGCCTTGGCATTGGTCGAGACCGCGGCGAAGTGCCGTGCCGGTGCGCCCTCGCCCAGGCGATCGACGATCCACTGGCGCGCGAGCCTGGCGTTGGTGAGCGTTTCCAGCGTCGAGAAGGTTTTCGAACAAACGACGAACAGCGTACGTGCCGCGTCGACTTTCTCCAGTACGTCGCCGAGCTGCACGCCGTCGATGTTGGACACACAGTGCAGCCGCAGGTTGTGATTGCGATATTTCGCCAGCGCCTCGGTGGCCATCACGATGCCCAGATCGGAGCCGCCGATGCCGATGTTGACGATGTCGGTGAAGGTCTTGCCGGTGTGGCCGTGAATCCGGCCGCCGTGAATGCCTTCGACGAACGTGCGCATCTTCTGCAGGCTGGCGCGCACCTCGGGCATCACATCCTGCCCATCGACCAGCACGGGCCGGTCGGTGCGATTGCGCAAGGCGGTGTGCAGCACGGCGCGCTGCTCGGTGGTGTTGATTTTTTCGCCGTTGAACATCGCATCGATGCGACCACGCAGACCGCGTGCGTTCGCAAGCGCGAGCAACAGGCGCATGGTCTCGGCATCGACGCGCTGTCTGGAAAAATCGAACAGCAGATTGAGCTCGGAGGTGCGCGCGAAAGTCACCGCGCGCTGCGGGTCGTTCGCGAACAGATCCCGCAGATGCCGACCTCGCATGCTCGCAGCGTGAGCCTCGAGCGCCTGCCACTCAGGCGTCGTGTTCGCTAGCGTCATGGGAAAACCTCCTGTGGTAGCTCGTCGGCACGGGAATGGTGCCGGAGGCTACCTCACCGCCGGCGCAGGGTGAAGCTTTTGTGGCGGGCCGCGACGGGGAGCGTGGCGGCTTACTTGCCGTAGTAGCCGACGTACCACTCGATGAAGCGACGCACGCCCTCTTCCACCGGTGTGGCGGGCTTGTAGCCCACGTCTCGAACCAGATCCTCCACATCCGCCGAGGTGTCCGGCACATCGCCGGCCTGCAGCGGCAGCAGATTCTTTTCCGCCTTCCTGCCGAGGTTTTGTTCGATGCACTCGATGTAGCGCATCAGCTCCACCGGGGAGTTGTTGCCGATGTTGTAGAGCCGGTAAGGCGCCTGGCTGGTCGCCGGATCCGGTTCATCGCCGCTCCAGTCCGGGTTCGGCTGCGCCGGACGGTCCATGGCTCGCACCACGCCCTGCGCGATGTCGTCGACGTACGTGAAGTCGCGGCGATGGTTGCCATAGTTGAAAACGTCGATGGGCTTGCCGGCCAGGATGTTCTTCGTGAAAAGAAACAACGCCATGTCCGGCCGGCCCCACGGGCCATACACCGTGAAGAAACGCAGACCGGTCACCGGCAGCCGATACAAATGCGCGTAGGTGTGCGCCATCAGCTCATTGGCCTTCTTGGTGGCGGCGTAGAACGACAACGGATGGTCGACGTTCTGGTGCACCGAGAACGGCATCTTCGTGTTGGCACCGTACACCGAGCTGGTCGAGGCATACACCAGATGCTGGACGCCGTTGTGCCGGCAGCCCTCGAGGATGTTGGCAAAGCCGACCACGTTGCTGTCGATGTAGGCCAGCGGATTCTGGATCGAGTAGCGCACCCCGGCCTGCGCGGCCAGGTGAATCACGCGCTCGAACTTCTCGTTCTTGAACAGCGCCGCCATGCCCTCGCGATCCGCCACGTCCATCTTCACGAACCGGAAGTTCGGATACTTCCGCAGCATTTCGAGCCGCGCCTGCTTCAGCGAGACATCGTAGTAATCGTTGAGGTTGTCCAGACCGACGACTTCATCGCCGCGCGCCAGCAGGATCTGGGAGGTGTGAAAGCCGATGAAGCCGGCCGCGCCGGTGAGGAGGAGTTTCATGGAAGCGGTTGGCGGTTGGCGGTTAGCGGTTGGCGGTTGGTGAAAGGCAACGAATATCTCGGCGATTGCCCAAGCTTTCGAGCGACAGGAAGCTTCCCGGCTCGGAATAATCTGTGGCCATCATGGACAAGATCGTCAGTCACAAAGACCTGGTTGTCTGGCAGAAATCGATTGCGCTTGCGTACAAAGTCTACGCCGGCACTCGACTGATGCCCAGGGATGAGGGCTTTGGCCTGGTAACTCAGCTGAGACGCGCTGCAATCTCTATACCCAGCAACATAGCCGAAGGTTCCGCCCGACGCAGCCGTGCTGAGTTCATTCAGTACCTGCACATCTCCAGAGGTTCGCTCGCCGAGCTAGAGACCCAGTACCTGATCGCAAGCCGACTCGCACTGCTGAGCGACGCCACAGGAACTCTCGAGGAGATCGCCGAAGTGGGTCGCCTCCTCAACGGCTTGATTCGCAGCCTGGCGGCGTCGAGCCGTGCGGCGCACGCGAGAGCGTGCTCCCACCAACCGCCAACCGCTAACCGCTAACCGCTTCAGAGCCTCCCGTCCACCTCGTCCGCATCGAACACATACTTGATGTCATACAGCACGTGCGGCTTCTTCGCGAACGTGCGGATCTCGTCGATGCCCATTTCCCGGAACTGCCGGTGCGCCACCGCCATGACGATGGCGTCGTACTTGCCGGCGCCCGGGCGGCGAATCGGCTTGATGCCGTATTCGTGCTCGCACTCCTCGGCATCGATCCAGGGGTCGAACACGTCCACCTTGGCGCCGAACTTCTTCAGCTCGGACACCACGTCGGCGACCTTGGAGTTGCGCAGGTCGGGGCAGTTTTCCTTGAACGTCAGGCCCATCACCAGGATGCGCGAGCCGTTCACGTGGATGCGCTTCTTGATCATCAGCTGCGCGATCCGCTCGGCGACGTAGATGGCCATGTTGTCGTTGATGCGGCGGCCGGCCAGGATCATTTCGGGGTGATAGCCGATCTCCTGCGCCTTGTGCGTCAGGTAATACGGATCGACGCCGATGCAATGGCCGCCGACCAGGCCCGGACGGAACGGCAGGAAGTTCCACTTGGTGCCGGCGGCTTCGAGCACCTCCTCGGTGTCGATGCCGAGGCGGTTGAAGATCAGCGCCAGCTCGTTGATCAGCGCGATGTTGACGTCGCGCTGCGTGTTCTCGATCACCTTGGCGGCTTCGGCCACGCGAATGCTCGATGCCTTGTGGGTACCCGCCTTGACGATGCTGCCGTAGAGCGCGTCCACGAAGCTCGCCACTTCGGGCGTCGAGCCGGAGGTGATCTTCTTGATCGTGGTGAGACGATGCGTCTTGTCGCCCGGGTTGATGCGCTCGGGGCTGTAGCCGGCGTAGAAATCCTTGTTGAAGGTCAGGCCGGAGAGGCGCTCCAGGATGGGCACCGCGACTTCTTCGGTGCAGCCCGGGTACACCGTGGACTCGAACACCACGATGTCGCCCTTCTTCAGCACCTGGCCGATCAGCTCGCTGGCGCGCTCGATCGGGGTCAGGTCCGGGCGCTTGTAGTTGTCGATCGGCGTCGGCACCGTGACGATGTAAACCTGGCAGGGGCGCAGATCTTTCAGATTCGTCGTGTACGTCAGGCGCTTGGCGGCCTTGAGCTCGGCCGGCTCCACTTCGAGCGTGCTGTCCCGGCCCTTCTTCAGCTCGGCGACACGCGCCGCCTTGATGTCGAAACCGACGGTGTGGAACGACTTGCCGAACTCCACCGCCAGCGGCAGCCCGACATAGCCCAGGCCGATCACACCCAGCTTGCATTCGCGCAGACTAAATTGAGACATAACTGTCCGGTTGATAACCGATGGGGTTGTTCGCAAAGGGCGCAAGAATGCCACAGAACCGGCGTCGAAATAGAGACATGGGTCTAAAGGACGCAGCGCGCCGGAGCGTGCCGGAACACTGTCGGAATGCTTTTCAAAGCAGGTACAGCACCGCCCACAGGCCGCTCAAGGTCAACGTGATGGTGTATGGCAACGCCATCCAGACCATGGTCCCGTACGACAGGCGGATCAGCGGCGCCACCGCTGAAGTCAGCAGGAACAGCAGCGCCGCCTGGCCATTGGGCGTGGCGATGCTGGGGATGTTGGTGCCGGTGTTGATGGCCACCGCCAGCCGGCCGAACTCGGGGGCGCCGATGGTGCCCTCCAGCAGGGCTGCCTTCACTTCCGTGATGTAGATCGTGGCCACGAAAACATTGTCGCTGACCGAGGACAGCAGCCCGCTCGCCAGATAGAAGATCGCCGCCCGCACCTCCCCGGACTGGTGCAAAGCCCAGCCCACCACCGGCTCGAACAGATGCTGGTCGTGGATTTGCGCCACGATCACGAAGAACACCACGATCAGCGCCGTGAACGGCAGCGCCGCTTCGAACGCCTTGCCCAGCCGCTGCTCCTCGGTGATCCCGGTAAACGCCGTTGCCAGAACAATCACCAGCAACCCGACCAGGCCCACCGCGGCAAGGTGGAATGCCAGCGCGAACACCAGGATCAGCGCGGTGATGGCCTGCACCACGATGATCGCAACATCGCGATGCGTGCGCTGCGCCTGCTGCTGCCGATCGTACATTTCGAGAACTTGACGGACTGCCACGGGCAGCCGCGTGCCATAGCCGAACCACTTGAGGCGCTCGACCAGCAGGCAGGTCGCGATGCCGACCACGAACACCGGCAGCGCCACCGGCGCGACGTGCGCGAAAAACTCGCCGAAATTCCAGCCCGCCTGCTCCGCCACGAGCACATTTTGCGGCTGTCCCACCGGCGTCATCACACCACCCAACACCGTGCCCGCGGCAGCGTGCATCAGCAACCCGCGCAGCACGGCGCGAAACGCATCGAGATCGGAGCGATGCAACTCGCCGACATGCTCGTCGGCCGAGCTGTCGTGCGGATCGTGATGCGACTTGCCCGAGGCGACCTTGTGGTACACCTCGTAGAAACCCGTCGCCACCGTGATGAGCACCGCCAGCACCGTGAGTGCATCGAGAAACGCGGCGAACACCGCGGGCACCAGGCAGAACAGCAACGCCAGCCACAGATTGGAACGTACCTTCAGCAGCAGCTTGGTGAAACAGAACACCAGCATTTCTTTCAGGAAGAAAATGCCGGCGACCATGAAGATCAACAGCAGGATGATGGGAAACGCCGTGAGCGTGTGCTGATACACGGAGTCGGGATGAGTGAGCCCCAGCAGCACGGCCTGCAGCGCCAGCAGACCGCCGGGCTGCAACGGATAGCACTTCAACGCCATGGCCAGCGTGAAGATGAACTCCAGCAGGATCAGCCATGCGGCCAGCGTCGCGCCCTGCGTTCCTCCCAACAGCAGCACCAGCGGATTGAGCACCAGAAAGCCGACGATCGTCAGCTTGTACCAGTGCGGCGCATGCCCCAGGAACAGATTGCGAAACGCGTGCAGCATGTGCCGCGGATCAGGCGAGCGCCGGTGCTGCTTGTGCTGCTGCGGGCAGCGGTGCCGGTGGCGGCTCGGCCAGCGCCAGTTGTTTGAAGAGTGTCTTGCCGCCGCTGCTCTTGTCGATCGTGGTCAGCATGCGCTCGTGAGCCACCAGCTCTTCCTCGGTCGCGCGCACGACTCGAAGGACTCCACGCGGACGCATGATGGGCGCCACGGGCTCGAATGCCACCGTAGTGCTCGTCTCCGACGTCTCGCCGAGAACCAGCGCCGTCTGGCCGCCGGTCATCGCCAGATAGACTTCGAGCAGGATCTGCGCGTCGAGCAACGCGCCGTGCAGCTCGCGATGCGAATTGTCGATGTCGTAGCGTTTGCACAGCGCGTCGAGGCTGTTGCGCTGCCCGGGGTGCAACTGGCGCGCCAGTGGGAGCGTGTCGATGACGTTGCAGAGTTTGCGCATCTGCCGCGGCGGTCCCGGCAGACGTTTCAGCTCGGCGTCTAGGAACGCCAGGTCGAACGCCGCATTGTGGATGATCAGCTCGGCGCCGCTGATGAACTCGAGCAACTCGTCCACGATATCGGCGAAGCGCGGCTGCTGCGCCAGGAATTCGTTGGTCAGGCCGTGGACCTGGATAGCACCGCGATCCACTTCGCGATCCGGCCGCAGATAGCGATGGAACGTACGCCCCGACTTGCGCCGGTTCACCAGCTCGACACAGCCGATTTCGATGATGCGGTGGCCCTGCTCGGGCTCCAGGCCGGTGGTTTCGGTATCGAGGATGACTTGCCGCATCCGTCAGCCCAACACCGCTTCCTTGAGCGCGCTCACCACCTGCGCCTGTTGCGCCTCGGTCAGATACGGGTGCATGGGCAGGCTGATGACGCGATTGCCAACGGCTTCGGAGACCGGGAACGAGCCCGGTCCCTGACCGAGGTTCGCAAACACCGGCTGCAAGTGCAGCGGCACGGGGTAATGCACGGCGGTCGGAATACCGCGGGCCTTCATGCCCTGCTCCACCTTGGCCCGATCGGCGACTTCAACCGTGTACTGCGCATACACGCTGGTGCAATCGGGCGCGACATAGGGCGTGACGACTTTGCGTGAGGGATCGCTCTCTTTCGCAAATGCTTCGTCGATCAATTGAGAGTAGCGGGCGCCAATTCTGATGCGCGCCTCGACTTCGTCCGGGAAGATTTCCATCTTGGCGAGCAGCACCGCCGCTTGCAGCGTGTCGAGCCGTCCGTTGATGCCCAGGCGCGGATGATGATAGCGACGATCCTGGCCGTGCACGCGGATCTCGCGCATCAGCTTCGCCAGGTTGTCATCGTCGGTGAACAACGCGCCGCCATCGCCATAGGCGCCCAGCGGCTTGGAAGGAAAGAACGAAGTCGAGCCCACTTCGGACACGGCGCATGAACGCTTGCCCTTGTATGTCGCACCGAAGCTCTGCGCGGCATCTTCGATGACCGGAATGCGATGCTTGCGGGCGATCGCATTGATCGCATCCATGTCGGCGCATTGACCGTACAGCGACACCGGCATGATGGCCTTGGTCCGCGGCGTGATGGCTGCTTCGATCAGCTTCGGATCGATGTTGTAAGTCCGCGCATCGATGTCGACGTACACCGGCTTCGCACCGGCCAGCGCGATCATTTCCCCCGTCGCGATGAACGTGAACGGCGACGTGATCACCTCATCGCCGGGGCCGATGCCGTAAGCCAGCAGCGCGATCAGCAACGTGTCCGTGCCGCTCGAGGCACCGATGCAATGTTTGGCACCGACGTATTCAGCGAGCTTCTGCTCCAGCTCGACGGTCTCCGCGCCGAGGATGTATTGGCCATGTTCCAGCACCGTGCGAATGCGCGCGTTGACTGAGTCCTGCACGCGACGGTACTGGGTTTTCAGATCGATGAAGTCCATGGAGAAATCCGAGGTGATCGCAAGCTGGCGCGCATGATAGCGCATGCGTGCGCCGTTGCTGATCTGCAATGCTGCGGGTCAGCCCACCGACAGGCGCGCCTGCATTTCGTCGATCGCCTGGTTCGCCAACTGATCGGCGCGCTCGTTGCCGGGCACGCCGGCGTGCCCCTTCACCCAGTGCCATTCGATCTTGTGCCGCGCGATCTCCCGCTCCAGCGCCTGCCACAGATCGACGTTCTTGACCGGCTTTTTGTCGGCGGTACGCCAGTCGCGCAATTTCCATTGCGGCATCCATTCGAGGATGCCTTTGCGCACATACTGCGAGTCGGTGTACAGCACCACGTCGCAGCCGCGCTTCAACGCCGCGAGCGCCTGGATTGCCGCCGTCAGCTCCATGCGATTGTTGGTGGTGAGCGCCTCGGCGCCCTTGAGCTCTTTCTCGTGCTCGCCCGAGCGCAGGATTGCGCCCCACCCGCCCGGCCCCGGATTGCCGCGGCAGGCACCGTCGGTGTAGATCTCGACTACGGCCATTTATTGGTTATCGTGAATTTTGGAAACGGTGCGTCACATGCGATTGGCGTTGCGCGGCGTGCTCGGCTCGATGAGGCCGCCCACCACCTTGGGACGCAGCCGCCAGCGCGGACGAATCGGTGTGAGCGTGTAGACGCGTTTGCGCGCTTTGATCAGATAGCCGCCGGCGAAGATCGGCCACAGATAATTGCCGCTGCGCTCGAAGAAGCGTTGCGAGGCCGGCGAGCTGGCGCTGAACGGCAAGCTGAACAGGTAGCGTCGCGAGTCGACGACTTCGAAGCCGAGCAGCTTGAGCCAGTCGCGCAGCCGGCCCTCGCCGATCAGTCGTTCGGTGCCGGGCGGAAAGCCGTTCTTCGCGAACCAGTGCCGCACGCCCCAGCTGGAAAACGGCCGGAACCCGAACACGATCAGGTGTCCTTCGGCGGACAGGACCCGCCCGACCTCGCGCACGATCTCGTGCGGCTCGGGCTCGTACTCCAGCGTGTGCGGCAACAAAACGGCATCGACAGAGTCCGACTGGATGGCGAGCGCGTCGGTCCGGGAACGAATGGTGGACGCTCCCCGCGCCCGCGCGCCGTGCCAGGCGAGCACCGATTTGCGCTGAGTGCGCGCCTCGGACATCAAGCCATCGTCGTCGCCCCATTGCCCGATCTGCAGCAGCTGCCAGCCGAACACCTGGGCGAGCGCTTCGGCCGCAAGCTTGCGTTCGAGCGCATAGACGCGCTGGCCGAGCGGCGAGCGCAGCCAGGCATGCAGATCGAGTGCGGTGGGTTCGGGCATGGCGGAAGGATAACGGATCAGCGCCGCCAAGGGTTCGGTGCTCCGCCGACCGGCGCCGCAAGCCTGGAACGCAACCCGACAGTCGCGCCCGATACCGCTTGATTAATGCTTGCCGGTCAGCGACATGGCATGTTTAATACCCCCTGGTATGGTGCTTTCCGGGGTCGGTACAACGATGCTGCAAGTGACCCCGATTCGGGCTTTTACCGACAACTACATCTGGCTGATTCATTCGCCTCGCGACGCCTCCCGCGTCGTGGCCGTCGATCCGGGCGAGGCCGCGCCGGTCGAACGCGAGCTCGCGTCTCGCAATCTCACGTTGTCCGGGCTGCTGATCACCCACCATCACGGCGACCATGTCGGGGGTGTCGAGCAGCTGCTGCGAAACCGACCGGCGCTGACGGTGTACGGGCCCGCGAACGAGGTCGTTCCCGGCAATCCGCGCCGGTTACGTGAAGGCGATCGCGCCCTCTTTCCGGAGCTCGACCTCGCCTTCGAAGTGCTAGACGTCCCTGGGCACACCGCGGGTCACATTGCATATGTGGGTCACGGTGCCGTGTTCTGCGGCGACACCCTGTTCAGCGCCGGTTGCGGTCGCCTGTTCGAGGGCACTGCGGAACAAATGCACGATTCGTTGTCCAAGCTTGCGGCCCTGCCTGCCGAAACTTTGGTGTACTGCGCGCACGAGTACACGCTAAGCAACTTGAAATTCGCCCAGGCGGTCGAGCCGGACAACCAGGCGGCAGCCAGTTATCTGGCGCATTGCCGGGAGCTGCGGGCCCGGGATGAGGCGACTCTGCCAACGGACCTCAGGCGGGAGAGGAATGTGAACCCTTTTCTGCGTTGTGACGATCAGAGTGTGAAACAGGCCGCTGAAGCCCATGCGGGCCGCGGGTTACCTAGTCAACCTGAAGTATTCGCTGTCATCCGGCAGTGGAAGGACAGTTTTCGCTAGTGCCGGCCGCGCGGCACAGCACGTTTTTCAACCAAAGGTGCATGGGCACCGGAGTGTGATGGGAGTCGCCCGCCGGCTCGGCCTTGCGCCGAGTATCAAGGGCCGACCACGTTAGTTTTACGCCTGCCTCTCGAATTCGATAAGGGGCGAGGCAGGTGGAGGGATCAGATGTATCAGTGGCGACCAGCGACCGCGCTGCCGGCAATCCTTGCAACGACCCTGGCGGTCCTGACGGCTGGCTGCAGCCACTTCGGCTCCAGGGCCGAGGAGGGGGACGAAGACCCGGTCGAGTTCGTCGAGCTGGATGCCTCCATCACCAAGCTCGATGAAGCGGCCATCGGTGTGTCCGGTCCCGAACAGATCGAGGAAGCCATCGAAGCCCTCGACGCGCAGACCAGTCCGCGGCTGGTGCGCGAGCTCGGCGAGGACGGCCCGCTGCCCGAAGGCGGGGACCTGTTCGAGCGCATCCGCAAGGGCTATACCTTGAGCGACGTCGATCATCCGTCGGTCGACATCGAGCTGCGCTGGTTCGTCAATCATCCCGATTATCTGGATCGCACCTTCAAGCGCGGCGAGCGTTACCTGCACTACATCGTCGGCGAGCTCGAAGCCCGTAACATGCCGCTCGAGCTGGCGCTGCTGCCGGTGGTAGAGAGCGCCTTCAATCCGGTGGCCTATTCGCGCGCCCGCGCTTCGGGCCTGTGGCAGTTCATCGCCGAGACGGGGCGTCGCTACGGCCTGAAACAGAACTGGTACTACGATGGCCGCCGCGATGTCATCGCCTCCACCAATGCCGCCCTGGATTATCTGCAGTTCCTGCACGATGAATTCGACGGCGACTGGCTGCTCGCCGTCGCTGCATATAACTGCGGCGAGGCCCGCGTCGCCCGCGAAATCGAGAAGAATCTGCGCGCCGGCAAGCCCACCGATTATTTCAGCTTGAAGCTGCCGCGCGAGACCAGGGCTTATGTGCCGAAGCTGCTCGCGATGCGCCGCATCGTTGGCGATCCGACCACTCATGGGCTGGCGTTTGCGCCGATCGCGAACACGCCCTACTTCGTCAAGGTCGACGTCGGCGGCCAGCTCGATCTGCACGTCGCCGCCGAGCTTGCCGACATGTCGAAGGAAGAGCTGCTGGCGCTGAACCCCGCGTTCAATCATTGGGTGACCGACCCGGACGGCCCGCATCACATCCTGGTCCCGATCGATCGTAACGAGCGCTTCAAGGAAGGTATCGCCGCGCTGCCGCCCTCCGAGCGCGTGCGCGTCGTGTATCACCGTGTGCGTCGTGGCGACACCCTCGGAGAGATTGCTGATAAATACGGCATCTCGGTCGCGGCATTGAAGAGCGCCAACAAGCTTCGCGGCAACATGATTCATCCCGGACAGGAACTGTTGATCGCGGCGGCGCCGAAGGGCATGCGCTCGTCCAGCGGCCTGCAACTCGCGTCGTACGAAGAAGAAACGCCGGCCCGCACCCGGGCGCCATCGGACAAGCACATCGTGCGCCGCGGTGACACGCTGTGGAGCATCGCCAAGACTCACGGCGTGAGCATGGACCGTCTCGCCAACAGCAATGGTCTGGACCGCGGCGACACGCTCGCGATCGGCCAGGTGCTCTCGATTCCGGGCACGGCCAGGCTCGCGACCACCGACAGCAGCACCGTGTCGCGTTCGACCACGTACGTGGTTCGCCGCGGCGACTCGCTCTCGACCATCGCCAACAAATTCCGCGTGCGACTCGCCGACCTGCTCGGCTGGAACAACCTGACCAAGCGCAGCGTGATCAAGCCCGGCCAGCGCCTGGTGATGTACATCGACGATCGCCGTCGCGCCGGCATCTGA
>NZ_CALFXI010000077.1 GCF_937958065.1 uncultured Steroidobacter sp.
GCTAAACTACGCTCCAGTTTTCTTCACTGGAGCGGTTCATGGCATTCCTCGCAGGCAAGCGCGCCCTCATCATCGGACTGGCGACCGAGCGTTCCATCGCCTATGGCATTGCCCAGGCGCTGAAGCGTGAAGGCGCGGAGCTGGCGTTCAGCTACCAGGAGCGCTTCAAGGATCGCGTCGAAGGCATGGGCAAGGAGTTCGGCGCGGCCGCCGTGTTCGAGATGGACGTGGCCAGCGATGAGAGCATCGCCGCCGGCTTCGAGACGCTCAAGAAGAGCTGGGACAAGCTCGACATCATCGTGCATGCCGTGGCGTTCGCGCCGTCCGATGCGATTCGCGGCGGCTTCGTCGAGTCCACCACTCGCGAAAACTTCCGCATTGCGCACGACGTCTCAAGCTACAGCCTGACCGCCGTCGTCAAAGCGGCCGAGCCGATGCTCGAAGGCCGCGCGGGCTCCATCCTGACCCTCACCTATCTCGGCGCGGTCCGTTCGCTGCCGAGCTACAACGTGATGGGCCTGGCGAAGGCGAGCTTGGAAGCCAGCGTGCGTTTCCTCGCCGCGGACCTCGGCCCGAAAGGGATTCGCGTCAACGGCATTTCCGCCGGTCCGATCAAGACGCTGGCGGCGGCCGGCATCGGCGGCTTCCGCAAGATGCTCAGCCATGTCGCCTCGATCGCACCGCTGCGCCGTAATGTCACGATCGAAGATGTGGGCAACACCGCCGCGTTCCTCGCCTCCGATCTGTCCGCGGGCATCACCGGCGAGATCATCTACGTCGATGCCGGCTTCAGCACCGTCGGCATGTCCTTCCCCGAAGGGGACTGACGCCCGAACGCAGCGGGCACATGGACGTGCAGGAGCCACGGCTTCACAACGAAAAACGCCGCGGTCCGGCCCGGAACGCGGCGTTTTTTCTTGCTTCGTGAACTAACGCGCTCGCGTCATTCGAAGACCTTGTCGTTGCGAACGATGTCGGCGTTGCGCTGGGCTTCTTCGACGTAAGCGATCAGCTCTTCATTGCCGGCGCGCATTTCCGCCTGACGACGCCGGATGGCACGTTCCTGCTCCGGCTCCTTGTCGGCCTCACCGCTACGAATCTGCGTGACCGCCAGCACCGCATAGTTGCCATCGTCAGTGGTCACTCCGGACACGTAAGGCTTCGCATCGGAGATCTGGGACTTCGACGCCTGGAACGCCGAGCGCAGCACTGCCGGCGGGGCGATCGAGTCATCGCGCGTCACGAACCGCTTGCCCACCGGCTTCAATCCCAACGCGCTGAGCGAATCCCAAGCCTCGCCCTTCTGCAAGCGAGCCAGCGCATCCGCGCCCTTCGCCGCGGCGGCTTCGCGAGCGGCCTGCGAACGCAGGCGTGATTCGATCTCACCGCGCACTTCCGCCAACGGACGCGGCTCGGCCGCCTTGTGACCGGTGACGCGCAACACCACCGCCTTGTCCTCGCCGACGGCCACCAGCGGGCTGTTCTGCCGACGTTCCAGCACATCCTCGCTGAAGGCGGCATCGATAACGCCCGGGTCGGCGCCCAACTCGCCACCGCCTTCGCGCGTGAAGCCCTTGATCTCGTGCAGCGGCAGGTTCATCGACTTCGCCACGCTGTCGAGCTCGGTCAGTGCGGCGAACGCCGCGTCCGCCATCTTCTGCGACTCGTCGTAGAAACCCGTCTGCGCGCGGTCCTTGCGATATTCGGCTTCGACCTCGGCACGCGCCTCCTCGAAGCTCTGTTGATGACCCGCTTCGACGTTCTCCAGCTTCAGCACGTGATAGCCGAACTGCGTTTTCACCGGCCCCCGGATCTCGCCGGGCTGCATGCTGAACAGCGCATCCTCGAACGGGCCGACGAACATGCCCTTCTGCGCCCACCCCAGATCGCCGCCCTGCTGGGCCGAGCCTGGATCCTTGGAATTCTCCTTGGCGAGCTGCGCGAAATCCGCGCCCGACTTGGCCTTGTCGGTCAGCTCCTGCGCCTTCTTCTGCGCGGCCGCGTCATCCAGGCCGTCGGTGGCAGTGATCAGGATGTGGCGCCCCTTGCGCCGCTCGGGCGACTCGAAGCGCTCCTTCACCTGCTCGTAGTAATCCTTCAGCGCCTGCTCGCTTACATCGACCTTGGACTCCGCCTGCGCGCGCGTCAGCTCGAGGTACTGCAGATCCACGGTCTCGGGCAGCAGGAAATCGTTGCTGTTCTGTTCGTAGTATTTCTGGATCTGCTCGTCGGTCACGGTCACCGACGGCAGGAAATCGCTGGCCGCGATCAGCACGTAATCCAGCTCGCGCTGCTGCTTCTCCAGCGCATAGCGACGCTCCAGCTCGTAAGGAACGGTAAACGCCGAGTCGACCACCCCCTTCTGCAGCTGCTCGAGCAACAGCTCGCCGTGCAGCTGCGACTCGAAACGGGCCTCGGTCAGGCCGTTCTGCCGCAGCAGGCCGTTGTAGCGATCCGTCGAGAACTTGCCATCGACCTGGAACTCGGGAATTTCCATCACGCGGCGAGCCAGCGCTTCGTCGCTCACCTTGTAGCCCAGCTCATTGGCGCGCTGAGTGAGCAACGCCTGCTGGATGTACTGGTCGAGGATGGCCTGCTGTTGAGCCCGGGCCATCTCCGGGGGCAGCTCACCCCGCAGCATCTGCTGCAACTGGGACTGACGGCGCTGCCAGGCCTCGCGCACCGTTTCGACCGGGATGCGCTCACCATCCACCTTGGCCGCGAAGGTGGCGGCGGTGGACTGGAAATCGATGCCCCAGAACACGAACACGATGGCAATGGCGCCGAGGAACAGACCGGCAATCCAGCCGGTGATCTTGTCGCGGATGGTTTGTAGCATGTGAGGAGCGGGATAAGGTCCCTAAACGATTGATTCCGAACGACTTGCCGGGCGCGCCATGCGGCCGGGGGCCGCGATAGTAACACGTACCAAATTAGCGGCGGGGACTTGCCGCCCCAGCGCCGGCCGGCCGGCCACGCGCAACCCGCCGGGCCGGCCGCGGCGAATAGCGGATCTGACATCGCTCGCAAAAGAAAGTGCGCCGATCGGTCGTGCCCAGATAGGCGCGCTGGAGCTTGATCTCACAGCGTGGGCAGACGCCTTTGTTATGCACCAGCCAGTGCTTTCTGAGCACGAACGCACGCTTCCACTCCAGGAACTGGAAGCTGTAGGTCCTCGCCTCCTCCACCATCCTGCGCAGCTTGGCCGGGGGTAACGCGCCCACCCTCGAGCACGGATGCACGCGGATCCGATACAGCACTTCGTTCTTGATGATATTGCCGACACCCGCAAACACGTTCTGATCCAGCAGCGCGTCGCAGACCAGTGTGTCCGGCATCGCTCGCAGCTTCTTGCGAGCGGCCGCCGCGCTCCAGCTATCCGCCATCACGTCGGCGCTCCAGTCGTAAGTAGCATCGAGGCTGCCGTCGAAATAGCGGACCGAGCAGGCATAGAAATTCAGTTCCTGGCCCCTCGCAAAGCGCAGACCGAAACGAATCGGCTTGTCGGGCTTGCGCTCGTTGATGCAGTAACGCCCGAACATCAGCAGATGGATGCGGACGCTGAAGTCCGGGAACTCGATCAGGAAATGCTTGCCCCAGGTGCGCAACGAAACGATGCGCTGGCCCACCACGCGCGACAGGTCGATCTTGGAGTTGCCTTCGGCGGCAAGCACGCGCTTGCCTCGGAAGATTTGCGCCTGCTCGCGCAGGATGATCAGCGACGGACCT
Organism: uncultured Steroidobacter sp.; assembly: GCF_937958065.1. Classification (GTDB taxonomy): domain Bacteria; phylum Pseudomonadota; class Gammaproteobacteria; order Steroidobacterales; family Steroidobacteraceae; genus Steroidobacter. The sequence continues at coordinate 3,730 of NZ_CALFXI010000077.1, forward strand.
TCAGGCATGACCCCTGAATAATCGATCCAACCCGCCAAGGTTCCGAGCCAGTCGTTGCGGGCTGCCGCAGCTCGGTTCAGCGCTCCAGTCGTGCGTGCGGACCGAGCGTGGCGCCGACAAAACCTCCCGCCACTTCGGTGCTGAGAATGGAACCGTCGTCGTTCTCCACCAGCGGCTGCCAGCCAGCAGCGTCGTAGTAGAACGAGTAATCGCGACCGTTGCCTGTGATACGCAACTTCAGCGGCGCATCGACCGCCTGCTTCAGGGTGGCAGTTGCAACTTGCTGGACAGTGGCGCCGCGCTTCTTTTCCAGGAAGATCTGCAGCGACTCGCCCGCGCGGCGCGCACCCAGAAAGTACCAGTGCTGACTGTTCTGAAACGCCGCGATACCAGCAGCGACACCAGGTTCCTTGGGCAGCCGTAGCAAGGTGCTGGCATCGAATGTGAGATGTTGCTGCCGGCGACCGAGATAGGCGGGATTGCTCTTGCCATCGAGGCGCGCTGCGGTGGGCGCGATGTTGAGCCGGCCCGGCTCGGCCGAGAGATCAAACCACTGTTGCTTCGGCGCGCGCACCTGCAGCCATGCTGGGTTCAACTCACGCCCGTCGAACTCGTCTCGCCACGTGAAGTTGCCCGTGAGTGGCGCGACGTCTCGATGGATGTTCGACAACTTCGGCCCCGGCGCCACGTAAGGAATGGTCTTGCCGTGCTCCAGGATCACCGGCCAGTCGTTCTTCCAGGTCACCGGCAGCAGATAGGTCTCGCGGCCGGTGTGATAATTCACGCCGTCATACGGGCGTGAGCCCAGAAAGGTGGCCCACCACGTGCCGTCGGGCGCCTCGACCAGGTCGGCGTGACCGGCGTTGGTGATGGGATTCGCACGATCCTTCGGCAGGTCCCGCTGGGTCAGAATCGGATTGTGCTCGTAGGCTTCGTAGGGCCCCCAGACCGACTTCGAGCGCAGGATCACTTCGGAATGGTTCTCGCCCGTGCCGCCTTCGGCGCACATCAGGTAATACCACGGACCTTTCTTGAACAGATGCGGCCCTTCGATCCAGATCGGCTGCTTGGAGATATCGACGCCGCCATTCACCAGCACGCGGCGCGGCCCGATCGGCTTCTTCCGCTGCAAGTCGAATTCCTGCATCCAGATCGCGCGATGACCTTCGTATCTGGGCTGCTCGTCCGGCGCTCCGTTGTTGAGCACATAGGCCTTGCCGTCGGCGTCCACGAACAAGGACGGATCGATGCCATCGATCTCCGGCAGCCACACCGGGTCCGACCAGGGCCCCGCGGGATTCGTAGCGGTGCTGATGAAGTTGCCGCCGCTATCGACCAGCGTGTTCAGCACATAAAAGACGCCGTCGTGATGATGAATCGCCGGCGCGAACACGCCCCGCGAGATCTCCAACCCCTCGAAGGGCAACTGCGACGGACGGTCGATCACGTGCCCGAGCAGTCGCCAGTGCACCAGGTCGCTGCTCTCGAACACCGGAATGCCGGGGAAATAGACGAAGGTGGAATTCACCAGGTAGAACTTGTCACCGGCGCGCGTGATGCTCGGATCGGGATAGAAACCGGCGAGAATGGGATTGCGATAGCTGCCGGCCGGCAGCGGCGTGGCGAATACCGCATCCTTGCCGGTGTATTCGAACCAGTCGAATGAAACCGTCGGCGCTCCCGCGGCCAGCGACGAGGCGCAGCAGAGTGCCGCGAGTAGTAACTGCTTCCCTATCAGTTTGCTCATATGGATCGAAACCGGCGCCGGGGTCTGCTCGTATCTACGGCGCGATGTTGAAGAGCAGCCTGCCCGATGCGAGCAGCGTGCCTGGTGCCGAGATTTTGTACGAGTATTTAACGACAGCGCGCGGCTGTCAAACCTGCCGCCAGCGCGCGCTCGATCGTTCAGTCCCTCAGGCCTTGGTACCGAACCGGATCGCGTTGCGCGCCCGTGCCCGTTGCGCCTCGACTTCGCGATTCTTGGGCTCCGCGTTCGTCGTCATGGTCCGTATCAAAGTACGCGCGGCGGCGGCCACCTCCTCCACCGCGCGCTCGAAGGCCGCCTCGTTGGCCTTCGATGGAAGGGTGAACCCGCTGAGCTTGCGGACGAACTGCAGCGACGCGTCGTGAATCTCGGCGTCCGTCGCCGGTGGCTCGAAGTTGAACAACGTTTTGATGTTCCGACACATGACTCACTCCGTCAGCAGGCCGCGGGCGGGCCTCGTTCACAAGCTGAACAGCATCTCGAAACCGCCGAAAATCATACGTTTTCCGTCGATCGGCATTTCGTTGAACATCGCCTTCATGCGCGGATCCTCCATGACCTTGGCATTGACGGCGTCGCGCTGCTGGCGCGATTCGTAGGTGATCCACGAGAAGATGACGATCTCGTCCGGCTTGACCTGCACGGCGCGTGGAAACGACGTGAGCTCGCCATAGGGAACATCGTCGGCGACGCATTCGACGTAACTCAACGCGCCATGACTCTTCCACACCTCGCCGCAGATGCGCGCCTTCTCCTTGTACACCTGCAGCTTGTCCTTGGGCACGGGTACGACGAAACCATCCACATAAGCCATTTGCGCTCTCCTGTCGGTTGAACTCGTCCCAAGGACGCAGCCGCCCCAGCCGTTCCGACAGCGGCCTTCACATTTTATTGCGCCTACACCCCGCGCGTCGCCAAAAGTCAACTGCCTTGACGGCGCATGGACCACGTCAGTACCGCATGCGAGCCTGCGCCCATCCTATCGTTGCGGGAAATCCCATGAAACACGTGTGCGCGTTGCTGCTGCTGACCTGTGCCGGCACCTCGCTGGCGCTGGCCCAGGGCAAGATCGAAGGCGAGAAGTGGAAGGTCACCAACACCATGCAGATGGCCGGCATGGCCATGCCGGCACAGACCTCGGAGATCTGCAAACAGCCGGGCCAGGACTCCGAGCCGCCGATCCGTACCGACGACAGCTGCCAGATCTACGACATGAAGCGCAGCGGCAACGTGCAGAGCTTCAAGATGCGCTGCACCGGCGAGGACGCAGCCGAAGGCTCGGCGCAGCTCACCTACATCAGCCCCGATCACTACCAGGGCAAGATGGAAATCACCACCGGCGGCGAGTCCATGGTCATGAGTTACGAAGGCCAGAAGCTCGGCCAGTGCGACGGCACCGAGGTGAATTTCGTCGCCAAGAAAATCCTGGCCGATGCCGAGCGACAGCAGAAGCTCGCCGAACAGCAGATGGTTCAGCGCTGCCATGAACTGGCCGCCGAAGCGAACGATCCGTTCTTCCTCGCGCAATGCAAGGACCCGGCCGACAAGCGCACCTATTGCGATGCCGTCCGTAAACCCCACAACTTCCGCCGTCTCGCCCAGGAAGAACGCCGCAGAGCGCGCATTTCGAGCGCGTTCAACAACCCGGGCGACCGGCCGCTGACCGAGTCGGCGCGCATCTGCGGTTTCTCGCTCGAACAGGAGCGCGAGGGCCTGTGCAGGCTCGCCGAGCAGAAGAACGACCTGGGCTTCATCGCGACCGAGTGCCCGACGATGGCCGCGGGCATCGCTGCCCAACAATGTGCGGGCCGCCGTTACACGGCGATTGCGGCGAGCTATCGCAACTTCTGCTCCGAGTACGCCAGCAACCAGGAACAGGAGCGGCGCCAGCAGCAAGCCGGGGCGATGTCGGCGACTGGCGGCGACAGCGCGGCCCTGGATCCAACGCAGGACCAGCAACAAGATCCGGCGCAGGATCAGCCGCAGAACGCCGTGGAAAAGACCAAGGGTCTGTTCAACAAGGGTAAGAAGGCGCTGGGTGGCCTGTTCTCCAACTAATCGTTACCGCGAGCGCCGATCATGGAGGCACCCCTTCGCCTCCGTGGTCGGCGCCTTGCTATTGACGCTCATCGCGCCGGTGCACGCCGAAGCACCGGATCCCTATCCATCGGCGGCGCGCAGTTACGTGGTCGTCCTGGACGATCGATTGCTGTGGCAACGTACGCCGACCCGGCGCCTGCAACCCGCCTCGCTCGCCAAATTGCTCACCGCGCTGGTGGTCCTCGATTCCAATTGGAATGCGGAGCGCTGGATCAGCGTCAGCAGATACGCCGCGAGCGTTCCACCCTCCCGGCTCGGCCTGACAGCGAACGAACAGATCACGGCCGGCGCGGCATTGGCTGCTATGCTGATCCGCTCCGCCAACGATGCCTGTCGTGCGCTCGTTGAAAGCATCAGCTCCGACCTCGATGCCTTCAGAGCGAAAATGAACGCGCGTGCCGCCCGCCTCGGCATGACCGATTCGAACTTCGTCGATCCCTGCGGCTTCGACGCGCCCGGCCAATACAGCACCGCCATCGATCTGCTGAAACTCGCACGCGCCGCTCGATCGGTGCCTCTCATTGCGCATCTCGCGGCTCTTCCCGAAGCGCAACTCACTACGCGCGCCGGAAGAACCATCAGGTTCACGAGCACGAACGCACTGCTCGGACGCCTTGCGGGCACGGAGGGATTGAAGACCGGCAATACCTCACAAGCCGGGCAATGCTTGATCGCATACGTGCGTCGTCAGAGCCATGACGTATGGCTGGTCATGCTGGGCGGCACGGAACGATGGTGGCTGGCGCACGGAATGATCGAAGATGCGTTCGGCTCGATTCTTGCGAACTGACATCTCCAGAGCAGATGCTTCGTGGGCCCCGGTGCTGCTGTCGGCGCTGCCCGCCCTGGCCATCTGCCTTTTGTGGTGGCCCGCGCTCGACGCCAGTTTTCAGTTCGATGATTGGAACGTCATCGTCAACGAGCCGCGCGTGCACTCGCTCGCTGCCTGGTGGCAGTCCATGCCTGGCATTCGTCCGCTGCTGAAACTCAGCTATGCATCGAACTTCGCCATCGATCCCCACCCGAGCGGATTTCGCGTTGTAAACCTCCTGATTCACGCACTGAGCGCGACGCTCGTGGGATCGCTGCTTCGCACCCGCGGCCTTCGCTCCGGGCTTTCCGAATCGAACGCATCGCACGCAGCGCTGTTGGCCGCGCTCCTGTTCGCCTTGCATCCAGTGCAAACCGAAGCAGTCACCTACATCTCCGGCCGGTCGAGCTCGCTGGCGGCGTGCTTCTGCTTGCTGAGCCTGTATTGCTGGGTCCGCAGCGAGGAAAGCGCGCGCCCCCTGCGCTCCAACGCCTGGCTCGCGACCTGCTGCGTTTGTTTCGGGCTCGCTGTCGCGACCAAAGAAACAGCGTTGATTTTGCCGCTCGCACTGCTGCTCTATTCCGCCGACCGCCCTTTGAACGCAACCCTGAAGCGACTGGCGCCGCTGCTCCTGCTGATGGCTGTGCTGCTCGTCGTCGCCCTCAGCCTGCCCACGTACCGTCGCCTGCTCGCTGTCAGTCTCGACACCCGGACCATCGGCGAGAATCTTCTGACGCAATCGCGTGCGCTCTTCTACCTGGCCGGCCAGCTGATCCGCATCTCGAACGGTAACGCCGATCCGCAGTTACCGGTCGTCGAGTCGCTAGACTCGCTCACCGCGATTCTCTGCATCGTGTGGCTCGGCTCGATCGTTTGGGCGTTGCTGAACCTGCAACGCAGGCCGGTCAGCTCGTTCGCGGTGTTGTGGTTCCTGCTGTGGCTCGCGCCGACCAACTCGCTGTTGCCCCGCCTCGACGTAGCCAATGATCGTCAGCTGTATCTCGCATCCGTCGGGCCCGTTTGGTGGTTGGCCGTTCGCGTTGCGTCATGGCATCCCGCTCCTGCCGTTCTGCGCCACCTTACAATCGCATCGATGCTCATGGCCCTGAGTTGGGCCACGTATCAACGCAACCTCGTCTACGACACCGAAGTCGCGTTCTGGGAAAACACCGCCGCGCACAACCCGGAAAGCTCCAGAGCGGCCAACAATCTCGGCATGGCCTACGCGCTCGAGTGCCGGTTCACGCAGGCCGAGGCTGCGTTCGAGCGCGCCATCGCACTGAGCGGCGACGATTATTACTCCCGTATCAACCTCATTCTCCTGCGCAAAGGCATGCTGCCCGGCGTGGATCGCAAGCGCTGTCCGCACGCAGCCACGACTGACGACTGAGGGTCACGATTGCGGACAAGCGCTGACCACCAGCGCCGGTATCACCAGCATCACCAACGCAATCAGCGCAATGCCTCCGCCGGCGAGCGCCACGAACCCGATGAAACGCGACGATTCATCCGTCCCAACTTCGTTCTGCAAACAATAACCGCGACGAATGAGGAGCACCGTCACCGCGCCTGCAATCAGTGACATCAATACGGTCATCGACACGACGATGGGGATGCCGAACCAACTCACGTCGGCGAAGCCGCGTGCACACGCAAGCGCTGCGAAGACGTAGACGAGCACGAAATCCGCCATCCAGACCAGCAGCCCACCGAGGATCAGGAACGTCGTGCTCGTGAATGGATGTCGCACACTCATCGCAGGGTCATCCCATCGTGAGCCGGGGCGCGTGCATGACCAGCAACGAGATGATTCCTTGTCCCGCGCAGTAGTAGCCCATGTTGCGCGTGTTATCGAAAACGTTGCGCCGTACTGAATCGATCAAGCCGAGCGACACCCGCGCCATCGTAAAGCTGCCCATCAACGTGATCAGCACCGCATGGAGTCCTTGCCAGGCAAGCAGCGTGTAAGCCGTGGAAGCGTAGCCGTGCAACTGCGGGCGAAGGTTTGTTCCCATCAACGCGTGCAAGCCCGCGGCGACGGCGGCCCACGTCGCCACGATCGTGACCAGCAGTGCGATGTTCACCCATCGAGGCTGGCTCGCATCCAACCGGCGATTGGCGGCGAATAGCGAGCCCGCGGCAACCGCCCAAGCAACGATCGCCGCCACGGAGCTGCCGACCAGCGGCATATCGAGACTCTCCGGCGGAAAGCCCGACAATGTCACCGTCCACAAATAGAAGAACGAGAAGATCAGGCAGGCGAAGATGCTGCCATCCACGAGCATCAGCACGACCATCGACCACCAGGAGTGCGAGCGGCTGCCGCTCATGTAATCCGGCAGACTCAACCCGCCACCGATATCGAACACCTTGCCGGAAGGCGCCGGATCGCCCTCCCATAACCATTTGAGAATGCTGCCCAGGGCGACCACCGCGCCGGTCACGGCAACGACCGTCCACTTTACCGTGAGAGCCAGAAAGAACACCGCGGTGCCGATGCCCGCCAGCATCGGCAGCCAGCTCGATCCCGGCAGGCGCAGCAGATATTCCGGGCGAGCGTCGATCGGACTGCTGACGATGGTTTCCCGGCCGCCGGTCACCGGCCCGGGCAGATAGTGCTGTCCTTCCTCTACCTCCCGCCGCAGCGAGGGGCGATCCCAGAGCGGCTCCCGGCTGGTGATGAAAGGCACGCTGCGAATCGCATAGTTGTCCATGGGCAACCATTCGAGCGTGCCCGCGTTCCAGGGGTTCGTGTTCACCTTTCCGGCAATCCGGAAATGCAACAGCAAATCCAGCAGCACGAGCCCGATGCCCGCGGCGAACACGAAGGCCCCCAGCGTCGAGAGCAGGTTGTAAAGCTCCAGCCCATAGCCGTCCGCGTAGGTCCAGACGCGGCGAGGCATGCCCATCAGCCCGGCAATGTGCATGGGGAAGAAGGTCAGATTCACACCGATGAACATCAGAGCGCAGGCCCACTTCCCCATGCGCTCCGACAAACGTCGGCCACTGATCAACGGCGCCCAGTAATAGATGCCCGCGAACACTGGAAACAACATGCCGCCGATCAGCACGTAGTGCAGATGGGCCACGACGAAGTAGGTGTCGTGCGCCTGCCAGTCGTAGGGCACGACCGCGAGCATGACGCCCGTCAAACCGCCCAGCACGAACACACCGAAGAACCCGAGCAGGAAGTACGTCGGCGTAGCGCGTTGCACATTGCCTCGCCACAGCGTGGCAATCCACGAAAACACCTGCAATCCCGCCGGAATCGCCACCGCCATGCTCGCCGCGGAGAAAAAGCTCAGCGACAGATGCGGCATGCCGGTAGCGAACATGTGATGCACCCACAGCGCAAAGGAAATGGTGCCCGTAGCCAGCATCGCGACCACGATCCAGCGATAACCGAGCAGCGGCACCTGCGCCATGGTCGCGACCATCATAGACACCAGCCCCGCCGCCGGCAGGAAAATGATGTAGACGTCCGGATGCCCGAACAGCCAGAACAAATGCTGCCACAGCAGCGGATCGCCGCCCTGCTCCGCGATGAAGAAGGGCCAGTGGAACGCGCGCTCCAGCTCGAGCAGCGCGGTCGCCAGGATCACGGGCGGAAAGCCGAAGATGATCATGGCGCCCACGATGAGCATGGCCCACAGATAGATGGGCATCTTGTCCAGCGTCATCCCCGGCGGCCGCGTTCGCAAGATGCCCACCACGATCTCGATCGCACCCGCAATGGCCGAGATCTCGATGAACCCGATCCCGAGCAGCCAGAAGTCCGTGCGCAATCCCGGCGAGAACTCGTAGCTGGTGAGCGGCGGATACATGAACCAGCCGCCATCCGGCGCGAGATCGAAGAAGATGGTGGTGAAGAACACCAGCCCACCGACGAAATAGGCCCAGAACGCATAGGCCGAGAGCCGCGGAAACGGCAGGTCACGCGCGCCCTGCATCGCCGGCAACAAGAGAATGCCGATCGCTTCGACCACCGGCACGGCGAATAGAAACATCATCACCGAGCCGTGCATGGTGAACAGCTGATTGTAGAGATCGGCGTCGACCAGAGTGTTCCCTGGTACGGCGAGCTGTGTGCGCATGATCAGCGCAAAAATCCCGCCCAGCACCAGAAACAGCAGCGCGGCGCCGACGTACCAGAGCCCGACCGCGGTGTTGTTGACCTGCGTGAGCACACGCCAGCCTCGCGGCCGTTCCCACACCGCCTGCAGACGCTGCAGTTCGTCTTCCGGGCGCGGCAATGAGTTTGGCAGTTCCGGCTGCGAGCTCACAGTCACTCGAGACTCCCCAGCCACGCCGACAGCGCACGCAACTCCACGCCGCTATAGGCCAGCGACGACGGCATCTTGTTACCTGGCTTCACGTCCTGCGCACCTGCGATCCACCCTGCCATCGTGCCGATGTGATTGTTGAGTGTTCCCGCGGCCAGCGACTTGCGACCGCCCACGTGTGTCAGATCGGGACCCGTCGTGCCGTCGGCGGGAGTGCCCCTGATCGTGTGACAGCTGTGACATTCGCCCCGAAAGAAGGCGTCGTAACCCATTTTCAGAAACGGATCCCGTGGCTCGGCAACGGGTGCCTGCTGACGTGCGAGCCATGCGCTGAAATCAGCTTCGTTCTGGGTAACGACGAACAACGCCATCAACGCGTGCTGGCCGCCGCAGTATTCGGCACATAGCGCGCGGAATGTTCCTTCCTCGCTGGTCTGCACACGCAGCCGGGTCGTGCGCCCGGGAATCATGTCGACTTTGCCGGCCAGCGACGGCGCCCAGAAACTGTGGATCACATCCGTCGTCGACAGCACCAGCTCCACGGCTCGATGGGTCGGCAGGCGAATTTCATTCGCCAGCACGACCGAATCGCTTTGCCCTGGCCGCGGGTAACGAACCTCCCACCACCATTGCTTGCCGACCACGTGAATCTCGAGCACATCCTCCATCGGCGCGCGCGCCCTCGCATCCTCGACCCCAAAGCAATCGAGGAACAATTGCAAAGCGCTGCGGGTCCCGATCGCGCTCAATCCATTGCCGATCGCGAGCGAATACATCAGCAGCACGGTCAGCGTGAAGGCGGGAAACGCAAGTCCGCCGCCGAGAATCCACCACTGCGCTCGCACCGATCTCGCCCTTGCAAAGACGCCGTAGATCACCAGCACCATCACGACCAGGAAGATCAAGCCGCCGCCCACATACATCGCGGTGCCGAGCTGATCGATCAGCGCGGCGCCACTGTCCGCGGCAGGATCCAGAGCCGATGATGGATGCGTCGACTGCATGCTCAGTCGAGCTCATATAAATAGGCAGCCATGTCGCGAGCATCCTGCTCCGACACAGCGAGCGCGGGCATCGCAGTCCGCGGCGCCATCGCGGGGGGATCGATGATCCAACGCACCAGCGTCTCCGGCTCGTTCGGAAACTTGCCCGCGACGTAGGAGCGACGGGAGTAATGATCCAGGGCCGGCCCGACCTTGCCCACGGCGTCCGGAATCCCAGGAATTACATGACACACGCCGCATTCATGGCGTGCCAGCTCAGCACGACCGCGCCGCGCATCGCCATCGACCGCGACCGGCACATAGTCACGCTCGGGCACGCAGGCGCAGAGCGGCACCGACACGATCAATAGCGCAAGGTGACGGGCGCGTGTCATCCGCTACTGCTCCGTCATCAGATAACGCGCCATCTGCTCGGCGTGCGGCTCGATCACATCGAGATCCGGCATCATCGTATGCGGGCTGAGCTCTTGTGGCGCCAGGATCCACCGCACCAGATTCCCGGGGGTGTTCGGCAGTACGCCCGCGATGTACTTGCGCTCGCGCCAGTGCTGCAGCGACGGGCCGATATGCGTTTTCGGCCCGACCATGCCCCCGATGATGTGGCAATTGTCGCAAGCGTACTGTCGAAAGATGATTTGCGTGCGCTCGCGCGTATAAGGGGCCACAGTGGTTGGCGCTGGACACGTTTCGTCCGCACTCGCCGCATCCAGCTCGCGATGCCGGGCGACCGTCATGAACGGCATGGCTTTCAAGTATGCGACCGTGGACCACAATCCTTCGCTCGATATCCGGTACTCCCAAGCGGGCATGCCCGACATGCGCACGCCCTGTTGCGTGACATAGAAAAGATGCGCCGCCGGCCAGTCTCGTGCGGATTCAGACAGACTGCTCGGCGAGGGAAGCTGTCCACGGCCGAGCGGATCGCGAGCGACGCCGGGTGCGCCATGACACTGCTGGCAATACCGCCGATAGCATGCATAACCTACATTCACGTTCGCCACGCGCTCCAGGTCGGGCACGACGATGTCGTCAGCCGCACTGGCGACGGAAAAGCGCAATCCCAGCTCCAGGATGCGATATGTAATCCCGAAATGCTGCTTGGTCGCAGCGGTGCTGTAGGCGCCGGACAGCAGCAGCACGGCGCCGGCGGCCGCGCCGACGAGAACCAGCGCGACGGCGCCGATCCCTATGAATAAAGCCTTGTGACGATGCGCAATCTTGGCCGTCGGCACGGCGGCTGTCCCGGATACTCGTTCGCCTGGCGGAGCTGCTTTGTCGTAATCAGCCGCCGGCGCTCGGAGTTCCGCGACGCGCAGGGCCGGTCGGGCGGCACAACCTGCTATGCTTGCCCCGCTTCGAATAACGACGATGAAGGGAAAGCGGGTGATCTCTCATTTGCGACTGGGCGTGGCGCTGCTGTGCGCCGCGCTGGCGGTGCTGACGAACGTCAGCTACGCGGGCGTCAATAGCTGGACCATCAAAGGTCCTCCGGGCGGAACCTTCGGCGAAGTCCGGGCGAGCTCGACCCGCTCCAACGTCTTCTACGCCACCTATAGCCGCAGCGTGCATCGCTCGAGCGACGGCGGCGTGACCTGGACGACCGCGCGGGAGTTCGCGAGCCAGGTGAACAGCCTGGCGGTCGACCCGACCGATGGCAACCGCCTGTACGTCGGCGTGCTCGATCACGGCGTGTTCCGTTCGGATGACGGCGGGCAGAATTTCGTTCAGGTCGCACCGGCCGGCGCCGGCGTCTGGGGCGTCGGCACGAACGGCACGACGACCTATTACGCCAGCGGCAGCCAGATCTATCGCAGCCTCGACCGCGGTCAGACCTGGTCGGCGATGACGTCCCCGGGGCAGACATTCACCAGGATTCTGGTCGATCCGCAGGACGGCAATCGCGTCTACAGCTTCAGCAACGAGGATCTGATCAGCAGCACCGACGGCGGTGCCTCCCAGTGGTCGCATACCGAAGTCGCGCCCGACCACCCCGGCACGTTGATCTACGACGTTGCCCTGCTGTCGCCGACTCGTCTCATCGCCGCATCCAACACTGGCTTGCGCTACTCCGCCGATGGCGGCGCGACCTGGACGGTCGCCACCGCGGGTTCGTACAAGTCCATCACCGTGGACCCGTCAACTCCCGGCCGGGCGATCGCGGTCAGCTGGGGCATGGCATCGCTGCTCGTGACCACGGACTACGGCGCCACGTGGAATATTCTCGGCGCAACCCCTCCCCTGAGATCCGCGGGCGTGGGCATCGATGCCCTCGTTCCGACGCGCATCGTCGCGCTCGGCGAGCAGGGAGCGCTCTATTCGACTAACGACGCTCAGACCTGGAGCGAAGCGACGCAGTCGCCGATCGCGTCAAATCCGACGCACTTCGCCACGACGGTCGCTGCCAACTCCAGGGTCTACACCTACACCATCGGTGGCGGCAATGGCCTGTTCGCCGCGAGCGGCGACTCCGAGTGGAGCCGTTTGAACCTGACAGCAGCTCAGGCATTGAACCCATCCTCGGAGTTCGGCGAGGCTCACCTCGCCGTCAAGCCGGGTGTGCCGGACTCAATTTTCTTCGGTGCGTTCAATCGCGGCGTGTTCCGCTCGACCGATGGCGGCCAGTCCTGGAGCGCGCCCAACATGGATCTGGACGGTTTCTCGCCGCAGGCGTTCGCCTTCGACCCGGCGGATGCGAACACGATGTTCGTCAATGTCTATGAGGTCTCCTCGACGCCGGCCGCCGGCATCTATCGCAGCACCGACGGCGGTGCGACGTGGTCGCCCTACAGCACGAATCTGCCGACGAATCTGTTCGGCATGGACATGCAGATCGACCCCGCCGATCCGCGGCGGATGTTTCTCGCCGTCTTCCAAGGATATTTCGCCGGCACTCCGGGCGGTTTATATCGTTCCGTCGACCGCGGCCTGACCTGGAGCCAGTCGCTCGCCGGCCAGGACGTGCACAGCATCGCCATCGATCCGTCGAATCCCTCGCGGGTCTATCTCGCGGCGGAGAGCGGCTTGCAGGTCAGCGATGATGGCGGCGACACATTCGTTGCAAACGATCAGTTCGCGAGGATCGCCAATGACGCCGCCAGCTGGGTCGTCCTCGATCCGGTCGTGCCGACGACGATTTATGCCGCGAGCCACGACCCGGGCTATTCGTTCGGCGTGCGGCGCTCGTCTTCGGTGCTCCGCTCGGTCGATTCGGGCCGGAGCTGGGAGGTGCTGCGTGCTGCGACGGATGCAGGCGGCCCATGGTACATCGGCCAACTCGTGCTCGATCCCAATCATCCCGCGATGATTCATGCCAATACCACGCTGCGTGGCGCGGCAACGTTCGAGGTTGCTCCGGATCTGCACGTCGAGATCAGCGGTCATGACGGCACTCGCCCCAGAGGCTACGAGTCGACGTTCAACATGCGGGCCGTGAACAATGGTCCGTATCACGCAACCGCTGTGAAACTTTCAGCCGCATTGCCTCCAGGCTTGACGAATGTGAGCATCACTGCGGATCGCGGCACCTGCACCACTGCGTCGTGCACGATCCCTGTGCTGCGAGTCGGCGAGGAAATCAATGCCGTCGTGAGATATACGACGCCCGCTAGCGCCCTCTATCTTCCCGTGACCGCGACAGTAACCGCGCATGAGAACGACTCCAGCGCCGGCGACAATTCTGCGCAAGCCTCGGCGATCACGGGCGATGCAGGCGACCTTGGGGTCGTCATCACGCCCTCCAAGACCAGCGTCACGCAGGGAAGCAACGTCACTTACACCGTGACCGTGACGAATCGTGGTGTGACTTCGGCGAATGAAGGCATCGTGAATTTCCGACTGGGCTCGAGCTTCACGCTCGGTTCGTTCCCTGGCGGTTGCAGCTCGGCCGCCGGCGGCGCCTCCTGCAACCTGAGCCCGCTCGCGCCGGGTGCATCGCAAGCGTTTCCCTTCACGGCAGTGGCTACGAACGCCGGCGTCGTTCAGGCTTCGGCTGAAGTGGCATTCGGATCGACCATGGCCGACATCCATCCCGAGGACAACGCGGCAACCAGCTCCGTGACAGCGACGCCTGCCGTCTCCAGCAGCCACCGCGGCGGCGGTGGTGGCGGCTCGATGGATCTCGTAACGCTGCTCGGTGGCTTGCTGCTCCTGATCGCACGGCGACGTTCGATACGCGCGTGAATTCCACCAGCGGCGCTGGCGAACGCGGCCGCAAGCGAGCTTGCGTCATTGCCCCCAGCAACAATGCAGGCGCTCCGCACGATCTATCGGCGGAAGATCGCCAGCCACGTTCACCACCGTTGACAGGTTGAGGCTCAAGCCGCGAGCACACCCTTCGCCTTGGCCGTGTGGGTCGAGATCAGATCCATCAGTGCCGGCGACAGGCAGTCATAAGGTGTCAAACCCAGCTCGGTCAGCCGCGCGCGGACGGCGCCCATGTTCTCGGGTTTCGCACCGGACTCGATGATCGACGAGACGAACGCCGCAAACTCCGGCGGCGACCAGCCCTCTTCGTTGGACAGCTCGACATGCACGAAGTCGAAGCCGTAGAACGGATGGTTCTTGTTTTCGATGCGCCCGTACATGTGCGTGCCGCAGACGGTGCATGCATAGCGTTGAATCGCCGCCGATTCATCGACGATCTTCAGTTTCTGCTCGTTGGCCGTGACTTTGAGCTTGTCGCGCGGAATGACCGCGACCATCGAGAACAGCGAGCCCTCGGGCTTCCAGCACTTGGTGCAGCCGCAGACGTGATTGAAGGCCACATCGCTCGACAGCTGCACGGTCACCTGGTTGTCCTTGCACTTGCAGGTCAATGTGCCGCCGGCGAAGCCGGGTTTGCCGGGCTTCACGCCGCCATCCACCGATGGATGAATTTTCAAAGCGTTCATGGTCGTTCCCCCAGTCGTTGTTGATCGATCGCCTTCAGAAGATCGCGACGCTACGAATCGATTCGCCCTTGTGCATCAGATCGAAGGCATCGTTGATGCGCTCGATGGGCATCTGGTGCGTGATCAGCTCGTCGATCCTGATCTTGCCGTCCATGTACCAGTCGACGATCTTCGGCACGTCGGTGCGGCCCCGCGCGCCGCCGAAGGCCGAGCCCTTCCACACACGACCGGTCACCAGCTGGAACGGACGCGTGCGAATCTCCTGGCCGGCACCCGCGACGCCAATGATCACGGACACGCCCCAACCGCGATGGCAGCACTCCAGCGCCTGGCGCATCAGGTCGACGTTGCCCACGCACTCGAAGCTGTAGTCGGCGCCGCCATCGGTGATATTCACCAGGTGTGCCACCAGATCGCCTTCGACCTCCTTCGGATTCACGAAGTGCGTCATGCCGAATTCTTCGGCGAGCTTGATGCGGCCCGGATTGATATCGACGCCGACGATCTTGTTCGCCCCGACCATGCGTGCCCCCTGGATCACGTTCAGGCCGATACCGCCCAGGCCGAACACGACCACGTTCGCGCCCGGCTCGACCTTCGCCGTGTTGATGACGGCTCCGACGCCGGTGGTGACGCCGCAGCCGATGTAACAAACCTTGTCGAACGGCGCGTCCTCGCGGATCTTCGCGACCGCGATCTCGGGCAGCACGGTGAAGTTCGCGAACGTCGAACAGCCCATGTAGTGATGCAGCATCTGGTTGCCAATCGAGAAGCGGCTGGTGCCGTCGGGCATCACGCCCCTGCCCTGCGTGGCGCGAATCTGCGTGCACAGATTGGTCTTGCGCGACAGGCACGATTTGCACTGACGGCATTCAGGCGTGTACAGCGGAATGACATGATCGCCCTTCTTCACCGACTGCACGCCCGGGCCGACGTCGACCACCACGCCGGCGCCCTCGTGCCCGAAGATCACTGGAAACAAACCCTCCGGATCGGCGCCGGAGCGGGTGAACTCATCGGTGTGACAGATGCCGGTGGCCTTGATCTCGACCAGCACCTCGCCGGCGCGCGGCCCATCCAGATCCACTGTGGTCACTTCGAGCGGCTGGCCTGCGGCATATGCAACTGCGGCTTTGACTTTCATACATTCTCCCGGAACGGGCTCATTCGATGACGTTGCCGCTGGCATCGAGCAGCGGCACCCGGAAACTCAGCAGGATCTGGGTGATCCTGGGCTGGTTCGTGTCGATCCAGTTGTCCAGCTGGCTTTGCCATTGTTTCTCGCCGAAGCGCACGCCCATGGCGATCTCGTAATCGAAGCGGATCTGCGGATCCGGTAAAAAAGGCACGGCGCGCCACTCGGGCCCTGCCCGGGACGACGCCGTGTGTCGCTGCACCAGATAACCCGCCATGGGCCCCCACAGAATCGCGACGTCGATCTTGCGATCGTTCAGATCGCGCTCGACGATGTTGGCCGGATTCTCGTGCACGTCGCCGCTCTGCGGTGCGTACACGACGGCTTGCTCGATCATGCCATTGCGCAACAACCAGTCCGTGCCTGGCGAGCGCCCGAACACGCCGATGCGCAGTGCCGACAGCCGGTCGCGCGGCAGTTTCAACAGATCCTCCGCGGTGCGCAGGTTGCCGTGCTTGGATGGATCCGCGAGCAGCAGCGCGTAGGTGGAGTGCATATACGGCCGCGTCGTGGCCGTGAGCTCGTAGCCTTTCGGCACCCCGATGATCACGTCGCACTTGTACTGTTTGGTGGCCTCATCGCGCTCGCGCAGCGTATTGCGGACGAAGCCCATGCGCTGCGGAAAGAACGTGTATTCGACGTGCCGGCCCAGGTCGCCGGCCAGCGCTTCGGCGATCTTGTTCTCATAACCCTCACCGCGTTGATTGGACAACGGCAGGTTGTCCGGATCGGCGCAGACGCGCAGCGCGTTCGAGGGCTGATCGGCCGCCGCCGCTCCCGCCGCCGCGAAGGACAGCAGAAAGCACAGCAACCCGGTCGCGCCCACCCGCACTCTACTCCATGGGATACACATGACCGGGCTTGATCTTGCCATCGGAGCGACCCTTCAAGTACGCGTACAGGCCTTCCCAATTCTGGTTCACCATGGTGCTGCCGCTGAATGGCGGCATGCCCTTCTCCGGGCGTCCATTCATGAGGGTGCTATGGAAGTCTTCCTTGCTCAGTCTTTTCATGGACTCGATCAGCGACGGCCCGACCATGCCCTGCTGTTCGGCGCCGTGGCAGCGCTCACAAGCGAGCGCGCGCCACGTCCGCCAGCCGTTCAATGTTTTCTGATCGACCTTGTTACCCTCTTTCACCTGGTAAGGCGCATCGCTGGCGGGTGCGTCGTTGGCACTGGTGCACACCGCCGCGATGCTCAAAGCCAGGAACCCGATCGACCACTTCGCCATCCTCGGTTTCGCTGAGCTCATCGAGTGAGCTCACTTCGCCGCCGTGGTGGCCGAGCCGGTGCTCTCCGGCAGGCCGAAGACGAACAGCGAGCCGCCGAGCGTCGTGTACTTCGCCAGGTCCTTGTAACCGCCCACCGCGCCCAGGCCTTCGGTGGATTCGGTCAGGCCCGCCGCCATGCCGATGCCGGCCCAGCCGCCGATGCCCGAGTACACGCCGACGTACTGCTTGCCGCCATACTCATAAGTGAACACGTTGCCGATGATTCCGGACGGAGTCTTGAACTTCCACAGCTCCTTGCCGTCCTTCGGCGAGACCGCCTTGATGTAACCTTCCAGCGTGCCGTAGAACACCACGTCGCCCGCGGTGGTCAGCGCACCCGACCAGACCGAGAAGCGCTCCGGCTTCGACCAGACGATCTTGCCCTGATTCGGATCCCACGCGATGAAGTTGCCCATGCCGCCGTGGCTGTTCGGCGTCGGATACATGGTCAGCGTCGCGCCCACATACGGCTGTCCTGCCGTGTACTCCACCTGGAACGGCTCATACGTCATGCAGACGTGATTGGTGGGCACCATCACCAGACCGCTCTTGCGATCGTAGCTGGCGGGCTGCTGATCCTTGGTGCCGAGCGCGGCCGGGCAAATGTCCTTCACGTTCACGTCCGGACCCGTGGTCCCCGGCGAATATTTCTTGTCGACGACCGGCCGGCCGGTCTTCATGTCGATCTTGGTCGCCCAGTTCACGGTGGGGTCATATTTTTGCGCGACCAGCAGCTCGCCAGTGTCCCGATTCAGGGTGTACGCGAACCCGTTGCGGTCGAAGTGCACCAGCGCCGGGATCTGCTTGCCCTGGATGTTCGCGGTGAACAGCACCATCTCGTTGACGCCGTCGTAGTCCCATTCATCGTGCGGCGTCATCTGGTACACCCACTTGGCCATGCCGGTGTTCAGATCGCGCGCGAAGATGGTCATGGACCATTTGTTGTCGCCGGGCCGCTGCGACGGATTCCACGTGCCCGGATTGCCGCTGCCGTAATAGACCAGATTCAATTTCGGGTCATAGGCATACCAGCCCCAGGTGGTGCCGCCGCCCAGCTTCCATTGATCGCCCTTCCAGGTCTTGATGGACGAGTCGGCGCCGATCGGTGCCATCTTGCCGTTGGTCCAGGTCATGGTCTTGGCCGGATCGACCAGCAGGTCCTTGTCCGGGCCGGTGCTCCACGCGGTCCATTTCTTCTTGCCGGTGGCCAGGTCATACGCGATCAGACGGCCGCGCACACCGAACTCGCCGCCGGAGATGCCGGTGACCACCGTGTCCTTGAAGACGTGCGGTGCATTGGTGTTGGTCTCACCGATCTTTGGATCGCCGTTCTTGGCCGACCACAACAACTTGCCGGTGTTGGCGTCCAGCGCCACCAGCGTCGTGTCCGCCTGCTGCAGCAGAATCTTGCCGTCGCCGTACGCCAGACCGCGGTTCACCGTGTCACAACACATGACCGGCACGACCGACGTGTCCTGCTTCGGCTCGTATTTCCATTTGTAGGACTGGTCCTTCAGATTCACCGCGAACACGTTGTTCGGGAACGGCGTATGGATGTACATCGTGTCGCCGATCACCAGCGGCGATCCCTCGTGGCCGCGCAACACGCCGGTCGACATGGTCCACGCCACCTGCAAGCGACCCACGTTGTTGGCGTTGATCTGCTTCAGCTCACTATAGCGTTGATTGGCGTAGTCACCGGCTTGCATCGCCCAGTTGGACGGCTTGCTGGCATGAGTTTCGAGGTCCGCGGCCGAAGCCAAGGTGACGGTGGACGAGGCAGCCACCAGCAGGACCCAGCGTTGCTGACGTTTCATGTTCAATCCCCCGAGACTGACCGAAATCTTTTGTTGATGGCCATTGGCGCGCAGCGTGCACAATCATGCTGGACACGAGCTCGACGCCAACTTCAATCCACCTCCGCGAGGCGAACATGACGATGCAACGCCTGTGCCAGCAATCCGCTCTCGGATTCATCACAACCGTATTGGTAGTAATCGGCAGCGCGGCCAGCGGCGCCGAAGAGGAAAGCCCGGTGCACAACTATCCGACGCAGGCGCGCGTCGAGTATGTGAACGAATGCATCGCCAACCACGACGACAGCCTGGCGAACGTGTATCAGTGCTCGTGCACGATCGATCGCATCGCCGACGTCCTGACCTACGATGAGTTCGTCACGGCGATTACATTCGCGCGCTATTCGGGGCTGCCCGGCGAAGGCGGCGCGATCTTCCGCGACAGCGACCAAGCGCGCTCCACCGCCAAGCGCTTCCGTGAGCTGGAAAAGCTTGCGCAGCGTGAGTGCGGGCTGATCAAGTCGTAGCCGGATCAGGGCGGTGCGGGCCCGAGCACGATGCCCCACGGCGACTGCCCGACAGGAATGCGCTTCACTTCGCTCAGCGTCGTGGTATCGACGACGCTGACATCGTTCGATGGCCCGTTCGCGGTATACAGATAACGTCCATCGGCGGACAGCGCCATGCCCCACGGACGCTTGCCGACGGACACCTCCTTGATGAGCCTGGCACCCTTCGGCGCGGCGGTCATGTCGACGACCGCGACGGTGCCACCGCGCCCGGTGCTCAGATACAAGCGTTTACGATGGGCGTCGAGGATGACGGCCATCGGTCGCGCCTCCTCGCGGAGTTGTAACAGGCGTTGCACTGGGACGTTACCCGTGACATTCATCCGATACAACGACGCATCCATCTCGCCGGAAACGTATGCAGTGTCGCCGTCGGGACCGAACGCCATGTCTCGTGGCCGCTTGCCGACCGCGACCGTCTTCGCCACTTTCAAGGTGGAGGTATCGATGACGGTGACCGAGCCGCCCGACTCGTTCGTAACCAGCACCCAGCGACCGTTCGGCGTCAGCGCAACGCCTTCGGGCTCCTGACCCACCTTGATGCGCTCGATCACCTTGCCCGCCGCCACATCGACGATCGAAAGCATGCCGACATCTTCGTTGGCCACGTACAGCCGTTTGTCGTCGTTGCTGATATCGAACTGTTCCGGATCGGAACCGGCCGCCAGCACCTCGATCAGCTTGTGCCTGGACGTGTCCACGATCGCGATGCCATCGGCCTTCAGGTCGCGCTCGAGCTTGGCGCATTCCTCATCGGGCACCGAGGGCGGACATTTCGGCAGGCCGCTCACGGCCACGAACAATCGCGAGCCATCGCGCGATAACTTCATACCGCGCGGCCGCTTACCGACGTCGATGGTCGCGATCCTGGTGTTGTTCCCGGTGTCCAGCACCGACACCGACTCGCCATCCTCATTGGAAACATAGCCGCGAGCGGTCGCTGCATTGCTGGACGCTGCGGCAACATCCAATCCGCATCCGCAGACACCGCAAAGGATCAGCAACACTAGTGGCCGCAGCGCTACATGCGTCATGATGGTCGCTCCATTGATTTATTAACGAACTGATTTAGCACGCGGTATGCCAGCGGTGCTTATCTTGGTTAAACTCAACAACGCTGACAGCTACGACGCCGCAACGGATGCGGCGGCACAAATCAATCCGCGGGCGAGTGTGTCAGGGTCGATACAGGCCGTGACACTGTCACGGGACAGTTGACACACCGCCGCATCAGGATGAACCAGGAGAATTCATGGACGCCACTGCAGTGCATGCGGGCAATGTGCTTGAATTCATTCGCGCGCCTCAGTCTGGACAGACCCGGGCACTGGCGATCGGTCCACCCCTGAGCTTGCATCCGGCGATCGCCGGCTCCTGGCGCCGCTGTGCCATCGACTACTCCATCGATCCTGCGCGTCGCACGTCGGCTCCCACCATGATCGACGCCGCCGCGCTCGCCGAGCGGCTGGTCCAGAACGCCGATCTGTTGCAAATCGCGTCCGCCGAGATCGACTGGCTGTACGAACACATCGCAGGCTCGGGCTATGCGCTGGTACTCACCGATGCGAGCGGCATCGTGCTGTACGAAAAAACCGACTCCACGCTCATCGATGTATTCCGCTCCGCCGGCCTGCGGGTCGGCGCCGACTGGAGCGAACGCCAGGAAGGCACCAACGGCATCGGCACCTGCATCGCGGAGAACCGCCCGGTGATCGTGTATCGCGACGAACATTTCCGCGCCTGCCACATCGGCCTGTCCTGTTCGGGCGCGCCGATTCGCGACGCCTCGGGCCAGCTGCTCGCGGTCCTGGATGCATCGACGCTGAATGCGCGCGACACACGCGCCAGCCTGGCGCACACCATGGCACTGGTGAGCCTGTCAGCGCAGCTGATCGAGAAATGCCTGTTCCTGCAACAGTTTCAGGGGGAGACCGTGTTCCGCTTCCATGCTCGTCCGGAGTTCGTGAACTTGCAGCACAGCGGTGCGATTGCCGTGGCTCGCGATGGCAAAGTGGTGGCGGTCGACGAGACCGCACTGTGGCTGCTGCGAGCGAGAAGTCGCGAGACGCTGATCGGCCGCGGCATCGATGAAATCTTCGACGTGAATCCGAAAGAGCTGATCGAACCGGCGAGCCGGACGCAGGTGTCGCTGCGGCCGGTCCGCGACGTGCTGTTCGGTCGGCACTTCTTCCTGAGCCTGGATCAGGATGCAACGTCGACCCGATCGCTGTCCGCCCCGCCACCGTCGCGTGAGATCCTGCAACTGGCGGCCGTGCCGGCTCGCAAGACGACGCTGTCGCTCGAAGATCTCGCCGGCGACGATCCGCAGATGGCTCGCAATATAAGAAGTGCCCGACGCATCGCGAACTCACGCGTGCCGGTCATGATCCAGGGCCCGACCGGCGCCGGCAAAGAAATGTTTGCCCGCGCCCTGCATGCTGCAAGCGATCGCGCCACGCGCCCCTTCGTGGCCCTGAACTGTGCCGCGATTCCCGAAACACTCATCGAAAGCGAGTTGTTCGGCTACGCAGCCGGCGCGTTCACCGGGGCTCGCAAGGGAGGCATGAAAGGCAAGATCCTGCAGTCCTCCGGCGGCACGCTGTTCCTCGACGAAATCGGCGACATGCAGCTGAGCTTGCAGACACGTCTGTTGCGAGTGCTCGAGGAGCAGGAGGTCATGCCGTTGGGCACGGAGACGCCCATCAAGGTGGACCTGCGCGTGATGTGTGCCTCGCACCAGAACCTGCGAGCCATGATCGCGCGCGGTGCCTTCCGTGAAGATCTCTACTATCGGCTCAATGGCATCACCATCGAGCTGCCGCCGCTCGCGCAGCGAACCGACAAGGAACGACTGATCCGAGAATTCCTCGCCACCGAAAGCTGCGATGGACGCCCGGTCTCGATCGAGGTGGACGCCTTTCAACGACTGCTCGACTACAGCTGGCCGGGCAACGTGCGCGAGCTGCGCAACGTGATCCGCACCATTCTGGCGATCTGCGACAGCGACGTAATCCGAATGGTCGATCTGCCCAGCGAAGTGCGACTGTGCCAGAACCGACGCGAAGACAGCTGCGAAGTGCCCCCGTCGATCGAACGCAACGAGCTGATTCAATGCATCCGCGAATGCGAAGGCAACATGTCACGCGCAGCGGAACGGCTCGGCGTGAGCAGAAACACTCTGTACCGCCGTTGTAAACGACTGGACATTCCATTGCAGCACTCGCGCAGCGGCAGCTGAGCCGACGACACCAGCGATGGGATGCGTACGGGCAAGCGATGGCTACCGCATGATTTGCGGCAGTGGTCGCGTGACTGTAAGAGCGTCGGTGGCTCGGCGGTGGCTATCGGGAGTCTCGGGAAACTCGCGAGCGTCTTTACTGTTGGCGGCTTTGCGTTCGATACCTGCCGCATGATTTGGTCAGTGGTTTGCGTGGTCGTAAGAGCGTTGGTGGCTCGGCGGTGGCTATCGGGGGACTCGGGAAACTCGCGAGCGTCTTTAGTGTTGGCGGGCTTTGCGTCGATGGGTGCCGCATGATTTGGTCAGTGGTTGCGTGACCGTAAGAGCGGTCGGTGGTTTGGCGGTGGCTGTCGGGGGTCTCGGGAAACTCGCGAGCGTCTTTACTGTCGCGGGCTTTGCGTCGATGGCTGCCGCATGATTGGCGCAGTGGTTACGTGACGCTCGGTGTCGCTCGCCCTTGACGCGCTATCGCGCTGCGAGCTGCAACGCGCCGCGGCGGAGGTACTGCCAGCGTGCAACGGTTTGCTCGAATGGCGGCGGTGGCCGAGTCACTGTGGTTGCGAACTTCCCGAGACCCCCGACAGCCACCGCCCCGAGAT
>NZ_CALFXI010000078.1 GCF_937958065.1 uncultured Steroidobacter sp.
CATGAAGCAGGATCATGTCGCTCTAGCCTTCTTCGCCGACAGCGCTACGATAGCTGCTCGTCCACCCGGGAGCCTGCCATGAACTCTGGTATCGACGCAGATCGGCGGTTGTTGATCAAGCTCGCGGCCGCAGCGGCCGCCGTGGGATCGGGAGCCTTGCCTGCCCGAGCGGCGACAACGACCAGTACGCGCATTGGTGTTATCGGCTCGGGCAACGTCGGCAGCGCCATTGGCCGCAGCTGGATCAAGAGCGGACACGAAGTGATGTTCTCTTCACGCAACCTGGATCACGACAAGGCGCTCGCATCCAAGCTCGGCGCGAAAGCGCGAGCTGGTTCGCCAGCCGAAGCCGCCGCGTTCGGCGAGGCGGTGCTGATCGCGGTTCCGTATGGTTCGCTGGCGGAACTAGGCAAGAGCCTCGGCTCGGCGCTCAAAGGAAAAGTCGTCATCGACGCCTGCAATCCCTTCCCGGCGCGCGACGGGGAGATCGCCACCCGCGCCCGCGAACGAGGCGCCGGCATCACCTCCGCCGAGCTGCTCCCAGGCGCCCGCATCGTTCGCGCTTTCAATGCGATTGGCGCGGCGCGCATGGGCAGTGCAATCGACTCGCCAGGCAAAGTTGGAATGCCCATCGCCGGCGATGATGAGCAAGCCATTGCGCTGGCCTCGCGCCTGATTCGTGACGTCGGCTACGACCCCGTGCTCATAGGCGGACTGGAGATGGGCAAGTATCTCATGCCGGGAACGCCGCTCGCCGGTGAGCACACGCCAGATGAAATTCGTGACATCGCCGCGAAGCTGAAAGCGCAGTAGCTTGCCCTCATTGCGGCTGGCTTTCCGGCTCGCATGGGCGCAAAGTGCGCGTTTGTTACGATCACACTAATAACAATCGGGAGTCACCGCGCATGCTTGCCAAGCTCACGGCGGAGTTCCTCGGCACCTTCTGGCTGGTCCTTGGCGGCTGCGGCAGCGCCGTCCTCGCGGCGGCTTTCCCGGAATTGGGCATTGGATTCGCCGGCGTGTCGCTCGCTTTCGGTCTGACCGTGCTCACGGGCGCTTATGCGCTCGGCCCGGTCTCGGGCGGTCACTTCAATCCGGCAGTCACAGTCGGGCTCTGGGCTGGCGGCAGGTTCCCGGCGAGCCAGGTCCTTTCATACATCGTGGCGCAAGTGGCGGGCGGCATCGTCGCGGCGGCAGTGCTGTATGTCATCGCCTCCGGCGCTCCGGACTTCAGCGTCGCGAACGGCTTCGCCAGCAACGGCTATGGCGAACATTCGCCCGGCGGCTATTCCATGCTGGCGAGCGCGGTCAGCGAAATAGTGATGACCTTCATGTTCCTGATCGTCATCCTCGGCGCCACTCATCAACGCGCGCCGGTCGGATTCGCGGGCATCGCCATCGGCCTGGCATTGACGCTCATTCACCTCATCAGCATTCCGGTCACCAACACTTCGGTGAATCCGGCGCGCAGCACCGGCCCTGCCGTGTTCGTAGGGGACTGGGCGCTGGGCCAGCTGTGGTTTTTCTGGGTGATGCCCCTGATCGGTGCCGCGCTCGCGGGCATCGTTTACAAGACGGTGTTCGAAGCCGAGGAAGTCGTCCAGCCGCCGATTACCGGTCGCCCCACCTAGCGGCGCTCGTTACATGCTGAAGCGATACAAGGTGCCGACGGTCCACAGGTGCACCGGCTCACCCGCCACGTCATAACGGGTCCAGCCCAACGTGGCGCTGAGCTCTTCGAAGAACGCGACCTCCATGCCGGCGCCGAAGAAAACATCCGAGCCGCGCCGGGACAAGCCAATCTCCTCGCCCTGCAAGCTCGTCGTGTGAGTGCGCGACCGCCAGTAATACTTGCCGCCGCGTAACTCCATCGCGACCCGCTCGCTGAGCGGGACTTTCAACTGCATGCCGAGATCGGTGCCGCGGATTCTTTGCGTAGTGTGGTTATCGGAATACTCGCCGAGATCGGTGTAACCGAGGTGAACGGCCAGATAATCGGTGAATCGATAGCCGGTGAACACTCGCCAGCCAGGACGGCTCTTGTCGCCAAACGTGACCGACGCATCGTAACTGAGCGTGCTCAATTCGCCCGTCAGTGGGGTGGAATCGCCCTTGCCCTGCGCCAGGCCAACCTGCGTCCCGAACGACCAGCGAGAAGCAACGTCGTCCGCCGACGCGGTTGCCGCCGCCACGCAAGCCAGCGGAATCAGCAATGTATGACATAGCGTTCGCATCGCAGGCACGCCACCTACCTCTTTGATTCGCCGGCAATTTCTCGGAAGCCGCCGGCAAAAGCAAGAATTGCCTCTATCCCATCGTCCTGGGCCCGGCGCAAGATATCACCGCAGCGCGCCTCCCGCACGCATGGATCCGCGCCCATCCTCAGCCTCGTCGCAACGTGCGACTCAATATCAGGATCGGCTCTTCCAAGCTTCGTAAAGATCCATACGCGACTCCAGGCGCACCGGGCGGTAGGTGATCTTCATGGATTGCTCCGGAAAGGGCTTGGCCAGGTCGGCATAGATCGCCGCCGTGGACAGGCCGTAAGGCGCACCGTCCTCGTTGGAATATGCATACGTGATCTCGGTGATGCCGGCCAGGCGCATGGCGGCCATGCACATCGGGCAGGGATGGCCGCTCGCGAACACTGCACAGCCGGCAAGGTTGGGCGAGCCGAGCTTCTGACTGGCAGCGCGGATCGCCAGCAATTCGGCGTGCGCAGTGGGATCGTTGGTACCGATGACGTCGTTCACGCCGGTCGCCAGGATCTCGCCATTCTTCACGACGACCGCACCGAAGGGCCGGGCCCCGCGCTCGAGGTTCGCATATGCGAGCTCGATCGCCGCACGCAGGAAATGGTCTGAAGTACTCATGGCCGCGCCTCCTGATGATCGACGCGATTGTATGCGCTTCTGCGTCTCAGGCCGTACGCGGCGTCCGACGAAGCACTCGGGCGAGCCTCATAGCAGAAGAGCCATCGCATACGCATCGTGATAACGACCATCGATTTGCATCGCCCGGCGCTGGACTCCTTCGAGAACGAAGCCAAATCGTTCGTACAGCACTTTAGCGTTGCTGTTATCGGTGCGGACTGTGAGCTCGATACGCGTGATGCCCTTGGCTCGCGCCTTCGTTATCGCCGCCTGCATCAGCAGCGGGCCGAGTCCCTTATGGCGTGCCTCGGGGACCAGACCAATGCCGAGCTGGCCGACGTGGGCGCGTACTTCGCCATGCGTGGGCAGCACGTCGCACCAACCAACGACAGTTGCATCATCCACGGCGACGAAATGAGAGCTGTCGTTGGCGATGATGTCACTATAAAAGCTCATCGCCGCATCGAGCGGCGGCGCCTGGGTGAATACCAGGAAGCGTTTCTCCCGAGCAACGATGTCCAAAGCTCGGTGCAGCCCGACGAAGTGGACTGGCGCCAGGGGTAAGATCGAGTAGCTCATTGGTCCGCCATCGATGGCCTTCGCAAAAGGCGTCATGAAACCATAATGCCAGCTCAACGTCCGCCGGCTCGTGAGCAAACCGGAGCGACGTCGATTTCGTGCAGGCGAGCATCGATGCGCGCCCGTGTGTGGCAGGGCCGATGCTTCCGTGAGTCGGCATTCAGCAGCTGATCACACCATTCGTTGGATTCGGGCAACGCGAAGATTCACTTCAGACGACTGCACCTGTCCTGGTCCGAGCCGGAACAATGCCCCTCTTCGGTCGCGACCCGAGTGCTGAGCTTTTCCCTGATTCTGTCAGATGGAGCACTCGATGGCTCCGCTAACAGAGTATCTTTGCTGCAAAGCGACTAAAGATCGCTGATCAGCACCTTCGGACTTCCAACAAGCGCGTGGCCAACGCGTCAGGGCGGAACAAGAACAATGACAACCCTCGTCCAGCCGCGGGTCGCGCTCGCGATTGCCACTTTGCGGTCCATGCGGTGGCCCATCGGCCGACTCGGACCTTACTCGTGCGTGCTCGGCTTCGTATTGATCGGTTCGGCTTCGCTCGCGCTGTCGCGAGCCGTGCTGATCGGCTGGCAATGGGAACGAGTCGATGTGACAGATTCCCTGTGGAGCATGCTCCTGCAAGGACTGCGCAGCGACCTGATCACGCTCGGCCTGTTCTCGGCACCGATCGTCCTGTTGCTGCCCTTGATGGTGATCGTGAACCGGCTGAACTGGTGGGCTCGCGTCGCCAGCGCCTGGTTGAGCATCAGCCTGATCGCGATCCTGTTGCTGGAATTCGCGACTCCACAGTTCTTATACGAATACGACAGCCGCCCGAATCGACTGTTCATCGAGTACCTGGTTTATCCGCGCGAAGTCTCCGCCATGCTGTGGACGGGTTATCGCGGCACATTGGCTCTGGTGGCGGTGGGCCTGGCCGCGGCGGGCTGGTTGACCATTCGTCACTTCAATAAATACGGGGAGCGCAGCGATCGCTGGAGCACTCGGACCATCCTGCTGGTATGGCCCGTCGTGGTGATCGTCCTGTTCGTGATGATCCGCTCCAGTTTTCAACATCGGCCCGCCAATCTCGCGAGCTTCGCATTCTGCGACGACGCCATGGTCAACAGCCTGGTGGCCAACTCCGCCTACTCCGTGCTCTCCGCGATCTGGGGACTGAAGAACGAAGCCCAAAGCGAGATCTACGGACAGATGCCGGCGCAGGAAATCGTCTCGCGCGTACGCAACGGCATGGCCGCAGACATGAGAAGCTTCACCTCCGACCAGTTCCCGACGTTGCACAAACAGATCGCGAGCGTGCGTCGCGCACGACCGCTCAATCTCGTGATCGTGCTCGAAGAAAGCCTGGGCGCGGGTTTCGTGGAGCGGCTCGGCGGAATACCGATCACCCCGCATCTGAGCGGCCTGGCCGATCGAGGCATCTGGTTCGAGCAACTCTATGCCACTGGCACCCGCTCGGTGCGAGGCATCGAAGCGGTGATCGCTGGATTCCCGCCCACGCCGGCACTCAGCGTCGTCAAGCTCGATAAGTCGCAACGCGATTTCGAGACCCTGGCGTCGGTCCTGCGTCGCGCCGGCTATCGCAACGAGTTCGTCTATGGCGGCGAATCGCACTTCGACAACATGCGGGGCTTCTTCCTCGGCAACGGCTTTCACGACGTCGTCGATCGCGAAGATATCGTCTCGCCCAAGTTCGTCGGCAGTTGGGGCGCCTCGGATGAAGATCTGTTCGACAAGGCGCACGAACGCCTGCTGTCGCTGCACGAGTCGCGGCAACCCTACTTCCTGCTGGTGTTCTCCTCGAGCAATCATACGCCGTTCGAATTTCCGGACGGTCGCATCGAGCTGTACGAGCAGCCCAAACAGACCGTGCACAACGCCGTGAAATATGCCGATCATGCGCTCGGCGGATTCCTGAAACAGGCGCGCGCCAGCAAATATTGGGCGGATACCCTGTTCCTGGTCGTGGCGGACCACGACACGCGCGTCTATGGCGACGAGCTGGTGCCGGTCAACAAGTTTCATATCCCGGGCGTGATTCTCGGCGCGGATACGCAGCCCCGGCGCATCGAGTCCGTCGTGAGCCAGATCGATCTTGCGCCGACGCTGTTATCGCTCATGGGCGTCGACAGCGAACATCCCTTCCCCGGCCGCGACCTCACCCGGACGCTCGCCGAGTTCGGCAATCAGCCACCGCTGCCTGCGCCGCGCGCCATGATGCAATTCGATCAGAACTTCGCCTGGCTGCAGGACAACCGGGTCACCGTGCTGGTGCCCGACGGCGACGTTCGATATTTCAGCTACGATCGACGCGCCAGGTCGCTGCAGCCCGCGCCGCCGCAGGGCCCCGAAGTGGCGCGCAATGCGCTGGCGAACGTGCTGATGCCGGCCTGGCTGTATCGAGACCGGCTGTATCGGATCAAGTGACGTTAGAGACTGCCGATCAGCCCGGCCGTGACATTGATCGCAAAGCCCAGGATGGACACGTTGAAGAAGAACGACAGCACGCTGTGCGCGATCACTACCTTGCGGATGGCGCCGGGCAGGGTCGAGACATCCGCCGTCTGACAGGCCGCCGCGATCGTGAATGAAAAGTACGCGAAGTCCCAGAACGCCGGCGTTTGCGTATCGGGGAAACGCAGCGGACGGGCGTCCGGTGCGGTGCTGTAGAACATGTCCGCGTAGTGCATGGTGAACATGGTGGGAATCAGCATCCATGCATTGATCACGGTGAGTGCGGCCAGGGCGATGCGCAGGGATCGTTCCGTCTGGCTGACCTGATCGAGCATGGCGAGAAAGGCCACGATGGAGACCATCGCCAGGATGGCTGCCAGGATGCTGATGAATCAGGATCACCGGCGCCGTCTCGTCCTCGTCCTGGTAACGTTTGCTGATCTGCGCGGCGCTCATGCTGGTCATCAACCGGAATGCCAGGATCAGGAACAGCAGCACACCGACATTCCAGCTCACCAGCACACGGCTGAGCGTTGCCCACTGGGCTGGCAGCAGAAAGAACAGGACGACGGCCACGCCGGTGGCGATCAGCAACCGCAAGTGACGAGAGACGAGTTTTCTCATTTGACGAGCGGCCTGCTGGCCTGGAGGGTGGCGACTTTCGCGCAGCGTACGTTTAGAGTAAAGGCACGGACAACTACAACGACGCACGACAGCACGGAAAAGGCAGGGACAAAGATGCCCAAAGTGACAGCCGCCGGGGTGATCAGCGTGATGCTCTTGCTCGCCTCGTCGACGTGGGCGAGCGATGCGCCTTGCACGTCGGCCGACGCCACGACCGAGAGCGCGAACATCTGCATCTATAACGTCGGTAAGAAGCCCGCGTTCGTCTCCCTCAACGTAGTCGTGAACGGCGCGGTGCAAGGCAAGCTGGTGAACAAGCGCCCTTGGCTATTGGTCAGCGTTCGTCCCGGCACCAACCTCGTGGGCATCGATTTCGGTAGTGCGCCGCACGTGCGACGCAAGGTCGAGACGGTCGCAGGGCAAGTGACGTACCTGCGCTATGTGTCGACGACCAGCATGAAAGCCGGCTTCTTCGACATGACGACCGAAGCGCAGTCGCTGTTACAGGAGGTGACCGCAAGCGATGCGCTTGCCGATTTCAACCAGCTGCCCGGCAAGCGAGGCGCCAGGCGCAGCCGGAGTTGAAACTGCGCTAGCTCTTCTTGTCCCAGCGCGATCCTTTCAGGGTCACGATCAGGGTGCCGGCATCCACATAGTTCACCAGCTGCTTGGTGTCGGTGCCGGAAACCCAGTAACCAGTGGCGATATAGGTCGTCTGTGCTCCCATCGAGCTGCGCGATTCGCCGCGTCCCAGTGACGCGGGATCGGGATACAGCACCAGGTAACGCTCGTCTGCATTCTCCTGATTGATGAACACATCGATGGACAGCGAGTCGCCGCGGCTCTTGACGTCGGCGAGACCGAGAGTGCGACGGTGCGCCTTCGTGGCGTCGAGCACATCCACGCGCGGCGCCAGCACCGTGCTTCCAAGCAGGCTGCGGATGTTCACCACGTAAGACTCCACGAACGGCGGCAGCTCGACCAGGACGGCGGGCAGACTGATGCCGTCGGCGGTGACCAGGCACTCGCTTTTCTTGCCGAGTGCGAACTTGCCCTTCTTTTTCTTGACGTGCTCTTCGAGCACGACCGCCTTGAGCTCGGCGCTGCTCGTGGCGCACACGCGCGGCTCTTCCTTCTTGCCAGCAGCATGCGAGACATTGCTCGCCAGGCCCGCAGCTATTGCTATTGCCAGTGCCAGGGCGCGAATGATGGGCCGTTCCGATGCCGCCATGTCATGCCCCCAGGACTATTTGAACTGTTTGGCCAGTTCGCTGGTAGCCGCCCGCACCGCCTGCTGGATTCCCGCCGTCACCCGCTGCGGGTCGGCCTTCATCGCGTCACGATCCTTGAAGCGGTATTCGTCAGACGGCTGTACGACGATCGCCTTGGTGCCAGCCAGCGCGTTGTAATGCACCTGATCCTGGAAGAGCGTCGCACGGTCGCTGAGGCGCACCAGCTTCGCGGTCATGTGCACCGTTGGGACGTAATCGGTGGTCGCACCGGCCGACATGTAGCCGAAGTACGTGAAAAACACGTCGAGGCAAGCATCCGCATCTGGCGTCGCCGGGCAGGTGGTCAGGAATTTGGCCTGCTCCTTGGCGGGCCGCTCGCCCGGTGCGCTCTGCAGCGGCAGCGAGATTTCAGAGAACGCCAGGGCCAGCGAATCCTGCAGGTCCTTGCGATAGTCATAATTGGACTGGGCGAAGATTTCCTGCAGTTCCTTGCTGGCAGCCGCGGCTCGACCCTCTTCGATGGCCGCGCCGATCAAACCGAAGTTCGCTCCGACCGAGGCGAGAATCCGCACCGCAGGCGCCTTGGGGACGCCCATGGGCGCCAGGCTGATCGACTTAACGTTGCTTTCCGCTTTGTTGTAAGCCGTGGTCGGTAGAGATTGGCAGGCCGACAACACAAACACGCACGCCAGGAATCCAAGAACCCGAATCACGCGAGCCATGCGTCCACCTCCCAGTGGCACAGGAACGTTCCGCTTATGTCTTCTTGATATCTGCCGCGCTTATCTTGTACGAATGGTGATCGGCATCGGCATCGGCATCGGCATCGATAGTCTGTCGCAGGTCGTGCAATATTTGCAAGATGGGTTGTCGATGTTTCGACAGCGGGGCGAGGAATTTCATTTTCCGGTATGGGCCGCGTGCACGGCCTCCCAGGCGAGCCAGCTTACCGATCAACGAACGTGGCGATCGAGCGCAGCTCACTTATAGGCGATGGCTGCGCTACAGGGGCCTGCCAGGTGTATGACTTCGTACCGGCTGAAGCCCGCCTGCCGACACCAGCTCCAGAAGTCCGCGCCCGTGAAGTCGAAGGCGTCGCCGAACTCGATCAACATGTTCAGCGACATCATCAGGCCGAAGGCGTTCTCGCGCCGGGCATCGTCGATCAGGTTTTCGATCGCGATGAACGCGCCACCAGGCGGCAGCGCGGCGTAGGCGAGCCGAATCAGATGCTGTTTCTTCTCCAGGTTCCAATCGTGGAGGATCAGGCCATGGTGATCACATCGGCGCGCGGCAGCGGCTGTGTGAAGAAGTCCCCGGAGAGGGTCTGCACGCGCTCCGATAAGCCCTCCTTCGCGATCCAACGCTTCGCAATTGGCTCGACCTGCGGCAGATCGAAGCTCAAACACTGCAGATGCGGGTGACGCTTCGCCAATGTCGTGGACAGCAGTGCAGTCGCTCCGCCAACGTCGCATAGCGTTCTGTATCTGGACAAATCAAACCTCTCCGCCAGTGCCTCAAAGTTACGAGCGGATATACCTCGCATGGCAAGGGCGAATTGCTCCAGCCGCGCCTCGTCCGCATATAGTGTTTCGAACATCGACCTGCCGCTGTACTTCACTTCGTTCTGCGGCTTGCCCGTTTTTCAGCGCCTCGCCCAGATCCGCCCAGAACCGGAACAAGCGCTGATTGCACATCTCCAGAATGCCGCCGATGTACGCGGGGCTGCTCTTATCCAGGAACTGTGCAGTGCTGCTGGTGTTTCGATAACGGCCCTCGACCCCTGAGCCCTCGCGCTCGAGAAAGCCGAGCGCCGTGAGCGCATCCAAGAAATCCCAGATGCCGCGGGGATGCAATCCCAAGGCCCGCCCCAGCTCCTCACCCGTCATCGAGCTTGCGCCCAGGGTGGTGAAGACTTCGAGCTCGACCGCGGTCAACAGCACTTTGGAAGGCCAGAATCCGAACCCGACCTGCATGATGTGCGCGACACCATCTGTGCTCTCAGGCATGGGCTTGCCCTCCCTTCGGATTGCTCCGGGGATTGAGCGCCCGATCTTCGTTCGCGATCAAGTCGGGTTCCGAGCATGGAACAGCGATGACGGAGGAAGCCTCACAGGCAAATCAAAGCGCTGTGTTTTTGGAGCGGCCCGCGCGTTACATCACGAGCCGCGCGGTTTGTAAGTGAACTTCTGCCCTCCCACGGACGCCTCATACATCGCGCCGCCCTTCACGATGACGAACACTGCAAGCCCCTTGTAGTATTTCCCCGCGGTGGTGGCGTCTTTCTTCCCGCCACTCGCGCCGGCAGCCGCACCAGTGGTGCCAGCCTTGGCGCCAGCCGCGGCAGTGATGGCAACCGCGTTGATATCGGCGCTGAATTCGAAGCTGCCCCTGGTGAATTCATCGAAGGCACGCTTGTCCTCGAAGAACACGATCTGGCTGTAAGCCTGGCCACCCGCCTGGAATCCGACACTGATCTGCGTGACGGTGGTGTCGCCTACATAGACCCCGTCTCGATAAACACGCCCCTGGCCGTGCGCGCCGCCAACCACCAGTCCGCCCTTGCCGATGGTGGGAAACACAGCGTAGCCATAGCTGTTGGAGAAGAACTGCGCGCTTTCGCCGGCGTTCTTGAACAGGGCGATGGTATCGTCGTAACTATCAGCGGTGGCCACTCCCGCCCACAACATCACCAACGATCCGACCAGTGCAGTAATGACGTGTCGCATGGCAGCTCTCACGACTGTTCGAGTAGCGATGCAACGCGCGACATCTGGGAGTTGTTTCTCGACAGCCCACAGCCAATCACCGGGACTGCGGCGGGCGTCGAGGTGAACCGGCCAATGGCGGCCGGGTTGGACTATTCGATCACCCGCACGATGATCTTGCCGCGGGCCCGCTCGGTCTCGCTCAACTCCATCGCCTTGGCCGCTTGCTCCAGCGGAAACTCGGCTTGGATGCTGATCTTCAGCGCACCGGTTTCGAATAGCTGCGCCAGTTTGGTCAACTCCTCGCCAGGCTGTTCTTGGGTCGCCGTACTCGGATTGGGGCAGCGAAGCTTGCGTTCGCTGCATGCCTGCACCGGCGGCACGGCGACGATGCTGAGCAATGTGCCCCCGTCGCGGAGCACCGCAGGCGAGCGTTCCAACGTATCGCCACCGACGGTATCGAGAACCAGATCGACGTTCTGTGCGACGTCCTCGAACCGAGTGTTGCGATAGTCGATCACTTCATCGGCACCGATGGTTTTCAGGTATTCGTGATTGCGTCGCGAAGCCGTGGCAATCACATGCGCACCACGCCAGTGAGCGAGTTGAACTGCCGTGCTGCCGACGCCCCCGGCGCCGCCGTGAATCAAGACACGTTGGCCTGCTTTGAGATCCGCGTTGCCGATCAGTGTGCGCCACGCCGCAAGCGATGCCGTTGGTATGCCGGCCGCTTCCTCGAAGCTGAGCTTGGCAGGCTTGAGCGCGACATTCTCGGCGGGTGCGTTCACGAATTCCGCGAGGCCGCCGCCATCGAGCACCGCGAACACATGGTCACCTGCTTTCCAACGCGTGACGTTCGAGCCGACCGCTTCGACGATGCCGGCAACGTCGCGACCCGGGATGTATGGCAGCGACACCGGATAGTACTTTTGCAATTGTCCCGAGCGAAGCTTCCAGTCGATGGGATTGATACTCGCGGCGTGAACGCGAATGCGCACCTCACCGGCGGCGGGCGCCGGCACGGGTATTCGGTCGAGGCGCAGGACATCGGACGAGCCATAGCCGGTCATGAGGAGCGCTCGCATCTGCGCCGGCGCAGCTTCCGATATGAAGGGAGCGAACAGCGAGGCGAAGAGACCGAGCACGTAGATCAGATGCATGATGGCGTTTGTTTCCTATGGGCGAATGAGCCGGGGTCGTCAGTGTTCGCATTTCAATGCGCCCCTCTCTGACGCGGCCTCGCACGGAATTACGCCGCCCGGTGAGACGAACCGTTGGCTGGGTGCGACGAACGCCGAATCGCATGAGGTGCTGTGCGTGATCAGCCCCTCTGCTTGACCAGTCGAGCCGCCTCGTCAAGCGCGCGTTCTCGTCGCGCATCCTGGCCTTGGGCATATGGCAGGTGGAACGGCACGGCGATGTCAGGTTCGACGCCCCGGCCCTCGATGCGTGCCGTCGTCCATCCGGACGTCCTTGGTTGCAAGATAGAGCAGGCTCGCGTCGGCTTCGTTCGCGAAAATCCGCGCGGCCGCAACTCCCGCTGGACTCCACGGCGGCAGTGGGGATGCGGAGTCGTGCTCGGTATCGGCAGAATACCCATCGGGACTGAACCAGGCGCCCGATGAATTCGAGTAACCTGTCGTCCAGCTGAAAACCTCGAAAAGGAGACTGACTTTGGCGGAAAAACTGACGGCAGCCGATAAAGCGGCTATCAAAGACGAACTCGTTCGCGAGCTCGAGAAGAGGATCGACACGCTCACGTTGCAGGCCGCCCAAGCAGGACCGGCGCTGACCACAGAGAATCGGCGGTTCTATGAAGACTCGATGAACAAAACGATCGAGGATCTGCGGGCTCAGATGCGTCACGTTCAGCCGGTTCAGTTACGTCCGTTCGGTCCTCAGGAACCGATCGCTGAGGGGGCCCTGCTCAGAGCACGCTTTGAACCTGCAGGACTCGCGGCCACTGAAACTTGGATCCTCATCCTCGCCGGTGCCTCGCACACCGGCCTTGCTTACAAGGGACATGAGATAAATATCGGCGCGGGAAACTTTGGATACGGCGGATCTTTGCTCGGCCTCCGCGCCGGCGAATCGAGCCGGGTCTATGGCGACGGGCGAGGCATTCCCGATTACACCGTCGGAGTCCTTGAGGTTCTCTGACCCCTCCGGAGTCCCTCTCGAACCCGACGCTCCGTACGATCGGGCGGCAGGCCCCAACTCCTCCGGTAACCGTGCAGCTTGAACTCCGTTTCGGCGTATCGACGCCCCCGTGATAGCAGGTGCAGCACTCGACTTCTAATTGGCACTGCTGGACCTGCCCTTCGCATGTGGGTGCCGTTCCATCAACGATGTGGGCGGCTTCGGCAGGTAGCCGATGAGACGTATTACAGTGGTGAGATTCGCTCCCATATCGACCAGCGCCGCAGCGCGATTCAGCGGCGCACATCGGAACATCGAATGCAACCAGGCATTTCGAACTCGCCCGCAAGCCCGGCACCTTGCTTTCGTTGCCAGGCACCAGGGCGGTCGCATACAGGAGCCCGTCATGAACACCCATTCGAGCTGTCTAATTTTGGCCCTCTCGTCTTTGCTGCCGTGGTCGGTCAGTCAGGCTCAGGATGAAGAGGCTGTTACGTTCGACCTGAGTGCGCGATTGAGCGGAGCGCAGGAAGTCACGCCACCTGATGCGCCGACGACGCCTTCACCGGGCGTAATGACCGACACTACTGGAGATGTGCTGGTTCGTGTGGCCGAGGATCTGTCCTCGCTCGCGTTCGTACTCAACGTGAACAACGGCTCCGGCGTCACCCAGGCGCATCTGCACTGTGGTCGTCCGGGCGAGAACGGGCCCGTCGTGGTGTTTCTATCGCCGATGGATGCAGAGGCTCGGGATGTGAATGGCCAGCTCGCAGAGGGTACGAGAACCAACGAGCATATCGAAGCAACCGCGGAAGCGTGTGAGGAACTGATCGGCCGGCCGGTGCGCAATATCGCCTCGCTGGCTGCGGCAGCGTTCGATGGATTGATTTATGCGAACGTCCACACGGTTGCCAATCCGGCAGGCGAAGTACGCGGGCAACTGATCCCCGATGGCGACGACGATACGCAGGACCCGGAGCCGCCAATGACACGACTTCGCTGAATGTTTGCATAGACACCTTGCTGGAGACCGGTGCGCGTTCGCAGTGCATGTCGAGGAACCGCACCGTCCCCGCGATAGGGTTCAACAAACTCCCGTTAGAATCTGAGATTCGTGCTCACGTGGGCGTAATGCGTGTCAGCCCCCCTGGCGTAGGGCGCATCACGGAACTGCCATCCGAACGTCCCGCTCAGCGAGACGTAGCGACCCACGCGATAATTGAGCCCCACGCCGCCGGAAGCGAGCTCAGCGGTTTCATCGACAGCGCCGCGCGTGTGGAGCACCGCGCCGTCGATGAACGCGAAGAAGTCCGCGACGTCCTGTTGGCGAATCAGGGAGAGGGGTGGCACGTGCAACTCGGTTCTCACGAGCGCACCCGCATCCCCGAAGGCACTGCTTTCGCGATAGCCGCGAACGCCCGCCGAGCCGCCGCCGTTGAGCTGCTCGGTGCCGAGCAGCGGCCCGCTTGCGGTCTGCAGGCTCGTGGAAACATTCAACGAGAATCGATGCGGGAGTTGGCGCGTGTGGCCCGCTTCGAGCCGGCCGTAAGCATAACTTGACTTCGCTCCCGGTCGGCTGATCTCGAAAGCCTCGCTCGTGTTGTAGTCCGTCACTCCGCCCGGGCTGGCATAGACAGAGGCCGCCAACCAGGTCGCATTCATGGCCCCGCGACGAGACAGCGAGAATGTGGCGCCCGCCTGTACGATGTGCGTGACATTGTCGGTGATCGGAATGGCCGCGAATTCCAGGGTGTTATCCGAATACTTGAAATCGAGACCGAGCGACAAGTTGCGCTCCCAGCCGCCAGCCGTGGTTGCGAAGGGCGTGCCATAGCGCATGCCCACCTGCCATGACGTTCCCTCCTGCGTCAGCGGGGAAGGGAGTGCAGACTCGACCTCGGACCACGAGCCGAACACGGTGAGCGAGCGACCCGCATCGAAGATCGTGTTGTAGTGGATGGAATGGCTGAGGGAACGTTCCAGCTGGGGGTCGGCTGAGAAGGTATAGCCGAGCGTATCGCCGCGCCCCATCGCGTTACCCCACGTGAGGCCGGCCGCGACCCGGTTCTCGTCGGTGACCTTGGTGCCGGTGTTGCTCCATCCCGTCGTCATCTCGAATGGACGAACTTCCTGCGCGCGCAACGTGAGCTGGGTGGTGCCGCTCTCGGCGCCCGGCTCGGCGGCAATGGTCACTCGGCGATAGGCATTGCCATTGAGGCGTTGCACGCCCGCCTCTACGATCGCCGCATCGATCTCCTCTCCAGCAGCAAGCGGAATGGCTTTGCGGTAGGAGCTTTCCGAGAACCACCGGTCACCCTCCACAGTCAGTTCGCCATCTAGACGGGCGCGTTGCACGACGACCCGGATAACGCCGGTCGTCACCTCCTGCGGTGGCACATACACGGCAACGAAAGGCTGGCCCATCGTACGCAACCAGGTGCGCACGGCACTGCATAGACGGTCCGCCGAACCGAACGACATCGGCTTGCCGAGAAAATAGCCGATCAGTTCCTCGGCCGCGGGGTCGGAGAGCAGCGGCGTGCGCGAAATATCGACGCCGCTGAAGCCCTCCGGCGCAGGCTCATTCACTTGCTCTGCATCCGGCACTGTAATCACGCCGCGCAGGTGCTGAATGAATACCGTTTCTCCGGCAAGCGGCTCGGTTCCAGACGGCGAAAATGTATCAGGAGCTGCGCCCTGCGCGAGTGCCCATGCGGGAGACAGCAGCAAAGCCAGCGTACACGATGTCGCGCGCATGCGGTGTGAAATGCAATGGCTCATTGCACCGCTCCACTGCCCGACTCGAGCATGGCCTTCGTGAACGCCGTCATGAACTCGGCCTTTGCGAGTGCATCGTTCTTCAAATCCAGTCCGCCGAGGTTCTTATCCACACCGGTGGTGGCGCGGTTCATCATGGCGTCGTATGCATTCTTGTTCTGCTCCTCCTGCGCCACCATGATCGCGGCCTGCACGCCGATGACGACGAGCGACACTGCAACGCCGATGATCGCCGTAGCGGCGCCGGCGCCGGCGGTAACGGCTCCCACGGACTTCACGACCCCGTTTACGACGGCGTAGGTGTGTCCTACGACGGCGCCACTGAAGTGCAGGGCGGCTGCGGCGCCAGCTCCAATGGCCGCGCCAACCGCGGCGCCCGCCGCCGCACCGATGATCCTTTCCGTGACAGCCTGTTGAGCACTGACGGCGATGTCCGGCATGGTTTTGAAGGCAAACGGATTGTTCTTGCTGACCTTCGCCTGCAGCATCTCGAACTCGAACAGCTGCTGCTTCAGCTCCTGCGCCAGCATCTGCCGCTGTTCGTTGATGTTGTTTGAAATGCGTGCGACCAATGCCTGCTGTGACAAGGTGAGCGGCTTGCCGCTTTCCAGCGCGCTCAGTGTGGCCCGGGACAGCAACGGCATGATCGCCGCGCGGGCGGCCGGGTCGCTGGCGATGTGTTTTTCGAGCGCATCGGGCGAAAACCCACCCTCGCGCAGTTGCTCCAGGAATGCCAGCTGCTCCGGCGAGAACTCCTTCACGGCATCGCTGGCGAGAAGGTCCGGGATGAGTGCGATCAGGTCGGGACCGAAATCGGCCGCGGCACCGGCAATTCCCTGGGCAGACATCGGTTGCGTGCCATTGATGTTGTGGACGACCTTGACCTTCTGTTCCTCGTGCTCGATCAGGTTCGTGGCGTTATCCCGGGCTTCTTCCAGAGAAATCTCGCTTTCGGGGCCATTGACGACGATCAGCTGCTGGAAGGCCGCGGGATCGACCGATGCGTAATTGAGCGTCAGCGTGCCGGGCTGTACGTCGAACGTGTAGTAGCGTGCAAGATCCTCGGCCGTCGCAGCCCCTGACGGCTGGATCACCGGCGTGAGCACATATCGACCCGGGCGCTCAGCGGTCTCTCTCAGCTCGCCCGTGATCGTGAACTGAGGTGCGCCGAAGGGAGGCGGTGTGAATGTGGCGGCAAAGGAAGCCGGGGCTGCGCCGAAGGCGCTGCTCGCGTCATTCACCCGGCCGATGATCGGGAGCCTCTCGATCGTCATCGTTCCAGGGATGACATCGGTCACGACATAGTTCTGCGCGAAGCCAGTGCTTCCGAAACCGTAAGAGTAGGTTCCCGGAGCGGCCGCGGTCGTGAACAGCGTGTCGAAGGTGACGCCGCTCAACACGTCCGGCCTGTCGTTGTTGAGCAATCCGTGCACCTGGTAGCCGAGCGCGGGCGGCGCATTGCCGAATACGCTGGACAGCGTCAGACCCTGAAGCGTAAGCGGCGCCGGCGTGATCGTCAGAGTGCCGGGCACGACGTTCAGCACATAGTTGGTCGCGTCGGTGCGGGCGGATATCGCGTACTCGCCGACAGAGGAGAATCTCGATGTCTGGGAGCCGAGGCTGAAGCCCGTAAGGTCCTCGAGCGTATCGCCGTTGCGAAAGCCCGTAACCGTCGCGCTGAACTGCGGATTGGCGGCGCCATACATGCGCGTCGCGTCCTGAATGGTCACAGTCAGCGGCGCGGGATTGATCGTCAATGCCGAGAGATTCGAGAACGCCTGCTCGAAAATGTAGTTGTCGTGGTTGGCGATCAGTCCCGAACCGAAGATGCTCCAGGCGCCCGCGTCGGTCAGCTCGGTGGCGCTCGAAGAGAACATCAGTGCGCCCGTGGTGGCGCTCTCCAGCGTATCGCCGTTCACGAAGCCGGTGACGGTGCCGCCGAACACAGGATTGGCATCGCCGTAAAGACGGCTGAAGGGATTCGCCACGTAGGTGAGTACGGCCGGATTGATGGTGAGTGTGCCGTTGACGTACTCGATGTTGTGCGTGTTCGAAGCGGCCCCGGAAGGGACGATCGTATACGTACCCACGTTGACCGCCGGTCCGCCCAGGATCGTGAAGGTGGGCTGCACGGTGAGATCCGCACTCGTGCCGCCGGAGAACGACGCGGTGAACGTGGGGTTCGGCTGCCCATACAGCCGGATGAAATCATTGGCAGTGATCGTCAGCGTGAGTACCGGGCCGGTGCCTGCGGCGTTGTAGAGAACCAGCGTAACCAGACTGTGCGGATCGTCCGGAAAACCGACGCCATCGAACTGCGTGAATCCGGACAGGCCGCCCAGCGTGAACGCACCGGTCGTATTCGACGTGTACAGAAGGCGACGCCCCGTGCCGGCGAGCACATCTGCGCCGGCCTGATTGATGAGCACTCCGCCGGTCGACGCGAGCTTCGTTTCGCCGGAGGCATTGATGACCGTGCCGGGCAAATCGAGGCTCTCGCCTCGCAAGGTCAGGTCTCCGCTGGAAGACAACGTAACGTTGTTCGCCGCGCCGATGAGCGCCCCGACGCTCATCGGCGCGTCGCTGTGCACGAATACGTTACCGCTGAAACTCACGGGCTGCGGATCGGCTTCGTCGCTGACGATGGTCAGCTCACGGATGGTATTGTTGAGATGAGTGGCGATGAGCGATGTCACCGGCCCCAGCGAAGCGTAGGTGAGACGATCGGCGGAGACAGGACCGTTGAGCGCGACGATCGGGAATCCATCGATGCGGATGTGCTCGGCCGCGAGCGTCGCGCCAGGTGCGGTCGTCAGGCTCGAGCCTGATCCGAGGCCAAGGTGGTTGAGATGTAGTGATCCCCCGGTGACATTCGCTAATGACACGTCCTCGTTGATCGCCAGCGTCGAGGCATAGAGCGAAAGTCTCACGGAATCCGCGCCGCCGGCCGCCACTACCACAGGCGCGTTCACGGTAAGTGTGTCTGATGCATTCAGCGTCACGCTGGCGTTCGCCAGGAGGTTCGCGAGAGAATCCGCTCCGAGTGTCTGATCCCCCGGATCGTCGGCCTCGAACCACGTGTAAGGCACGCCGGTCAGTGCATCCGGCAGCGGCGTCTCACCTGCCACGATCGTGATGTTGTCCGGATCCAGCAGCAACTCACCGCGCTTGCCGGCCGGCGCCGAAAGATCCGCGGTGCCATGAAACGCCAGCGAGTGCTTGCCGGACACTTCCGCGAAGCCGCCGTTCCCGCCTTGCTGACCCGCGCGAGCCTCCAGCGAGCCGAGGAACGCTGTTGCTTCATCACCCCAGACGATGATGCGACCACCGTCGCCGATCGACGCAGACGCATTGGCATCCAGGCTCGCGTTTGCTCCGACGTATGTGCGTGATGCGTTGGCGATTGCGGCATTGCTGCCCTGATAATCGCCGCCCACCAGGATCTCGCCGCCCGAGCCGTCCGCATCGCGCGCAATAGCTGTGCCGCTTACGGACACGTTGCCGCTGTCGGCCGTGATGAGGATGCGACCGTCGGGCCTGCGCTCCACACCATTTGCATGCACGACGCCGCTTTGATTGACGGCAAGGTCATAGATGCTGCCGCCTGCTGCTTCGAGTTGCGCCTGGGCGGCAGTGATGACGCCCTCGTTGTGGACACCGACGACGCCGCTTCCGGCCGAAGCAAGATTCGCCTTGATGACGAACGTCGGTGCGTTTGGCGATGCGAGGTACACCTCCGAGCCGGCGCCGAGCCCGACAGAACCTCGGGGCGCCGCAAGCTCACCGTCGTTCTTCACGGTATGTGCCAGCAGGATCACGTTACCTTCGTGTGCGGTGATCTTGCCGAGATTCACGATGCCGGCGTCGCTGTCGCCCTTGAAGGTCAACGCACCCTGCGCGAGAAAGTCCGCGTCGGCGACATCGAGCGTGGAAGCCATGAATGCCGCCGTGTCGATCATCGCTCCTGGACCAACGAGGACACCGCGCGGATTGATCAGAAAGACCTTGCCGTCGGCCTGCAATCGGCCCAGCAACTCGGATGGGTTGCCGCCAGTCACGCGGGCGAGCATTGCCGCATCGGTGCCGCTCTGGAGAATGCGCACGAGCTCATTCGGCGCGATGTTGAACGACTGCCAGTTCATGATCGCGGTTCGCGACGCCTGGTCGAGCGTCATCTGTGCGCCGTTGATGGTCGTCGTAACATCGCCCGCGACAATCTGTCCGCCCGTCGGAAGCGCGATAGCGTGCAGCGGCTGAAGGGCCGTCGCCACGGCGGCGGTCAAACTGGTGATGCAGCTCGACATCGAATCCCTGCGTACCCGGCGTGCGCGCGGCC
This sequence comes from uncultured Steroidobacter sp., assembly GCF_937958065.1. Taxonomy (GTDB): domain Bacteria; phylum Pseudomonadota; class Gammaproteobacteria; order Steroidobacterales; family Steroidobacteraceae; genus Steroidobacter. Next base: position 19,736 of record NZ_CALFXI010000078.1, read on the forward strand.
CGCTCAATGAAGCGGGGTCGACAGGCCTATGGTCGGATCGTGGGCGCTCGGCCCGTGAAACGGCTGGCCGTTGACGACGCGACATGATGCTTGCGCTCCTCGAATTGCTGAGGTGCGCGATGGTGGTGGGGGCGCGCGCGCCTGTCTCCCCTCTGATCAGAGGGAAACGTGGCGCAGTTCACTTTGTCCTTGTGGAATCTGTGAGCAGCGTCGCGTCGGCACACCCGGCGGGAATCGCCGACTCACATCTGCCGGTGCAGCCACAGGGCCATGAGACCGGTGCGGCCCTTCACACCGAATTTGCGGAGGATCTCTGTCACGTACTTATGAGTCGTCTTCGGCGATTGGTCCAGCGCCGCGGCGATTTGGCTCTCCTTGTGCGAGGTGAGCAGAAGATGTGCGATACGCCGCTCCGTCGCCGAGAGTGGCGCAGCGGCGAGCAGCAGGCCGTGACTCAGCATGAGCTCGCGATGGAACCATTTCAGTCCGCGCATGATGTATCGCACGAACTCCGCATCTGCGGCGGAGAAACGTACGTTGCGACGGTAACGGTCGATCAGCAGGAAGGATTCAGCATCTGCATTCAGCGGAAAACCGATGAACATGCGGTCCGTGATGCCTGCCTGCTCGTAGAACGCTCGATAGTGCTGTGTGCGCCGAAATGCAGCCAGGTCCACGAATCCGTCGTGCAGCCGATGCACACGCAGACGTCCTGCGCCGGCGGCCAAGGCTTTGGTCGTAAGGCCGGGCTCCGTATCCTGCTCCACAGTGGCACGCCGGCTCAGTGCTCGAATCGACGGGCGCATATGCAGATGCTCGACGACCACCCCGCGCCATCCGTTCTGCGGATCCCGGCGCGCGGCGGGCCCGTCTTCCAAGCGCGCGGCGCCAACCCAGACCACGTCATCGCCGGCCAACGCGCCGGCGAGCGTGTTCATCAGGTGAGTGAGCGCGCCATCGATTTGCGAGGCGGGAAAATCGGCCAGTTCGTCCCAGAGCGTGTGGGCGGCACGGAGCTGCTTGTTGGTCAGCGGCATGAGTCGATGCGAAGTCCTTTTTGTTGGTCGAATAGTGCCATTCGGAAGTTCCAGCTGTTTACAGCCGGGCGTTCGAGTTCGTCAAATCATTGCTGCTTTCAAGCAAAGACCCTTCGGTCGGCTCACCCGGTCAAAGTCAATCATCCCACGAACAAAGTTTCCGACCCATGAATCCGCTTCGTCGTCTCGAACTTCGACCACCAAACCCTCGGAATGCGAGCCCGTGCCTGTGGCTCTGAATCGCTCTGGAGCGTTTCCGTACGGAGGAAGATCGGGCAGGATGGTCAAGCTTGGAGACCTTCGAGCCTTGCCAGCCATGCTTAGCCGAGTACTGGGCCGACACGGATCAAAGGCTAGATTCCACCTGCGTGACTTTGGGTCCGGAGCTCACGTGCTCGTTTGCACATCTCGATGGAGTACATGCCTACCCAGGCTGCCGGAAGCGCGCGATCTCCGAGCTCGGCCATGAGTGCGCGATATGTCCCGGCATCTCTGGCGCGACACGCCATCCTTGCATAGAGATTTCGCAGCCAGTCGCTTTCCGGGTAGCAGCTTGGGAGCGTCAGCTCTGGCCGCACACTTCGGCGAGAAACTCACGCGGCGTCGCTCCTGCAATGGAGCGGAAGTCTGCAATCAGGTGTGCTTGATCATAATATCCGGCACCAACCGCGATATCGGACCACGCTGGATTGCTGCCGTCCTGTGCCGCCCTGAAAGCACGCTGGAATCGCATTAGCTTGAAGAACGCCTTTGGGCTCAGGCCGACCACTTCACGAAAGACCCGGCGCAGGTGCCGCTCGCTGACCCCCAGGTCCTTGGCCACGGACGCCACATTGCGACTTTCGAGGCGCCGAGCCGCACTCTGCACCAGCCGCGTGCTGGTATTGAAGCAGGTTCCCGGCTCGAGCCGCTCGGCGATGGATGCCTTCAATGCGCTAACCGCAGCGCCTGCATCCCTCGCGGCGGCAAGTTGCTCTTCCAAACGTTGCCTGGCGACGGTGTTCCACAAATCCCCAAGCGCGACGATGCGGCCCGCGAACTCCGACGCGGGTTTGCCGAGAACTGCGTGACACGTGCCCAACGGTAAGCGCACAAAGACTGTGCGTTGTCCGCCGCGAACCAACTTGCGGTGAACCTTTTGCCGTGGACCCAGCGCATAGACATCGAATCCGCCAGGCACATGAGAGCCGAATCGGACGACCAGATGCACGCGCGTGTTAGGAATCGCGATTCGTGCCGAATCCGACTTGCACTCGTCCACAAAGAAGTCGGGCAGCGCATTCAATAGGAAGGCGGCTTGGAGTGGAACCTGGACACTCTGGAGCATGGGCCGATTGTCAGCAGGCACGAGTACCAAGGCAAGTGTGTCCGATTCTTACAATTTCTTTGAGTGAGAGCGATTTACATTGGCTCCATGAAAATCCTCATCACCGGTGCGACCGGAAAAGTCGGCAGCAGGCTCGCCAAGCGCCTTGCGGATCAGGGTCATCACGTTAGAGCCCTTGTGCGCGATTCTTCGCGAGCCGTTGCCCTATTGGGCGACCAGATGGAACTCGTGGAGGGCGACCTCCTGAATCCCGAATCCCTTGTTCTCGCTGTCCAGGGCATCGCCGCGGTTGTGCACTGTGCTGCTTTCTTCCGGGGCGCGACGCCGGAGCAGACGCATGCCGTCAATGAACTCGGAACACTACATCTCGCCACCGCCGCGCGCGACGCAAATGTTGAGCGTTTTGTTTTCCTGAGCACCGGACTGACATACGGACCCAATGGTGGCCGCCTCGCCGACGAGGACGATGCTTGCAATCCAGTCGATGCGTATCCTTTGAGCAAGCTTGCGGCAGAGAAAATGCTTCTTGGGATGGAGGGTGTCGACATTCGCATCCTTCGATTGCCATTCGTTTACGGCGACGGCGATCCGCATATCGAAGAAGCCATCCCATTCATGCGCGGATTTCCCCCCAGCCAACGGATGGCCGTTTGCCACCATGCGGACGTAGCGCAGGCAGTTTCGCGGTTGCTCGACGCGGCGTCGCCATCCCATCGCATTTATAACGTGGTGGATGACGAGGCGCCCGAAGTCGCCGCGTTGTTTGCAGCGGTCGGCGAGCCGCCACCCGACGGCACAAGCGCCGAACGAGCTTCAGCATTCAGCGCGCTACTCGATGGACGTCGAATCCGAGAAGACCTCGGGTTCAAACCTACTTTCCCGAAATTGGAGGACGCGATCAAGGCGAATGCCTTGGACCGGGCCTGGCCGGAGTAGCGGCGCGCCACCCGGCAAAGCCGCAGATGATCAGGACGTCCGACAAGCGAGCCGACGAGAAAATGGAAGCTCAGTGGTAAGCCAAGATTCACGAATTCGAGCAGGCGTACCTCGCTAAGTTCATTCAGTACCGACTTGCAAGCGGCACCGCTCGGTCAACTATACGAACGCAGATGTTGTACTTCAGCGGCGCATGGAACCAGACGAACCGCAAGGTCTACAACATCCCAGACCTTGGGCACACGAACCTCAAGCAGCCAAAGCAGGAGACCGAGCACGTCACACCGGACGAGGAAGATGCGCTAGTCGAGAAGCTGGCGACCCGCAAACCACACGCCGCAGGCAGTGGTGAATGGCAGTACCAAATTCATGATGCGCTAGTCATGCTGATCGATACGGGTGCCCGCTACAACGAATCTGCTTGCTCGTTTTCCCTTCGCGCTACCATGCTACACGGAAGCTCAGGTTGCCCTCGTGCTGCGTGTAGTCCTCGGCAATCTCACCGCCATAGCCCACCGCGATCGAAGCGTTCGCGCCGAGTGAAACGTTGAGCGAGGCCCGCGCGATGTAGGCTGTACGATCGAGCGCCGGACCATGAGTGCGGAACGAAGACGTTCCACTGAACGGCTGCAAGTCGAGCGTCGAGCGCGCATCTTCGAACTGATGCGTCACTCCGAGGCTCAGCGACGGGCGGAACACCTGGCCATAGCCGTCGAAAGTCTCGGCCAATTGCAATCCGAGAGTGCCGCGCAAGCCGTCGCGAGCGTGCACACGCCCCGCGAGACTGCCATCGCCCGCGTTTCGTTCTCTGAAGTTCGTCGCCTCGATGTGATCATAGAAGGCTTCGACAAACGGACGAACCATCGGGCCTGCTTCATCGGTCAATCGATAGCTCAGGCGGACACCCAGGCCATAACTGTCACTGTCGAAGTCGGCACGCGCTTGTTGTCGAGTCGCGCCAACCATCACGTTGCGCCGGGTCGAGTTCTCATTACCGCTGTAGAACGCGGTCATGCCCAAGCTCAACCGTCCGGGCTCGTAGCTTGCGTACAAGCCGCCCATCTTCGAACGTACTTCGTTGCGGCCGCCGGCCAGATCGCGAATGCCCGTGTCGGCGTAACTGAACGTGGCGCCCAAGGTCCAATGCGCCCAGAGGCTGCGATCGACGCCGAACTGTGCGCCATCGCTGGTCCAGTCGAAACGCGAGCCGCCGCCCGTCTGGCCCCACTGCCGCAGCCCGTGGCCCCAGAAGCAGTTGAGTGCGTCACTCGACCCTTGCTCCGCCTGACCGCATTGCACGGACTCAGTCAGCGTGAAGCGATCGAAGACCGTGCGTGCAAAGCCCGCTCCCAGAATCGAGACGCTGTTCTGACTGGCCGCACTCACCGGTTCGCCGCGCTCGCCGAGCAGCGCCTGCACGCCCTCAGCTGTCGGCTGTTGCAACAACGAATTGATGTAGTCGGTCATCGCCGGTGTCGAGGCGCCAGCGCTGATCTGTTCTTCCAGCCATGCAGCAAACCGTCCGCGCCCGCTGTTTGGGTCAGCGATGGATGTAAAGGGCTGACGCGCAAAACTCACGGTCAACGCATTCGCGCTCAGCTCACGTTCCGCGCTCATCAAGGCGCTGGTGTTCATTTCGATGGAATCGAAATCGCCCGTGATGCCGCCGCCCGCCTGCAGCAACGTCTGAGTGGTGCCATCGAGATACAGGCCATACTCCACGTTGACCCGATGAGTACCGGCGAGAGTCGCCGTGCCTGCAACATCCAGCAGATCTGTGCCGGTCGGCAGGATCTCTGAGATCAGCACGCCGCCGGCATCTTGCGCGTAGTTACCAGCGACATGGATGACGCCAGGACTGTTACCCGGCGAAACCATGCCTGCGCTATATAAGTTGCCGCTGAACGAGCCCACGCCAGTGAGTGTGGTTCCGGACTCGATGCGGAACTCGTTTGTTTGCACCGCGGCGGCCCGCAGATTCACGCTTCCGGCCGCGATCGTGACGTTCTCGGAGAAGCCATCCAGGGCCCCTTCCAGCGTCAGCGCGCCGCCCCCACGTTTCACCAGGCTCTCGAAGCCGCTGAAGGTTGCCGCTGATAGGGTCGCAGCATCATTGGTCGTGAGCTCCACAGTATCGGTGCCCGCGCCGCCGTCGAAGGAGGCTTGGGAGAAATCCGCTCCCGTCGCGATGTGCACCTGATCATTGCCATCGAGCAAGCTCACCGCACCGATCAATGTACCGCCCAGCGTGAGCGTGTCATCGCCCGCTGTACCTTCAAACGTACCCGCATTACGCAGCGTCGCGCCGGCGGCAATCGTCGTCGCGTTCGACGACAGGCTCGCGCCGCTCGTCACCTCCAGCGAGCCATGCCGAATATCCAGTGCGCTCACTGTTGAGCCAGCACCTGTGAGCACTGTTGTGCCGCTGCCCAGCTGGCGCGTGACGCCGGTACCGGTGATCACGCCGTCGAATGTGAGCGCATCGGACCGATTGAACGCCAGCGTGGCGTTGTTTGTGATATCGCCGGTGAGGCTGCCGGACGTGCCGCCATCGCCCACCTGCAATGTGCCGCTGGAGATCGTGGTTCCGCCGGTGTAGTCGTTAGCACCCGTCAACACCAAAGTGCCCAAGTCGGTTTTGTCCAGCATGCCGCTGCCCGTGAGCGCACTCGCGATGATGGCTGTGAAGCCTGCACCCGCGTCGGTGCCATCGCCGACGCGCACGGTGTTCGCGCCGGCGCCGAGCGCGATCGCATCGCCTTCGACGCGATAGTCATCACTTGCGAACTGCATTCCGGAGACACTGATCGCACCGAGGCTGTCATCGACCGTGACGGTGCCGCCAGTGCCGCCGAAGATAACCATCGCGCCGTCCTGATAATCGGCGTTGATCGTCGCATCAGCCGTCGTCCAGTTATCGTTGCCGCCGGCTTGCCAGAGACCGCTGCCGCCGCCGATCTCCCCATCGTTGCGCGCGTGGTCAGCGCCGTCCCAGTAGTTCAGCACCAGCCCCTGCGTGTTGATCAGGTTTACTTGGTTGGCAACCGAGGTCTGCACGTAGTTGGCGGAGCTCGCCGGCATCAACCCGAGCTCCAACCCATTGTCCGTCAGCGTGCCGGTGTAGTTGATGAGGCGATAAATGCCAGCCCCATACGTGCCGCCGGCCGAGAGAGCAACATTCAGCGTGCCATCGAGCGTGAGATCGCCGTTGACGTTGATCAGATCGTTGTACGTGCCGGCGATCGCATTCGCTTCGCCGAGCTCGAAATCGAGAACGGAGCCGCCGCTAAGAGTGAGCGAGCCCATCGTCAGCGTGCCGGGGCTGTTGCCCGGCGCGATATGGCCGCCATCGGCAACGGTGACAGCCCCGCCAATGATGCCGCTGCCGCCCAGCGTTGCGCCGTTCGCGACGGTGACGAGGCCGGTCGCGGCGGACTGATCGCCGTTGATGCGTAGAATGCCGCTGTCGACGCGCGTCTCGCCGGTATAGGTGTTGTTCCCGGTCAGCGTCGTCGTGCCGGTGCCGCGCTGGATCACGCTTCCGGTACCGGAAATCAGATTGCCGACAGTGAGTGCGTTGCTGCGGTTGAAGGCAAGCGCACTGTTGTTCGTGACGCCGAACGTGCCGACGAAGAACCCTCCGCTCGTGCCACCGTTGCCCAGTTGCAGCGTGCCCTCGGCAATCGTGGCCCCGCCGTTGAACGTGATGAAGTTACTGGTCAGGATCAGGCTGGCCGCACCTCGCTTGGTGAAGCTGCCCGTCCCCCCCACTTGGGCGGTAATTGTGAGATCGGCCTGAGTGTCGATAACGCCGCCGCCAGCCTGGAGTGAGATGGGACGTGCGTACGAGAAGGCGGCGGTGTTTTGCAGGGTCGCGCCGTTGGAGAAATTGAGGCTGGGACCCAATTGCGTGGCGCTCGATGCCGAGATCGTGCCATCAAGTAGCCACCAGGAGATCGCGGCACTGCCGCCCGGGCCGCCCGAGCCCGTGCCCGTCAGAGTCCAGAAACTCGTGCCGGTTTTCTCGAACCTCGCGAAGCCCTGGTATTTCGTGGCGAGTCCGGAGACGTCGAACGTGTCTTCGCCGTCGCCGCCGAGCCGGAAGGTATCGTTTGCGTTCGTGGAGCCGGCCACGACGTTGCCTTCGATCACCGATCCGGGCTGCAGCTCCAGAATGCTGACTGCATTGTTGTGCGTACTGAAAGTAATCGCATTGGGCTGCCCCGCGCCTGGGCGTAGAGTGCCGCTATTGACGACAGTAAGGCTGGCGGCCTGGAATTGGGTGCTGACGACAGCCGCCTGGCTAGGAAGTCCCTCCACGGTGCCCGTGTTGTTGACCGTCGCCGATCCCGCAACGTTCAGGTTTACTGTCCCGTGCACGGTGCCATGGTTGATCAGTGTGGTACCCGCGTTGAGCACCACTCCGTTGGCAAAGGTTGTAAGCCCCGCACCTTCGATCAGCCCGCTTGCACCGTTCGTGAGGCTGGCTCCGTTCATCAGCGCCACGCCCGGGCCGCTGGCATTGGTCCCGCCTCCTGCCGGGCCGCCACGGATGATGCCGTTGTTGACATGACTTCCACCGGATAGCCAGGCGCCAGCACCGCCCGCACCAAACACCAAACCGCCGCCGCCCGTGCCGCCTGTGATCGTCCCGTTGTTGGTCAGCGACCCATCGACGACCGATACACCGAAGGCGCCCGTTCCACCACCAGCCCCCGCGCCGCCGAGTCTGTCCCCCCCAGTGCCGCCCGTGATCGATCCGGTATTCGTCAGCGATCCGTTCGTGATGGACACACCGATACCACCGGATCCTGCTGGACCATTGGTATTGTCCGCGCCTCTGCCGGCGGTGATTGTCGCGGCGTTCGAGACGGAACCATTTGCCATGCTGATCACGCTCGCGCCCACCCCGCCGCCGCTCGGGTTGCTGACAGTGGCGGAGTCGCCCCCGCGTAGCTCACCACCGCCGATCACCGTCAGCGTACCGCCGGATAACGTGAATCCGCCGCCGGGGTTGATTCCGCTTTGACCGTTGAGGCTGAAGCCATTGGTATTAAGCGTGATCGTTTTGGTCAGCGCCGGAAACGCAGTGGTGGTCGCAAACGTGATATCGCCCGTCAGCGTGATCGTCGAGCTCGCATCCGGGTGGGCATTGGCCTCATCGATCGCTTCGCGAAGCTCCGTTTCGTTTGCGGCAGAGTAGTCAGCCGCTCTTGCGTGCGGCGACAGGGCGGCAGCAGAAAGCGCGAGTAGTGCAACTGCGCTTGCAGTAGATCGCGGTGCTGTACGAGTCGCGTTTCGCAGCACCTGTTTGATGGCGACGTGCAGAGACTGTGATTCAATCCGACTCATTCGACTTCCCCTCAATCCAACCGGAGCACGTGGCTCCGTGCCGTTGGACGGGGAC
>NZ_CALFXI010000079.1 GCF_937958065.1 uncultured Steroidobacter sp.
ACCTGCGCGCACGAACCGACCGTTGCCCAGGTGTCCACCATCGTGCCTTCGCCGACGAACGCGCCGACGTTCACGTAGGAGGGCATCAGGATCGAATTCGGCGATACGAACGCGCCACGACGGACGATGGCGTGGGGCACGACGCGTACGCCTTCGGCACGGAAGCGCGCTTCGTCATAATCCGAGTACTTCAGCGGCACCTTGTCGAAGAACTGGGTGAAGCCCGCTTCCATCGGGCGGTTGTCATAAAGCCGGAACGACAGCAGCACCGCCTTTTTCAGCCACTGATTCACGACCCACTTGCCGTCGCGTTTCTCGGCGACGCGCGCCTTGCCGGTATCGAGCAGGGTCAATGCCTGTTCGACGGCACCCCGCACGTCGGTGGGAGCGTTCTTGGGATTGAATTCGGAGCGACGCTCGAAGGCGTCGTTGATGATGTTGGCTAGCTCGGTCATGGGCCGCAGTTTAGCGGAAAAAACTCCAGTCTTACTGACTAAAGTTAGTGTTCGGCCCTCTCATTTCCGATTCTTGACGAAGTCGCGAATTCGCGCTGCCGCTTCGATGCACTCGGGCACCTTGGCGACCAGCGAGATGCGCACGCGATCGCGCCCGGGATTGCTGCCGTCCGGCATGGGGCGTGCGATGTAGCTGCCCGGCAGCAGTGTGATGTGCTGCTGCTCGAACAGTTCGCGCGTGAAGCGCTCGTCGTTGTCGACCTTGGGCCACAGATAGAACGCCGCCTCCGGCATGTCGACCGGCATCACCTCACGCAGGATGGGCACCACCGCGGCGAACTTCTGACGATACAGGTTGCGATTCTCGAGTACGTGCGCCTCGTCATCCCAGGCCGCGATGCTGGCGATCTGCGCGGGCGGCGGCATGGCCGAGCCGTGATAGGTGCGATACAGCAGGAACGGCTTGATCAGCCGCGCATCGCCGGCCACGAAGCCCGAGCGCAAGCCGGGCACGCTGGAGCGCTTCGACAAGCTGTGAAATACGACGCAGCGCTGGTAGGACGTGTTGCCGGCGGCGGCAGCGGCTTGCAACAGGCCCGGCGGCGGCCGGGTCTCGTCGAAATAGATTTCGCTGTAGCACTCGTCGGAAGCGACGATGAAGTCGTACTTCTCGGCCAGGCGCAGCGCGTGCTGCAGATATTCGATGCTGGCGACGGCGCCCGTGGGATTGCTGGGCGAGCACAGGAACAGGATCTGGCAGCGTTTCCAGACCTCGGCGGGCACGCTGTCCAGATCTGGCAAGGCCGAGTTTGCGGCGTCGTTCGGCATGAAGTACGGCTCGGCCCCCGCGAGCAACGCCGCGCCTTCATAGATCTGATAGAACGGGTTCGGCATCACCAGCAGCGGTTGCCGGCCGGGATCGACCATCGCCTGCACGAAGGCGAACAGGGCTTCGCGCGTGCCATTCACCGGCAGCACCATGGTCTCGGGCGACATCGATCCGGCGGGTAGCTTGAAGCGCCGGGTCAACCAGTTCGCAATGGACTCGCGCAGCTTGGGGATGCCGGCGGTGAGCGGATAACTCCCGAGACCTTCCATGTTGTGAGTGAGCGCCTCGATCACGAACGGTGGGGCCGGATGTCTCGGCTCGCCGATATACATGGCGATCCAGGACAACTCGGCGGGGGGCGTGGCGCCGGCCAGCAGCGTCCGCAGCCGTTCGAAGGGATACGGCTGCAGCTTGTTCAGAGCGGGATTCATACGCGACGGTCGAGTGTTTCAGTGATTCGTTGCGCCATCTGCTGCCGGGCTGCCGCGCTGAGCGGGCCGCCAGCGGCGTCGGTGACGTAGAACACGTCCTCGGCGCGCTCGCCGACGGTCATGATCTTCGAGGTATAGATCTTCACCTGTTCGCCCATGAACACCTTGGCGACCTGCGACAGCAGGCCAGGGCGGTCGCCGGCGATGATCTCGACGATGGTGCGGCCGTTCACCGGGTCTTCGCTGAACGTCACCTGCGTGGCGGTCGTGAACATGCGCACTTGTCTCGGCGCGCGACGCGTGACGGTCACCGCGACGTTGTCGGGCTTCGCCAGCGCATGCGAGAGCTGTTGTTCGATGTCACGAATGCGGGCCGGATCGGTGATCTCGGCGCCGGTGTCTTCCAGCACGTGATACACGTCGAGGCTGAAGCCATCGGCAGTGGGCGTGATGCGGGCGTCGACGATGTTCAAGCCGAGCTGGTCGAGCAGGGCAGTAGTGCGGGCGAAGCTGTGCTGAGTTTGCGGCGTGTAGGTGGTGATGCCGGTGCCGCCGCGGCCGGAGAGTTGCTGTACGGACACGAGCGAGCCGTGATCGCCGGCGTCGCGGTCCGACAGCATCTTGGTATGCCAGGCGATTTCCTCCGGCGTGTGGCGCAGGAAGTAATCGACGGTGAAGCGCTGCCACACGGACTGCCGCAGGATCTCGCCGACTCCAACCCGCGTCGTGAGCTCTTTGGCTCGCGACTGGGTCTCGGCGATCAACTCGTCCTTGTCGAGCGGGCTTTCCAGGCCACGGCGCAACGCCTGGCGCGTGCGCTCGTAGAACTCGGCGAACAACGACTGCTTCCAGTTGTTCCAGAGCTTTGGATTGGTGCCGCGGACGTCCGCGACCGTCAGCACGTACAGATAGTCCAGATGGGTCTGGTCGCCGACGTGCTTGGCGAATTCGTTGATGACCTTCGGATCGGAGATGTCTTTCTTCTGCGCGGTGACCGACAGCACCAGGTGATTGCGCACCAGCCATGCGACCAGGCGCGCGTCGTAACGCGACAATCCCTGCTCCAGGCAGAAGGCTTCCGCATCGACGGAGCCGAGCTCGGAATGATCGCCGCCGCGGCCCTTGGCGATGTCGTGGAAGATGGCGGCCAGGTACGCCAGCTCCGGCTTCGGCAGCGACTGCATGATGCGCGACAGGGCCGGGAATTCATGATCGTACTTCGGCATCGCCAGGCGACGCAGATTGCTGACCACGAACAGCGTATGCGCGTCGACCGTGTACGCATGAAACAGATCGTATTGCATGCGGCCGACGATGCGGCCGAACGCGGGGATGTAACGGCCGAGCACGCCGTACAGGTTCATGCGCCGCAGCTCGTGCGTGACGCCGACCGGCGCGCTCAGGATCTCGAAGAACAAGCGATGATTGCGCGGATGCTGACGGAACTCTTCGTCGATCAGCCACAGATGGCGCGTGAGCTGACGGATGGTTTCGGCGCGCACGCCGCGGATCTTCTCGGAGTTCTGCTCGATGATGACGAACAGCTCCAGCATGGCCGACGGATAGCGGTCGAACACGTCGTCGCTGGTGACTTCGAGGAAGTCGTTCCGAATCTGGAAGCGCGCGTTCACCGGCACCGGCGGCACGTTCGGATTGGTGAGGATCGCCTCGCGGAACAGCTGCAACAGCATTTCGTTCAGCAGGCTCACGTCCATGGCCGTGCGGTAGTAGCGCTGCATGAACTGTTCGACCGCGAGCGTGTAGGTCGCGTCTTCGTAGCCGAACATTTTCGCGAGCCGGATCTGGTGATCGAACAGCAAGCGGTCTTCGCGGCGCGAGGTCAGCACGTGCAACGCGAAGCGCACCTTCCACAAAAACGCCTGCGCGGTTTTCAGCTTGCGCAGCTCGCTGCGGGTGAGAAAGCCGTGATCGACCAGCTCGTCGAGGGACTCGGCGCCGAAGTGACGCTTGGCGACCCAGCCGATGGTCTGAATGTCGCGCAGGCCGCCCGGGCTCGATTTCACATTCGGCTCGAGGTTGTACGCGGTGTCGTAGTAGCGGTGATGACGCGCGGTCTGTTCGTTGACCTTGGCTTCGAAGAAATCGCGCGTTGGCCACACACGCTCGGGCGCGAGCGCGCGGCGCATGGCTTCGAACAACAGCTCGGGACCTTGCAGCAGGCGAGCTTCGATCAGGGTCGTTGCGACGCTGACATCGGCGGCGCTTTCGCGCTGGCAGTCGTCGATGGTGCGCACGCTGTGGCCCACTTCGAGGCCGATGTCCCACATGAAAGTGAGGAATTTCTCCAGCGAGCCCTGCCACGGAGCCGATTCGCTCTTGGGCAGCAGGATCATGATGTCGATGTCGGAGCAGAGGTTCAGCTCGCCGCGGCCGTAGCCGCCGACCGCGATCAAGGCAACGTCGCGAACGTGCTCGCCGATGTGCTTCGACCACGCGGTTTTCAACAAAGCATCGACCAGGCGCGCACGGTCACGCACCAGGCGCTCGACCGGCTCGTCGTCGAGGAAACGCTGCTTGAGGCGGTTGTCGCCCTCGGTCAGGGCATTGCGAAAGGTGGCGATATCCTGCGGGTGCGCGGCCAGCTGCGGCTGCATGGCTGCCAGGTAGTCCCACAGCGGGTCGCTCGCCGGCTTGGCGGAGGCGAGCTCTTCCAGGTCATCGGGCGTGACGACAGGCATTGGGACCGGCTAACAACCAGAGAAGGGCGCAATGATACTCAGTGCCGGGCGCCTTTAGCGCTGGGCGGCACCGAGCGTCAGCACTTCGTAGCCGGTGTCAGTCACCAGGACCGTGTGTTCCCATTGCGCGCTCAAGGAGTGATCCTTGGTGATGACGGTCCAGCCATCGGGCAGCAGCCGCACGTGGCGCTTGCCGGCATTCACCATGGGCTCGACCGTGAAGGTCATGCCGGGCACCAGCTCCACGCCGCGGCCACGCTCTCCATAGTGCAGCACCTGGGGATCCTCGTGGAAGATCCGGCCGATGCCGTGTCCGCAATACTCGCGCACGATCGACAGATGCTGAGGCTCGACGAACGCCTGGATCGCCGCACCAAGATCGCCCAGGCGGGCGCCGGGGCGGATCTGGCGGATGCCGATCCACATCGCCTCGTGCGTGATATCGATGAGCCGCTGGGCGGCCGGGGCGATCTTGCCGACGGCGAACATGCGGCTGGTGTCGCCGTGCCAGCCGTCCTTGATGACGGTGATGTCCAGATTGATGATGTCGCCCTGTTTGAGGCGCTTGTCCGGGCTCGGGATGCCGTGGCACACCACATGATTCACCGAAGTGCAGATCGACTTCGGGAAACCACGGTAATTCAGCGGAGCCGGGATCGCCTTCTGCACATTGACGATGTAGTCGTGGCAGCGGGCATTCAGCTCCTCGGTGGTCACGCCGGGCACGACGTACGGGCCGATCATGTCGAGCACGTCCGCGGCCAGGCGGCCAGCGACGCGCATCTGTTCCTGTTCGGCCGGGGTTTTGATCGTCACCTGCATGGCGTGGGGGGCGGAAGTCAGGGAGGCCGCGCTTTCTTCGACGCCGGCGACTTTACGATTCAGAGACTGCAACAGCCCACGCATCATGGGGTTACGGCCAACAGGAAAAAGTTGTGAACGATCATGGAGTTTATGGTATAAAGCGCGCGTTTTTTTGGCAACGAATCTCTGTCTTAAACCTGAATTCTCACATCTGACCGACACATGTGACGGGGTGCCTGTAGTTGATCTATGGGTCGTCACCTGGGGCAGATGGAGGCTCAACCCCTAGGAGTTTGCGATCATGACCAGCGTGTCCATGCGACAGATGCTGGAAGCGGGCGTTCATTTCGGACACCAAACCCGCTTCTGGAACCCGAAGATGGCTCCTTATATCTTCGGCGAGCGTAATCGAATTCACATCATCAACCTCGAAAAGACGCTGCCCATGTACCAGGAAGCAGCGGGCTTCATCCGCCAGGTCGTGGCGGACGGCGGTCGCGTGCTGTTCGTCGGCACCAAGCGTTCCGCCCGCGAGGCAGTGAGAGCAGCGGCGCAGCGCGCCGGCATGCCTTACGTCAGCCACCGCTGGTTGGGTGGCATGCTCACCAATTTCAAGACCGTGCGTGGCTCCATCAAGCGTTTGACCAACCTCGATGAGATGGCGACCAACGGCACGCTCGAACAGCACAGCAAGCGCGAGGCCCAGGGCCTGCGTCGCGAGCGCGAGAAGCTGGAGCGCAGCCTGGGCGGCATCAAGGAGATGGAGTCGCTGCCGGACGTGCTGTTCGTGATCGACGTGGGTCACGAAAAAATTGCCATTCACGAGGCGAAGAAGCTGGGCATCCCGGTGGTCGCCATCGTCGACACCAACTGCACCCCGGATGACGTGGACTACGTGGTGCCGGGCAACGACGACGCCATGCGCGCCATCCAGCTGTACGCCGAAGGCATTGCGGATGCAGTGCTCGACGGCCGTTCGGCGCAGCCCGAAGTGCCGGCGGGCGAAGACGAATTCGTCGAGCTGGACGAGGAAGGCAAGCCGAAGCCGAAGGCGGCGGCGGGTGCGCCCGCTCCGCGTCGTGACCGCAAGCCGGCCACGGTGAAGAAGAAGGCCCCGACGCGCCGTCGCGCCCCGGAGAAGATGGCTGAAGGGCAGGTCGAGGAAGTGGTTGCCGCCGAAGTCGATGACGTCGAAGGCGACGTGTCCCCCGAAGAGTTCATGGCCCGTCGCCAGGCGGCGCTGGCCAAGCGTAAGCCGACCACCGGTGGCGCGACCCCGGCTGCCGGCGGCACGCCGACGGAGTGATTGATCCATGGCAGTTACAGCTGAAGCAGTAAAGATCCTGCGCGAGAGAACTGGCGCAGGCATGATGGAGTGCAAGAAGGCGCTGGTCGAAGCCAATGGCGACTTGGACGCCGCCGCGGAAGCGATGCGCAAGGCCGGTCTGGCCAAGGCCGACAAGAAGGCCTCGCGGGTCGCCGCCGAAGGCGTGATCGTTCTGGAGCGCTCGGCCGACGGCAAGCGCGCCGCGATCGCCGAAGTGAACTGCGAGACGGACTTCGTCGCGCGCGAGAAGGACTTCCAGAACTTCGCCAGCGCGGTGGTCAAAGTCGCCCTCGAGCAGCGTCCGGCCGATGTGGCCGCGCTCGCCGAGCTGGCGCTCCCGGACGGCCAGTCGATCGAACAGACCCGCCGTGCGCTGATCGCCAAGATCGGCGAGAACATCAGCGTGCGCCGCTTCCAGATCGTGGAGGCTCCGGCGGTGGTCGGTGCCTACCTGCACGGCACGCGCATCGGTGCGCTGGTCGTGATGAAGTCCGGTGACGATGCGGTCGCCAAGGACCTCGCAATGCACGTGGCCGCCATCAACCCGGCGCGCGTCACGGCCGCCGAAGTGCCGGCCGAGGAAGTCGCCCGGGAAAAGGGCGTGTTCGTCGAGCAGGCCGCGCAGGACCCGAAGAATGCCGGCAAGCCGCGCGAGCTGCTGGAGAAGATCGTCGAAGGCAAGGTCCGCAAGTGGCTGAACGAGATCACGCTGCTGGGCCAGCCGTTCGTCAAGGACGACAAGCAGACGGTCGAGCAGTACCTGAAGAAGGCGGGCGGCGAAGTGCTGTCCATCGTGCGTTACGAAGTCGGCGCCGGCATCGAGAAGAAGCAGGAGGATTTCGCCGAGGAAGTGCGCAAGCAGGTGGAGAGCGCCAAGAAGGCGTGACCCCCCGGATCGCTCCGCATTACGATTTGAACCCCGCTTCGGCGGGGTTCTTTATAATGGTGGATAGTTTTATCTGAACACCAGGGTTTTCATGGCAGCCACTCCCGCCACTTCCGCCCCGAACGGCCTACGCCGCATCCTCCTGAAGCTCTCCGGCGAGGCGCTGATGGGCGATGAGGACTACGGCATCGACCCCAAGATGCTCAAGCGCGTGGCGATGGAAATCCGCGAGGTGATGAGCCTCGGCATGCAGGTGGCGGTGGTGATCGGCGGCGGCAACATTTTCCGGGGTGCCGGCCTGGCGCGCGCCGGCATGGACCGCGTCACCGGCGACCACATGGGCATGCTGGCGACGGTGATGAACTCGCTTGCCATGCAGGATGCGGTCGAGGCGCTCGGCATGCACGCGCGCGTGATGTCGGCGATCCGCATCAACGAAGTCTGCGAGGAATACATCCGACGCCGTGCAGTACGCCATCTGGAGAAAGGGCGCGTCTGCATCCTCGCCGCCGGCACCGGCAATCCATTCTTCACGACCGACACGGCGGCCTCGCTGCGGGCCATCGAGATCGAAGCGGACCTGCTGCTCAAGGCCACCAAGGTCAACGGCATCTATTCCGACGATCCGATGAAGAATCCGAACGCCACGCGCTATGCGCGGCTCACCTTCGACAAGGTGCTGATGGATCGATTGAACGTGATGGACGCCACCGCCATCGTCATGTGCCGCGACAACAACCTGCCGCTGCGCGTATTCGATTTGAACACCCCCGGCGAGCTGTTGCGCATCGTGCGCGGCGAAGACGTCGGCACGTTGGTCACCAACGGGTAGTCTGGAGAACTCACATGCTGGAAGACGTAAAAAAAGACGCCGTCGAGCGCATGCAGAAATGCGTGGTCGCGTTTCGCAACGAGCTGAAGCGGCTGCGCACCGGCCGCGCCCATCCGAGCCTGCTCGAGCACATCCGTGTCGAGTACTACGGCAATGAAGTGCCGCTCAACCAGGTGGCCAACGTGGCATTGGAAGATGCGCGCACCATCACCGTGACGCCGTGGGAAAAGACCATGGTGCAGGTGATCGAGAAGGCCATCATGAAGTCCGACCTCGGCCTGAATCCGAACACCGCCGGCACGGTGATTCGCGTGCCGATGCCGCCGCTCACCGAAGAGCGCCGTCGCGATCTCACCAAGGTCGTGCGTCACGAAGCCGAGAACGCACGCGTCGCGGTTCGTAACGTCCGCCGCGACGTGAACAACGAGATCAAGGACATGCTCAAGGAAAAGCTGCTGTCGCAGGACGACGAGCGTCGCGCCCAGGAAGAAGTGCAGAAGCTCACCGACAAGCACATTGCCGATATCGAGCAGGTGCTGCAGGAAAAAGAAAAAGAGCTGATGCAGATCTGAGCCGAAGCAGCTCGTGAAGAAACCAACCTCCGGCGGCAGGCCGCGGCACATCGCGGTCATCATGGATGGCAATGGCCGATGGGCCGCCGCTCGCGCGCTGCCGCGCTCGGCGGGTCATGGCATGGGCGTGCGCACGGTCAAGCAGATCGTCGCTGCCTGCGCCGAGCGCGGTATCGAAGCGCTCACCCTGTTCGCGTTCTCCAGCGAGAACTGGCAGCGCCCGCGCGAAGAAGTCTCGATGCTGATGAACCGCTTCCTCGAGGCGCTCGATCAGGAAATCGAGAGCCTGCACAACAACGGGCTGCGCCTGCGTTTCATCGGCAATCTGTCGCAACTGTCCTCGGCGCTGCGCGAACGGATGGAAGGGGCCATGCAGCTGACCGCCAACAACCAGGGCATGGCTCTGGTGATCGCGGTCGCTTACGGCGGCCGCTGGGACATTGCGAATGCCTCCCGGGAGCTTGCGCGCCGCTGTGCTGCCGGCGAGCTGCAGAGCGACGCGATCGACGAGGCGACCGTTCAGGAGCATCTGGCGCTGGCCGGGCTGCCCGATCCCGATCTGCTCATTCGCACCGGTGGCGAACAGCGCATCAGCAATTTCCTGCTGTGGAATCTGGCCTACACCGAGCTGTACTTCTGCGATGCGCTCTGGCCGGACTTCGGAGTCCGCGAGCTGGACGCGGCCATCGAGCATTTTTCGCGCCGCCAGCGTCGTTTCGGCCTGACTCCGGGCCAGGCAGGGGCGCGCTGATGCTTCGCCAGCGGGTGATTACGGCGCTGGTCCTGGCTCCCTTCGTCCTCCTGGTGATTCTCTGGGTTCCTCACCCGATCACCGCGGCCATCCTGGCGCTGCTGGTGGCGGCGGGCGCCTGGGAGTGGTCGGCGTTTCCGGGCTTTACCCATCATGCGACGCGGCTGGGCTACGTCGCATTCATTGCGGCGTGTGTGGTGCTCGCCTGGCATCTGGGAGTCGATAGTTTCGAATCGAACCTGTTGCTGTATGCGTCGCTCGCGTGGTGGGTCCTGGCGCTGCTGTGGATCCTGCTGGCGCCGGCCAGCGTGAACCGTGCCACCGCCGCCGTGGCCGGCTTGTTTGCTCTGGTGCCGGTGTGGCTGGCGCTGGTCCGGCTGCATGCGCAGGGACCGCAATTGATGTTGTTCCTTTTGCTGCTGGTGGTGGCCGCCGATATAGGCGCATATTTCGCAGGTCGGGCCCTCGGGCGACACAAGCTGGCGCCGCGGGTCAGCCCAGGCAAAACCTGGGAAGGGGTAGGCGGAGGCCTGGTAGCCGCGGCGCTGATGGCCGCGTTCGGCGTGTGGTGGTTCAGCATGGACACCGTGCCTTTCATGGCGTTGTGCGTGCTGGTCGCGGTCGCCTCGGTGATCGGCGACCTGACCGAGAGCATGTTCAAGCGCCACGCCGGCCTGAAGGACAGCGGCAATCTGCTGCCCGGTCATGGCGGCGTGCTCGACCGCGTCGACAGCGTGACTGCCGCCGCGCCGGTGTTCCTGATCGGTCTGGAGCGGCTGGGGCTGCTGCGATGAGTGAGCGCATGCGGGTTGCTGTACTGGGCTCCACCGGGAGCATCGGCCTGAGCACGCTCGACGTGCTGGCGCGTCATCCCGATCGTTTCGACGTTTTCGCGCTCACGGCGCACAACAATATCGCCCGGCTGCGTGAGCAGTGCCTCGCGCATCGTCCTCGATTTGCGGTGGTGGTCGACCCGGTCGCTGCCGCGAAATTCAGCTCAGAACTCATTGCCGCCGGTTGCACCACGCGCGTATTGGTAGGTGAAGCCGCACTCAGCGAGGTTGCTGCTCACGAGCAGGTCGACGCAGTGATGGCCGCGATCGTAGGCGCCGCTGGCCTGCGTTCCAGCCTGGCCGCCGCGCGTGCGGGCAAGCGGATCATGCTGGCGAACAAGGAAGCGCTGGTGATGTCCGGCCCATTGTTCATGCAGGCAGTGCGTGAGGGCGGCGCGACATTGTTGCCCGTCGATAGCGAGCACAACGCCGTGTTCCAGTGCATGAGCGGGCCGGGCGCGACCCAGGCCGGCGTGACCCGGAGCGATGTCCGGCGGGTGCTGCTGACGGCCTCCGGCGGACCTTTCCTGCGGACCCCTCCGAGTGCGCTGGTGGCGGTCACGCCTGAACAGGCTTGCAAGCACCCGCGTTGGGTGATGGGGCGCAAGATCTCGGTGGATTCGGCCACTTTGATGAACAAGGGACTGGAACTGATCGAGGCTTGTCTGCTGTTTGCGTTGCCCCCGGCGCAGGTCGAGGTGGTGGTGCATCCGCAGAGCATCGTGCATTCGCTGGTCGAGTACGTCGACGGCTCGATGCTGGCGCAGTTGGGCAATCCCGACATGCGCACGCCGATCGCTCACGTGCTCGGCTGGCCGGAACGCATTGCCTCGGGTGTAGAATCGCTCGATATTCTGCGGGCCGCGCGGCTGGATTTCGAAGCGCCCGACGCGACCCGATTCCCATGCCTGCGGCTGGCGCGTGCGGCGGCGGAGGCGGGCGGTACCGCACCGGCGGTATTGAACGCCGCGAATGAAATCGCTGTCGAAGCTTTTTTACAGCGCCGGCTGTCATTCCTGGAGATTCCGGAAGTGATCGAGCGCGTGCTGGCGCGTCACCGTACGTCGCCGGCCGGCTCGCTCGATGACGTGCTGAGCGCGGATGACTGGGCGCGTCGCGAGGCGCAAGCGGCCCTCACGGCGGCCGCGGGAGTGTGTGCATGATTACACCGAGCAATCCGCTGGAATGGCTGATCTCCGCCATCGGATTCATCATCGCCATCGGCATCCTGGTCTCGGTGCACGAGTTCGGGCACTACTGGGTGGCGCGCCGGCTCGGCATCAAGGTGCTGCGTTTCTCCATCGGTTTCGGCAAGCCGCTGTGGCGCCGGGTCGGTCGCGACCGCGACCAGGTCGAATACGTGATCGCGCCCATTCCGCTCGGCGGCTATGTGAAATTGCTCGATGAGCGCGAGGGCGACGTGCCGCCGCAGGACGTGCACCGCGCGTTCACGCGCCAGCCGGTGTGGAAGCGCATCGCCGTGCTGCTCGCCGGTCCGATGTTCAACCTGATTCTCGCGGTGTTCTTGTACTGGATTCTGTTCATCGCCGGCGTCCCGGCGCCGCGCTCCATCGTCGGCGAGGTGACGCCGAATTCGATCGCCGCGCAGGCGGGCCTGCGCTACGAAGATCACATCATCGCCGTCGACGGCCGCCCCACCGATACCTGGGAACAGGCCACGCTCGGCATCATCGACGATCTCACCGACGACGGCACGATTCACCTGCGCGTGCGTGGTGTGGACGGCGGCGAACGGGAGCTGACGCTGCACGCTGGCAATCGCAGCCGCGAGCTGACGCAGCCGGAGGCGCTGCTGCCGGGCCTGGGCTTCGACATCTGGCAGCCCAAGGTGCCCGCGGTGGTCGCGAGCGTGATCGACGACAGCGCCGCCGCGCGGGTCGGCTTGCAGCCGGGGGATGAAATCCTGAAGCTGGACGAGCAGCCGGTCGACGACTTCAGTCAGCTGGTGGCGCTGGTCAAGCCCAACCCCGGCCGCGACGTGACCCTCGAGATCCGTCGCCACGGCGAGATCCTGTCGGTGCCGCTCACCATCGGCGAGAGCACCTCCGGCGGCAAGAGCATCGGATTGATCGGCGTGGTGCCGGAGAACAAGCCGATCCAGACGGGGCGCACTTACGAAGACATGGTGGCGCTGCAGAAGTATGGCGTGTTCGCGGCGGTCGGCCACGCGGCCACCAAGACGTGGGACACGTCGGTGTTCACGTTGCGCATCATGGGCCGGATCGTCACCGGCAATGTGTCGCTGAAGGCGATCTCCGGACCGATCAGCATCGCCGAGACGGCGGGCTTCGCGATCCGGCAGGGCTGGCGCTACTTCCTCGGTATCCTGGCGCTGATCAGCATCAGTCTGGGCGTGCTGAACCTGCTGCCGATTCCGATCCTGGACGGCGGCCAGATCATGTATCAGCTCGCGGAACTGGTGAAGGGCCGGCCGGTCTCAGAACGTGCACTGCAACTCGGGCACAGCATCGGCATCGCGATGTTGATCCTGATGATGACACTGGCCTTCTACAACGACATCGTGCGACATCTGAATTAACGCCGGCATTGCGGCGGCGTATTCCAAAGAGAAACTAGGGGCATAGGGCTGATGCGGTTGAAGTCCATCATCCACGCGACACTCGCGGTCGCAGCGGCCGGCGCTGGCCCGAGCATTTGGCCGGGCGCAGCTGTCGCACAGGTCGCGGCGTCGCAGTCGAGCTTCACGGTCGGCGATATCCGTATCGAAGGCCTGCAGCGCATTTCCGAAGGCACCGTCTATAACTACCTGCCGGTGAACATCGGCGACCAGATCGACGAGCGGCGCGTTCAGGAAGCGCTGCGCGCGATGTACAACACCGGGTTCTTCCGTGACGTCGAGATTCGTCGCGACGGCGGCACGCTGGTGGTCGCGGTGCTCGAGCGTCCCTCGATCGAGAGCTTCGAGATCAAGGGCAACAAGGACATCAAGACCGAGGACCTGCAGAAGTCGCTGCGCAACGTCGGTCTGGCCACCGGCAAGACCTTCGACCAGTCGGTGCTCGATGAGGTCAAGCAGTACCTCACCGACCAATATTTCTCCCGCGGCAAGTACGCCGTGCGCGTCGACACCAAGGTCGAGGAAGTGCCCGGCAACAAGGTCAAGCTCACCATCGACGTGAACGAGGGCAAGCGCGCCCGCATCCGCCAGATCAACATCGCCGGCAACAACGCGTTCAGCGACGAGGAGCTGCGCGAAGAATTCGAGCTGAACACGCCCAACTGGCTGTCCTGGTACAAGCAGGACGATCGCTACTCGCGCGAATCGCTGTCGGGCGATCTGGAAAAGCTGCGCTCGTACTACATGGACCGCGGCTACGCGAACTTCCATGTGACGTCCACCCAGGTGGCGATCGCGCCGGAGAAGGACGACATCTTCGTCACGGTCAACGTCGATGAAGGCGAGGTGTTCAAGATCTCCGAGATCAAGATGGCCGGCAACATGGTGGTGCCGGAGTCGGAGCTGCGTCGGATGATCTT
Source organism: uncultured Steroidobacter sp. (assembly GCF_937958065.1). Classification (GTDB taxonomy): domain Bacteria; phylum Pseudomonadota; class Gammaproteobacteria; order Steroidobacterales; family Steroidobacteraceae; genus Steroidobacter. Next base: position 13,939 of record NZ_CALFXI010000079.1, read on the forward strand.
CTTCAAGCCCGGCGACACCTATTCGCTGCGGCAGATCACCGCGACCCAGGAGGCGATGAAGCTGCGCCTCGGCGTCGACGGTTACGCGTTCGCGAGCGTCGATCCGGTGCCGACGCCGAACAACGAGACCAAGGAGATCTCGCTGACCTTCGTGGTCGATCCGAAGAACCGCGTGTACGTGCGCCGGGTGAACTTCAACGGCACTTCGGGCGTGAACGACGAGGTGTTCCGCCGCGAAATGCGCCAGTTCGAAGGGGCCTATCTGTCGAACTCGGCGGTGGAGCGCTCCAAGCAGCGTATCCAGCGCCTGCCGTTCATCCAGAAGGTCGAGGTGGAAACCAACCAGGTGCCGGGCGCGGCCGACCTGGTGGACGTGGATTTCCAGATCGAGGAGGGCCTGCCCGGTCAGTTCGGCGGCGGCATCGGCTACTCCGAGTCGCAGTCCATCATCCTGAACGGCAACTTCGTGCATTCGAACTTCATGGGCACGGGCAACCGTATCGCCATGGAAATCAACTCCGGCCGCTACGCCAAGGCGTTCAGCTTCTCGCACACAGATCGCTACACCACCATCGACGAAGTGCAGCGGACGATTTCGGCGGGCTATCGCGACGTCACCCAGTTCACGTCGGCGACTTCGGACTTCGACACGACCACGATCACGCTCGGCATCAACTACGACTGGCCGATCACCGAGTATCAATATCTCGGCGTGGGTCTGTCGGGACAGCGCGCGGAGCTGGTGACCAGCCAGGGCGGCAGCGCTGTGCAGGCGACCGACTGGGTGCGTTCGAACGGCAATTCGCGCACGCGCTGCGTGGATGTGTTCAGTGACGGGGTTTGCGCGCCGGGCGTCAGCCAGGGCGATTACTTCCTGTACAGCAGCGATTTCGACACGCTCGAGCTGAACCTCGGCTGGCGTTATGACTCGCGCAACCGCGCGATCTTCGCGGACCGTGGCGCGCGCCACCGTTTCAACATCGGTTACACCGTGCCGGGCAGCGACGTCGAGTTCTGGACTGCGTCGTACGATTACCTGCAATTCGTGCCCATCTGGCGCAGCCTGACGCTGATGTTCAACGTCGAGCTGGCGTACGGCGAGGCGCTGGGCGACACCACGGCGCTGCCCCCGTACCGCCAGTATTTCGGCGGCGGCCCGGACTCGGTGCGCGGCTTCCGCGAGAGCCGCCTGGGGCCCAAGGACAACTTCGGCCGGCCGTACGGTGGCAATATCAAGACCATCGCGCAGACGGAGTTGCTGCTGCCGATGCCGGAAAAGTGGCGTAACAGCGCCCGGTTCAGCCTGTTCTACGACATCGGTAACATATTCTCGAACCAGAACGTCAAGTTCTTCGGGCCCGATCAGGTGACCCCGGTGGACTACGGGTTCAGTTATGATCAGCTCCGGCAATCCGCCGGTGTGGCCGTGCAGTGGCTGGCACCGCTGGGCGTGTTCCGCTTCAGCTACGCGGTGCCGCTCAAGAAGTTCAGTGGCGACACCGACGGCCGCTGGGGCGACGAGACGGAAGGCTTCCAGTTCTCGATCGGCCAGGCGTTCTGATCGAACACTCGGGATCGGGCATCCTGCCACGACCCTCGTGGCGAGACGGCAAAAGGCATGACCTCTGCCGCTCGCCCGCCGCAGCGTCGGGGTACCTCCATGTACCCGGGGTGGCGTTGACTTGATGATGGTTTGGACGATAACGACATATCTGAGGTTGGATACATGGCACGTTTGAGCATTCCTGCTGTTCTGCTTGCTCCGCTGGCACTGTCGGTGGCGTTGTTCGCACCGGTCGCTGGCGCCCAGACGCAGCTGAAGATCGCCGTGGTCAACGTGCCGCGGCTGCTGGAAGAGGCCCCGCAGGCGAAAGGCGCCATGCAGGCCCTGCAGGACGAGTTCTCGCCGCGTCAGCGCGAGATGGCCGCTCAGCAGAAAGACCTGAAGGCCAAGGAAGAGAAGCTGCAGCGTGACGGCGCGGTGATGGCCGAGAACGAGCGTCGCAACGCCGAGAAGGAGCTGCGCGAAGGTCAGCGCGATCTGGCCCGCAAACAGAACGAGTACGTCGAAGACCTGAACGTGCGCCGTAACGAGGAGCTGGGCAAGCTGCAGAAGGCCCTGCTGCAGGAAGTGCAGAGCTACGCTCGTTCCTCCGGCTATGACCTGGTGGTCGGCGATGGCGTGCTGTTCGTCAACGAATCCCTCGATATCACCCCGCAGGTGCTGACCGCCCTGCAGGCTCGCGCCAAGACCAGCGGCGTGAAGCCGGCGACGCCGCCCGCCAAGGCCGCCACTCCGCCGGCCAAGCAGTAACGCCATGAGCGCGCACCTCCATTCCGGGTTGCGCCGCTGAGCCGGGCGACGGCGATGTCCGCGCAGCCCGGCCTCAGCCTGGGCGAGCTCGCCGTCCGCTTTGGCTGCATTCTCAAAGGTGATCCTGACCTGCGCGTGTCGCGGGTCGCTGCGTTGGAGAACGCGGATGCCGCGTCCGTGGCGTTCGTGGCCAACCCGCGCTATCGCCGTTATTTGCAGCAGACCAAGGCCGGCGTGGTCGTGCTCGATCCGAAGCTGGCCGACGCGTGTCCGACGAACGCGCTGCTAGCGAAGAATCCGTATGCGATGTACGCGCGCATCGCGGCTTTGTTATATCCGCCGCCGGCCGCGCCGCCCGGACGACATGCCACGGCAGTCGTCGACGACTCGGCACAGATCGATCCCAGCGCATCGATCGGTCCGCACGCGGTCATCGGTGCGAGAGTGAAGATCGGCGCACGCACGGTGATCGGACCGGGCTGCGTGATCATGGACGATGTCACGATCGGCAATGACACGCGGCTCACGGCCAATGTGACTTTGTGTCAGGGCGTCATCATCGGCGATCGCTGCCTGTTGCATCCGAGCGCGGTGATCGGCGCCGACGGCTTCGGTCTCGCGCCGGATCAGGGCGAGTGGCTGAAGGTTCCGCAGGTGGGCACGGTGCGCGTCGGCAACGATGTTGAGATCGGCGCCAGCACCACCATCGACCGCGGCGCCATCGACGACACCGTCATCGGCGACGGTGTGAAGATGGATAACCAGATCCAGATCGGCCACAACGTGCGCATCGGCGATCACACCGCCATCGCCGGCTGTGCCGGAATTTCCGGCAGCGCGGTGATCGGCAAACGCTGCATGATCGGCGGCATGGTGGGCATCGCCGGGCACCTGAGCATCTGCGACGACGTGATCGTGACCGGTAAGTCTTTCGTCAGCGGCAGCATCCGCAAGCCGGGGTACTATTCGAGCGGCATGCCGGTCGACGAAACGACCCGTTTCCGCAAGAATGCCGCCCGCTTCCAGCACCTGGACGAGTTCGTCCGCGAGGTTCGCCGGGAGCGGGGCGCCGCCGCCGATCCGGACGCGGCGCCAGAAGAATCCGATTGATGCGTGGCGAATAACAAGGTTTCCGATGACTGAAAGCACCCAGACACCGAGCGCAGGGCAGACCGCCGGCGACGTGTTGACCATGGACATTCACGAGGTGATGCGCCGTTTGCCGCATCGCTATCCGTTCCTGCTGGTGGACCGGGTGCTGGAGTGCGAGTCGGGCAAGCACATTCGCGCGCTCAAGAACGTCACCATCAACGAGCCGTTCTTTCCCGGCCACTTTCCGCACCGGCCGGTATTTCCAGGCGTGATCATCCTGGAGGCGCTGGCCCAGACCGCCGGCATCCTCGCCTTCGTGACCGCCGGGGTGTACCCGGACGAGCACCGGCAGCTGTACTTCGTCGGCATCGACAAGGCGCGCTTCCGCAAGCCGGTCGAGCCGGGCGATCAGCTGATCCTGAAGGCGACGCTGGAGCGCTCGATCCGTGGCATCTGGAAGTTCTCCACGATCGCCGAGGTCGACGGCCAGGAAGCGTGCAGCGCTGAAATGATGGTTGCGCCGGGCGAAACGCGAAAATAACGGACATTGCCACGATGGCTATTCATCCCACAGCGCTGATCGATCCCAGCGCGCAGCTCGCGCCGGATGTGCAGGTTGGCGCGTACACGGTGATCGGTGCCGGTGTCGTGATCGGCGCGGGCACCTGGATCGGGCCGCACGTGGTGATCGACGGTCCGACCGCGATCGGGCGCGACAACAAGATTTTTCAGTTCGCCTCGATCGGCGCCGCTCCGCAGGATCTGAAATACAACAACGAGCCGACCCGGCTCGAAATCGGCGATCGCAACACGTTCCGCGAGAACACCACCATCAATCGCGGTACCACCAAGGATCAGCTGGTCACGCGCATCGGCAGCGACAACTTGTTCATGACCGGCTCGCACGTCGGCCACGACTGTGTCATCGGCTCGCATTGCGTACTGGCGAATTACGCCACGCTCGGCGGGCACGTGGTCGTCGGCGACTGGGTGCACATGGGCGGCTTCGCCGGCATTCATCAGTTCTGCCAGATCGGCGCGCATGCGTTCATCGCGAACAACACCGCCGTGACGCGCGATGTGCCGCCATTCGTGATGGCAGTGGGGCGTCCCGCCGAACCGCACAGCGTGAATTCGGAAGGGCTGAAGCGCCGCGGCTTCTCGACGGAGCAGATCCGAAACATTCGCGATGCATATCGCATCCTGTACCGCTCGCAGCTGAAGCTGATCGAAGCGACCGAGCAGATCGAGCAGCGCGCCAAGACGCAGCCCGAGCTGCAGCCACTGATCGATTTCCTCAACGACTCCACGCCACGGCGCGATCGGGTTGGCATCGTCAGGTAGCTGATCTCAGTGGCTAACCCCGACGCCGCACCACTGATCGTTCTGGTCGCCGGCGAGGCTTCCGGCGACAACCTCGGTGCTCAACTGATCGCAGCGCTGCGCCAGCGGATTCCGCAGGCGCGCTTCGCGGGCATTGCTGGGTCGCGCATGGTCGCGGCCGGCTGCGAGGCCTGGGAGCGGATGGAAAATCTGTCCGTGATGGGGCTGTTCGAAATCATTCCGCATCTGCCGCGCCTGCTGAAAATCCGGCGGCAGCTGATCGAGCGCGTGCTGGCCGAACGGCCGGTCGTCTACATCGGCGTCGACGCCAAGGAATTCAATCTGCGCATCGCGCCGCGCTTCAAGGAAGCAGGCATTCCCACGGTGCAATACGTCAGTCCCCAGGTTTGGGCCTGGCGCCAGGGGCGCGTGCATACGATCGGCAGAGCAGTGGACCTCGTGCTCTGCCTGCTGCCGTTCGAGAAGCCGTTCTACGACACGCATTCGGTGCACGCCGAATTCGTGGGGCACCCGCTGGCGGACGTCGTCCCCATGGAGTTGAGCGCCGAGACCGCGCGTTATCAGCTGGCTTTGCCGGAAAAGGGCCAGTACGTGGCCGTGTTGCCGGGCAGCCGGCAGGGCGAAGTCTCGCGTCTGAGTCCTGATTTCACGCGGACCATGGCGTGGCTGCTGCGGCAGCGGCCGGAGCTGCGCTTCGTCGCGGCGCTCGCGAACGAGCCCGCACGCAGAGTGTTCGAGGAAGCTCTGGAGCGTGCCGCGTTAGGTACTCCTGCGTTGCTCGATCGAGTCACGCTGATCAATGGCCATGCGCAGACCGTGATGGCGGCCAGCGACGTCGTGCTGCTCGCTTCGGGCACGGCCACCCTGGAAGCGACCCTGGTGAAGCGCCCGATGGTGGTGGCCTACCGGCTGGGGCTGCTGACGAGTTTCCTGCTCAAGCATCTGAAACTGTTCAAGGCGCCATTCTTCGCCCAGCCCAACCTGCTGGCCGGCCGGCAGCTGGTGCCGGAGTTCTTCAACGCCGAGGTGCGCGCCGAGGTGCTGGGGCCGGCGGTGCTCGAGCAATTGGAGCGTGCCGATCGCGAGCAGCTCGTGCAAACTTTCACCTCCATCCACGAGACCCTGAAGCGCGACGCCAGTGCGCGCGCGGCGGACGCGATCGTGGACTTGTTGGTGACGCGTCGGTTGTCGGTGTAAACAGGGGCGATGGCAGCATCTCAGCGGACAATGGCCTTGCCGTTGCAGGCGCCCGGGCTGGTCGCGGGCGTCGATGAAGCGGGCCGTGGGCCGCTGGCGGGGCCGGTGGTGGCCGCGGCGGTGATTCTCGATCCGCGCCGTCGTATCCGTGGCATCAAGGATTCCAAGCAGCTCGAAGCCGAGGAGCGGGAAGCGCTCGCGATCAAGATCCGCGCGGCCGCGCTGTCCTGGTCGGTCGCCTGGGCCGACGTGGAAGAGATCGACTGCCACAACATTCTGCAGGCCACGCACCTGGCGATGCGCCGGGCGCTCATCGGTCTGCACATTCATCCGGGCCACGTACAGGTCGATGGCAATCTGTGTCCGTCGTTCCTCGGGCTGCCCCTGAAGTGCAGCTACGAAGCCATCGTCGACGGCGACGCGCTCAAGACCTGTATCGGAGCCGCCTCGATTCTCGCCAAGACGACGCGCGATCGCATGATGGTCGAGCTGGATGCGCTCTATCCCGAATACGGCTTCGCTGCTCACAAGGGCTACAGCACGCCCCAACACTACAAGGCCCTGAAGCGTCACGGCCCGACGCCGATTCATCGCCGCAGTTTCGAACCGGTCCGCCTCGCCGGGGAGCGGCGCTTGACGCTGGCTGACATGGGCGCGATGACGCCCGATGTTGCTGGGGTCGAGCTCTAGTGTCGACGTTCGTCCATCTGCATCTGCACACCGAGTACTCGCTGGTCGACAGCGTGGTGCGCATCACCAGCGAAGGCGAGGGCATTCCCGGCCTGATGGACTCAGTCGCGGCCGCGAAGATGCCGTCGGTCGCGCTCACTGATCAGAGCAATCTGTTCGCGATGGTGAAGTTCTACAAGGCGGCCCAGTCCGCCGGCGTGAAGCCCATCATCGGCGTCGATCTGCGCATCTACGAGCCGGGCGATCGCGCCGAGCCGTCGGCGCTGGTGCTGCTGTGCCAGAACCCGGTCGGCTACAACAATCTGTCGAAGCTGGTCAGCAGGTCCTATCTGCAAGGCCAGAAGAAGGGCGTCGCGACCGTCGATCGCAGCTGGCTCAATCCCGAAGACCTGAAGGGGCTGATCGCGCTGTCGGGCGCGCGCGAAGGCGACATCGGCCGCGCCATCCTCAACGGCCGCGACGACGAAGCGCGCAGCGCGCTCGATTTCTGGCTGAATCTGTTCGGCGATCGTTTCTACCTGGAACTGCAACGCACCGGCCGCGAGGGCGACGAGCGTCACGTGCAGGGCGCGCTGGATCTGGCCATCGAGCGCGGCATTCCCGTGGTCGCCACCAACGACGTGCGCTTCATCCGCCGCGAGGACTTCGAATCGCACGAAGCGCGCGTGTGTATTCACGACGGCACCTTGCTGGCCGATCCCAAGCGTCGCCGGCGTTACAGCGAGCAGCAATATCTCAAGTCGCCGAAGGAAATGGCGGAGCTGTTCAAGGATGTGCCCGAGGCGCTGGAGAACACGGTCGAGATCGCGCGCCGCTGCAGCCTGGAGCTGAAGCTCGGCAAATCGGTGCTGCCGAAGTTTCCAACGCCCGGCGACATGCCGGTCGAGGACTATCTGCGGGAGCAATCGCGCAAGGGACTGGCGCAACGTCTGGTGCAGCTCAAGGCGGCGCCGGTGCAGGGCCGCGTCATTCCCGACGAGGAATACGAGCAACGCCTGGAGATCGAGCTGGGCGTCATCATCCAGATGGGCTTCCCCGGCTACTTCCTGATCGTCGCGGACTTCATCAAATGGGCCAAGGAGAACGGCGTGCCGGTCGGCCCGGGGCGCGGCTCCGGTGCCGGCTCGCTGGTGGCGTTCTGCCTGGGCATCACCGATATCGATCCGCTGCGCTACGACCTGCTGTTCGAACGGTTCCTGAATCCCGAGCGCGTCTCCATGCCCGACTTCGACGTCGACTTCTGCATGGACGGCCGCGATCGCGTCATCGATTACGTCGCCCAGCACTACGGTCGCGAGCGCGTCTCGCAGATCATCACTTACGGCACCATGGCGGCGAAGGCCGTGGTACGCGACGTGGCGCGTGTGTTCGGTCAGAGCTATGGCTTCGCCGACTCCATCGCCAAGCTGATTCCGTTCGAGCTGGGCATCACGCTGAAGGACGCCCTCGCGAAGGAGGAAGAGCTGCGGCGTCGCTATCAGAACGAAGAGGAGACCCGCGCCATCCTGGACATGGCGATGTCGCTCGAAGGCCTGGTGCGTAACGCCGGCATGCACGCCGGTGGCGTGGTGATCTCGCCGTCCGTGCTCACCGATTTCTCGCCGCTGTTCTGCGACGAGAACGGCCAGAGCGTGGTGACGCAGTTCGACAAGGACGACGTCGAACAGGCCGGCCTGGTGAAATTCGACTTCCTGGGTCTGCGCACGCTCACCATCATCGATTGGGCGCTGAAGGTCATCAATGCGCAGCGCGCCGAGAAGGGCGAGCCGCCGCTGGACATGAACGCGCTGCCGATGGATGACGCCGCGACGTTCGATCTGCTGAAGCGCTACGAGACCACCGCCGTGTTCCAGCTGGAATCGCGCGGCATGAAGGACCTGATCCGCCGCCTGCAGCCGGACTGCTTCGAAGACATCGTCGCGCTCGTGGCGCTGTTCCGTCCCGGCCCGCTGGAGTCGGGCATGGTCGATGACTTCATCGCCCGCAAGCGCGGCACCACGACGGGTCCGATCGATTATCTGCATCCCGATCTGCAGCCGGTGCTCGCGCCGACCTACGGCGTCATCCTGTATCAAGAGCAGGTGATGCAGATCGCGCAGGTGCTCGCCGGCTATTCGCTCGGCGGCGCCGACTTGCTCCGTCGCGCGATGGGCAAGAAGAAGCCCGAGGAGATGGCCAAGCAGCGGACCATTTTCGTCACGGGCGCCACCGCGCGCGGCGTCGACCAGCATCAGGCCGAGCACATCTTCGACCTGATGGAGAAGTTCGCCGGTTACGGCTTCAACAAGTCGCACTCGGCCGCGTACGCGCTGCTGACGTATCAGACCGCGTGGCTGAAGGCGCACTATCCGGCGGCGTTCATGGCGGCGGTGTTGTCCTCGGATATGGACAAGACCGATAAGGTCGTGACGCTCATCGACGAAGCTCGCCGCATGAAGCTGAAGGTCGAGCCGCCGGATGTGAATTCCTCGAGTTTCATGTTCACCGTGTCCAACGATCGCACCATCCGTTACGGCCTGGGCGCGATCAAGGGCGTCGGACAGAACGTCGTGGAGATGCTGGTCGAAGCGCGCAAGAGCGGGCCGTACCGCGATCTGGCGGACATGTGCCGGCGCAGTGACGCGAATCGCATGAACCGTCGCGTGCTGGAAGCGTTGATCCGTTCCGGCGCAGTCGATTCGCTGGGCCCCAATCGCGCGACGCTGATGCATTCGCTGCCTTCGGCGATGCAGCTCGCCGATCAAACCATTCGTGCGCGGGCGGTCGGCCAGGACGATATGTTCGGCCTGATGGACACGAGCCCATCGGCGGCGCCGCAGGTCGTGACCGAGGTGTTGCCGGACTGGAGCCGGCGCGTGCGGCTCGATGGCGAGCGCGACACCCTCGGTCTGTATCTCACCGGTCATCCGTTCGAAGAGTTCGAGGCGGAGGTCAAGCCCATCACCAGCGGTCGCATCGTGGATCTGACCAGCGATCGGCCGGCGCCCAGCGGCGGCGAGGGCGGCTTCCAGCAGTTCAAGGGCAAGCCGGTGACCGTCGGCGGCATGGTGTTCGACGTCGGCAAGCGCGGGCAGCGGGTGATCTTCACGCTCGACGACCGCAGCGGCCGCATGGAAGCCTCCATGTTCGAAGATCAATGGCAGCAGTACCGCACGGTGATCGCCAAGAGCGCCATCGTGATCGTCGAGGGTCAGCTGCGTTTCGATGAGTACAGCGAGAGCTGGCGGCTCAATGCCAAGAAGGTCATCGATATCGATCAGGCTCGCGAGCTGCACGCCAAGCGTCTGGCGATCCGCTGGCCGCCGGGGCTCGATCCGCAAGGCCAGCGCGGCTTTCTCAAACAACTCGAACAAACGCTGCGACCGTTCCGCGGGGGCCGCTGTGCAGTCGCGGTTTATTACACCGGTTCCGCTGCGCGAGCCGAACTGGTGTTGTCTCAAGAGTGGCAGGTCAAACCGACCCGCGAGCTGACGGAACGGCTCTCGCAGCTGTGCGGTCACGATGGCTTCAAGTTGATCTACGGCCCGCCAGGCGGCAGCCGGGGAGAGTGATCGGGCTTGGCGCCCGGCGGGCGAGTCGGAGATGATGTGCGACCAAAGCACATCGTCACGAACTCCAGATCGTCATCGTCGACCGCTCCGTGCCACCCCAGCGACTGTTCGTCCTCATCGCCGGCAATTTTTTCGTCGCCACCAGCTTTTTGAGCGTCGGCGGTCTGCTGAGCGACATTTCGAGCTCGCTGCAAATTCCCATCGAGAAGGCCGGGCTGCTGATCGCCGCCTTCGGCATCGCTGCCGCCGTCTGCGCGCCGACGCTGGCTACGCTCGGCTCCCGCATCGATCGGCGCAAGTTGCTCACCGGCTCGATGGCGGTCTGCGCGCTCGCCAATCTGCTGGCTGCGCTCAGCCAGAGTTACGAGCATTTGATGCTGGCTCGCGTGCTGGCCGCTGTGACTTCCGCCGTCTATACGCCGCAGGTCGCTGCCACGTTGAGCATGCTCACGCCCGAGCAGGAGCGCGCGCCGACGCTGGCGAAATTGATGGTCGGCTGGTCGGTCGGCGCGGTGCTCGGCAATCCGATGTCGGTGTTGATCGCGTCCGTGTCGTCCTGGCGAATGTCGTTTGCATTCATCGGGGTGGCCAGTGCGATCATCGCGCTGTTCATCTGGCGCTCGGTGCCGCCGAACGTGATGGTGCCGCCGCTCAACTGGGTGCGTTGGTTTCAAGTACTGCGCTCGCCGGCATTGCGCTGGCTCACCGCAGCCACGGCGCTCGCCAACATGGGCAGCGCGGTGATGATGAGTTACATCGCCCCGATCGTGCTGGCCGTGCAGGGGATTGCAGGTCCTGCGCTGGCGCTGCTGTTGTTTACCGCCGGCGTAGGGGCGTTGTTGGGCAATCTGCTGAGTGTCCGCATGGTGCGGCGGTTCGGCGCGACCTTCGTTGCGTATCGCTGTAACATTTCTTCCGCGACCATGCTGTTGCTGTGGCCGCTGTTCTCTGTCTGGGCGGCGACCATCTATGTTGCCCAGTTTCTATGGAGCCTCGGCAGCTCCGGCTTCCCAGCCGTGCAACAGGCGCGACTGGTGGCTGTTGCTCCCATGCTCGCCGCCGCCACGATCGCGCTCAATTCGTCGGTGACTTATCTCGGCATGGCCGTGGGCGCGAGCATCGGCGCCACCGCATGGCCACTGGTCCCGCCACGGTTCATGTCATGGGTGGGATTCGTTTTCGTGATGGGGGCACTCGCGTGCTCGGTGCTCGGAGATCGAGCCGCGCAGAGAGAGGCGAACTCGACAGGAAGGGACGTCCAGCCGGACTAGCGCGCAGCGCCTGACGGGGCGCTGCGCGCGAGCGCGAGTCAGCTCACGAGATGTCGTCGGCCTTGATGGCCTCGACCTGGATCTGCAGCTCCACGTCCTGCTTGAAGCCGTACGCCTTGCCGTAATCCACCCCGAATTCGTCGCGGTTGATCCTGGCGCTGGCGTCCGCGCCGCAGGTTTCTTTCTTGCTCATCGGGTTCGGCTTGCACAGGAAGCTGTTGATCTTCAGCTTCACCGGCTTGGTCACGCCGTGCAGCGTGAGGCTGCCGTCGACTTCGGTCGGGGCGCCGTTCTTGAAATTGACCAGCTTGCCGGTGTAGGTCGCTTCGGGGAACTTGGCAACGTCGAAGATATCCGCGTTCTTGGCGTGCTCGTTCATCTTCTCGTGGCCGAAGTCGATGGTCGACATGTTCATCTTCACCTCGACCGTGCCGGTCTTGGCGGCAGTGTCCAGAGTGATGGTGCCGGAGCTGCTGTTGATCTTGCCGCGCCACTTGGACAGACCGCCCATGTGATCGGCGCTGAAGCTCGGGTAGGTGTGATTGGGATCGATGTCGTACTTGACGGGGGCGGCGCTCGCGGCACCCGCAGCCAGCGCGGCGGCTGCGACTGCCAGGGCGAGCAGGGACGATGATTTCATGCGGGTCTCCATTGATGCTGCCGACCGGCAGCGTTGAATCGATTCCTAGCCGCCGGCGCGCTTGGCTTTGAAGCCCCGCTGCGTCAGCTCCTGAACCAGCTTGTCGCGATGATCGCCCTGGATCTCGATGCGGCCGTTGTCGACGGCGCCGCCCGAGCCGCATTTCTTCTTCAGCTCGGTGGCGAGTGCCGCGAGCTGCTCGGGCGGCAGGCCGAGACAGCTGATCACCGTGACGCCTTTGCCTTTGCGGCCGGCGGTCTCACGGCTGACGCGGACGACGCCATCGCTAGTAGTCTTGCCGGGCGTGCCCTTTTTGCAGACGCATTCGCGCACCGGGCGCAGGCAGTTGGGACAGCGCTCGCCGATGCCGGTGGAGTAAACGATGCCGCCGCCGTCCGAGGGCGCCTTGCGCGTCGAGGTCATGGGGCGGTGAAGAGCACGGTGGTCATCCCGAAAGTGTTGCGGCTTTCAGGGGCTGGTGCAACTGCGAGCGGAACGCCGGGCCAGGTAAGATGCGCGCATAAGTCTTATGCCACGGAGGAATGAAATGGCGCTCGGGCGACGTGAATTCAGCGTGGCCATGATGGCAACCCTCGGCGGCTGCGCGCTGCCGGCGACGGGCGATAAACCTCGGACAGGAGCACTCCCCATGCACGGTTTGATTGGCAAGATGATCGCAACCCCGGGCCAGCGCGAAGCGCTGATCGCGGTGCTGCTGGAGGGTATCAGGGACATGCCCGGATGCCTGAGCTACATCGTCGCGCGCGATGCGAAGGACGCGGATGCGATCTGGATCACCGAGGTTTGGGACAGCAAGGAAAGTCACGCGGCCTCGCTGAAACTCCCGTCGGTGCAGGCTGCCATCGCCCGGGGCAAGCCTTTGATCGCGGGCTTCGGCGACTATGTGACGACCGAGCCCGTCGGCGGCGTCGGTATCTCGACGTAAATCGAAAAGGCGGTCACGGCTGCGCGAGCTGGCTGACCCCGCGCTCGCGCTTCTCCTCGGCGACCATATTGCGCACGTCGCTCAACAACCGTCTGGCGTCATAGACGATGCCGTCCTTGATCGTGTACTTCACGCCGCCGACGCGATGGGTGCGCCCGTCATCGCCGAGTCGCACGTGGCCGGTGCCGTACATCACCTTGAAATTGGCGACCGGGTTCTCATCGAGCACGGCGAGGTCGGCGAGCTTGCCCGGTTCGACCGAGCCGATGCGATCCGCCGCGCCGAGCGCCTGAGCGCCATTGAGTGTCGCCGAGCGGAGCACTTCCAGCGGATGGAAGCCGGCTTCACGCAGCAGTTCCAGCTCCTGGATCGTGCCGAAACCGTACAGCTGATAGATGAAGCCCGAGTCCGAGCCGACCGTGACGCGGCCGCCGCGATTCTTGAAGTCGTCGATGAACGCCATCCACGGACGGTAATTGTCGCGCCAGGCGACTTCGTCTTCGGTGCCCCAGTCGAAGAAGAAGCTGCCGTGATTGTCACGATTCGGCGTGTAGAAGTCCCACAGCTGCGGCAGTGTGTATTGCTCGTGCCAGTCGGCGCGGCGGGCGCGCATCAAGTCGCGCGATGCGAGATAGATCGTGAAGGTCGGATCGATGGTGAAGTCGAGCGCCAGCAGCTCCTTCATCACGGCCTCGTATTTTTCGCTGCCGGGGCGGGCGGCCTGACGCCACAGCCGGCCGGCCTGCGCGAAGCGGTCCTGTTCGTTGAAGTAGTTGTAGTCGGGCGGATAATTCTGCACGGTGCGGTCGTCGAACAGCGCTTCGGGCAGGCCGTACCAATGTTCCATCGTGGTGAGGCCCCAGCGTGCGGTAGTCAGCGCGTTGACCCGACTCACATCCATCTGCGCATGATGGCAGGCGCTGCGCATGCCTTGTTTCTTCAGCTCGTCGAAGATGGCCTGCAGCACCTCGGGCCGATAGCCGAAACATTTCATGCCGACGGCGCCCTTGGCCTTGATGTCGCGCACCCACTTGCGTCCCTCTTCGGGCGTGGTCAGCGGCCTGTCCGGCGTCAGGAACGCATACGGAAAGATGCGCGGTGCGGTGATCTCGTTGCGTTCGCTTCGGCGCGTTTCACTGACGCACCATTCGATGCCGTTGCCGCAGCCGGGATCGCGAATGGTGGTGATGCCGTGGCCCATCCAGAGTTTGTATACATACTCGGCGGGCACGCCTTGTTCCTTGCCGCCGATGTGTCCGTGCATGTCGACGAGACCGGGCAGGACATAGTGATCGCGCAGATCGATCTCCCGGCCGTCCGGTTTCAGCTTCGGCCGATTCGGCGGTTCCTTGCTGCCGCCGGGCGCGCCGACCGGAAACACGTCGACGATGCGATTGCCTTCGATGACGATATCGGCCGGGCCGAACGCCGGCGTGCCGGTGCCGTTGATGACGATTACGCTACGCAGGATGAGTTGCGAGTAGGGGCCGTCGCCTTCCTTGCGTGCCGGCGCGGGCAGCACCGAACCTTCGCTGTCGGCCGCCAGGCTCGCGGCGCCATGCAGGAACAGGCCGATCGCAATGGTTGCCCGGACCAGCGTACGAGACATCGCTTGAAGTCGCATGCGTCGTTCTTCTCCCTGCGGCGAAGCGCGCATCATGCCGCAACGGGCGGCCTCATGTGAACGCCGAATACACCAAGGTGCGCAGCTCGCGACGCAAGTTGTAAATCGTCGAAGGGATCAGCTGAGTCATGAAGACGACGATCAGCTGTTCGCGCGGATCGATCCAGAAATAGGTGCTGGCCATGCCGCCCCACGAGTAATCGCCTCGGCTGCCTGGAACCAGCGTGCGGGCCGGATCGGTGGTGACCGCGAAGCCCAGCCCGAAACCGACGCCCGAATAACTCGCCTCGCTGAACAATGACACGGACAGGTCCGGCAGCTCCTTGCCGCCGGGCAGATGGTTGGCGGTCATGAGCTCGATGGTCTTCGGGCTGAGCAGGCGGGCGCCGTCCAGCGCGCCGCCATTCAACAGCATGCGACAGAAACGCAGATAGTCGGCGGCGGTCGACACCAGGCCGCCGCCGCCGGAAATGAAGGTGGGCACGCGCAGATAGCTGCTGGTTTCCGGATCGTCCTGCAGTTGCAGGCGGCCATTGGCTGCGGGCATGTAACAGGCCGCGAGCCGCGGCGCTTTCGCCGCGGGCACATGAAAGTCCGTGTCCACCATGCCGAGCGGGTCCAGGATGCGCTGACGCAGGAATGTTTCGAACGGCATGCCCGAGAGCTTGCCCACCAGATAACCGAGCACGTCGGTGGACACCGAATAATTCCAGAGCTCGCCAGGCGAGGCTTCCAGCGGAATGTTCGCCAGGGCGTCGATCATCCCATCGAGCGTGCAGCTGCCAGCCGGATTGCCGAAGCCGAATTTGCGATACGCGGCGTCGACGTTGGTCCGTTGCTGCAGGCCATAGGTCAGGCCCGACGTGTGGCGAAGCAGGTCGATGATGCGCATCGGCGCTTTGGTCGGGCGGGTGCGGAACGTCTCGAGAAAGCCGCCTTCGTACACGCCCAGGTTGCGCCACTGGGGAATGTATCGATGCACCGGATCGTCCAGGGCAATCAGTCCTTCTTCGACCAGCATCATCAGCGCCACGCTGGTGATGGGTTTGGTCATGGAATAGATGCGGAACAGCGTGTCCTGCTGCAACGGCCGCGCGCGCTCCAGGTCCATCTGTCCCTGCACGCTGAAATGCGCGAGCTGGCCGCGGCGCTCGATCAGCGTCAGCGCGCAGGGCAGGCGCCCCGTGTCCAGGTAACGTTGCTGCAGGTATCGGTCGAGATATTGCAGACGGCTGCTGGAGAGTCCGACGGCTTCGGGGGCTTCTGGTGACATGCGAGGTCCTTGTTAGATGCGCGACTCGCGCTGCGGATCGCGCATGAAGATGTACACGAGCAGCGAGCCGAACACGCAGGCGGTCACGTACCAGTAGAACAGCTCTTCGTGACCGATGTTCTTGAACGCCAGCGCAATCATTTCCGCAGTGCCGCCGAACAGCGAGACCGTGATCGCGTACGGCAGGCCCACGCCCAGGGCACGGATCTCCACTGGAAACAATTCAGCTTTCACCACCGCGCTGATGGAACTGTACAGCGACGAAATCGCCAGCGCGATGAATATCAGGAAGAATGCGCTCCAGGCATCGTGCGCCTGTGACAGCGCCGAGAGCAGCGGCACGGTCCCGAACAGCGCCAGCACGCCGAACACGATCAGCATCGGCCGCCGGCCGTAGCGATCCGACAATGCGCCCATCAACGGCTGCAGCAGCATGAAAATGAACAGATTCGCCGTCGACACCAGCGTCGATTCGCCCTTGCTCAGCCCGACCGTGTTGACCAGGAACTTCTGCATGTACGTGGTGAACGTATAGAAGAACAGGGTGCCGCCCATGGTCAGTCCGACGACGATCAGCACTTCGCGCGGATGTCGCAGCAACAGGCGCAATTGACCCGCTTCGGGGGCGGCGGGCTTTTTCTCGAACGCCTCGGTCTCGACCAGATTGCGACGCAGATACAGTGCGGCCAGCGCGGCGACCGCGCCGATGACGAACGGAATGCGCCAGCCCCAGGCTTCCAGCTGCTGCGCATCGAGCACGAAGAACTGCAACACCATCAGCACGCCGAGCGCCAGCAGCTGGCCCATGATCAACGTGACGTACAGGATGCCCGAATAGAAACCGCGGCTGCCTGGCGTCGCGATCTCGCTCATGTAGGTCGCGCTGGTGCCGTATTCGCCGCCGACGCTGAAGCCTTGGAGCAAGCGCGCCATGAGCAGCAGGGCGGGCGCGGCGATACCGATGGTCTGGTATGTCGGCGTGACGGCGATGATCAGCGATCCCAGGCACATGAGCGTGACCGACAGGGTCAGCGCGGCTTTGCGCCCATGACGATCCGCATAGCGGCCCAGCACCCAGCCGCCGATCGGGCGCATCAGGAAGCCCACGGCGAAAATCGCCGCGGTGTTCAGCAATTGCAGAGTGTCGTTGCTCTTCGGGAAAAAGCTGGGCGCGAAGTAGATCGCGAAAGCGGCATAGCTGTACCAGTCATACCATTCGATCAGATTGCCGACCGAGCCGCCGAAAATGGCGCGGAGGCGCCGGTTCGTGCTGCTGCTGGTGATGGTCTCGGCGGTTGCGATGCCCGCTGCGGTCCCCGCGCTATCGTTCACTTGATGGTGTTGTTGGTGGGCCCGTGGCGATGGTGAACGAAGCGCTCGCCAAAGGAAAGCGCCCATGAAAAGAAGCGGCGGACGCTCCGGACCGGGCCCGGAGCGTCACGCCGCTTCGAAATTCACGGCCGCTGAGCCGACGGAGTCATACCCATCCGTCGTCTAGTGCGCGGGTCGTGAATTTCCAGACGAATCTTCGCTGTCGGTGTCCGCGCGCGGGCTCGCCTCCGAGTGGCCGCTGAGCTCCTCCGGATCGTGGTCCTTGGCGCGCTGCTTGGCCTGCTGCTCGGCGCGGCGAATCTCCTGTTCCTCGCTCGGCGAGACGTTGCCGGCGTTCTCGATCTCCTGCTTGCCACGCTCCGATTCGACGAACTCTTTGGTCGCCTTGCGATAATTGCGATCGGCCGTCTTGTTGCCTTCGCCTTCGTTGCGCGGTGTGCCCATGAGTCTGTCCTCCAGTGCGTCGAGCCGTTGTCAGCTGAAACGTCCCTCCATCACCGAGGTTCCGGGCACGAGAGGCGGATGACGAGGTATGCTCTCAGGGTGTACTGGATACTCGCTACAATTTTCATCCTGGTGGCGCTGGCTGTGCCTCGCCTCCGACCGGTCGGGATCGTTGGCTGCGTCGTGCTCGGCGCGATGCTGACATGGGCTGTGGTTCAGCGCTTACGGGCTCCGGCGGACGACGCTCAGTCGAGCGTCCAGGAGCGCGGGCGCCCCACCTCGCCGGCGGCAGCCGTGCAGATCATCTCCCCCGATCAGGTGCACCTGGCCGACGTGAAGATGTCCGGCGGCGGCGCGCCGTTCGAGCTGCGAGGTCGCATCGAGAACGGCTCGGACGCGCAGCTCAAGTCGATCACGCTGCTGGTGACGCGACTGGACTGTTTCGAAGGCGCGCTGGAACCGACCGGCTGTACCGTGCTGTGGCAGGACCGGCACTTCATTCCGATCGCGATTCCGCCCGGAGAAAGCCGCGATTTCTCCAGCTCGGTGTGGATGCGAGGCGCGGCGCCCGGCGTGCGAGGCACGCTGAAGGATTCATTCGAAGTGGTCGGCGCGTCGGGTGAAAGTCCGGCGCCCGACGGCAAAGCGGAACGTTGATCTGTTAGCGAAGACAGGCGGGTATGCAGCTGATATTGAGCTACTTGATCGCCGGCTGGTCCGGATTCTTCGTCATGGCGGTGGAGTTGCTCGGCGGGCGCCTGCTCGCGCCGACCTTCGGCAGCAGCATCTACGTGTGGGGCGCCATCATCACCGTGTTCATGCTGGCGCTGTCGATCGGTTATCTGGCCGGCGGTCGCCTGTCGATGAGCGCGCCGAGCGTGCGCAAGCTCGGGCTCATTCTGATCGTCGCGGCGCTCACGGTGTTGCCGCTGTTGCTATTCGCCGAGTCGCTGCTCGATTCGGTGGCCAATGCGATTCCCGATCCGCGCTTCGGCTCGCTGGTCGGGGCGACTGTGCTGTTCTTCATTCCCACCGTGTTCTCCGGAATGATCTCGCCGTACGCCGTGCGCCTGATCGTGCCGGACCGCTCCAGCTCCGGGCGTCATGCCGGTCAGCTGTATTTCGTGTCGACTTTTGGCAGCGCCGCCGGCACGCTGCTGACTTCGTTCTACCTGGTGCTGATCATGGAGGTGAATCACATCCTGATCGCGCTGATGTCCATTTCCGGCCTCATAGGCGGGGCCGCATGTCTGGTACGCGGAGAAGCGAATGCGCAGTAGTTGGCTCGCATTGTTATCGTTGGCGACAGGTCTGCTGCTGTCCGGTCCGGCGAGCGCCGACAATATGAAGTTATTGCACTCCGAGCGCTCGCTGTATCGTGAAGTGCTCGTCTACGAGACGGGCGGCGTGCGCTGTATCTGCTTCACGCGCTTCTGCCGCATCGGCCGGCAGACCTGCCAGGACGTGAAGCATCCCGACCGCATCGTCATGAACTATCCACAGATGATGCTGGGCTCGCTGTTCGTGAAGCCCGAGCCGAAGTCGGTGCTGATCATCGGGTTGGGCGGAGGCACGATTCCGCGTGCGCTGCATGAGCTGGTGCCGCAGGCCCGCATCGACGTGGTGGAGATCGATCCCGCGGTCGTCAAGGTGGCGCGCCGCTACTTCGACCTGGGCGACAACAGCGCATTGAACGTGATCGAAGCGGACGGCCGCGTGCAGGTGAAGAAGGCGCTGCGCGAGCAGAAGAGCTACGACCTGATCATGCTCGATGCGTTCGACCACGAGTACATTCCGGAGCACCTGCTGACGCAGGAATTCCTGAAGGAAGTGCGAGCGCTGCTGGCGCCCGGCGGCGTGCTCGCGGCCAACACGTTCTCATCGAGCCGGCTGTACGATCACGAGTCGGTCACCTACGCGTCGGTGTTCCCCGAGTTCTTCAATCTGAAAAGGGACAACCGCGTGATCATCGCGGTCAATGGGCCGCTGCCGGACGCGAAGCAATTGCAGGCCAACAGCGAACGCTTCGAGCGGGCGTTCGATTCATTCGGTATCAGCACGAGCAAACTGTTGCCGCTGTTCTCGCGCAAGCAGGATTGGCAGCGCAACGCGCGTGTGCTGACCGATCAGTATTCGCCGGCGAACCTGCTCAATCTCGGTAAGAACTGAGCAGGCACCCGCGCTCGCGGCTCAATTGACCGAGCCGCGCGTCCGCTCCAGTTCCTGGATGGCGAGCACTACGTCCTGCAGCTGCGGACGCTCGCCGCCGGCCATGTTCTCGTCCTGGGCGACCGACAACAGCTCGGCGTCTTTTTTCCACGATTCGAGAATGCGCCGCTTCTCTTCGGCGTCGAGCCGATCGTCCCGGACCACGTCCATGGGATGGCGATATTCCTTGGTCGGATCGCCGATGGCCTCGCAAACCTCGCGCTCGTGCGTGCTGGTCGTCTGGCTCATGACATGCCTCAGTGACGACGGGCGAGCAGGCCCACGACCAGAGCCACGCCAGCGACCGTACCGATGATGCCCCACGTGTGATCGCGCACATACGCGTCCGTATAGCGGGCATACCTGCGGACGCGGCGCTGCATCCGGCGGTCGTACAGATGATCGAAAGCCTGGCGCACCGTTTTCTGCGTGCGGGCGCGCGCCTCTTGAACACGGTCGTTGGTAATATCGGCGGTGGCGCGCAGCAATTCCTCGGCGTCACGGGCAACGCTCTGCAAATCTTTGCGCAGATGCCGGATGGGGGATTCAAAAGCGCCGTTGCGCATTGGGGACCTCCTCGGAACAACAGGGGTGAGGTGGACTTTAGGCAAGATGTCCGCCCGGTCCGAAAAAACAACGCGACGAATTGCAGGCGGGTTCCGCGTAGGATGTCCACGCAGCAATTGCGTATGCAGACCTTGCACGGAGTGGTGATGGCTACCAAAAGCAAAACAACCGCGAAGCGTAAGCGAGCGCCCGCCAAGCGTAAGACACCGAAAAAAGCAGCTCCGCGCACGCGCGGCGTCCTGCCCGCCGAATGTCGTCTGGAAAACTTGCCGCCGGAGGCGGCGGACGTGGCCGAGCGCATCGAGCGCGAGGGCGGCCTGGTCATCGGCAGCTATTGCGAGCCGCTGGGCCGCAATCCGCTGTTGCTCGCGGCGCTGCCCATCGATCAGGTCGAGCCCACGCCGTTCCAGCGCGACCTGTCCGATGCTCATTACAAGAAACTTTCGGGGGTCATCGATCGCACCGGATTGTTTCTGGATCCGGTGATCGCCATCACCGCGCCGAAGGAAGGCTTCTGGACTCCGAACGGCCGGCACCGGCTCGAAGCGATGCGCCGGCTCGGCGCCAAGTCCATCATCGCGCTGGTGGTGCCCAGACGTGAGATCGCGTGGCAGATCCTCGCGCTGAATACCGAGAAGGCGCACAACTTGCGCGAGCGCGCTCTGGAAGTCATTCGCATCTACAAAGGTCTGATCGACGAGGATCCGCGTCGGCCGGAAACCGATTTCGCGTTCTACCTGGAAGAGGCGGCGCTGGTGACTCTGGGGTTGTGCTACGAGCGCAAAGGCAATTTCGCGGGCGGCGCCTATCATCCCATTCTGCGCCGGCTCGAAGAGTTCTCCTCGGAGTCGTTGCAGACCTCGCTGAAGGTGCATCAGAAGTATGCCGACCAGCTGTTCGAGCTGGACGAGAAGGTGATGGCCGTCGTCGAGAAGTTGAAGGAGCGCGGCCTGGTGAGTCCGTACCTGCGTGCATTCGTGGTCGCCCGCATCAATCCGTTGCGCTGGATCAAGGACGAGCCGCCGCCCTTGCCGGAAGTGCTGAAGACCATGAAAGAGCGCCTCGCCAAATTCAACGTCGATAAAGTGAATCAGCAGGATCTGGCCAAGGCGGGCGGCGCTCCGGATACCGAGTCATAGTCGCTACGGATCGGGCACGAACATTCCCTGCGGAAATGGATTGGGATTCTCGGTGTCGGCGTAGCGGCGTGAGTCCAGGATCACGCCGCGCGCGATCAGGTTCTTGCGCGAGTCGTAATGAATCACGATGGTCTCGGCCGGCAGGTGCGAGGCGCGTTGAAAGTCCACGTATTCGACAGGTGATGTTTCACGATGGCCGTGACCGGTACCGAGGTCCTGCGGACGGCGAGCCAATGATTCGTCCGCGGCTGGCGCTTCGGCGCGCTCGGTCGAGCTTTGCGGGCTGGCGACGTCCCGGTCGCGATAGGGATGGGCTCGACAGCAGGGTCGTCGTTCCCGAAACACCGCGACGCCAATGACACCCACATTCTCCGGTCGCCCGGTCCGCGCTGCGTACGAATCCGGCAGGCGCGTGAAATAAAAGGTCGCGACCTCATTCAGGCTCTTGCGCCAGCCTTCGATGGGCACGCGATCCCAGGGATCGAGCACATAGCCGGCCTGTCGTTCAGCGGCGCTCTTGCCATTGATGACGTTGACCCCATCGACGCTGGCAACCGCCAGCAGCCGCTCGCTGGTGCGGTTATGGACGCGCACCTCATATTGATGACCCGCCTCGCCGACCACGTACAGGTGGTTCTCGTGGACATGCACGGGCAGGGTGAACCCGGCGGTCCGATCGAAGATTTCGACCCGAGCGAGCCGGTGGATATACGCCGAAGCGCGATCCCGGCCAGCGAGCGCCGGCCCGGCCATGAACAGCTGACACAGGACGGCGAGCATCGCGACGGGCAGCGGGGACGGGCGCATATCAGCTCCGCGGTTGAGGGGGCTGATTGCTGTAAACGGCGCGATCGGGGCAGCGGGGTCAAGGGGTGCCAGCAGCTCAAAGACCGGCTACGGCGGCCGTTCAGGCGCGAGGCCGGGCGCTCCGGCCCCGGGGCGATGGTGCGCAGATCGCTAAGGGGTCCGGGCTTCGCGCTTGCCCTTCGCGCTGGCCCCCGCTATGTTCGCGCCTCCAAAGGATGAGGCAACTGTTTGCATGGCAATGAATTTCCTGGACTTCGAGCAGCCGATCGCCGAACTGGAGGCGAAGATCGACGAGCTCAAGTTCGTCTCCAGCGACGCCGAGGTGAATATCGGCGAGGAGATCGCACGTCTGCGCGCCAAGAGCCGGGCGCTCACCACCAGCATTTTCTCCAACCTCAGCCAATGGCAGATTGCCCAGCTGGCCCGTCATCCGCAGCGTCCCTACACGCTGGATTACATCAGCTCGGTGTTCACCGATTTCCAGGAGCTGCACGGCGATCGCATGTATGCCGACGATCACGCCATCGTCGGGGGCGTGGCGCGGCTGGACGGCCGGCCGGTCATGGTGATCGGTCAGCAGAAGGGCCGCGACACCAAGGAGCGGGTGCGCCGTAACTACGGCATGCCCAAGCCCGAGGGCTACCGCAAGGCGCTGCGCCTGATGAAGATGGCCGAGCGCTTTCAGATCCCCTTGATCACCTTCATCGATACCTCCGGCGCCTATCCCGGCGTCGGTGCCGAAGAGCGCGGCCAGAGCGAAGCGATCGCGCGCAACCTGTTCGAGATGTCGACCCTGCAAACGCCCATCATCAGCGTCGTGATCGGCGAGGGTGGCTCGGGCGGCGCGCTCGCCATCGGCGTCGGCGATCGTCTGCTGATGCTCCAGTACAGCATCTACTCGGTGATTTCGCCGGAAGGCTGCGCCGGCATCCTGTGGCGTAGCGCCGATAAAAAAGATCTCGCCGCCGAAGCCATGGGCGTGAGCGCCGAGCGCATCGCCAAGCTGCCCGGCGTGGTCGACGAAGTTCTGAAAGAGCCCCTGGGCGGCGCACATCGCGATCCGCAGCTCATGGCCGATACGTTGAAGGACGCGCTGCTGCGCCATCTCAACGATCTGCAGGCCAAGCCGCTGGAGCAGCTGATGAAGGTGCGTGAACAGCGCCTGCGCAGCTACGGAGTCTATAGCGTCGGCTGACGGTGTCAGTGGCTCATGTTCTCTCCACGTGAGCTGCAAGATCGGATGCAAGGCAGGGGCAGGGTACTGCTGCCGCCGGACGCCGCTGTTTGTGTTGCTTTCAGCGGCGGACTCGATTCCACGGTGTTGCTGCATGCCTTCGCGCGTCTCGCGGCCGAGCCGAACAGCTATCGAGTGCGCGCCGTTCACATCGATCACGGATTGCATGCGGACTCGGCGCTCTGGCGCGAGCACTGCGCGCGCCAGGCACAGGCGCTGCAAGTTGAATTCACGTCCATGCGCGTCGATGTCGCAGGTATCGGCGAGGTCGGCCTCGAAGCCGCGGCGCGTGACGCGCGCTACGGCGCCTTCGCCAAAGAGCTTCGCCCCGGCGAGTATCTCCTGGTCGGCCATCACGCCGACGATCAGTTGGAAACCATGTTGCTCGCCCTGATGCGAGGTGCCGGCGTGCTGGGGCTGGGCGCGATGCAAGTGTTCGAGCCGTTCGCTCGCGGCGCATTGCTTCGCCCGCTCTGGGATTTCACACGCGCCGAGCTGGAGACATGGGCGAGGGCAGAGGGATTGGTCTGGCTCACCGATCCTTCCAACACGAACCTGGCGCTCGATCGGAATTTTGTCCGCCATCGCATCGTCGCAGCGCTGCGCGAGCGCTGGCCGGCAGCGGCTCAAACTGCGTTGCGTTCCTCGCAACACTTGCAGGAAGCGTGGCGAGCGTTGGAACAGCTGGCGGCCCTCGATGCCGAGCAAGCCATCGAGGGGGAGTCGCTGAGCGTCGCGGCCTTGCGTGCGCTCAATCCGGAACGTCGCCGGAATCTGCTGCGATACTGGATTCGTCGCCGTGGCGCGCGCGCGCCGTCGACTCGCAAGCTCGCAGGCATTGAGCACGACATGCTTGCCGCTGGCCTGGATCGTGTGCCTTGCGTGGCCTGGGACGGTTGGGAAATGCGTCGCCATCGGGGCTGGCTGTATTGCGAGCAAAAGTTGCCGGCGCTCGATACAGGCCAGGTGCTCGCATGGCCCAGCCACGCGCCGCTGCACTTGCCAGCAGGCCTCGGCACGTTACGTATCTCTCCTGGAGAGCGGGGACGCCTCAGCGCTGCTAAGCTCCCCGCAACATTGACGGTGCGATTTCGCGGCGGCGGTGAGACGCTGCAGCCCGCGGGTCACGCGATTCACCACAAGCTGAAGAAGCTGCTGCAGGCCTCTGCCATTCTGCCGTGGTGGCGCGAGCGCCTGCCGCTCGTCTACGCCGGCAAGCAGCTGGTCGCTGTCGGCGATTTGTGGATTGCCGCCGAATTCGCCGCTCGCGACGACGAACCCGCCGTGTCGATCGTGTGGGAGCAGCGCCCGGTCATCGTTGGCCGTCAGCCCGCGCCCTGACGATTTCTATCCGTTCTCGTCTATCCGCGCGCGCCGTATTGAGATACACTGCGCTCCCGTCGTGATTCCTTGATGCGCCCGCCTTCGCCCACTTCGATGGGAGCGCGTCACGATTCAGATCCCTCACCCTTCTTGTTTGCGACGGTGCTTTACGATGACGCGTTTTATCTGTGTAACCGGCGGTGTAGTTTCCTCGCTGGGCAAAGGCATTGCCGCGGCTTCCCTGGGCGCCATTCTGGAATCGCGCGGCCTCAAGGTCAGCATGGTGAAGCTGGATCCGTACATCAACGTCGATCCGGGCACCATGAGCCCGTTTCAGCACGGCGAAGTGTTCGTGACCACCGACGGCTACGAGAGCGATCTCGACCTCGGTCACTACGAGCGCTTCGTGCGCACCACGACTTCACGTAATTCGAACTTCACGACCGGGCGCATCTACGAGCGCGTGATCGCGAAGGAGCGTCGCGGCGACTACCTGGGCGCGACGGTGCAGGTCATTCCGCACATCACCGACGAAATCAAGCATTGCATCCGCATGGGCGCCGGCGACGCCGACATCTGCATGGTGGAGATCGGCGGCACGGTCGGCGACATCGAGTCGCTGCCGTTCCTCGAGGCGATTCGTCAAATGGGCGTGGAGCTGGGCCGCAACAACGTGCTCTACATGCACCTGACGCTGATCCCGTACATCCCGAGCTCGGGCGAGATCAAGACCAAGCCGACCCAGCACTCGGTGAAGGAGCTGCGTTCCATCGGCATTCAGCCGGACATCCTGGTGTGCCGCTCGCAGAACGCGCTGCCGGCCGAGCATCGCCGCAAGATCGCGCTGTTCACGAACGTGGAAGAGCGCGCCGTGATCACGGCGGTGGACGCCGACGATCTGTACAAGATTCCGCAGCTGCTGCACGAAGAAGGCCTGGACGACATCGTGGTCGACAAGCTGCGCCTGGACGTGCCGCCGGCGGATCTGAGCGAATGGAAGCAGGTCGTGAACGCCAAGGCGAATCCGGAAGCGGCGGTCACGATCGCGATGGTCGGCAAGTACGTCAACCTGCGCGACTCTTACATCTCGTTGTCCGAAGCGCTCACGCATGCGGGCGTGCGCACTCGTACGCGCGTGAACATCCAGTTCGTCGAAGCGACCGACGTCGAGAAGCACGGCACCGGTTGCCTCGAAGGTGTCGACGCCATTCTGGTGCCGGGCGGCTTCGGCGAGCGCGGCATCGAAGGCAAGATCGCGGCGATCAAATTTGCGCGCGAGCGTCAGATTCCTTACCTCGGCATCTGCCTGGGCATGCAGCTGGCGATCATCGAGTACGCGCGCAACATCGCGGGCCTGCAGGGCGCGCATTCGACAGAATTCAACCGCGCCGCGCCGCATCCGGTCGTCGCGCTCATTACCGAGTGGCAGGACGAGAAGGGCAACGTCGAGCAGCGCACCGAGAAGTCGGACATGGGCGGCACCATGCGCCTGGGCGCCCAGGAAGCGCGTCTGTCGCACGGCTCCAAGGCGCATCAGATCTATGGCTCGGACACGGTGATGGAGCGCCATCGCCACCGTTACGAGTTCAACAACCGTTATCTGCAGAAGCTGATGAACGCGGGCCTGCGCTTCTCCGGCTTCTCGCGCGACGGCCTGGTGGAGATGATCGAGCTGCCGTCGCATCCGTTCTTCGTGGCGAGCCAGTTCCATCCGGAATTCCGCTCCACGCCGCGTGACGGTCACCCGCTGTTCTCGGGCTTCGTGAAGGCGGCGCGCGCTTATCACCAGGGCCAGCAGCCCGAAGCGAAGCGCGTCGCGGTCGGCGGCGCCTGAGAAGGATTTGAAGACGATGCGACTGCTGAACTTCGACGTCGGCCCCGATCAGCCCTTCTTTCTGATCGCGGGGCCCTGCGTGATCGAGAGCGAAGCATTGAACGTCGACGTCGCCGGCCGGCTGAAGGAGCTGACGGCGCGCTTGAACGTGCCGTTCATCTTCAAGTCGTCCTTCGACAAAGCGAACCGTTCTTCGGCCAAGAGCTTTCGCGGCCCGGGCATGGAAGAGGGGCTGCGCATCCTGTCCGAAGTGAAGAAACAGATCGGCGTGCCGGTGCTCACCGACGTCCACGAGGACACGCCATTCGCGGAAGTGGCCGAAGTCGTCGATGTGTTGCAGACGCCGGCGTTTCTGTGCCGTCAGACCAATTTCATCGTCAACGTCTGCTCGCACAATCGACCCGTGAACATCAAAAAGGGTCAATTCCTGTCGCCCTGGGAAATGGGCAACGTGGTCGAGAAGGCGCGCTCCACCGGCAACCAGCAGATCATGGTGTGCGAGCGCGGCTTCACGTTCGGTTACAACAATCTGGTCTCCGACATGCGCTCGCTGTCGGTGATGCGAGAGACCGGCGCGCCGGTCGTGTTCGATGCGACTCACTCGGTGCAGTTGCCCGGCGGCAAAGGCACATCGTCCGGCGGTCAGCGCGAATTCGTGCCTGTGCTGGCGCGCGCGGCAGTGGCGGCCGGCGTTGCCGGGCTGTTCATGGAGACGCATCCCGATCCCGCCCAGGCGTTATCCGATGGCCCGAATGCCTGGCCGCTGGCGCGCATGGAATCGCTGCTGACGACACTGAAAGAATTAGACCAAGCCGTGAAGTCACGGCCATACGAGGAAAGTCTGTTATGAGCAAGATCGTCGACATCCGCGGCCGCGAAATCATCGATTCGCGCGGCAATCCGACCGTGGAAGCCGATGTATATCTGGACTCCGGTGCCGTCGGCCGCGCCGCAGTTCCGTCCGGTGCTTCGACCGGTGCGCGCGAAGCCATCGAGCTGCGCGATGGCGATAAATCGCGTTACCTCGGCAAGGGCGTGCTCAAGGCCGTCGCCAACGTCAATGGCGAGATCAAGAAGCTGCTGGTGGGTCGCGATGCCGGCGACCAGGCCGCGATCGACCAGGCCATGATCCAGCTCGACGGCACCGAGACCAAGTCGCGTCTCGGCGCGAACGCTCTGCTGGCGGTCTCGATGGCCAACGCGCACGCGATGGCGAAAGAAACCAAACAGTCTTTGTTCCGCCGCCTGGGCAGCTCCAAAACGCTGCCGGTGCCGATGATGAACATCATCAACGGCGGCGCGCATGCCGACAACAGCGTCGACATCCAGGAATTCATGATCCTCCCCGTCGGTGCGCCGTCGCTGTCGGAAGCGCTGCGTTATGGCGCGGAAATCTTCCACACGCTGAAGAAGGTCCTGCACGAGCGCAAGCTGGCAACGTCGGTGGGCGACGAAGGCGGCTTCGCGCCGGACCTGCCGTCGAACGAAGCGGCGCTCGAGACCATTCTCGAAGCCATCGATCGCGCCGGCTACAAGGCGGGCAAGCAGGTGTTCCTCGGCCTGGACGTGGCCAGCACCGAGTTCTTCAAGGACGGCATCTATCACCTCGAGTCGGAGAATCGCAAGTTCACTTCGGCGCAGTTCGCCGATTACCTCGAAGGCCTGGTGGGCCGCTATCCGATCGTGACCATCGAAGACGGCATGAGCGAGGACGATTGGGACGGCTGGGCGCACCTGACGCAGCGGCTCGGCAAGAAGGTGCAGCTGGTCGGCGACGATCTGTTCGTCACCAATACCAGATTCCTGAAGCAGGGCATCGAAAAGCACATCGCCAATGCGATCCTGATCAAGGTGAACCAGATCGGCACGCTGACCGAGACGGTCGCCGCCATCGACATGGCGGTGGACGCTGGGTATGCGGCAGTGGTGTCGCACCGCTCGGGCGAGACCGAAGACGCGACGATCGCCGATATCGCCGTCGCGACGCGCGCCACGCAGATCAAGACGGGCTCGATGTCACGTTCGGATCGCATCGCCAAGTACAACCAGCTGCTGCGCATCGAGCAGGAGCTGGGCAGCGAGGCGAAGTACGCCGGCGCCGACGCGTTCCCGGTGCCGCTGCCTGGTACCTCTTGCTGATCGACACATGAAGTTCCTCGCCGCCGGCCTGGTCATCGTTCTGGTGCTGCTGCAGTACCGACTGTGGCTGGGCGACGGCGGCATGCGTGAAGTCCATCGGTTGCGCGCCGAGATCGAGGTTCAGCGCGAGCAGAACCGCGAACTGAAGGAGCGCAATCGCACGCTGGGGGCGGAAGTGCAGGACCTGAAGAAGGGCACTGTCGCCATCGAGGAGCGGGCACGCACCGATCTCGGCATGGTGGGGCGGGGCGAGACCTTCTACCAGGTGGTCACGCCCAAGCCGGTGGTCCAGCCGGCGCCGGCCGCGCCGAGCGAATCGGACGAGGTGGAGAGCGGTGGTGGGAGCTCGCGCGGCACCAGTCCGGCCAGCGTCATTCAAGCTCGCACGCCGAACAACGACTAGCGTCCGCGAACAGGCACGGGCGTAGAGGTTCTCGTTTTGGACAGGAGATTCTGGGT
Organism: uncultured Steroidobacter sp.; assembly: GCF_937958065.1. Taxonomy (GTDB): domain Bacteria; phylum Pseudomonadota; class Gammaproteobacteria; order Steroidobacterales; family Steroidobacteraceae; genus Steroidobacter. The sequence continues at coordinate 43,367 of NZ_CALFXI010000079.1, forward strand.
CGTCGTGCCCGCGGCCGGTAGTGCCCGCCGGATGGGGGGCGCGGTGCCCAAGCAATATCTGCCGCTCGCCGGCCGCTGCGTGATGGAGTGGTCGCTGGCGCCGTTTCTGGCGCACGCGCGCACCGCTGCGGTGGTCGTCGTGCTGGCCGCGGAAGATCAACGATGGCCGCAAACCGCGGTCGCAGGCGATTCCAAAGTGGCGACGACGATCGGTGGCGCCGAGCGCATGGACTCGGTGCTCGCGGGATTGCGGGCCTTGCAGGATCGAGTTGCGCCTGACGATTGGGTGCTGGTCCACGACGCCGCCCGGCCGTGCCTGTCAGCAACCGATCTCGACCGTTTGCTGGCCGAACTGGACGACGATCCGGTGGGCGGGCTGCTTGCAGCGCCAGTGGTCGATACATTGAAGCGCGCCGATGCCGGCGGACGGGTTTCGCAAACAGTGGCGAGAGAACAGCTCTGGCGTGCACTCACGCCGCAAATGTTTCGCTATGTCGTGCTGCAGCGGGCACTCGAAAGCGCACGGGCGAGCGGGATCGCCGTCACAGACGAAGCCCAGGCCGTGGAAGCGCTGGGCTTGCAACCCAAGCTGATCGCCGGCGACGCGGACAATATCAAGATCACGCTGCCTGAAGATCTGCCGCGCGCCGAGCGCATTCTGAATTCACGGAGCGCCTCATGACTTCCCAACTTCGTATCGGGCAGGGATACGACGTGCACGCATTCACGTCCGGCGATCACGTCACGCTCGGCGGGGAGAAGATTCCGCACACGCACGGCATCCTCGCGCATTCGGACGGTGACGTGCTGCTGCACGCGATCTGCGATGCACTGCTGGGTGCCGCCGGGCTCGGCGATATCGGCATGCACTTTCCAGACACGGATCCTCGCTGGAAGGGGGCCGACAGTCGCGCGTTCGTGCGTCACGTTCGCGACCTCCTCAAGGTGAGCGACTACGTGGTCGTCAACGTCGATGCGACCGTCATTTGCGAAGCGCCACGACTCGGCAAATATCGCGAGACGATGCGCGCGAACATCGCGGCCGACCTCGGTATCAATATCACCCGCGTGAACATCAAAGCCACGACCAGCGAGAAAATGGGCTTCATCGGCCGCGCCGAAGGCCTCGCTTGCCAGGCCATCGCACTGATCGAGCACATTTCCGGATGAATTTCGTCGACCTCATGAATCTGCCGTGCGCGCACGGTGGACCGGCGGGCAGCGCTCGCTTGCGTGCCTTGCCTGAAGATTTCGTCGTGCGCGAATGGCTCGGTTTCGACGCGGACGGCGAGGGAGATCATCTACTACTGAAAGTCCGCAAGCGCGGCGCGAACACCATGTGGGTCGCGAAGCAGCTGGCGCGAATCGGCAAGATACATCCGCGAGATGTCGGCTTCGCGGGATTGAAAGATCGTGATGCGGTCGCCGAGCAGGCGTTCACCGTGCCGGGTCGGTCCGCGGTTTCCAATTGGCTCGGTATTACAGGCGATGGCTTCGAAGTCATCGGGGCGGAGCGCACGCGCCGCAAGCTGAAGCGGGGCGCGCTGAAGGGCAACGACTTCGAGATCGTCCTGCGCGATTTCGCCGGCGACACGGCGCTGCTGGAGCAGCGGCTGCAAACATTATCCACGGCCGGCGCGCCGAATTATTTCGGTCCGCAGCGTTTTGGTCACAATGGGTCGAATGTCACCACGGCGATCGCATGGTTCGAAGGGGGCCCGGCGCCGGAGCGAATGGATCGCGGCTTCGCGTTATCGGCGGCGCGTTCGGTGATCTTCAATGCGGTGCTCGCCGAGCGAGTGACCGCAGGCAGCTGGAATCAACTGCGCGACGGCGATGTCGTGAACCTCAACGGCAGCGGCAGCTTCTTTCTCGCGGAGAGCATCGACGATACATTGCGCGATCGATGCCAGCGCCTCGATGTGCATCCCACCGGGCCGATGTGGCACGGCGATTCACTGCTGTCGAAGGGCGCGATTGCGGCGCTGGAGACAGAGGCGGCGCAGCGTTACGCGGTGCTCGCGGCCGGCTTGTCCAAGGCGAGGCTGGAACCTGAACGTCGGCCGTTGCGCGTGCCTGTGCGAGAATTGAAGTGGCGCATCGAGGGCGCGGACGTGCATCTGCAGTTTCGTTTGCAGCGGGGCTCGTTCGCCACGGCGGTGCTGCACGAGCTGATCAGTAACGCATTCCAGGCCGAGACCCCAGAAGCCGATGTGTGATCGTTCACTTCACCCGCAGCAGCACGTAGACGGCGCCGCTGCCGCCGTCCACCTGTCGGGCCGAGCCGAAGGCCTGGATGTTATCGATCCTCTGCAGCCACTGATTCACGACGTTCTTCAGCACCGGGCCCCGCGGGCCGGAGCCGCGGCCTTTGCCGTGAATGATGCGGACACAGCTCGAGCGCCGGTTTACCGCCTCGGTGAGGAACTCGCGCATGGCCGCCTTGGCCTCGGCGCCGGTCATGCCGTGCAAGTCGAGCTCGGCGTCGACGGTGTAATGCCCCCGGCGCAGCTTGATCAGCACCGCTTCGGGAATGTGCGGCCGGCGATAGCTCAGCTCGTCGCCGGTCGCGAGCAGCGCCTCGTCGCTCGGCGGCAGCAGGCTTTCCCTCAGGACTTCCTGCTGATCCGCCCGCGTGAAGCGCGCACGCGGCGGCGGTTTGGGCAGAGATGGGGCACGCTTGGCCGTGTCACGCAAACGCCGTACGTCGCGCATCGCGTCCCGAAAGGTCTGGCTGTCATGATCCCGATCGTCGTTCACCCGTCACTCCAGCGTTCGACTGGTTTCCAGTATAGTTCCGCGCCGCCTCCATTCATGAATGCATGAAGATTCTTCTGAGCAACGACGACGGCTATCGCGCCGAGGGCCTGCGTGCCCTCGATGAGGCGCTTTCGCCCCTCGCCGACATTACCGTGGTCGCGCCCGACCGCAACCGTAGCGGTGCCAGTAACTCACTGACGCTCGACATGCCGTTGCGCGTGCTGCCATTCGACGAGCGCCGCTTCCTGGTCGTCAATGGGACGCCCACTGATTGTGTGCACCTGGCGATCTCCGGCCTGTTCGAAGGCGAGAGCGACCACGACATGGTGGTCTCCGGCATCAATGACGGCGCCAACCTGGGCGATGACGTGCTGTACTCGGGCACGGTCGCCGCGGCGATCGAGGGGCGCTTTCTCGGCTTGCCGGCCATCGCCGTGTCGCTCGTCATTCAGCCGGACTCCGGCAATCACTTCGAGACTGCCGCGCGCGTCGCCGCGGAGCTGGTGCTGCGCGTACAGCGCTCGCCGTTGCATCAGGCGACCATCCTCAACGTGAACGTGCCCGATGTTCCTTATGAGCAATTGCGTGGATTTCAAGCCACGCGGCTCGGCTTCCGGCATCGCTCCGAGCCGATCGTTCGCATGTCGGATCCGCGCGGCCGGCCGGTGTACTGGGTCGGTCCCGCCGGCGGCAGTCAGGATTCCGGGCCGGGCACCGACTTCCACGCGGTTGCGAACAACTATGTGTCAGTGACGCCGCTGCAGATCGATCTCACGCGGCATTCGATGCTCGAGGACATGCGCAACTGGCTGCAGGGACGAGCTGAATGAAGCCACCGGCGCCACCGAGGAACAACAGTGGTAATCGTGCCGGCATCGGCATGACATCCGCGCGCACCCGCGAACGTTTGGTTCAGCGTCTGCGCGATCAGGGCATCGTCAATGCAGCGGTGCTCGATCAGATCCGGAATGTGCCGCGGCATTTGTTCGTCGATGAAGCGCTCGCGACGCGCGCCTACGAAGATACGGCGTTGCCCATCGGGCACGGCCAGACGATTTCACAACCTTTCGTCGTGGCGCGCATGACTGAAGCGATGATCGAGGCGGGCACGCCGGGCAAGGTGCTGGAGATCGGCACCGGCTGCGGTTATCAAACCGCCGTGATGTCGCCGCTGGTGCGATTCATCTATAGCATCGAACGCATCGGAGCCCTTCAGGAACGCGCGCGCCAGCGGCTGCGGGAACTGAATATCTCCAACGTCCATTTACGTCACGGCGACGGCTTTCAGGGCTGGAGCGGGCACGCGCCCTACGATGCCATTCTGATGGCGGCGGCGCCGCTCGCGATTCCGGACGTGTTGTTTCAACAGCTCGCGCAGGGCGGGCGACTGATCGCGCCGGTCGGTCCGGAAGGTCGCCAGCAACTGGTGCGCATCACTCGTCGCGGCGACGAATTTCACAAGGAGACCCTGGGATTGGTCAGTTTCGTGCCGCTGCTGAAGGGTCTGAACTGATTTCTGCGCCGTGCAGGTGGCTCGCGCTGGGGTGGCTCGCGCTGGCCCTGCTGGCGGGCTGCGCGTCCACTCCGGAGCGCTCCGGGACGTATACCGTCAAGCGCGGCGACACGCTGTACTCCATCGCGTTTCGTCACAAGCTCGATTACAAAGACCTGGCGCGCTGGAATCGGATCGGTCGGGATTATGTGATTTACCCGGGACAGACGCTGCGACTGTCTCCGCCGGGTGCGAGCAGTGCGCGCACCGCATCTTCTGCTCCGAAAGCAGGGGCCTCATCCGCGCGCAAACCCGCGCCGCCACCGAAAGCGCGATCCGCCCCTCGACAGGCGCCGATTCCCAAGGGCCCGCCAGTGCAGTGGCGATGGCCAGTGAGCGCCGGAACAGCAACGCTCACATCGCGTCCCAATGGCGGTCACGGGCTGATGATCTCGGGACGGCTCGGCGACGAGGTGCGCGCGGCCGGTCCAGGCCGCGTTGTATATACGGGTTCCGGGCTGCTGGGTTACGGCCAGCTGATCATCGTTAAGCACAACGAAACATATCTGAGCGCCTATGGACACCTGCAATCGGTGCTGATCAAGGAGGGCGACGCGGTCTCGGTGGGCCAGCGGATCGCGACCATGGGCAACGGCCCGCAGGGCTCGCCTCAGCTGTATTTCGAGATCCGGATCAATGGCACGCCGGGGAATCCGCTGACATTGCTGCCGCAACGGTGAGGGGTCACGAGTGCGAGCGCTGGCCCGATCATTGCAGCCGAATCATTGCATTCGACCCCTCGCACTTTCGCGATGCGAACAAGGGTTGCGCATTACGCGAGCGTATGTCTAAATCCGCCCCCAATGTGTCCTCCCTGAAACCACCGAAGCCGGGTGACAGGGAGAAGACGCGGGGGCGGAGGGGGATTCGAGGAAACAGCGCGAAGAAGAACAAAAGCAAAATAATAAGAATATTTCGTCCAGGCGACGACTCCAGTGGAGCGCACCGGGCGAGTTGGGTCGAACGATCTTCAGTCCCTCGCGTCTTCTCCCGGTCATCCTGCTGCGCAGGGTGACCGGGAGAATCTTCTTCGATTACTCGGGATCGGGCATCCTGCCACGAGCCTCGTGCGAGTCGGCAAAAGGCGCGACTTTTGCCTCTCGCCGCCGCCTGCAGCGGCGGGGTACATCCATGTACCCGGGGTGGTTCTACATTTCCGCTGTTGAGTTGTTGAGAAGCAGCGCCGCCACGACGGTGCGTCCCTCGCTCGCCAGGATGTTATAGGTGCGGCAGGCCGCGCCTGTGTCCATCACTTCGCAACCGATCCCTCGCGACATCACGGCCCCCAGTATTTCGGGCGCGGGAAATGCCTGTTTCGGCCCCGAGCCGATCACGACCACTTCGGGCTGCAGCGCGAGCACCGGCTGCAGGTCCTCGAGCGAGAGCTCGGCGACGCTGCGCGGCCGCCAGTCGCTGACGATCCGATCGGCCTTCACCAGGCAGCTGCTGCGGATCACGGTCTCGCCGATGCGCACCTCGTTGTGGCCGTAGGAGCGGATCAGGTTGATGCCGGCAATTTTCTCGTCGGTGAGTTTCATTCGGCTACCATAGCGCAGGTCGAATGCCGCTGCGCTGAAGATGTTGAAGACGCTGACCCTGATCGTTTCCGGTTTGAATCCCTTACGCGCCGGGGACGAGCAAGGTGCCGGTCACTGGCCGCGTCTGGCGCGTCTGGCCGGCCGGGGCTCGCTCGCCCGGCGGCCCATCGACGCCCGTCAGGATGCATTGCATGCGGCCGTCCTCGAGGCACTTCAACTCCGGGACGCTGCCGAGGATTATCCGAGTGCCGCGGTGATTCGCACAGGCCTCGGTGGTGAACCTGCCGACGGTTTCTGGCTGCGCGCCCAGCCTATACACTTCGCGGCCGGTCTGGATCGACTGACGATGGTGCCGCTGCAGGGGCAGGCGCGCATGAGCGCGGCTGAACGCAACTCGTTGACACCGACGCTCGTCGATCATCTACAGTCCACCGGCTTCGAACTGCACGACGGCGACGCAGGCGAATGGTTACTGCGCAGCGAAGCGCCGCTGCAACTGCAGACCGTCAGTCCCGACTTTGCTGCTGCCAATCCGACGGAGAACATCTTGCCGCGCGGTCGGGATGCGGGCGGACTGCGCCGCCTGATGACCGAGCTGCAGATGTTGTTGCACGAGCATCCGGTCAATGCACAGCGGCAGTTGCGAGGACTGCCGGTGTTGAACGCGATCTGGATGCATGGGGAAGGAATGTTGAGTGACGTGAGCGCACACGTGAGTGCACCGGCGTTGCCCGCTGCCTGCGGCGACGATGTTTATTTGCGTGGCATTTATCGTTTGCACGGCCAGCCCGTGAAGTCGGCCGCCACGAATGCAAGCGAGCTGCTGTCGCAGCTCGATGGCCCGTCGGTCGCACTGATCGATGTGACGAGTGCAGAGACGTTCGAGACGCAGTGGCTCGCGCCGCTGACCCGCGCATTGATGAGCGGCACCATCGCCAGGCTGACCCTGATGTTCGGCGGCTGGCGAGTGGTCACGCATCGCGCAGACCTGTTCAAACTATGGCGTAGCGACTTGCAGCCGTCGAACTGGGTCGCATGTTGAACCGCACGATTCGTCGCCGCGAGGCGGGCGGGTTGGCGGCGCTGCCCGGCGATCTGCATCCCTTGCTCAAACGCCTGTATGCGAATCGCGGCGTCAATGAAGCCGATGACCTCGATCTGGGGCTCGCGCGCCTGATTCCGGTGAGTCGACTCGGCGGCATCGATGTGGCCGTCGATCTGCTGTGTGAACATTTCCGTCGCGGCAGCCGCATCGTAGTCGTTGGAGATTTCGATGCCGACGGTGCGACCAGCACGGCGCTGGTGGTGCGCCAGATGCGACGGCTCGGCTTCAAGCACGTCGACTTCCTGGTGCCCAATCGATTTCAGTACGGCTATGGCCTGACGCCGGAGATCGTGCAGCTCGCGGCCGAAGGCAAGCCGGGATTGATCGTCACGGTCGACAACGGCATCTCCAGTCATGCCGGCGTGGCGGCGGCCACGTCCCTGGGCATCGAAACATTGATCACCGATCATCACCTCGCGCCCGCGACGGTGCCGGCCGCGAACGCCATCGTCAATCCCAATGCGCCGGGCGACACGTTTCCGAGCAAGGCGCTCGCTGGTGTGGGCGTGGCGTTTTATTTGATGGCCGCGCTGACGCGTGCCATGCAGGATCGCGGCCTGTGCGCGAATCCGCCCGCGATTGCCGAGTTGCTCGATCTGGTTGCGCTCGGCACCGTTGCGGACCTCGTGCCGCTCGATAGAAACAATCGCGTGCTGGTTCATCAGGGGCTGCGTCGCATCCGCGCCGGTCGCTGTGTCGCGGGCATCCATGCTCTGGTCGAGGCCGCGAACTGCATTCCGTCGCAAGTGGTCGCGGCTCATCTCGGTTTCCAGATCGGTCCTCGCTTGAATGCGGCTGGCCGGCTGGACGACATGTCGATCGGCATTCAATGTTTGCTGACCGACGATCCGAACATGGCTCGCATGCTCGCGGCGCGGCTGACGCAGCTGAACAGCGATCGCAAGGAGCTCGAGCTGCAGATGCAGCAGGAAGCGCTGATGGCGATTGCCGACATGCGCGCCGAGGATCCGCAGCTGCCGCTCGGTCTGTGTTTGTTCGACGAGTCGTGGCACCAGGGCGTCGTCGGTCTCGTCGCTTCGCGCGTGAAGGAGCGGGTCAATCGTCCGGTCATCGCGCTGGCGCGTGCGGATGCCACTACCTTGAAGGGCTCGGCGCGCTCGGTCTCGGGCGTTCACATCCGTGACGTGCTCGATGCGGTTGCAACCCGTCACCCGGGCTTGATCGACAAGTTCGGCGGCCACGCGATGGCGGCGGGGCTGACCCTGCCGGCCGCCACGCTGGAGGTGTTCCGCGCCGAGTTCGATGCCGAGGTGCGTCGCTGGATGAGCATCGACGACACCATCGGCATCGTGCACTCCGACGGCAGCCTGCAACCCGAAGAGCTGACGCTGGACGTCGCGCGCCTGCTGCAGCAGGCGGGTCCGTGGGGCCAGAACTTTCCCGAGCCGCTGTTCGATGGCTGCTTCGAGGTGCGTAACGTGCGCGTTCTCGGCGAGCGGCACTTGAAGCTGGAGGTGAGGAGCGTGTCCGGCAAGGGGCCGCTCGGCGCTGCCGCGAGCTGCGAGGCAATCGCGTTCCGCCACTTCGATCACGACGACGCGCCGCACGTGCAACCCGATTCCCGGGTGGAGCTGGCCTATCGGCTGGACGTGAACCGGTTCAACGGCTCGGAGCGCCTGCAACTGGTGGTCGAGTATCTGCGGGTCCTGTAGCGAAGCAGGCTGCGGGTCGTTGGCGGTGCTCCAGACCAACCCCTCACTGCTAACGGCCCGCCGCTCCATGTTAGGATTCGCGTCCCGCAATTGAATTGCCCGCGATCGACGCCACGCTCAGCACATGGAAACCAATCCCATTCGCCGTTCCATCGAAGACCTCACCGAGCGCAGCGGGGCGCTCAGGAGGTTTCTTTGACTACGACACCAAGAGCGAGCGCCTCGCGGAAGTAAGCCGCGAGCTGGAAGATCCTGCCATCTGGAATACGCCCGACCGGGCCCAGGAGCTCGGCAAGGAACGCGCGCGCCTGGAGCAGGTGGTCGGCACGCTGGACAAGGTCGCTCAGGGCCTGACGGACGCCAGCGAGCTGCTGGAGATGGCCATCGCCGAGAACGAACCGTCTGCCATCGCGGACGTCGAGCGCGATGTCGCGGCTCTCGACGCGTACGTCAAGAAGCTGGAATTCCAGCGCATGTTCCCGGGCGAGATGGATCCGCACAGCTGCTTCCTGGACATCCAGGCCGGCGCCGGCGGCACCGAGGCGCAGGATTGGGCGAGCATGCTGATGCGCATGTATCTGCGCTGGGGCGATCAGCACGGGTTCAAGACCGAAGTGGTCGACGTGAACGACGGTGAAGTCGCGGGCATCAAGAGCGCGACCATCAACTTCAGCGGCGAGTACGCCTATGGCTGGCTGCGCACGGAGACCGGCGTGCATCGCCTGGTCCGCAAGTCGCCGTTCGATTCGAACGCGCGGCGGCACACGTCGTTCGCGTCGGTGTTCGTCTCCCCGGAAATCGATGAAGACATCCAGATCGACATCAATCCGGCGGACCTCAAGACCGACGTGTACCGCTCGAGCGGTGCCGGCGGCCAGCACGTCAACAAGACCGAATCCGCCGTGCGTATCACGCACGTGCCCACCGGCATCGTGGTGGCCTGTCAGGCCGAGCGCAGCCAGCACAAGAACCGCGACAAGGCGATGAAGATGCTGAAGGCGAAGCTGTACGAGCTGGAAGTGAACAAGCGCAACGCGGCCGCCAAGGTGCTCGAGGACGCCAAGTCCGACGTGAGCTGGGGCAACCAGATCCGCTCGTACGTGCTGGATCAGTCGCGCATCAAGGATCTGCGCACCAACGTTGAAATCGGCGCCACCGACAAGGTGCTCGACGGCGACCTCGACCCGTTCCTGGAAGCGAGCCTGAAGCAGGGACTGTAATCCATGTCCGAAACTACCAAGACTTCCCACGCGCCGGCTGCTGACGCGGTCGATGAGAACAAGCTGATCGCGGAACGGCGCGCCAAGCTCGACAAACTGCGCGGCCCCGGCGCCAACGGCTTTCCCAACGATTTCCGTCGCGATGCGCTCGCCGATCAGCTGCTGACCGCGTACGGCGATCGCGCGCCGGAGTGGTTCGACCAGAACACGGTGCGTGTGAAGGTCGGCGGCCGCATGATGGTCAAGCGCGTCATGGGCAAGGCGAGCTTCGCCAAGATCGCGGACCGCAGCGGCGAGATTCAGCTGTTCCTGCAGAGCCAGGCGCTGGGCGCCGTGTACGACGAGTTCAAGACGTGGGACGTCGGCGATGTGCTCGGTGCCGAGGGCACGCTGTTCATCACCAAGGCCGGCGAGCTGTCGGTCAAAGTCGAGAAGCTGCGCCTGCTGGTGAAGTCGCTGCGGCCGCTGCCGGACAAGTGGCACGGCCTGTCGGATCAGGAAACGCGCTATCGGCAACGCTACGTCGATCTGATCGTCAGCCCGGAAAGCCGACAGGTGTTTCGCACGCGCACGCGGATCGTGAAGTACCTGCGTGATTACCTCGATGCGCTGGACTTCCTCGAAGTCGAGACGCCGATGATGCAGGCGATCGCGGGCGGCGCGGTGGCGCGGCCGTTCGTCACGCATCACAACCAGCTCGACATCGATCTGTACCTGCGTATCGCGCCGGAGCTTTACCTGAAGCGGCTGGTGGTCGGTGGCTTCGAACGCGTCTACGAGATCAATCGCAACTTCCGGAACGAGGGCGTGTCGACGCGACACAATCCCGAGTTCACCATGCTGGAGTTGTATCAGGCGTACGCGGACTACACCGATCTGATGAACCTGGTGGAGCGGATGTGCCAGGGCCTGTGCGACACCATTCTCGGCAAGCGGCAGATCGAATATCAGGGCGAGGTGTTCGATTTCGGCCAGCCGTTCCGTCGCGTCACGGTCGAGGATCTGGTGGTGCACTTCAATCCAGGCATCGAGCGCGCGAAGCTGCGCGATGTGGAATATCTGCGAGCGCATTGCGATCGCATCGGTGTGCCGTACGGGCAGGGCGATGGGCCGGGCAAGCTGCAGATCGAGATCTTCGAGAAGACGGCCGAGCATCGGTTGCTCGCGCCGACGTTCGTCTACGGCTACCCGACCGAGGTGTCGCCGTTGTCCCGGCGCAATGACTCGGATCCATTCATCACGGATCGGTTCGAGTTCTTCATCGGCGGACGCGAGATCGCCAACGGCTTCTCGGAGCTGAACGATCCGGAGGATCAGGCGCAGCGCTTCAAGGATCAGCTGGCGCGCAAGACGGCGGGCGACGAAGAGGCCATGCAGTACGACGCCGATTACATTCGTGCGCTGGAATATGGCTTGCCGCCGACGGCCGGCCTGGGCATTGGCATCGATCGGCTGGTGATGCTGTTCACCAACTCACCCTCGATTCGCGACGTGCTGCTGTTCCCCTACATGCGGCCCGAGGCCTGAGCTACTTGCTGGCGCGTTGGCGCTAACGCGGTTGCGGGCGCCCGGCGGCAGCGCTGGGCGTCGCTCGCTTCGCACTGATGAGTTGGGCGTCGCCGGTTTCGCTTCGCGCTGGCGCTTCGCGCTGGCGCTTCGCGTTGCGCGCAGCCTTCGGCAGAGCTGGGGAAAGGTGGGGGTCTCGGGAAACTCGCGAGCGTCTTCACTGTTGGCGGGCTTTGCGTCGATGGCTGCCG
>NZ_CALFXI010000080.1 GCF_937958065.1 uncultured Steroidobacter sp.
GTTCACCAGCGCCTCGGCGTCGCGCGGTCCTTTGAGGCCGCGCGCGATGATGGTGAATTCGTCCCCCGCCAGTCTGGCCAGCACGTTCGCATGGCCGAGCACGGCTCGCAGCCGCTGTGACAATGCCAGCAGCAACTCGTCGCCCGCCTGGTGTCCGAGCGAGTCGTTGATGGGTTTGAGCCGATCGACGTTCAGGACCATGAGCGCGAATTCGGTGCCGCTGTTCTGCGCATCGAGCATGGCCTGCGCGGCAACGGCGGCCGCGGTGCTCCGGGTGGGCAGGCCGGTCAGATAGTCGGCACCGTCACGACGGCGCCGGATGCGCTCGCGATGCAGTTGAATCGCGAACCAGGTGGCGACGGCGGTTGGCGCTATGAGAATCGCGAGCAGCGCCAGATAGGCCCACCAGTGTTGAAGAATCCCTTGCATGTAAACAAACAGTCGTCGTGCCCTGGTCGCGGGAACATGCGTTGAACATATCGGGCACTGCTCAGCCGGCTTGAGCACCAGTGCTCCAAAGAACACCGACACGCGGGGTGCATGTGGCGAAGTGTGCGCTGCTTCGCACGCCCCGTCGTTTCGATTAACGTAATCGGACCTCGGTTAGAATCGCGCCATGCGCTCCATCTGTGTGTTCTGCGGTTCCAACCCGGGCAACCGGCCCGAATATGTGAGCCTGGCCCGGGACACCGGTCGCCTGATCGCGGAACGGCAGCTCACCTTGATCTACGGGGGCGGCAAAGTCGGGCTGATGGGGGCTCTCGCGGATGCCGCCCTGGCCGCCGGCGGACGGGTCATCGGCATCATTCCTCAGATGCTGGTGGAACGCGAAGCCGCGCACGGCGGGCTGACCGACCTGCGCATCGTCAGCACTCTGTCCGAGCGAAAATTCGTCATGGGGGTGCTGTCCGACGCGTTTCTCACTTTGCCGGGCGGCATCGGCACGCTGGATGAGCTGTTCGAGGCCTGGAGCTGGGCCCAGCTGGGATTGCACGAGAAACCGAGCGGGCTGCTCAATTTTCAGGGCTATTTCGATCACCTCCTGCGATTCCTGGACCTGACCGTGGCCGAAGGCTTCCAGCGCCCCCAGCATCGGGCGGCGCTGCGGGTCGGAACCGAGGTCGGGCCGCTGCTGGATCAGCTGATGACTGCTTCCAAAAGCGCCGCCGCCACGTAACCTGCTGCCGCGTTTCACCTTGACACTGGTGCCCTCGGCCTGCAGCCTTCGGCGCCATTCGCAGGGCCGAAGGCCCCACCGACCCAAGAGGATCCCATGCTCCGAACCATGCTCCAGGCCAAGCTGCACCGGGTGCGCGTGACCCAGGCCGATCTCGATTACGAAGGCTCGTGCGGCATTGACGAGGCGCTGCTGGAGGCGTCCGGGCTACGGGAAAACCAGTACATCGAGCTGTACAACGTCAACAACGGCGAGCGTTTCTCGACCTATATCATCAAGGCGCCGCGCGGCTCGGGGGCGATTTCGCTGAATGGCGCAGCGGCGCGCAAGGCCATGGTCGGCGACCTGCTGATCATTTGCGCCTACTCCCAATATTCGGAAGCCGAGCTCGAGCAGCACGAGCCGGTGGTGGTGCTGGTGGACGAGCAGAACCGTCCGCGAGTGAAGTCCCTGCGCGCGGCGTCTTGAGAGCGTCGCTGCCATGGAGTTGATCACCTGGTTCATCGACTTCGTCCTGCACCTCGACAAGCACCTCATCGAGCTGATCGCCGATTATCACTATTGGATCTACGCCATCCTGTTCGCGATCATTTTCTGCGAGACCGGCGTGGTGGTGACTCCGATCCTGCCGGGTGACTCGTTGCTGTTCGCGCTGGGTGCGCTCGCGGCGGTCGATACGACTGGCACGCTCAATGCGCCGGCGCTGTGGGCCTTGCTGATGGTGGCGGCGTGGCTGGGTGACGCGACCAATTTCCGCATCGGGCGAGCCGTCGGGCCGCGAGCCTTCAGCGGCAACATTCGCTGGCTGAAAAAGGAATATCTGGATCGCACGCATGCGTTCTATGAGAAGTACGGCGGCAAGACCATCGTGCTGGCGCGCTTCGTGCCCATCGTGCGTACCTTCGCGCCGTTCGTTGCCGGCGTGGGCGATATGAATCGCGCGAAGTTCTTCACCTACAACCTGCTCGGCGGGTTCCTGTGGGTGTCGATTTTCATCTGGGGCGGATACCTGTTCGGCAACGTGCCCCTGATCAAGGAGAACTTCGGCATCGTCACCATCGCGATCATCGTGATCTCGGTGATGCCGGTGGTGTGGGAGCTGATGCGCGGCGGGCGCAAACCCGCCGGCGCATGACCCGGCTCGGCTCGTGCCGACTGCGCGGTGCGAGCGAGGGTTCGATTCCATGGCCGGCGTCAGCCGGCCAAGATACAAGCTGCTGCTGCGCTATTTGCGGAGCGTCAGCAATCCAACAATGCTCGCTCCGAGCAGCGTATAGCCCAGCCATTCCGGGCCGGTGCCGGTCGCGATCAGGATGATGCCGCTCAAGGCTCCGGTCGCGGTCGCCAGGGTCACGTCGCGGCGGCGGCCGTCTTCCCTGATCGTCTGTTTCAGCCGTTCGATCTCCGTCGTATCGATCGGCACGCTGAAGCGCCCGTCCGACGCGCGTTGAATCGCGTTCCCCACCAGCGGCGGCAATTGATGTAACGCCTGCAGCATATCTGGCAGCTGCTTGCGCACGTCACGCGCCAGCGTCCGTATGCTCCAGCGCTCCGCCATCCATTGACGGAGCAGAGGCTGCGCCGTCTTCCATAGATCCAGATCCGGATACAACTGCCGGCCCACCCCTTCGATCTGCAGCAGCGTCTTCTGGATCAGCATCAGCTGCGGCTGCATCTGCGCGTCGAAGCGTTGGGCGGCTTCGAACAGGCTGATCAGCACCTGGCCGAAAGAAATCTCACGCAGCGGTTTGTTCGCAATGGGCTCGCACACCGTGCGCACGGCCGATTCCAGCTCATCGACGCGCACGTGCGCCGGAATCCAGCCCGAATCGATATGCAGCTGCGCGATGCGGCGGTAGTCGTGCTCGAAGAACGCCAGGAAATTCTCCGCCAGATAATGCTGATCGCGGGGCGCCAGCGTGCCGACGATGCCGAAGTCGACCGCCGCGTACTGCGGCTGCTCGGGGTTGTCCAGCAACACGAAGATGTTGCCCGGATGCATGTCGGCGTGGAAAAAGTTGTGGCGGAACGCCTGGGTGAAAAAAATCTCCACGCCGTTCTCGGCGAGGCGCTGAATGTTCGCACCGCGTCGCTGCAGTTCGGCGACGTCATTGATCAGCACGCCTTGCAGGCGCTCCATCACCATCACGTTGCTGCGGGTGTAGTCCCAATACACCTCGGGCACGTACAACAGTCGCGAGTTCGCGAAGTTGCGCTTGAGCTGCGCAGCGTTGCCGGCTTCGCGCTTCAGGTCGAGCTCGTCGATGATGGTCTTTTCGTACTCGCGGACCAGCTCGACCGGCCGCAGTCTCGGCGCTTCGCTCCAGTAGCGGTTCGCCAGATCCGCGAGCGCGTATAGCACTTCGACATCGCGCTCGATGAGCTTGCGGATGCCGGGCCGCACGATCTTGACGACGACTTCCTTGCCGTCCTTGAGCTGCGCGCCGTGTACTTGAGCGATGGTCGCTGCCGCCAGCGGTGCAGCGTCGAAGCGGGCGAACACGTCGCTGACCGGCCGCTCGTAGGCGGCTTCGACGATGGCGCGGGCGGCGTCGTTGGAAAACGGCGGCACGCGGTCCTGCAGTTTCTCCAGCTCATCCGCGATGTCTCGCGGCAGCAGGTCGCGACGGGTCGATAGCGTCTGGCCGAACTTCATGAAGATCGGGCCGAGCTCCTCCATCGCCAGGCGCAGGCGTTCACCGCGCGACAAGGATGCTTTACGGCGGAACCAGGTGTTCGGCGACAGGTAGAACGCGAACCGCACCGGCCGGAACAGATGGGTGGCGAGAATGATCTCGTCCAGGCGATGACGGACCAGGACGCGTTGAATCTGCAGCAGCCGGGAAATGACTCTCAGGCGCATGCGTCAACCACGCTTGCGTTCGAGCAGCGCCAGGCGCGCCTCGAAGCGATCGACATCGTCGCGCAGTCTGTCGACGCCATTGATGAATTCATCTGCCTCGGTCCGGCTGGGAGCATCGCGCCCTTCTTCCTGGAGATATTCAGAAACGTTTTGCGCGAACGTGTCCGCTGCCCGGCGCGCGAAGCTGAAGGCCGAGCGGGCGACACTGCCGACCTGGTGAGCGGCCACGTCGCCAATGACTCGCGACAACTCTTCTTCCAGGTCGGGCCGCGCCTGTTTGAGCAGCTCGCTGAACGTCTGTGCGATTTCGGCGTCGCCGTGAATGTGCACCGAGCCCGTACGCAGCGCCGCCTCGGGCGCGGGGCCTGCCATGCGCAGTAGCGACAACGGCGTGCCCGACAGCGTCGCGTTCGGCGTGCCCTCGTATTGCGTGTCGAGCGACATCTGCTCGCCGGTCGCCTTGAAATAGATGCTGAGCGGCAGTCCTTCGACGTGCAGTGCCATCACCTTCGTATCCAGGCGCCGGCACAAGGCACGGGCCGCGGAGGAGGCGGCGATATTCCGATTGAGCAGCGATTCCAGCGGCGTCAGGCGCATGTCAGAAACGATAGCCGCGATGCAGGGCGACGATGCCGCCGGTGAGATTGTGATATCTGCAATTCTCCAGCCCCGCCTCCTGCATCATCTCGATCAATGCCTGCTGGGTGGGGAACTTGCGAATCGATTCTGCGAGGTATCGATAGCTGTCCTCATCGCGCGCCACGACTTTGCCCAGCCACGGCAGCACCGAAAACGAATAGGCGTCGTACAGCGGCTTCAAGCCCGGCACGACCGGATGCGAGAACTCGAGAATCAACAGCTGGCCACCGGGCTTGAGCACGCGCTGCATGGAGCGCAGCGCCGCGGCCTTGTCGGTGACATTGCGCAGGCCAAAACCGATGGTCACGCAATCGAAGCTGCTGTCGGGAAAGGGCAGGCGCTCGGCGTTGGCCAGCGAGTAGCGAACGTTGTTCACGAAGCCGCGATCGGTCATCGCGTCGCGGCCTTCCGCCAGCATGGCCGCGTTGATGTCGGTCAGGACCACCAGGCCGTTCTCGCCGACCTGCCTGCACATGCCTGCCGACAGGTCGCCCGTACCGCCGGCGACGTCGAGTGCGCGCTGGCCGGGGCGCAAGCCGGTCTGCGACAGCGTGAATCGCTTCCACAGCCGGTGTGTGCCCGCCGACATCAGGTCGTTCATCAGGTCATAGTTGCTCGCGACCGATTCGAAGACGGCCCGAACCCGCGCCTGTTTTTCCGCGACCGGCACCTGCTGGTAGCCGAAGTCGGTGGTGCCGTCCGAGGAAGAATGGGGAGAGTTGGCGGTCATGGTCGTCGCTGGCTGTGACGAGCCATTCTAATCAAATTTGCTCGATGGGTTTTGATCCGGTGCCGAATCGGGCCCGACAGGCTGTCGGGCGGAAGCATCGCGTTCGGGCGGCGCGGCCGGGCTCAGCGAAACGGCGCCGGCTTTTTCGGCAGCACGGTCGGGTACGGAATGCCCAGCTCTTTGAGCCGGTCCAGGTAGCTCTGCCATTTCTGCGGGCGGTCCCGGCCGAGCTCGTACAGGTACGACCAGGTGTAGAGGCCGGTGTTGTGGCCGTCGTCGAACACCAGCTTGACGGCGTAGTTGCCCACCGGCTCGAGCTGCGTGATTACGACATCGTGCTTGCCCAGCTGCAGCTGCTCCTGGCCGGGCCCATGACCGCGCACTTCGGCCGAGGGCGAGAAGACGCGCAGATACTCATACGGCAGCTCGAACACGGAGCCGTCGTCGAAGCTGACTTCCAGCACCCGCGATTTGGTGCGCGATTTGATGTTGGTCGGATGCGGCATGACCGGACCTACAGGATGTAGCGCGTCAGGTCTTCATCCTTCACCAGCTCGCCCAGATGCTTGTCGACGTATTCCTGATCGATGGTGACGTTGAAGCCATTGCGGTCGGCGGCCTCGTACGAGAGCACTTCGAGCAGCCGTTCGAGCACCGTGTGCAAGCGGCGGGCGCCGATGTTCTCGGTACGCTCGTTCACCTGGTAGGCGACCTCGGCGATGCGACGGACACCGCTTGCGTCGAACTCCAGCGTGACGCCTTCGGTGGCCAGCAGCGCTTTGTATTGCGTGCACAGCGAGGCGTCGGGCTCGGTGAGAATGCGAATGAAATCCTCGACCTTGAGCGCGTCGAGCTCCACCCGAATCGGGAAACGACCCTGCAGCTCGGGAATCAGATCCGAGGGCTTCGACATGTGGAACGCGCCTGAGGCGATGAACAGGATATGGTCTGTCTTCACCATGCCGTGCTTGGTGGTCACCGTGCTGCCTTCCACGAGGGGCAGCAGATCACGCTGCACGCCTTCACGCGAAACGTCGGCGCCGTGCGTTTCCTGGCGACGCGCGATCTTGTCGATCTCGTCGATGAACACGATGCCGTTCTGCTCCGCGTTCTGCAACGCGCGCATCTTCAGCTCTTCTTCGTTGACCATCTTCGCGGCTTCTTCATCCGTGAGCAGCTTGAATGCTTCGCGGACTTTGACCTTGCGCGTCTTGGTGCGAGAGCCGCCCAGATTCGAGAACATGCTCTGCAGCTGTTGCGTCAGATCTTCCATGCCCGCCGGCGCCATGATTTCCACGCCGACCGGCAGCGCGCGGACTTCGATCTCGATCTCACGATCGTCGAGCTGGCCTTCACGCAACATCTTGCGGAATTTCTGCCGCGTGTCGCCATCGCGAGGGCTGGGCTCGGGCTCGGAGGTGAAGCCGAGGGACTTCGGTCGCGGCAACAAAGCGTCCAGCACGCGCTCTTCGGCGGCATCCATGGCGCGGTGACGTACTTTCTCCATCTCTTCCTCGCGCGTCATCTTGACCGCGACATCCATCAGATCCTTGATGATGGAATCGACTTCGCGGCCGACGTAGCCGACCTCGGTGAACTTCGTGGCTTCGACCTTGATGAAAGGCGCGCGCGCCAGGCGGGCCAGGCGCCGGGCGATTTCGGTCTTGCCGACGCCGGTGGGGCCGATCATCAGAATGTTCTTGGGCGTGATCTCGGCGCGCAGCGCTTCGGTGACCTGCATGCGGCGCCAGCGATTACGCAGCGCGATAGCGACGGCGCGCTTGGCCGCGCCCTGACCGACGATGTGCTTGTCGAGCTCTTGAACGATTTCGCGGGGAGTCATGGACATACAAGTGGAAGAGCTACTGCAGCTCTTCGATCGTGAGATTGCGATTGGTGTAGATACAAATGTCGGCGGCGATGTTCAATGCCTTCTCGACGATGGTGCGGGCATCGAGCTCGGTGTTCTGTAACAACGCGCGCGCCGCGGACTGGGCGAACGCGCCGCCGGAGCCGATCGCCATGATATCGTCTTCGGGCTCGATGACGTCGCCGTTGCCCGAAATAATGAACGAGCTTCTGGCATCGGCGACGCACAGCAACGCTTCCAGCCGCCGCAGGCTGCGATCGCTGCGCCAGTCCTTCGCCAGCTCGATGGCGGCGCGCGTCAAATTCCCATACTGCTGCAGCTTGGCTTCGAAGCGCTCGAACAGCGTGAACGCGTCGGCGGTGCCGCCGGCGAAGCCTGCCAGCACTTTCCCGTCGTACAGGCGCCGCACCTTGCGGGCGTTGCCCTTCATCACGGTGTTCCCTAAGGAAACCTGGCCGTCACCCCCGATGCAGACGACACCGTTGCGGCGGACGGACAGGATGGTGGTTGCGTGGGGTGATTCGCTCATGGTGTCTGCTTTTCGCGCCGTCAGCTCTTCTTGCGGGCCCGAGGATGGGCCGCATCGTAGATCTTGGCGAGGTGCTGAAAATCAAGGTGGGTGTAGATCTGAGTGGTTGCTATGTTCGCGTGTCCCAGCAGCTCCTGTACACCGCGCAGGTTCTGGCTGGATTCGAGAATGTGCGTGGCGAACGAATGCCGGAACATGTGTGGATGGACGTGCACGCCGAGACCCTGGTGCTTCGCCCACGCCGCCACCTGCTTCTGCACCGAGCGCGGACTGATGCGGTCCCCGCGTTGGCCGACGAACAGCGCGGTGTTTCCTACGTCGGCGAGCTTGGTGCGCTCGAGCAGCCAGCGGCCGATGGCTTCGACGGCGTAGCGGCCAACGGGCACCACACGCGTCTTGCCGCCTTTGCCGAGCACGCGCACGGTCCGGTCCGCAAGGTCGATGTCGGTGAGATCCAGCCCGACCAGCTCGGACAAACGCAGGCCGGAGGAATAAAACAGTTCCATGATGGCCTTGTCGCGCACGCTGATTTCCTCGTCGGTGCGGAAGCTCAGCAGCCGGGTCATCTGATCGACATCGATGGTCGCGGGCAAACGTTTCTTCGCCTTGGGTGCCTGCACCTCGATGCCGGGGTTCAGCTTCACCACGCCTTCGCGCAGCAGAAAGTTATAAAAGCTGCGCAGCGCGCTCAGGCGCCGCTGGATGGTGCGAGGCGAGGCGCCTTGACGATGCTCGGCGGCGGCGAAGGCACGCACGTGCTGACCATCGACGCCCGACCAGTCGGTCACGCCGTTCTTGTCGCAATGAGCGACGAAACGTTTCAGGTCGCGCCGATAATTTGAATCCGTGTGCGGCGACATGCGCCGCTCCACGGACAGGTGGCTGAAAAATTTCGGCAGCCAGGCGAGGGCGGATTCATCCATCGATCGACGATCCGCACGGCCACGATCAGGCGGCCGCGACGGCCTCGCTCACCAGATCGCCGATGCGCGCCAGGAAATCAGTGCTCATCGCCGGATGGAAACGTTGCGCGTCGGGGCTGCCGATCGCGAGCAGGCCGAAGCCGGCTTCGCGACCGAGTGGTACGAGCGCGGCCGAACCGATCTCGACCGTGCCGGCGCCGAACAGGAAGTCGCGCTGACTGTCGCGGATCTGGCCGCAGCGGGGGCGGGCCGATTCGAACAGGGTGTCGAACATTTTCAGCTCGGGCGCATTCGCGTCCATCATTCGCAGATGACGGCTGTCGATGCCGCTGAAACCGGTCGGACGATTCGGTGCGAGCAGCAGCAACCATTCGGAAGCGCCGAAATCTTCACGCAGCGACGTCTCCATCGAGTCCAGCAGCGCGGCGGCGCTGCGTGCGCGCACCAGGCGACAGGCGAGGCGATGGATCTTCGCGGCGAGCACGTCATTGCTACGAGCCACATCGATCAGCTCGCGCAGTCGCGATTCCAATGACTGATTCTTTTCGCGCAGTGCCGAGACCTGGCGCTCGACCAGCGACACGGTGGCATTGCCACGGCTGTGCGGGAGCTTCAGTTTGGTCAGCAGCGTGGCATGACGCTCGAAGAATTCGACATTGTTCTGCAGGTAGTCGGCGATCTCGGTCTCGCTCGGCCCCGCCAGCTTGCTGGCCGCGGGGGTGAGATTCTCGACATCGACACCGCGGACCGGTTGCTTGCTCATACAGGTGCCTTGTTGTTCCGCTTGCTTCTCATGCTCAAATTTCCACCGTGCCTTCGAACACGGTGACCGCCGGGCCGGTGAGCCACAGCGCCTTGCCCGGGCCGGGCCAGCGCACGATCATGCGACCGCCCGGTGCGTCCACCTGCACTTCCTCTTGCAGCAGCCCCCAGCGTCGCCCGACAGCGACAGCGCCACAGGCTCCGGTGCCGCAGGCTTGCGTCTCTCCGACACCGCGCTCGAACACCCGCAGACGGATGTGAGTGGGGCTGACCACTTCCATGAAGCCCACGTTGGTGCGCTTCGGGAAGCGGGAATGATTCTCCACCGCGGGCCCGAGTGTGTCCACGGCAGCTTCTCGTACCGAGGGCACTTGGATGACAGCGTGCGGATTGCCCATCGAGACGGCGCCGATCTGCAGCTCCTTCTCATCGACCCGCAGCGGATACACGTCGGCTTCGCGTGAAGCTTCGAACGGCAGCGCTTCGGGAGCGAAGTTCGGCACGCCCATGTCGACCGACACCAGGCCGTCCTCCCGCAGCAAGCCGTTGACCTGGCCGCCGGGGCTGTCCATCTGCACGCGGGCTTTGCCCAGCCGGCGAGCGACCAGGCTGGCGATACAGCGGGCGCCGTTGCCACATTGCTCGACCTCCGAGCCGTCGGCATTGAAGATGCGATAGAACACATCGAAGCCCTGCTTCGCGGGCGGCATCAGCACCAGCGCCTGATCGAAACCGATGCCGATGCGGCGATCGGCGAGGCGGCGGAACACTTCGGCGGAGGGCAGTTCCATGCCGGCCGGAGCATCGAACACGATGAAGTCGTTGCCCAGGCCCTGCATCTTGGTGAAAGACAGGCGCATGCGCGCAGCATATCATTCGCAACAACGCGAAACCCAGCACAGTCCGGTGCGCCCGATCGGCCCCAAGATCGTGCTGTTTTCCGGCGGAGCGAGGCATTTCATGCGCCACGTGATGGTAATGAACTCCAAGGGCGGCAGCGGCAAGAGCACGCTGGCGACCAACATCGCTTGTTACTTTGCGAGCCAGGACGCCAAGGTCACCATCGCCGACTACGATCCGCAGCGCTCCAGCCTCGACTGGCTGGCGCTGCGCCCCGACGATCTGCCCAGGATCGCCGGCGTGGCGGCCTACGACGAAGGCATCCGGGGCGTGCCGCGCGATACCGACGTGCTGGTCATCGACGCCCCGGCCCGGACCCATGGCGCCGAGATGAACGAGCTGGTGCGGCGGGCCGAGACCATCCTCGTGCCGGTGATGCCCTCACCCATCGACATGAAAGCCTCGGCGCGCTTCATGGAAGAACTGCTCGAGCTGGGCAAGGTGCAACGTCAACAGGCACGGCTCGGCATGGTGGCGAACCGGGTGCGGGAGAACACGCTGCTGTTCGACGAGCTGGATCAGTATCTGGACAAGCTCAAGGTGCCGTATCTCGGCCAGCTGCGGCAGTCGACCAACTACCTGCGCGCCTACCAGCGCGGCATGGGCATTTTCGAGCTGCCCGAGTATCTGGCCAGCCCCGACTGGGAGCAGTGGAAGCCCATCACCAGGTGGCTGGACAGCAAAAAAAGCCAGCCGAATTAGCTTCCCAGGCTCGCGCGGATGCCGGCCGCCGGGTCGGCGTAGCGCAGTTTCACGCCCAGATGCTTCAGCATCCGGTCATTGCTGACCCGGCGCGATTCATTGAGGAAGGACAGCCGCTCGGGGCTGAAGGTGAGCTGGGCTTCTTCCATCGAGACGCGCGGCGGACGGGGCAGGCCGGCAAGGTCCGCGACCAGGTCGATGAACTCGGTCGAGCTGATGCAATTGCCGTCGGTGACGTTGTAAACGCCGCGCGCTTCCTTGTTCTCGATGGCCGCTTCGCAGGCCGCGACCAGGTCATCCACATGGATGCGGTTGCTGATGCCGGCGTCTTCGGGTCGCACCACCGGCTCCGCCTTCCGCAATCGCTCCAGGGGCAGCCGCTCGGGGCCATAGATTCCAGGCACTCGTAACACGACCCGGCGAACGCGTCGTTCGTGGCACCACACGCGAGTCATTTCCTCCGCGCTTACACGGCGTCGGGCTCGATCGGTCCGCGGCATCACGGGGGTGCTCTCGTCCACCATGCCGCCTTCGGCGTCGCCGTACACACCGGTCGTGCTCATGTAGACGAAGCTCTTCGGCGGCACGAACGCGAGGTGCAGAAATCGATCCAGCCGCAGGTCGCTCTCGCCCGAGGCGGGCGGCGGGGCGAGATAGACGATGGCTTCCTGGTCCAGGCGCTCCGGCAGGCTGGCGCCGACCCGCACCCGATCCAGGTCGATGACGATGGTCTTCAAGCCCTGGCGTTCCAGCGCCGCGGACTTGTCGTTGGTACGGACCAGGGCCGTGACCTCGTAACGCTCGTGCAGGCGGGCCGCCAGCCGCTGGCCCACATAGCCACAGCCGGCAATCAGGATATGGGGACGAGTCGCGCTCATGCCCGCCCTCGGGCCAGCGGCTTGACACGGTATCGGAGCATATTTAAATTTCAGAAAAGACAGAAATTACGGATGGGTCGATCATGCAGCTTACTCCCACCATGCATCGGTGCGTGCTCCATTGGGGCGAAATGGCCGGCCGCTGGGGCGTCAGTCGTTCGGTAGCGCAGATCCACGCCTTGTTGTTCCTGGCGCCCGCGCCGCTCACCGCGGACGAGATCGCGGAAACACTCAACGTGGCACGTTCGAATGTGAGCGTCAGCCTCAAGGAGCTGCAGGCCTGGGATCTGGTCAGCGTGACTCATCAACTGGGCGATCGGCGCGACTACTTTCAGGCGCGCAAGGATATATGGGAAGTGCTCACCATGATCATGGATGGCCGTAAGAAGCGCGAGATCGACCCGACTTTACAGATGTTGCGCGAAGCGACCGCCGAGGCCAAAAAGGATCACGAGACGCCCGAGCCGGTCAAACAGCGCATCGGCGACATGCTCGAATTCCTCGAAGAGGTGTCGGGCTGGTACGAGCAGGTCCGCGCCATGCCGCGACCCACATTGTTGAAGCTCATGCGCATGGGCACGAAGGTGGCAAAGATCGTCACATGAGCCGGCCGGAGTGGCAACGCATGCCGCGGCGTGCCGTTCACTCGGACGCGCCCGGCGTCGTGTTGGTCACGGGCGCGACCGGCTTCATCGGTCGCAGACTCTGTCGAAGGCTGCTCGCAGACGGTCACACCATCCTGGCTCTGACACGCGATGCGCAGCGTGCGCGCACCGCGCTCGGTTCCTCCGTGCGAGTGATCACCGCACTCGATGAGCTCCAGGCGAGCGAACATATCGACATCGTCGTGAATCTCGCGGGCGCGCCGATTCTCGCGCGGCCGTGGAGTGCGGCGCGTCGCGCTGAATTGCTCGACAGTCGCCTGAGTGTCACGAACAAGATCACCGAGTTGATCGCGCGCCTCGACTACAAGCCCGAGGTGTTGATCAACGCGTCCGCGATTGGTTACTACGGCGTGCGCGGCGAAGAGGAGATCACCGAAGCGGCGCGTGGCCAGCCGATATTTCAATCGCACCTGTGCCAGGCTTGGGAGCTGGCGGCGCAGGCGGCCGAGCAATATGACGTTCGCGTGTGTCGCCTGCGCTTCGGCATCGTGCTGGGAATGACGGGCGGCGCATTGCCGGGGTTGATCCGGCCGGCCCGCATGCGGATGCGGGTGGTGCTTGGCTCCGGTCAGCAATGGCAGTCGTGGGTTCACATCGACGATCTGCTCGATCTGCTGTGGTTCTGTATCAAACACCAGGACATGAGCGGCGGCATCAATGTCACTTCGCCGCGTCCGGTGCGACAGCAGGAGTTTGCCGAGACCTTGGCCGCGCAATTCGGTCGATCCATTCCAGTGCGCGTGCCGGCGGTCGTGTTGCGAGCCGCGCTCGGTGAAATGTCACAATTGCTGCTCGAAGGCCAGAAGGTGCTGCCGGCGAAGGCGTTGCACGCCGGCTTCGCGTTCCGCTATCCCGACTTGAACGCGGCCCTTGCCGAACTGTTGCGTGCTAAAGATCCTGCGACGGCATGAACGTGTTGCCGAGCCTCGCCAGGACATCCGGCGCGTAATCGAACGAATCGAAGAACAACTGCTCGGGCGGCAAGCCGCGATGCGTGAACTCGTGGCGAATCGTCTCGACCATCACCGGCGGCCCGCTCGCGTAGACATCGACCTTGGCGAGGTCCGGGTGGTCTTCCAACGCCGCGGCATGCACCCAGCCCGTTCGACCTTGCCAACGATCTTCGGCGCGCGGCGCCGAGAGCACGGGGATGTATCGAAGATTGGGATGCTTCTCGGTCAGCGCTCGAAGATGCGCGTCTTCATACAAATCAGGCGCCGTCTGTGCGCCCCAATACAGATACAGCTGCCGGCGATCGCCCACTTCGAGCAGGCTGTGCAGCATGGAGCGCAGCGGCGCATAACCGGTGCCGCCGCCGATCAGCAGCGCCGGCCGTGGCGACTCGCGACGGAACCAGAACTGCCCGAGCGGTCCTTCGATCCGCAGCAGTGATTTTTCCAAGGTGCCGTCGAACAGTTGCTGCGTGAATTCGCCGCTCGACACGCGCCGGATGTGCAGCTCGAGCATCTTGCCGTCGCCCGGCGTGCTGGCGATGGAGAAGCTGCGCCGGCGGTTCTGCGGCAGCATGATGTCCAGATACTGGCCGGGCACAAAATGGAAATATTCGCTGGCTGGCACGCGCAGGAAGACCGCCATGATGTCGGCAGTGAGCCGCTGCGTCCGCTCGATGCGGCAAGGCAGGCTCTTGACGACGATCTCCGGCACCGGCGGGCGGATCTCGCGCACCTCGATCGTGAGATCTTCGCTGGCTGCATGGGCCTGGCAGAGCAGCGCATAGCCATCGCGCTCTTCGTCCGCCATCAAGCCGAGCGGCCGGCCATGCGGATAACTCACTTCACCCTGGCGAATGCGAGCGCGGCACGAAGAACAATGCCCGCCCTTGCAGCTGTGCGGAAGATTCAAGCCGGCGCGTAATGCCGCATCGAGGATGGTCTCGCCGCGCTCGACGGTGAGGATCTGCTGCGATGGCAGCAGCGTGACGCGGGCATAAGGCCGGGACGCGGACATGGCGAAGTTCTAATTCCTCCGGCGATCGACTTGTCGGCGCTCTTGAAAACGGCGCGCGCGGATCTTCGGCAGGTTGGCCTTGCGGCCGATGGCGAACGCGAGAGCGTCGTTCAGTGCCTTCATCGAGCGCTCGCGATCGCCCAGCTGTTCCATCAGGCTGGCGAGCAATTGGTACGCTTCCAGGCGCGGGCGGATTGCGATGCTGGTTTCCAGAAAGCTGCGTGCCTTGCCATAGAGCTCGGCGCGAGTCGCCAGCTGTGCGCAGGCGAACAGCAGCGCCGGGTCATCGCTGTGCGCGGGCAGCCACGCTTCGGCGCGATCCAGCGTCTTGAGCGGTTCACTGGTCTCCAGCTCGCCGAAAGCCAGCACCGCCGATTCATTCCACTGTTTGTTGAGACAGTCACGCAGCGCGGTTTCCGCGGCTTCGTGATCGCCGCAGGCCATGGACGCGCGGGCGTATGCCACTACGATCTCGGGATGCCGGGCCAGCGACCGGGAGGTTTCTTTCCAGGCGGCCTTCAATTCATTCAGGTCGCCTCGGGTGCCGGCATCCTTCAGGCGGTCCAGGTGAACCTGCGCGACCGTCTCGTCGACCATCGCGGCCGTGATCCCGCGCGTACTGCGCAGTCGTGGCTCCAGGGCCTGCAACTTCTGCCAGTCGCCAGACTGACGATACGCACGAGCCAGCAGCAGCAAACCGCGCGCGTTCTGTTGCTTCATCGCTTCGAGCTGTTCGAGCGTCGTCAGCGCAGCTTGCAATTGCTTGTGTTTGAGCAGGACTTCGGCCTGCATGACCAGCGCGGGCGCCCGGCGATCGGGAGCAACTTCCAGAGCGCGCTGCAGATACTCGTCGCGCCGCTCCGCCGCGCCTTGCAGGTCGGCGGCGCGAGCTGCCGTCAGGTAGTGAGCCGCCGGATTCTCGGCTTCGCGCACGTGACGCGTCAGCGTGTTCTCCGCAGCTTCCCAATTGCCTTCGGACAGCTCCAGGATGCCCTGAGCGAAACTGCGACGCGCGCGTTCATGGCGGCGTGCTTCCTGCGCGGCTTTCCATGAGCGGCGCGCGGTAATGAGCTTGATCACCAGGCGCACCGCGAAGTACGCCGCGATCAGCACCAGGGCGAAGGTCACGGCCGACATTTCAATCAAGCGTCCGGCGAAGCGCAGCGCCACGTAACCTGGATCGCCCAACACGATGTTGGCAAGCAGGCCGGCGATGATCATCGCCGCCGCGATGTAGAGGCCGCTTCTCATCCGCGATTACTCCGGGCCCCGGCGCGACGCGACCATCCGGCGCAGCGAGTTGATCGAGCTGTTCACGTTGGGGAGCGGCGGATCGATGTTGATCGGCTCGAGCGCCTGCACTTCGGCCAACAGGGTCTGCGCTTCCGGCTTGGAAAGATCGAAGAATTCTCCGAGCGAGCGCCGTGCGCCCGCAAGTGCGGTTCGATACGCCTGTTCATCATGACGGATCACGGCCGTACGGGCCGCGAACAGCAACAACTGCAGATGCTGACGCCTGAGCAGCGCTTCTTCGGCGGTGAGCACGCTGCCGGAGATATCGTCCACTTTGCGCACGACGATGAGATTCGAGAGCGTCTGGCTGAGAATGGCGCCGGCGCGAGCAAACATTCCGTCCGGCAACTTGCTGCGATCGAAGGCATTGCGCTCGCTCGTCAGGATGCCCTTGACCGGAGCATCGCTCGCGCGCTGTTCGGCGCTGATCAGACGGGACAGGATGCCGGTGGTGTCGGGTATCTGCACGGCTCGCAGCGCTTGCAGCTCCCTGGCGATTTCCTGGCGCACCGAGGCGAACGACGCGTCCCGCAGCGATGCCAGTCGCAGGTCCGCCGACTCCAGCGCCACCATCGCCGTCTCGATATCGCGGTCCAGGGTGAGCCGGCGCTGTGCCAGCTCGAGAAGAAACAAAGCTTCGGCACGCGACCACGCGCGCTCCGGCCCTTCGGCGCGGCCGCGCAGCTCTTCGACGGTCGACGCCAGTTCCTGCAGCTGCTGGGGCGCGTCGTTGAGCGTATCCAGACGGCGGTTCAGGTCGCGATGAGCCTGTCGCTCGCGGCTCGCCTGGCTCCTCAATTCCGCGCGCAGCAGCTCCCGGTCGGCATTGGCTGCGGCCAGCGTGGCGTTGGCGGTGTCGAGCTTGTCCCGCATCGAGTCCAGCCGCATCAGGCCATAGCCGGCGATTGCCAGCGCGAGCACGGCAATAGCTGTGGTCAATCGACTGTACGTGTGCGCACGACGGGTCCTCGACGAATCGCCGGGAGCAGACGAGCTGATGGTTTCAGGACCGGTCTCGGCCATAGGAAGGTGGCTGCTTGCGACGCGCGTATCCTAACACGCAGTGCACATTCAGGCCGCCCGGGCGCGTGTCCTCCAGCGCGCCAACGCACCGATCATGGAAGCGTCGTCGGCGGCGTTCGCGACGATCAGCGTCCCGCTCAATCCCGCGGCCTGGGCCGCCTCACCGATGCGACGGCTGGCGACCAGCAGTGCGCTTTCGCGGAGCAGTGCGCGGCCACGCTCGGAGAGCATGGCGATCAGGTTATGCAATGTTTCGATGCTGGTCGCCGTGACCACATCAATACCTTCGTTCTGCCAGCGTGTTTCCAGCGCGTCGCGCGCCGCCTCGTCGAGCGAAGGGCGAACGCGCTTGTAG
Source organism: uncultured Steroidobacter sp. (assembly GCF_937958065.1). Lineage (GTDB taxonomy): Bacteria > Pseudomonadota > Gammaproteobacteria > Steroidobacterales > Steroidobacteraceae > Steroidobacter. The sequence continues at coordinate 17,278 of NZ_CALFXI010000080.1, forward strand.
ACGTCGAGCGTTTCGACGATCAGGCCGCGCGCAGTGAACGATTCGCGCATCAGCTCACGGCCGCCCGAGCCGCGCACGATCAGCACTTTCGCGCCTTCGCCCAATGTGACATCGGGATGTGCCAGCAAAGCTTCGCTGTTGAAGCCGGCTTCGGGAACGATATCGGCCGGCAGGTCCGCCTCTTTCAAGGCCGCCGCCGTCGCCTTGCCGATGGCGGCGATGCGTGCCGTCGGGCTCTTTTCGATCAAGTGCGCGCCATGCGCGACCGCGTTGACGCTGGCGAACACGATCAGGTCGTGACCGCTCGCCCTCGCAGCTGGAACAGGCGTGATCTCCACCGCCGGAAAGGCGATACCAACTCCGCCTCGTTGCTGAATCTGTTCGCAAAGCACGGCGGCCTGCGGAGCCGGGCGAGTCACCAGCACCGTGAGCTCGGCGAGCGGCGGCATGACTTTCGGAATCATGGCGACTCCTGTCGCAAGCGCTCGAGCAGCTGTGCGGCGCCGGCTTTCAACAGCTCTTCTGCAAGCCGCACGCCGATGGCTTCCGCATCGGCCACGGTGCCCGAGTGCGAGCCACGATACATCTCATGGCCGTCGGGTGAGCCGACGACGCCATGCAGTTGCAGCTGCTCGCCATCGAGCGTCGCGAAGCCAGCGATGGGAGATTGACAGCTGCCTTCGAGCCGCTTCGCGAACGAACGCTCGGCGACACAGCATTGCCACGATCGCGGGTCATTCAGCGCGCGCACGTAACCGATGTTGGTTGCATCGTCGTCGCGGCACTCGATGCCGATGATGCCTTGACCCACCGCCGGCACCGACTGCTCCGGAGTGAAATATTCGGTGATGCGGCTTTGCAGGCCGAGCCGGATCAAACCGGCGGCGGCGAGGATGATGGCGTCGTAGTGTTCCTCATCGAGCTTGCGCAGCCGCGTGTCCACGTTGCCGCGCAGGGTGATCAGATCCAGATCGGGTCGCGCCGATTTCAACTGACATTGGCGGCGCAAGCTCGACGTGCCGACGCGCGCGCCTTGCGGAAGGCTCGCGAAACTCTGGTAACGGGTAGAAACAAATGCGTCGCGCGGATCGGCACGCGGCAGCATCGCGGCCAGCGTGAAACCCGGCGGCATCTCGGTGGGCACATCCTTCATGGAATGCACGGCGATATCGGCGCGATGCTCCGACATGGCCAGCTCCAGTTCCTTGATGAACAGGCCCTTGCCGCCGATGTCGGCGAGCGGGCGGTCGAGGATGCGATCGCCTTGCGTGGTCATGGGGACCAGGACCACGTTCAGTCCGGGATGCTTGTTTCTGAGCAGCGCCGCGACGTGCTCGGCCTGCCACAGGGCCAGGCGGCTCTGCCGCGTGGCGATGCGCAATGTATGTTCGGAGATACTCATGAGAATTCTATCGATCGGCCCGGCGGGCGAATCATTCCCCCGACAGGGCCATGGCTTTTTCCGCGCGCCGCATTTCGAGCCGGAAACGGATCAGCGCGATGATCAGCGCGAGCACCACCGGCCCCAGGAACAGGCCAATGGCGCCGAACGCTGCCAGACCGCCCAGCACGCCGATGAAGACGGTGAGCGTACCAACATTGGCGCGTCCGGAGACCAGCATCGGGCGCACCACATTGTCGACCAGCGACACCAGCACCGCACCCCAGGCCAGCATGAAAATGGTGGCGCCCCAGCGTCCCTGGATCGCTAGCACCAGCGCCGCCGGGCCCCACACGAGCGCGGTGCCGCCGAACGGCAGCAGGGCGACCAGCGCGGCGATCACGCCGAACACGATGGGCGAGGGCAGGTTGACGATCAGGAACGAGACGCCGACCAGCGTTCCCTGGATGAGCGCCGTCAGCCCGGTGCCATACACCATGGCGCGCGTCACCGCTGCCAGATGGTCGAACAGCTTGGCCTTGTGGGGCTCGGCCATGGGAATCAGCTCGCGAGCGGTCTGCACCATCTCCGCGCCGTCGCGGATGAAAAAGAACAGCATGAACTGCATCAGCACGAAGCCGACCACGGTGCCGACCGCGCCCAGAAAGACCTTGCCGGTCAGCGACGCCAGCGTTTGCAGCGTCTCGCGGGAGGCCTGCGTGAACCAGCTCTGCAGCTGCGCCAGGTCCACGTCCAGGGTGTCGTTGAGCCAGTCGAGGCCTTGCCGCACCCAGGGAACATTCGCCAGATTCAACACGTTGCCAGTTGTCTGGCCGGCGACCTTGTTCTGCACGAGCTGCAGCAGGTCGCCGACCTGCGCCGCGAAGGCCGCGCTCAGCGCGGTCAACGGACCGATGATGACGACGAATGTGAGAACGGTCAGCAACGCCGCGGACCATTGGGGTTTGCCACGCAGCCGGGCCGCCAGCCGCACATGCAGCGGATGAAGCAGAAATGCAATGAAGATCGCCCACAGCAGCGGACCCAGAAAGGGCTGGACGATCTTGAAGAGGGCCAGGCCCAGCACCAGGCACGTCGCCAGCGCGAACGTGCGCGCGTAGAACCGATCTTTCACCGGTGCGACGCGTGGTGGTTGAGTCATGGGCAGTCCATTCCGTGTGGCCGCGGGCCCGCGGCAATGTCGCCATGCTAGCACCGCCGCGCGCTCACCGGTTTGCTACCATCCGAAGCTTGCAGCTCGAGAGGAACGACTCATGAATGCCCAAGTAGACGTCACTACCGATCAACTGGTGGCCGACCTGAAGACCGTCATGGCGGATGCCGAGGCGCTGCTCAAGGCCACCTCGACGCTCACCGGCGAGAAGATCCAGGAAGTGCGTGCGCGCGCCGAGGAGTCGTTGCGCCAGGCCAAGGCGCGCTTGAGCGAAGTCGAGGAAGAGGCGATGCGCCGCGCGCGTGAGATCGCCGATGCCGCCGACGAGTACGTTCACGAGAATCCGTGGCAGTCGGTCGGCATTGCCGCGGGCATCGGCCTGGTGCTGGGGCTGCTGCTCGCCCGCCGCTGATCGCGCAGCTCGCGAGTCGAATCGCCATGGCAGTGGAAACGCACGATCCGCACATCAACGCACGTACCGCGCACGCCCGGAGCACGGCGGAAGGTCCGCGGCCGGTCCACGGCCTGTTTCAGTCGCTCAACAATTTCCTGGCGACTTTCGTCGCCATCGTGCACACGCGGCTGGAGCTGCTGACCACCGAGCTGCAGGAAGAAGTGCGGCAGGTCGGCGCGATTCTGCTGTGGGCGTTCGTGGCCGCGTTCGCGGCGATGATGGGATTGTTCCTGATCGCGCTGGCGGTGATTTTCGTGTTCTGGGATACACATCGCCTGGCCGCGTCCGTGGCCATGGTCGGGATGTTCCTCGCGGTGGCGGTGGTGGCCGGATTGATCCTGCGGCACAAGCTGGTGACCAAGCCGCCGCTGCTGGACGATACCCTGGCCGAGCTCGCCAGAGATCGGGATCAGCTCAAGGCCCGTTTGTAAGCCGGTGCCGCCGTGAGCAGCGAACGTTTTCATCAGCTGGCCACCAAACATTCCAACCTGCGATTGCGCGCAGCCGTGCAGCGTCGCCAGCTGGGCGCGTCCATGGACCAGATCGAGCATCATCTGAGCGGTCTGGATCGGGGCGTCGGCGCGGCTCAGCGCTTGCTGAAGAATCCGGCGGTACTGATCGGCAGCGTGGCGGTGGTCGCGCTGATCGGGCCGAAACGGCTGGTGCGCTGGGTGAGCCGGGGCGCGTTGATCTATTCCACTGCGCGACGCTTCATTCGTTTGCGCCAGCAGGGCTGACCGCGGCGCCGGGTCAGTGACTCTCGCCGCGAATCCGTCGCAGCAGCTCGGAAGCATGGCGCCGGCTGACTTCGAGCACGTCGCCGCATTCACGAACTCGCACCACGTAGTGACCCGAATCGGTCCGCTCGACGGCGGAAATGTATTTTTCCGCGATCAAGGCATTGCGATGGATGCGCAGGAAGTCGGGCGCGAACTCCTCGGCCAGCGCCTTGAGCGATTCATCGATCAGGCTCTCGCCGCCTTTGTGGCGCACGGTCACGTATTTCTGATCGGCATTGAAATAATAAATGTCCTGCAGCGGAATCAGCTTGAGCGTTTCGCCCAGGCGCGCGCAGATCTGTTCACGGCGATGCTCGATGCGCGCGGACTCGGCGACCTTGACCAGACGGTTCGGAGAAATGCGGGACGCGTGACGCAAGGCGTGCGCGAGCTTTTCCTTGCGCACCGGCTTGAGCAGGTACCCGACTGCTTCGGTTTCGAACGCTTCCACGGCGTATTGATCGTAGGCAGTGGTGAAGATCACCGCCGGCGGGTCTTCCAGTGAATCGATGTGCCGCGCCACCTGAATGCCGGACAGACCGGGCATGCGCACGTCGAGCAGCACGACATCGGGACGCAGCTCGCCGCACGTGGCGAGTGCCTGCTCGCCGTTGTCGGCTTCGCCGACGACTTCGCAGTCCTCGATTTCTTCCAGCAGCCGCCGCAGCCGTTCCCGTGCGGGCGACTCGTCATCGACAATTAACAGACGCATCTGTGTTGGTTACCGTCCCCGCTAGCCACTTGCCACATCCTCGCCAGCATACGGAAAGATCAGCCGGGCGCAAAATTCCCCGTCCCGCTGCTCGGTCTCGATGCTGGCGCGGCCGGGCCAGGCCAGCTCCAGGCGCTGCCGGATGTTCTCCAGCGCCATGCGGTTGCCCTCGCGATTGGCATAGCCGGCCTGGGCCGGGATGGGATTGCGCACTTCGATGTGCACCTGATCGTTCTGGCGCCGGCCGACGATGAAAACCTCGCCCCCACGCGGCAAGGTCTCGATCCCGTGGTACACGGCGTTCTCGAGCAGCGGCTGCACGATCAGGCTCGGCACCATGGTGCGCATCGGCAGCTGATCCACATCCCAATGCACGCTCAGGCGATCGCCCAGGCGCAGTTGCTCGATGCGCTGATGAGTGCGCGCGATCTCCAGCTCGTCCTTCAGCGGAATGCGGGCGCTGGCGTCGCTCAGACTGGCGCGAAACAGATCGGCCAGATCTTCGACCGCCTGCTCGGCGCGCTCCGGACTGGAGCGGGTCAGCGCGGCGATAGTGTTCATACTGTTGAACAGGAAGTGCGGGCGAATGCGTGCCTGCAAGGCGCGGATGCGCGCGAGCGCTTCCTGCTCGATGCTGCGTTTCCATTCGGCGCTGACATAGAAGTAGCGCAGCGCCAGCGCGCTCACGATGAAGCCCACCAGAACGTTTCTGAGCACGAAGCCGGCATGATCGCGCGGAAAGAAGCCTGGACCGGCGTCGCTGCCGAGCTCGCCGGTCCACATCCGGCCGACCTGAAACGCCGCTTCGGACACGAGGCCGATGGTGATGACCAGCAAGCCGATCGTGATCATCGCGGCGCGCGCCGGCGGCATCGTTTGCAGCCACGGCCGCGCACGACACAACACCGCGGAGCTGGTCAGCCCGATCCACAGAAGAAACATCGAGCTGCCGGCCAGATCGGTCCAGAAGTTGTCGTGCAGCGCCTGTCGGGCCAGCGCGATCACCAGCGCCACCAGCTCGGCGATCAGCACCACCACGAACACGGCCGGCGAGGCGCAGAAATCCGGCAGGAAGAAAGTCGGCGCCTTGGTGGCGGGTGAGGACGACGTGGCGCGAAGGTCGGAGACGGACGCCGCCATGGCGGGACGACTAAGGTTTGTTTCTCGATGTATCGCTGTCCCGGGCCGCGGCGAACATCGCGTCCTTGAGCCGGAACAACGTCGAGATGTCCTCGTCGCCATGACCCTGCTCGATCAGCCGCCGGTAATGGACCAGCGTCATCTCGATCAGGGGCAGCTGCACGCCGTGGCGGGCGGCCATGGCGCGGCAGATCTTCAAATCTTTTTCGTGCAGCTTCACGCGGAAGCCGGCGGGGTAGCTGTCGCGCAGGATGTTCGGCGCGCGGTTGACGAAGTACCAGCTGGAGCCGGCGCCTTTGCCGAGCGTGTCGATGAGCCGATCGAGCGGCAGATCCTCGGACTTGGCGAACGCCATGGCTTCCGCGACCGCCTGGATCACGCCGGCACACATGATCTGATTCGTGGCCTTGGCCGCCTGGCCGGAGCCACTGGCGCCGAAGTGCGTAACGGCCTTGCCCATGGCTCGCAGCACGGGCTGCGCGCGCTCGAACGCCTTTTCATCGCCGCCGACCATGATGGCGAGCGTGCCATCACGCGCGCCTTCGGTGCCGCCGCTGACGGGCGCATCGAGAAACTGCGCGCCGGCTTCATGCAGCCGATGAGCCGCGGTTCGCGCCGTGTCGGCGCTGATCGTGGAGCAGTCGATGACGATGGTGTCGGGCTTGATGGCTGGAAGCAGCTCGTCGATGACCGCGAGCACGTCCGCATCGGCGGACACGCAAGTGACGATGACATCGCACAGGGGCGCGAGCTCGGCGAGTTTGCTGGCGGCCTTGCAGCCGGTTTCCTGCGCGAGCGCGGTGGCTTTCTCAGCCGTGCGATTCCAGACGGCGCTCAGCAGTCCGTGCTTGTGAAGGTTGCGCGCCATGCCCAGGCCCATCGCGCCCAGGCCGACGAATCCAGCTCGCAGGGTCACTGACACAGCACATCCATGGACGCTTTGGCCGAGGCGCGCGCGGCATCGAGCTCGGCATCGCTCAGGTAACGGCGCTCGCCGTCCGGGCCTTGTTCATACAGCTTGGGCGAATTCATGTAGCGATCGTAACGCTCGCGCGCCTTGATGCAACGGTCCGCCTTGTCCTTGGCGGTGGTTTCGGCCGCGGCCCGCTGTTCTGCACGCGAATTGCCGGGCGCCGGAGGCGGCGTGGTGTTGGCCCTGACGACCTCCTGCGAACGCTCCTGGGCGGCGACCACGTCGGTGCGCTGGGACTGCACATTGAGCCGCTCGGCCGGCAGCGACGGCGGCTTGTCGGTGTACTGAATGTTGCCCTTTTCGTCCTTGTACTTGTAGACGTCGGCAGCAGCGGTGCCCGCAGCCAGCGATACCGCGGCCAGGGTCAGCAACAAGACGGGTCTGAGCATGGCAGTCTCCAGCAGCATTAGATGGCGCGCGCGTCCGTTTCGCCGGTGCGGATGCGGACGGCATGACCCAGCGGGATCACGAAGATCTTGCCGTCGCCGATCCGGCCGGTATTGGCGACCTGCACGATGGCCTCCAGCACCTGGTCGACCCGGTCGTCGTCGATCGCCACTTCGATCTTGCACTTGGGCAGGAAGTCGACGACGTACTCGGCTCCCCGGTACAGCTCAGTGTGCCCGCGCTGCCGGCCGAAGCCTTTGACCTCCGTCACCGTTACGCCGGCCACGCCGAGCTCCGATAGCGCCTCCCGCACCTCGTCCACTTTGAAGGGCTTGATGATGGCGACTACCAGTTTCACGCCGCGATCCTATGTAAAGAACCCCGGCAGTTTAGCAGCACGACTCTGGGGGAGGGATTAAGACAGTGCCGGTGATGCGGCAGGATTGAGCAGTGGTTCACGTTGTGGGGTCCTGTCGGGGAAGGGCCGGGACCAAAGAAAACGGGCGCCGCAGCGCCCGTTTTCACCCCATGCCGTCCTGTCCAGATTACAGGTTGTAGCCGCGCTCGTCGTGCAGGGAAAGGTCCAGGCCCACTTCCTCCTGCTCGGCGTTGACCCGCAGACCGACCAGGGCGTCGACGATCTTCAGGATGATGACCGTGGCGATGCCGGTGTACACCAGCGTGAACAGCACGCCCTTGGTCTGCACCCACAGCTGGCTCGCGATCGTCGCGCCTTCCGCCGGGCTCCACACGCCGCCCATGCTCGGGAAGGCGAAGATGCCCGTCAGGATGGCGCCCACGATACCGCCGACACAGTGCACGCCGAACACGTCCAGCGAGTCGTCGTAGCCCAGCGCGCGCTTCATCTTGGTGGAGGCCAGGAAGCACACCACGCCGGCGACGATACCGATGACCAGGGCGCCGACCGGGCCGACCGTGCCGGCCGCGGGGGTGATGCCGACCAGGCCCGCGACCGCACCCGAAACGATGCCGAGCAGCGAAGGCTTACCGTGCGAGATCCACTCGGCGAACATCCAGGCGAGCGCCGCGGTGCCGGTGCAGATCTGCGTGACGAGCATCGCCATGCCGGCGCTGGAACCCGCCGCGACTGCGCTGCCCGCGTTGAAACCGAACCAGCCGACCCACAGGATGGCGCCGCCGATCATGGTCAGGCCGAGGTTGTGCGGGGCCATGCTGACGGTGCCATAACCCTTGCGCTTGCCGAGCATCAGCGCGGCGACCAGACCCGCGATACCCGCATTGATGTGCACGACCGTGCCGCCGGCGAAGTCCAGCACGCCCCAGTCCCACATCAGCGCGCCGTCGCCGCTCCACACCATGTGCACCATCGGCGCGTAGCAGACCGTGAACCACAGCGCCATGAAGATCAGCAGGGCCGAGAACTTCATGCGCTCGGCGAACGCGCCGACGATCAGCGCCGGCGTGATGATCGCGAACGTCATCTGAAAGGTCGCGAACACCGACTCGGGAATCGTGCCGGTGAGCGAATCGAGGGTGAGCCCCGCCAACATCACTTTCGCGAACCCGCCGATGAACGACGACAGGTTGGTGACACCCGCCTCCATGCCGGTGGTGTCGAACGCGAGGCTGTAGCCGTACACCGTCCACAGCACCGTCATCAAGCCGGTGATGGCGAAACATTGCATCAGCACCGACAGAATGTTCTTCGACCGCACCATGCCGGCGTAGAACAGCGCGAGCCCCGGGATGGTCATGAACAGCACCAGCACCGTGGACGTGAGCATCCACGCGGTGTCGCCGGAGTCCAATGTCGGTGTTTCCTCGGCAGCGGCTGCTTCAGTCGCAACGGCCTGTGCGGACGCGGCTTCAGCAGCCATCGTTTCCGCAGCTGGAGCATCTTGCGCGTGCGCCATGTCAGGCGCTGCGACTATCGCGAATGCGACGAGCGCGAGACTCCATAGGTAAGTGAGCACGCGGCTCGTTGCCAGGGGTTTTTTCACTGTCGTTCTCCTACGCAAGAGATAGATCGTTGTTGCTGCCAGGTGCTGCTGTTGGAAACAAATCTCACACTGCCTCGACGCCGGTCTCGCCGGTGCGGATGCGCACGGCTTGAGCGAGATCGATGACGAAGATCTTGCCGTCGCCGATTTTTCCGGTGCGCGCGACGTTGGTGATGGCCTCGACCACCTGCTCGGCGATCGAATCGTCCACCGCCAGCTCGATCTTGGTTTTGGGCAGGAAATCCACGCGGTACTCGGCTCCGCGATACAGCTCGGTGTGACCGCGCTGGCGCCCGAAGCCCTGCACCTCCGTGACCGTGATGCCTTGAACCCCGATATCCGCGACGGCCTGTCGGACGTCATCCAGCTTGAAGGGCTTGATGATCGCGGTTATCAACTTCATTGCATTCCGGCTCCGGGTTCATGGGCGCGTGCTCCGGGATCAGTGCATGACTGCTCGTAGTAATTCCCCGCTTCCCAGGCGCGCCGCATCGGAAATGCATCATCTGTGCCACGGATTCGCGCCAGCAAACCAATGCGGTCGTGGCCCGGAACGGGGCGCTGGCGCACTGCGCTGGTGCGAAATTTCCGCCCGATTGCTTCAACTCGGAGCAAAATACGAACTGGCTGCCCCGTCGGCGTGGAGTGAAGCCCACCGACGGGCGATTTTGAGGCTTAATGCCGCCTCGATCCGTTTGTTAGGAGTCTGCCGTGGATCCCCGCTCGCTCGATGACCTGGCCCGCCGTCTCGCTTCCGCCGTTCCGCCCGGCGTGGCCGCGCTGCGTCGTGATCTGGAAGAAAACTTCAAGGCGGTGTTGCAAGCCGGGTTGAGCAAGCTCGATCTGGTGTCGCGCCAGGAATTCGATGTACAGGCCGGGGTGCTGCGCCGGACGCGCGAAAAGCTCGAAGCCCTGGAGGCGCGCCTCGCCGAATTGGAAAAGAACAATTCCTGACCGCGACGTCGTGGCCGCCGCGCGCAGCAAACATTCGCTTCGCAAGCTCGGCGGTCATGCTGCTTTCGTGTTGCTTCAGAACAGCCTGCCGGTGCCGACGACGATGATATCGGTGTCGCGGCTGTTCGCCCCGATGCGCGGCCGTGCAACTGTCGGCTGAAGCCGTAGCTGAGACTCATCGTCAGCAATCCCCGCGTGCGGGTGCTGACATTCTCTTCGTTGTCGTCGCGAGCGACGTACGGTCCGGCGCCCACACCGCACGTCTCCGCGCAATGATCGTTCTGCGAGCTCGTTTCGTCCGTGCGATGCATTCGCATGAGAGAAGGCACTCTGTCCGCAGGGCGTCGCTCCATCACGCGGCATTGCCTAACTCATTTTCCGGCTGTCCGCGCCTCGCTTTGTTCGTGATGTAGGCCGTTAATCACGCGCCGCCAGTCATGTGCGCGTGTTTGAATCGTGTCCAGAGCGGCGGATGTCCGCGGCCCGGTGCGCGCTGCGTATCGTCTAGTGAATGTTTCAGGAGGCCAGGGATGGCGATGGCGACTGTCTTGAGTCGCGCGCAACACGGAATGGAAGCGCCGCTGGTGCGCGTCGAAGTCGATCTCGTTGGCGGGTTGCCACGATTTGCGATCGTCGGTCTGGCGGAAGCCGTAGTGAAGGAAAGTCGCGACCGCGTGCGCGCGGCCATCACGAACTCCGGATTCGAGATGCCGGAAGGCCGCGTCACCGTCAATCTGTCTCCGGCGGATCTGCCCAAGGACGGCGGGCGCTACGATCTTCCCATCGCGCTCGGCATCCTGCTCGCGTCAGGACAACTCCCCGCCGATTCGCTGCGTGAATGCGAGTTCTATGGCGAGCTGTCGCTCGGCGGCGAAGTGCAATCGATGCAAGGTGTGCTGCTCGCCGCAGTGGCGGCGACGCGCGCCAGACATTCCGTGTTCGTTCCGCGTGCGAACGTTGCCGAGGCGGCACTGGTGACCGGATGTCGGATCGCGATCGCGTCCAGTTTGCCCGAGGTGGTTGCTCACGCTACTGGCAAGGCGCCACTGTATTTCATCACCGGTGCCGCACCCGAGCATGAGAGTCGCGGCCCCGATGCCGATCTGTGCGAAGTGCGCGGTCAGGAAACTGCGAAGCGTGCCTTGGAAATCGCCGCCGCCGGTGCGCACTCGTTGCTGTTCATCGGGCCGCCCGGGACAGGCAAAAGCATGCTCGCGCAACGGCTGCCCGGCTTGCTGCCGCCCATGAGCGAAGACGAAGCGCTGGAAGTTGCGGCTGTCCGCAGCGTCGCGCGGCTGCCCATAGACACCTCGCGCTGGCGAACGCGGCCATTTCGCGCGCCTCATCATTCCGCGTCTTCGGTCGCTCTGGTCGGCGGGGGCTCGCGGCCGCGGCCGGGCGAAATCTCGCTCGCACACCACGGTGTCTTGTTTCTCGATGAGCTGCCCGAGTACGAGCGTACGGCCCTCGAAGTCTTGCGCGAGCCGCTGGAGACCGGCGTGATCACGATTTCTCGAGCCGCGCAGCAGGCGGAATTCCCGGCCTCATTCCAATTTGTCGCGGCGATGAATCCTTGCCCGTGCGGCTATCTGGGCGATGAGCGCGGCACCTGTCATTGCACCTCGGAGCAAGTGCGCAAGTATCGGAACCGCCTGTCCGGTCCGCTGATCGATCGCCTCGACCTGCATGTCGAAGTGCTCCGCGTCCCGCACGAGGTGTTGCGTGCGGACGATGTCAGCTCGGAGCCCAGTGCTGTCGTGGCCGCGCGCGTCGCGCACACTCGCCAGCTGCAGCTGGCACGGCAAGGGTGTCCGAATGCGCGCTTGAAGGGGCGGGATATCGAGCGCGTCTGCCGTCCCACTGCGCGCGGACGACAACTGCTGGATCGCGCGTCAAACAAGCTGGGGTTTTCCGCGCGCGCCTACCACCGGGTGCTGAAGGTAGCGCGGACGATTGCCGATCTGGGCGGCGCGCCGACCGTGGACACGGCGCATATCAGCGAGGCGATGCTGCTTAGGAAACTGGATCGCTCGCCGGCGCGTGCCGGCGGGGATGCGAGAAGCGGAGGGGGAGAGAGGTCGCCGCGCTGATTCGCAGCGACCTCGAAAAGCGGGCTTACTTCGAACCGGCGACCATGTAGTCGACCGCGTTCAGGATCGACTTGTCGGCCAGATCCGCGCGGCCACCCTTCGGCGGCATGAAGCCGGCGCTGCCCTGGAAGCCTTCCAGCGAATGCTTGTGCAGGGTGTCCATGCCCTTGGCAATGCGCGGCGCCCAGGCGGCCTTGTCGCCGTACTTCGGCGCGCCGGCCACGCCGGCACCATGACAGGCCATGCAGGCCATGTTGAACACTTCCTCACCGCCCAGTTCCTTGGCCGGCTCCGCAGCCGCGGCCTGAACCGGCGCGAGGGCCGAGTTGTCCTGGCCCGCAATCGCCACCTTGGCGACCGGCGCAATCCGCTCGGCCACCACGGCCTGGTTCACCGGGTCGGTGATCACATGCTGTTCCTGCGTGCCCGCCGCGACGATGCGCGCCAGCACATATAGAAGGATGGCAATACCGATCAAACTGCCGAGTACCAGCATGAAGGTGTCAAAGAACTTTCTATCGTGCTCGGCGCTCACTTCGGCTCCAACAACAGGCTACGGGGGCGGAAAGCCACATGGCAAAACGGCGCGCAGTATAGCGGCGTCCCCGTTCCCGATAAACTCAGCAGGCTAACTCTCTGATCCAGCGCTCGTTCACCGGTTGGCGACAGGCCCGATGTGCCGCTCAGGGTGACCCCAATGCAGCGGGCACCTGGGCGTGCACGAGCCGGCCCCGACAACTGAAGGACTGGCGAGCGCTCTTGGGCCAGCCGCCCGGGCCGGCTATGATGCTCCCCGTCCGCCCAGGGCCCGGTTCGACCGACGCAGTCTCCGCGTCAGGTCCTTCAAGGTGCCGAGTCACAGCCCGGGCGGGCTGGTACACTCCCTCTCCGCACGCGCCCGTAGCTCAGTTGGATAGAGTATCGGTTTCCGAAGCCGAGGGTCACTGGTTCGAATCCAGTCGGGCGCGCCACTCCTTACATTGCCGACACCCTCAAGCCGCACTCGAGCTCGCGCTGGAACTGGAGCGGACGACTCCTGCGGTAACTTGCGCCCTGCTTGTGGCGTGGCTCTCGCGGACCAGCATCGATCTCAATAACTGCACCAGGGTCGCGTCGTCGAACGGCTTGGGCAGGATGGTGAGCTCATGATCCGAGGCGAAGCGGCGAGTCTCGGGGGTCTCCAGCCCGGTGGTCAGAATGACGGGCAACAGCGGCTGTTGATTCAGCAAGTGTCGTACCACCGCTGCGCCGTTTCGATCGGGCAGCGCCATATCGACCAGCGCCGCATCCCATTCGACGCCCGGCCGTTCCTCGATCACGGTGTTGCCCAGGTAGGCGCAGTCGACATCGAAGCCTGCTTCGCTCAGCGCTTCGCGAATCGACAGCGCGACCAGCAGTTCGTCTTCCACAAGCAGAATTCGAGCGGACATGGCGAGGACTTCACCAACGGACGGCAGTGCGGACCGGGCACGTTTTATTTGGTCGGCTGAGAACCTCAGATGTAGCGAATTACGCGCGCCCGGAGATCAGAGCTTATGCGTACGCGTGCCGGGCACGCTCGTAACATGGGTTAAGGGATGCGTGACAGGGGAATCGCGCAGCGCAACCATTTGCCCGGCTGCGACAACATCCGAAAATGCGGGCAGGCCGGAAATCGTCATTCGGCAAGTTGAGGGCCGTGTCGATCCCGAGGAGGAGTGGCCAAGCGAACCGGGCCAGCAACCTGTGTCAAGGGTGGTCGAGAACCTTGCCACCGCGCGGCTTCACTAGTAATCGAGCGCGCGGACTCGGCGCCACTGGGGCGAAGCGCCCAAGGTAACCAGCGCTCCGTGCATCCCTCTATGAAGGCACAGAAGCGCCGGAAGTCGCACGGCAGAGTCACGTAGGCGTTGGCATCGAACTTGTTATAGCAGCGATGGATGCGCGGATTGCGCTCGATGCTCACCAGCACTACGGGCACCCTGGATGTGAGCGGATGAGCGCGCACCAGATCGAGCACGCACAAGCCACTGATCCGTGTCATTTCCAGACTGAGAATAACGAGCCGTGGCATCTCGGGCGCGCGGCCGGCGAAGATTCCTGTCGAAAACAGGTATTGCAAAGCTTCGCTGCCGTCCAACAGATGCATCACTCGGGCTCGCGGGGCCACCTGTTCGAAAGCCACGAGGGTGGTTTGCGCATCCAGCAAATGGTCGTTGACGACGAGAACATCGGCGCTGATGGGGACCATGCGAAAGCTCTCTTGTAAGGAGTCGATGGCATCCATGGAAGGCGATGTAGCCCGCGGAAGTTCCGTTGGACTGAATCTTATCCAGCGCCAACGACGGCGAGTGTCATGGCGCTGTCACAGTGCTGCGTAGACCAGATGCAGCGCCAGCAATCCCAACCCCGCAAAGAACCAGCGGCGGAAGCGCTCGGGCGAGACGCGGCGACGAATCCAGCCGCCGATCAGCATGCCGAGCAACGCGGGCACGATAGCGATCGCGGAATTGGAGAGGGCCTGAAGCTCCAGGGCGTCATGCCACAGCAAGCCCAGGCCGAGCGCCACGGTGGAAATGGTGAACGATAGCCCCAGTGCTTGAACCAGTTCGTCGCGAGCCAGTCCGAGCCCGGCGAGATAGGGAACGGCGGGAACGACGAAAGTGCCCGTCGCGCCGGTGATGAATCCCGTAGTGATGCCGACGGCGGGGCCCGCCCATCGTTCCGCCCGCGCCGAGACGTTCATATGCAAGTTCAGCAACCCGGCCGCCGCATAAAGTAACAATGCGCCGCCGAGCAGCGCACTGGCAACGCTCGATTTGGTAGATGCGATCACGTCCGCCGCGACAGCGGTGCTCACGAAGATCGCAAGCAGCGTTGGCCACAGTCGTCGCAGTAGGCCGGCGAGCCGCGGTCCTTCTGCGAGCTGCCATACGTTTGTGATGAACGACGGCACCAGCAGAATGGCGGCCGCCTCGGCGGGTGGCATTCGCAAACTCAGCAAGCCCATCGCAACCGTCGGTAGCCCCAGGCCGACGACGCCTTTCACGGCGCCGGCGAGCAGAAAGATCAGTGCCATGTAGGCGGTGGCAGACGAGAGCGTCATGACGCGAGTCTTGCCCGCGCCGAGCGCAGCTCACAATGTGATTCTCACAAAGCCTGGCGTCGGCAAATGCGAAGGCGGCGGTTCGCATCGATTGCCGCCCAAGTGGCGGCTGTGCCGTCAATTGGCCGGCCAGCGATGGCGTCCGGATGCGGCAAACTCCGCCCATCGAAACTCTTCCGGCGTTCTCGATCCATGCAACGACGACACGTTTGCGCGAGCATCCTGGGTGGCATGGTGTTGCCGGCTTCCATGGTGGCGAAATCGATGCCCAGCAAAGCAATCAACTCCAGCGGCCTGTCGTACGCGCAGGCGTGTCTGGTCGAGCGGCCGAGCAAGCTGCTGTTCATCAGCGGCCAGGTGCCTGACGATGGGACGGGCAATGTTCCCGAGCGCTTCGAGGATCAATGCCGGCTGGTCTGGCGCAACATCGAGCTCCAGCTCCGCGCCGCGGGAATGAAACTGACGGACCTGGTCAAAGTCACGGTGTTTCTTTCCGATCGTCAGTACCGGGCAGCGAACGCCGCCGTGCGCAAGGAAATCCTCGGCGAACACGCGCCGGCGCTGACCATCATCATCACCGGGATCTACGACGCGGAGTGGCTGCTCGAGATCGAAGCGATCGCCGCGGCTTAAACGTCCTTGTCGCGTTTCAGGATCAGGGAAGTGGTCACGTCGATCACATCCGGCAAGGTTGCAATGTGGTCGCGGGTAGAGTTGAGCTGTGACGTCGCGCGGGCTTCGATCTCCACCGCAAGATCGACATCGCCGCTCAACGAATAACATCGGCACACTTCCGGCAGCATCGTGATGGCCGCCACGGTTTTTGGTGCAGGCGTCCTGGCGAGTTTGAGTAACAGCAGTGCGGACAGTCGGTCGGCGTCGGCAACGCGAGCGTGATATCCGAGAATGACACCGGACTCTTCCAGTTTCACCAAGCGCTCGCGCACCGTGCTGCGCGCCAGCTTCACTTTGGCTGCAATGGCTTTCAACGGCATCCGCGCGTTCGTGCGCAGAAGCGAGACAATCTTCATGTCGATCGCATCCATCGTCGCTCTCCGCTGCGCTCAGTGCGCAGCTGCCAGTATTGTTTCTGTCAGCATCGCGTGGTCGCAACCGGCGAGCACGCCGAGGCATTGGACGCCGGCTGCAATCTCGACGGCCGGTTACGAATCGTCGCCGACCTTCACGCCCGACGGGCGCGAGATGTACTTCCTCAGCGCGGACGCCAGCTTCGGCAACTATCGAGTCATGGTCTCGAAATGCGAGCGCGGTGCCTGGAGCAAACCGGAAGTGCCCTCGTTCGCACAGGCGCTGCCCGTCACCGAAGCGGATCCGTTCGTGAGCCCTGACGGCCGCCGCTTGTACTACATCTCGACGCGTCAGGATCCCAAGCATGAGGACTTCGACATCTGGGTGGTCGAGCGCGCGACGAGCGGTGACTGGGGCGAGCCGAAGCGTTTGCCTGAACCGGTGAATTCGCCGACGTCGGAGCTGCTGCCGCGCGAGGACCGGCACGGACGTTTGATTTTCGGGTCCGCTCGCGAAGGCGGTGAAGGTCAGGGTGACATTTACATGGCCACGCCAAAGGCCGATGGCGGGTGGCGGGTGGAGAATCTCGGCCCACCCGTGAACACCGCGGCTTTCGAGTACGAGGCCGACGTGTCACGCGATGGCAGCACCCTGGTCGTGGTCGCGCATCGGACCGACCGCTCGCATCTGTATCAATACAAGTGGCGCGACGGGCGCTGGGTCGAGGTCGGTGAGATTCCCGCGCTGGCGGAGCATTTCCAGGTCGGGCCGCTGCTCTCCTCCAGCGGCGACCGCCTGCTGTTCGCGCAACGAGACGGCGAGCGGTCGGGCGAGATGTTCCTGGTGGATCTTGCGCCGAATGCCGATGAGCTCTGGCCTCCGCGCTGCCGATGATGGTATAGCAGCAGGAATGGCAACACTCACTGGTCGCACTATCGCCGTTCCCGAGACCCGGGAGCTGGATGTCTTCTCTGCAATGCTCGAACGCCGGGGCGCGACGGTTCTGCGCTGTCCGCTCGTGGCGATTCTCGACGCGCCCGATCCCAAGCCCATCCTCCAATGGCTGCACGATTTCAATGCCGGAGCCTGCGACGACCTGATCCTGCTGACAGGTGAAGGCTTGCGTCGCTTGCTCGGCTGCATCGATAAGAACGAGCCATCGCTGCGGGAGCCGTTCGTTCAGCGTCTGGGTGCGGTCAGAAAGATCACGCGAGGGCCAAAGCCGGCGCGGGCGCTGCGGGAGCTGGGGCTCAAGTCCGACATCGCCGCCGAGTCACCGACCACGCAGGGCGTGATCGATTCGCTGCGCGCCGAGAATCTGCAAGGTCGCAGGATCGGGGTGCAATTGTATGGCACTGAACCCAACCGACCTCTGATGGAGTTCCTGCAAGCGGCAGGAGCGCAGGTGATGACGGTCGCACCATACGTTTACGCCGACAAGCTTGCGGACGAAGCGGTCCGCGATCTGATGCAGAAAATGGCGGCGGGCGCCGTCGACATCATTGCGTTCACCAGCACGCCGCAGGTGGAGCGCTTGTTCAGCGTCGGTCCGCCGGAGTTGGTGAGAGCCGCGTTCGAAAAGACCGAGGTCGCCGCGATCGGCCCCGTCGTCGCCGATGCGCTCAAGCGTCACGAGATTCCGGTGCGGCTGATGCCAGAGGACTCGTTCTTCATGAAGCCGCTGACCACCGCGATCGAGCAGGGCATCGGCACTCGCAACGGCACGTCGGAAATTTAAGAAAAGACCGGCCTTCCCTGGCCGCCGGCGGCAGCATGCGTGAAGGGGGCGGTTATCTATTTACCGCGCACTTGGTAACGCTGCGTGATCACGCGGCTCAAACTTGCTTCACGGCTCGGCCTCATCGTGGTGTCGACAAAGCGGATCGCGAGCGGGCGGTCGCCGATATCGACGACATGATTCCTCTGCTGGACGACGCGCTGCTCGCCAGTCGCGCCGGTGCTGGCGAGCTGGTCGAGGACTGGTCGAGCTCAGGCAAGTGGTGCGGACGAAGTCGATGATCGTTCCGCGGAGCGAGCGCCGATTCATTTGCAGCCGGTCACGAATCAGGAAGATGCGATCGTGCTCGGCGACCGCCTGGCGTTGCGTCGGGTCGTGACGAACCTGATCGACAACGATCTGCAGTACGGGCGAGCTGCGCACGTGTGATACGAGCGAGCGATCGGTGCGGCTGACGGTCGATGACGAAGGGCCGGGCATTCCGCCCGAGCAGCGGGAAGCTCTGCTCGAAGCACTCGTGCGTTTGGAAACGTCTCGCAATCGGCGTACCGGTGGTGCGGGGCTCGGTCTGGCGGTCGTGCGCAGCCTGGTCGAAGCGCATGGTGGAATCATCAACATCGGCGATGCGCCTGGCGGCGGTGCGCGCTTCACGGTCAGTCTGCCGATGTTTCACGCTCGAGGCGCAACGGAGTTGTCTCTTTTCTATCTTCTCTCGCCGCCCGATTCCGACGTACAGAATCAAAACAGGAATGTCACGTCGAGCTGCGCAAATTTCATGCGCTCCATTGCAATGATTTATTAAGCGCGTTGACCCTCGCTGACAGTGTCACGTACAACACTTCGAGTGCTTCACAAAGCGCGGCAATGAGCGCCAGACGAGGCATCAAACAAAGTTCGCCGCGACCACGAGCGATGCAGTGTGCGCCTCGCGAGAATGCGGCGAACGACTGACGATGAACACGTACCAGCAGTGTTCGCCGAGGCGGCGGGCAACAGCCGCGGTTAGTGGGGGACAATATGAGCTCGAGTCGCAGTCCGTGGGTCCGAGACGTCCGCACGTCGCGTGACGTCGTCGCTATCAATAGAAAGTTGCGAGATGGTGTGCGCAATGTGCTTGCAGGTTCGCTTCTGCTTGGCAGTTGCGCGGCCATGGCACAACAGGCGAGAGACGTCCAGGAACTGGAAGTCATCGTGGTGACCGGCTCGTACATTCAAGGCACGGCCGAAGACGCGGCACTGCCGGTCGATGTGTTCACCGCCGAAGACCTGCAGATGCAAGGCTCGCCCACCATGGTGGACCTGGTGAAGTCCATTCCCGCCGTGCAGGGCGTGCTCGGCGAATCGAATCAATTCGGCTCGGCGCAATCCACTGGCACCAGCAACATCAATCTGCGCGGCATCGGCGCGGTTCGCACGCTGGTGCTGATGAACGGCCGGCGCATCGCGGGCTCGCCGACGGGCAACGGCGTGGATACGAATCTGCTGCCGATGGCCGCGATCGGTCGCATCGAAGTGCTGAAAGACGGTGCCGCTGCAACCTATGGTTCCGATGCCGTCGCCGGCGTCGTCAATTTCATCACCAAGACCAATGTCGAAGGCCTGTCGCTCGACGCGTCGTATAGTTACATCGACGGCTCGGATGGCGACTACCATGCCAATGCCTTATGGGGTCATCGCGCCGATACGTGGAACGTCATGGTCGCCGCGGGCTACCGTCATCGCTCGGAATTGAATTCGACCGAACGCGACTGGGCGGTGCGCACCTTCGAGGAGAACCCGCAAAACGGTTTCTCGTCCTTCGGCAATCCAGGTCAATACAACACGACCGCGGCGCCCGGCGTCCCCGCTCAGACATTCCGCGATCCGGGCTGCTCCGCCCTGGGCGGATTCGAGATCCTGCCCGGCGACGGCTGTCGTTTCCAATACATCACTTTCGACAATCTGGCCGAGCGCGAAGAGCATTATCAGCTCTACAGCGAATTCAATATGGATATCGGCGAGAAGACCTCGTTCCACTTCGAGGCGCTGTATGCCGTACACGATGCGCCGGAAGAAAACTCCTCGCCTTCGTACGGTCCGCAACAAGGCGCGAATCTGAGCGCCACGCCGACGACCAACCTGGTCGCGCCGAACTACATCATTCCGCTGAGCAATCCGGGTCTGAGAGCCATTCTGCCGCTGCTCGATCAAGTGGACCGCGACGCCGTGATGGCGCGCCAGTTCGTGGTCGCGAGCGGTCTGCAGTGGCGGCCGCTGGGCAACGGCGGCAATCCGCTCACTGGCGAAGGCAAGAAAGACGAGCGTCTGTTCGACGGCTTCCGCGTGTCGGCGGGCTTCAATGGCGAGTTCGGTCCCGACATCGGCTGGGATGCCGCTGTGACCTACAGCGAGAACACTCGCACCACCAACACGCCGGACATTCTCGCGTATCGCCTGCAGCTTGCATTGAATGGCCGGGGTGGACCGAACTGTGCGCCCGGCGGCACCGCGGGCCAGGGCGGGTGTTTGTTCTTCAATCCGTTCTCGAATGCGTTCGCGGGCAATCCCTCCACCGGCAAGGTCAATGATCTCAATTACGACCCGGTGCTCGCCAACGATCCGGCGGTGATCGACTGGATGTTCGAGAACAACGGCTGGGAAGACACGTCCTCGACCCTGGCGGTCGACCTGGTGTTCAACGGCGAGCTGCCCTGGTCGCTGCCGGGCGGTGCGATCGGTTGGGCCTTTGGCGGCCAGTACCGGGATGAAGGCTTCGAGCGCAAGGTCAATTTCTGGAGCGACATCGATCAGAATCCCTGCGTCGATACGCCGGTCAACGGCAACATGGGCTGCACCACCCAGTTCGGCGTGTTCACGTTCTTCGGTCCATTGCGCAATCAGGACCTGACCCGCGATGTGTTCGGTGTGTTCGGCGAAGTGAACCTGCCGTTGCTGGAGTCTTTGCAGGCACAGGTCGCGTTGCGTTACGAGGATTACGGTGGCCTGGTCGGCTCGACCACGAATCCGAAGCTGTCCTTGCGCTGGCAGGCTCTGGACTGGCTGGCGTTTCGCGGCTCGGCCGGCAGCACCTTCCGTGGCCCGCAGCAGACGCAGTTGCTGAACGGCTTCAGCACGACGCTGGTCTACACGGGCGTCAATCGTGGCTACAAACCCTACGACAACTACGGCAATCCGGATCTGAAGCCGGAGGAGGCCGACACCTTCAATCTCGGCACCCTCGTGCAGGCCGGCAACTTCAAGGCGTCGCTCGATTACTGGAAATTCAAGTTCAAGAATCCGATCGGCACCGAAGGCGGCACCGAGTTGGTGGCGTCGTTCTTCGGCGTGAATCCGGGAGATCCCAACCGCTGTAACGATCCGGCCTACGACGGCTTGCGGCAGCGGTTCACGTTCACGGGCGATACTTGCAGCGCTGACGCGTTGATTCGAACGCGCGTCAACGTGATCAATGGACCGGAAGAAAACATTTCCGGCCTGGACGGCAGCTTGTCTTATCTGTTCGAAAGCGTGTTGGGCGGTGACCTGCTGGTGGGTGCCGATGGTTCATATACATTGAAGTACGAGCGCGATGCGCTGCTCGTCGCGGGTGTGCTCATTCAAGACAAGGACGACTACGCGGGCACTCGTGGCGGCGCGGGCACGGGCTCTCTGCCCAAGCTGCGCGGCTCCGCGTATGTGGACTACAGCGCCGGCAATCACGGGTTGCGCTGGACCTCGCGCTACATCGATGGCGTTACGGACGTGCGCGCCAGCGTGCCGGATGGCTTCCGAGAAGTTGGCTCGTTCCTGACGCACGATCTGGTGTATCGGCTGCAGTTGCCCTCGGACACCACGTTCACCGCGTCGGTGATCAATCTCACCGATCGCGATCCGCCGCTGGTGCGACTGGATCTGAGCTACGACCCGTTCATCGGCAATCCGCTCGGCCGCTATTTCAAGATCGCCGCCATCAAGCAGTTCTGATTCGGTCGGCGCCCGAAACAAAACGCCGCTCCCTCGAGAGCGGCGTTTTCGTTTGCATCAGTCCTCGAGCGTCCAGCCTTTCTCCCACGGCGGTTCCGGCCCGAAAGTGGTTGCGACGAAGTCGACGAACGCGCGCACTTTCGGCATCAGGTTGCGCCGTTCCGGATAGACCGCGTGCACGGCAATCTCCGGCGGCCTGAACTTGCACAGCAGCGGCTTCAACTCACCCGAGCGCAGTTGATCGCCCAGATAGAACGTCGGCAGCTGGATGATGCCGCCGCCCGCGATCGCCACGGCGCGGTTGACCAGCCCGTTGTTGGTATGCAGATTGCCGTTCACCGGCACCACGTGCTCCTGACCTTCGCTATCGGTGAAGCGCCATTCGCGAGGCGCGCTGAGCGGCGTATAGAGAATGCAGTTGTGCTCGAGCAGATCTTCGGGGCGCTCCGGTGTGCCGTGCTTCGCCAGGTAGGCGGGCGAGGCGCAGATGACTTGTTTGGTAGGCGCGATCTTGCGGGCGATCAGGTTCGAATCGCGCAGCCGTCCGATGCGGATCGCGACGTCCAGGCCTTCCTCCACCAGATCGACCTGCCGATCGTCCAGGCTCAGCTCGACGGTCACGCCGGGATAGCGCTCCATGAACGTTTGTATCGCCGGGCCGAGCTGCAGGATGCTGAAGGACATCGGCGCCGACACGCGCAGCGTGCCGCGTGGCTCCGTTTGAAAACGCGCGACTTCCAGCTCGGCATTCTCGATCTCGCGCAGCGCGCTGCCGGTGCGGCGGAACAACTCCGAACCGGCTTCGGTGAGGCTGAGGCGGCGAGTGGTGCGGTTCAACAGGCGCGCGCCCAGTTTTTCCTCCAGGCGGGTGATCGCCTTGCTGACGACGGGTTGTGACATTTCCAGCGCTTCGGCCGCGGCCGTGAAGCTGGAAAGCTCGACTACTTTGACGAAGATGGCGATGTCGGTGAGGTTTTGCATTTGGCTCGATTCGGGGAATAAATCCCATGCCGCCAGGGCCGATGATCCGGCGCCCGCGGCTCACTAACGTAGCACCCCTCGGGTCGGGCGTCGCCTGGCCGTCATTCAAGGTGCTGTCATGTCCACTCAGGATACGCTTCAGGCACGGGACTTTTTCGCCCAGAAGCTCGCCTTTCTCACCGGTCCGTACGAGCTGCACGGTCAGCTGCGGCGGAACGAGCCCGTCACCATCGTCGATGTGCGCCTGCCCAGCGATTATCAGGCCGGCCACATTCCCGGCGCCATCAACCTGCCGCAAGGCAAGTGGCACACGCTGGCCGGCCTCAGAAAAGATCGTACCGCGGTCCTGTACTGCTACAGCCAGACCTGCAAGCTCGCCGCCGCTGCGGCCGTCGAGCTGGCTTCGGCGGGCATTCCCGTCATGGAAATGGAGGGCGGCTTCGACGCCTGGGTGAAGAGCGAGTTGCCGGTCGAGCGTTGAGCGCCCGGCCGAATCACGAGTGCATTGATCAATTACGTTCGAGAGGTGCTGTCATGTTTACCAGTCCACAACAGGCCGGCAATGCGTTGCTACGCATTTCGCTGGGCCTCATGTTCATTGCTCATGGTCTGATTCTGAAGTTCTTCATGTTCACGCTCGCGGGTACGGCGCAGTACTTTGCGTCCATCGGCCTGCCCGGGCCGCTGGCGTACGTGGTGTTCGCGCTGGAAACGGTCGGCGGTGTGCTGTTGCTGATCAACTATCGGACCCGCTGGGTCGCGCTTGGTTTGATCCCGGTGCTGCTGGGCGCGTTGTGGGTGCACGTGGGCAACGGCTGGGTATTCAGCAATGCCGGCGGTGGCTGGGAATATCCGGTGTTCTTGATCGTCATCAGTGCGGTGGTGGCGTTGCAGGCGGCACCGGCGCACGACAAGCGCTCGCTCGGTTCGGCGCAACCGACGCTCGCTTGAGTCTCCGAACCCGGCCCTTCCCGAGCGGAAGGGCCGGGTGATCATCGGCTCATTGCGGTTCGAGGCGCTCGCCTTCGGGTGGCGGGAACTGGCTGCAGACTTCGCGTAACCAATCGCGGAAGCGAATCACCTTGGGCACTTCGAAGTTATGAGCCGGCGCGACGAAATAATAAGAGTTGTGCTGTCTCACGCTCTGCGTCGAGGGGCGCACCAGGCGTCCCGCCGCGAGATCGCCCGCGACCAGCGACCATCTCGCCAGCACCAGCCCATGACCTTGTTCCGCCGCTGCCAGCACCGACGCGGAGTCGTCGAGGATCGGGCCACGCTCGATCCGAGTCGTGTCGCCGCCTACCCGGCGCAGCCAGTCCATCCAGGGCTCGCTGGCGCTGTGTAGCAGTGGATATTTGTTCAGATCGCCCAGCGTCGCGATGGGGCCGAGCTTCGCGTACAGCGCGGGGCTCGCGACCGGAAACACCCAATCGTCGAGCATCTTCTCCGCCTGCAGCTGCGGCCAGCTGCCCGAGCCGTAGCGGACCGCCGCGTGGAAATCGGTCTGCATGAAATCGACCAGCTCGCGGCTTGCGCTGAAGCGCAGATCGACCTCGGGATGCTTTTGATAGAAATCGCCCAGTCGCGGCAGCAGCCACTTCTGCAGAAACGAGCCGAGCAGACTGATGTTCAGCAAGCCGCTGCTGCGGTCGAGACGCAATTGATCGACCGCGCGCGTCAACTCGCCCATGCCTCGTTGCACACCCGGCAACAAACGCGCACCCTGTGGCGTGAGTCGCACCGAGCGGCTGTGCCGGACGAACAGCGGCGTCTCCAGGAATTCTTCGAGCGACTTGATATGCGAGCTGACCGCCGCGGTCGTGACGTTCAGGGACTGAGCCGCGCCGGTAAAGCTCAAATGGGCGGCGACGGCTTCGAAGGCCCGCAGGGCATTCAAAGGCAATTTGTGGTCAGCGCTCATCGTTCCGCCGCTTCGTTCAAAATTCTTTTAATCCTTGAACCCGAAACGCCACACGAACACTCGCAAGTGCAGCGAAAATATATCGATTCACTTAATGATGCAAGGTACGATGTCCAGCCTTCGACAATGGGGAGCGAGCCATGACCAGCCTGCACATTGAGCCGGCCACGCCGGCCGACGTGCCGACCATCCTGCAGTTGATTCGCGAGCTCGCGGAGTTCGAGCATCTGTTGCATGAAGTGACGGCGACCGAGGAGCAGTTGCTCGAACACTTGTTCGGCGCGAAACCGAAGGTCGAAGTGATCATGGGACGGCTGCAGCCGGGCGGCGAGGTCGCGGGCTTCGCGCTTTTCTTCCACAACTTTTCGACGTTCCTCGGCAAGCCCGGGATCTATCTCGAAGACTTGTATGTCCGTCAGCAGTATCGCGGCCACGGCTATGGCGGGCAGCTGCTGCGCCATCTGGCCGGGATCGCGCTCGAGCGCGATTGCGGTCGGCTGGAATGGTCGGTGCTCGATTGGAATCAGCGCGCCATCGATTTCTACAAGAGCCTCGGCGCGGTGCCGATGAACGAGTGGACCATCTATCGGGTCACCGGCCCGGCGCTGCAAAAGCTCGGCAACGGCAGCTGAGCTGCGTTTGGCAATCGAAGCTCTCGATCAGACCGATCGGAAATAACTGCGGAGCGAGCGCGCGCGATCGCGACCAACGTGCTGGCAACCGACACGCACGCAGTGTATTTTCCGGCGCGAGTGGAGTCGACCCGCCGACAGGAAGTGGGCGGCGGCTCTATAAATTTCGCGCTGGACCAACGAGGGTCGCATGTCCATTCGCGCCTTGCGCTACCTCATCGCACTTGCCGAGTGCCTGAACTTCACCCGCGCGGCGGAGCGGTGCTCCGTCACTCAATCGACGTTGAGCATTCAGCTGCGCAAACTCGAAGAGTATCTCGGCGTGCGTTTGTTCGAGCGCGACCGCTCGCATGTCGCACTCACTGAGGATGGACGCAAAGTGCTCCGCTTCGCTCGCGTGGCCGTTCGCGCCGCCGATCGCATCGTGTGCGTCGGCCGCGATGCTCGCGGTCGCTCCGCCGCGCTCGGCACGGAGGCGCTTATTGAAGAGATCAATTGTCAGCGCGTGCCCATCGATTAGACTTTGTCTAATTTAGACCATGGCTAGGACCATTCGCGGTCCACGCCGAGCAGGGGAGAGCAGCATGGGACCGCCGATTCATACCGTGCGCGTGGCGACGTGCGCCAGTATTTTGTCTGGCCTTTTCATGATGGGCAGTGCGCTGGCTCAGCCGTTGGGCTTGCCGCCGGTGCCCGTTCCAGCGGACAACCCGCAAACGCCCGAGAAGATCGCGCTCGGCGACAAGCTCTTCAACGACAAGCGTTTCAGCAGCACCGGCGACGTGAGCTGCGCGACCTGTCACGATCCGGCCAAAGCGTTCACCGACAGTCCGCTGGTCACCTCCGAAGGCATCAACAAGCTCACCGGCACGCGCAACGCGCCGACAGTGATCAATTCGGCGTACTTCAAGCTGTTCTTCTGGGACGGCCGTTCGCTGGACCTGGAAGATCAGGCACAGCATCCCATCGTCAATCCGGTGGAGATGGGCCTGGCGAATCACGATCCGGTGCTGCAGATCGTGCGCACCGACCCCGACTACGTGGCGCGCTTCAAGAAAGTGTTCGACAAGCAGGGCGAACAGATCACGATGAAGGAAGTGCAGCAGGCCATCGCCAGCTTCGAGCGCACCATCGTCGCCGGCGATTCGCCGTTCGATCGCTGGCATTTCGGCGGCGACCAAAACGCGGTGAGCGAGCAGGTGAAGCGCGGCTTCAACGTCTTTCTCACCAAGGGCCGCTGCGTGTCGTGCCATACGATCGAGCAGAATTACGCGTTGTTCACCGACAACCGGTTCCACAACATCGGCGTCGGCGTGAATCGGATTCAGAAGGAAATCCCGCAGTTCGCGCCGGCATTCCTGAGCGCGAAGAGCGCGGGCACGGACGTGGATAAAGCCGTGCTCACCAATCCGAAGGTGTCCGAGCTGGGCCGCTTCGCCGTGACCGAAACGCTCGATGAGATCGGCGCGTTCAAGACTTCGACGCTGCGTAACGTCGCGGTGACCGCGCCGTTCATGCACGACGGCAGCCTGAAGACGCTGCGCGACGTGGTCGAGCACTACAACAACGGCGGCGTCACCAATCCGAACGATCCGGTGAACGATTTCCTGAGCGGCGGCATTCGCCCGCTCAACCTCACCGAGGAGGAGAAGTCGGATCTGGTCGCGTTCATGGAATCGTTGACCAGCCCGCAGTTCGCCGCGCAGAAGGCCAGTTCGGCGAATCCTGTTTCCTGCAACGTGAAGACCACCGTGGCCAACGCCAGTCCGGTAGAGCCGGCCAGCAATGCCGGCTCCCGCGGGATTTCCGCGGTCAGCGGCGGAGAGGGGATGTAACATGAACATCAAATACGATCGCCGCAGTTTCATCAAAACATCGACGGTGGGAGTCGGCGCCGCGGTGCTGCCGATGACCATGGTGGAGCTCGCATTCGCGAAGCCGAGCGAGAACTTCACGTTCGCGTATATCTCGGACTCGCACATTCAGCAGATCAAAGGCACGCAGTTCGTGCGCAACTGGGATCGCGGCCTGATCCGCGCGGTCGCTGAAACGAACCTGCTCACGCCGAAGCCGGATTTCATCATGTACGGCGGCGACCTGGCGCAGATGGGCACCAAGCCCGAGCTGGATCACGGCGCAGAGATCCTTTCCAAGCTCAATGGCAAGGTCTACCACGTCATGGGCGAGCACGATTACTACCTCGACCTGGGCGAATACTGGTCCAAGCTGTTCGGCAGGCAGTACTACAGCTTCAACCACAAGGGCGTGCACTTCGTGGTGTTGAACAGCATTCTCACCTACGACGACTGGACCTTTAACCGCTGGCCCACTGCCGAGCAGCGCATGGCCGAGATGGCCGGCCTCGACAATCCGAACGGCTCGCCGTTCATGGTCGGCGACAAGCAGCGCGAGTGGCTGAAGAAAGATCTGGCGAAGGTGAAGAAGGACACGCCGATCGTGGTGTTCTCGCACTCGCCGCTGCAGAAGATCTACAAGGGCTGGAATTTCTGGACCGAGGACGCGGAGCAGGTGCAGGCGCTGCTCGCGCCGTTCGATAAGGTCACGGTGTTCTACGGGCACGTGCACCAGATCCAGTACAACCAGATCGGCAACATTGCATTCACCTCCGCGATGGCGACGGCCTGGCCCTGGCCCTATCCGCAGAGCTACGCGCAGGCTCAGCAGCTGCTGCCGAAGCTGACGGTGCACATGAATCGCGCCGATCCGTTCTTCGAGCGCGACGCCACGGGCTGGCAGTTCATCGACATCAACAGCGGCCGCGCCAGCGCGACCTTCAATCTCTACAACAACTCCACGCGAACCGTGGCGTTCGATCCGCAGGCCGGGCATCCCAAGGACAAGACCTATCAGGATGAAGACCAGCGCATTGCGCCCCAAGTGCATTATTGAGACGCAGCGCCAACGCTTCCGACGTCAAAGGTTACCAACATGAAAATTGCCTCCGTCATCGCTTGTGCCGCGCTGGCTCTGGGTGCCACCGGGGTGGCCCGTGCCGATGAGTTCACCAAGGAAGATCTGGCTCGCTGGCAGGAACAGTTCGACGGCGTGGTGAAACAGGGCCGCGGGCTGTGGACTGACGCCAAGCTCGGCACCAACGGCGTGGTGTGCGCCCAGTGCCACCCGAACGCCGCCAACACGCATCCGGAAACCTATCCCAAGTTCCAGAAGCAGCTCGGCAAGGTCGCCAACTTCTGGGAAATGGTGAACTGGTGCATTCGCAACCCGCTGGAAGGCCAGCAGCTGGCAGCCGACGATCCGAAGATGATTGCGTTGATCAGCTATGCGACTTGGGAACGTCGCGGCGTGAAGCTGGAGCCGGGTAAGCACTGATGCGCTCGTTCGCGCGCTCTTTGGTCATGGCCGCGGCGTTCACGTTCGCCGCGGTCGCGCATGCAGCTGACATTCCGAAGATCGATCAGGCGTCACTGCTGAAGCGCATCGAGAAGAAGGACGCCTCGCTGGTGATCCTCGACGTGCGCACCCCGGAAGAGTTCGCCGCAGGCCACGTTCCGGGCGCCATCAACATTCCTTACACCCACCTGCCTTCGCGTATCTCGGAAGTCGCGGACGCGGCGGACAAAGACATCGTCGTCTATTGCGAAGTCGGTGTCCGAGCAGAGCAAGGCGCCGAACGCCTGCGCGAAAACGGCTTCACCAAGCTGCTGCACCTGGACGGCGACATGCAGGCGTGGCAGGCGCAGAAGCGTCCGCTGGAGAAATAGTTTCTAACCGAGCGCCTGATCCAGATCCGCGATCAGATCCTCCGCGCTCTCCAGTCCCACCGACAATCGCAGCAGACTCTGCGGCGTGACCGAGTGCGGGCCTTCGATCGAGGCGCGATGCTCGACCAGCGATTCCACCCCGCCCAAGCTGGTCGCGCGAGTAAACAATTTCATCTTGGCTGCAACGGCGAATGCTTCGTCCCGGCCGCCTTGAACGCAGAATGAGAGCATGGCACCGAAGCCGCCTTTCATCTGACGTTGCGCGATCGCATGGCCCGGATGGGTTTCCAATCCGGGATAGAACACGCGCTCGACCTTCTTGTGACTGTGCAGGAAGCCAGCGAGCCGGCTCGCGTTGTGGGTCTGAGCGCGTACACGGCAGGACAAAGTCGTGAGACTGCGGCGGATGAGCCAGCAATCGAATGGTGACGGCACGCTTCCCACCGTTTGTTGATAGTCGCGCAGCCTGTCGGCAAGGCCGCCGCGATCGCGCGTGACTACGGCCCCGCCCATGACGTCGCTGTGGCCACCGAAATACTTGGTGCTCGAATGCATGACCAGGTCGGCGCCGAGATCGAACGGTCGCTGCCACACGGGTGTCGCGAAGGTGTTGTCACAACAAACCATGGCACCGTGGCCATGCGCCAGTTCGGCAATCGCTTCGATGTCGCTGATGTTGAGCATCGGATTCGACGGGGTCTCGATCCAGACCAGGCGCGTCTCTTTGCGGAGCGCCTCGCGAACCGCGTCGACCCGAGTCATGTCCACGAACGTGTGCGTTACCCCCATCGGCGCGAACACGTCGCGCAGCTGTTTGGCCGTGCCATGGTAAGACTCGATCGGCGCGATGACGTGCTCGCCCGGCCGCAACAGGCTGAAGACGGCCATGGACGCGGCGGAGCCCGACCCGTACGTGGTGGCGTCTGCACCGCCTTCGAGTGCGGCGATGCATTGTTCCAAGGGCCGCCGACCCGGATTGTCGGCGCGGCTATAGGAAAAACCTCGGGAGAATTCACCGTCGATGTCACGCTCGTAGGTCGTGCTCATCTGAATGGAGGGAGCGACGGCGCCGGTGGCGCGCTCGACATCTCGTCCGGCATGGACCGACAGGGTTTCGAACTTCATCATGGCTTCCTGTGCAAGGCTTGCCACTTTACTGCAAAGTCCACGGCTCGGCAGGTCGTGATCCGAAGTCGGGCAGGGACGTTTACCGAAAGTGAACCTCACGATAGTAAACGTGGACAATCGAGCGGCCGTCTGCCCACACATGAAAAAACGCTCTCCGTCTTGCGACGGAGAGCGAGCGGGGGTTCGAGGAATTCAATTCAAGGCGTAGCCGGCGAGATCTGCCCCGACGCTTGCGGTGCAAGCGCCGGAGCGGCTGCGGGCTTCGTCACTTCGATCGTGGGCGGTATGAGCTTGTACATCACCGGCGTGACGATGCGAGCGATCAGCGTCGAGGAGATCAAGCCGCCGATGATGACCCAGGCGAGGGGCGAGTACATGCCGGCGTTCTGCAGCGCCAAGGGCAACAGGCCGCCAATCGCAGTCGCGCTGGTCAATAGAATCGGCAGGAAACGAATCTCGCCGGCCCGCTCGATGGCTTCATCCAGCGGCATGCCTTGCGCTCGCAGCTGATTGGTGAAGTCGACCAGCAGGATCGAGTTCTTGGTCTCGATGCCGATGAGCGCAATGAAGCCGATGGTCGCGGTGAACGAAATGCTGTAACCGGCCAGTCCGAGCGCAAGGATGCCGCCGGCGATGCCGAATGGCACGACGCTCAGTACGATCAGCGTGCTCTTGAAGCTGCCGAACTCCAGCACCAGCACCGCGACGATGCCGAGCAACGCAACGATGGTCGCGGCCTGCAGGCCGCCGAAGCTTTCGGTGCGGCTCTCCAGTTCGCCGCCCGGCACGTAGGAATAGCCGCGCGGCCATTGCATCTCGTCGAGCCTGCGCAGCACTTCTGCCGTCACGCGATCTGTGTTGTAACCATTCTGGACCTCGGCATTGATCGTGACCGCGCGGGCGCGGTTGTAACGGTCGATCTGGGTCGGTGCGGCAACGAACTCGAGCTCGGCGAGCTGGCTCAGTGGCAAAGTGGCGCCGCTCAGCGTCGTCACCCGCACCTGATCGAGCGCATGAATGTCGGGGCGTTCTGAGATCGGTGTGCGCACCATGATGTCGTACTGCTCGCCGTCGGTCTCTTTGTAACGGCTCGCCGGAATCCCGGCGACAGCCAGGCGGACCGCGCGATCGAATTCGATCGCGGGCACGCCGAACAGAGCCGCCTTCTGCGAATCGATCTTGAGCTGCAGGTTGGTTCGCTTGATGCGCACGGGATTCTCGACATCGCGAGTGCCGGGCGTTTCCTTGATCGCCTGCTCGACCTGCGCGGCGAGCCGATCCAGCTCATCCAGCTCCGAGCCGATGACCCGGATTGCGATGGGCGCCGTGATCGGGGGACCGTTCTGGAACTCCTTCACATAGATGTGCGCGTTCGGATACTGCTTCAGCTCGCGACGCAGTTGTTCCAGCTGCTTGGGCGTGTCGCTCGTGTCGTATTGCTTGAGCTTGACGAAGATGTCGCCGTAATTTGTCGCGCCTTCATTGCCGAACTCGTTGTAATAGATCTTCGGGTTGCCGTGACCGAGATTGGTGAAATACGAAGCCACTTCGGGCATCGCCGACAGGCGCGCTTCGACGAACTTCAGTGCCCGATCCGTCTCGGCAAGGCTGCTGCCATCGGGCGTCTCCACCGTGATGATGAAGTTGGGCGTGTCCGCCTTGGGGAACAGGCTGAAACCGATGATGCCGCCGACGCCAATCATGATCGCGAAGCACGCAGCCAGCGATCCCCACACGGTCAGGCGCGGTTTCGCCAACGCCCGGTGCAGCAGCGGCTGATAGAAACGATGAATGCCCCGCTGCACCGACTGCAGCAGCCGATTGCCTTCCGGATTCTCGTGCTTGCTCAGCATGCGGCTGGCCAGGAACGGAATGATGGTCAACGCGATCAACAGCGAGGCCAGCACGGTCGAGAGCACAGCGGTCGGCAGCACCCGGATGAACTTGCCGGACGGGCCGGACAGCATCATCAGCGGCAGGAACGCGAAGATGATGGTGGCCGTGCACCCCAAAATCGCGAGAAAGATCTGTCGTGTGGCCAGGATCGCCGCCTGCGTGCGAGAGTGGCCTTCGCGCAGGAAGCGCGAAATGTTCTCTACCACGACGATCGAGTCGTCCACCAGCAGGCCCAGCGCAACCACGAATCCCGCGATCGAGATCTGATTGAGCGAGTAGCCGACCATGTGCAGCGTCGAGACGCCAATGGCGAGCGACAGCGGAATCGAGATCATCACGATGCTCGCTGCCCGCAGCCCGAGCGGCAGCAGCGTGATCGCGACCAGACCGATGGCGATGGCGAAGTCGGTGGTGAGCCGGTTCAAGCGGGTCGCAACGTTCTCCGACTGGTCGAAGCCCAGTTCCAGCTTGATGCGTTTGGGCAGCTGCTGCTCGAACTTCTTGGCGGCATCGAGAATGCGCTCACGGACTTCGAAGATGTTGTAGCCGTCTTTCTGATTGGCCGTGACGAAGACGGCGCGCTGGCCGTTGAAGCGCCCGGTGTACGTGTGTTCCTGCGTGTCCCATTGCACTTCGGCGACGTCACGAATGCGCACGGTGCGGCCGTCGACGGCGGCGACCACGGTGTCGCGAACTTCATCCAAGGATTCGTAGCTGCCGGACGTCTTGACACTGAAGCTGCGGCTGCCGACCTCGATGGCGCCGCCGGGCACCGTCGTGTTCTCGCTCTGCAAAGCCTCGATCACTTTGCCCGGCGCCAGTCTCAGCTCGGCCATGCGAGGCAGATCGAGCGCCACTCGCAGCTCGCGCGCGGGATAGGCCCACGTTTCGGACGTGCGAACGCCGTCGACCGCTTTGAGCATGTCCTTCAGATCGCGTGCCTGATCTTCGAGCTCTCGATACGGCGCGTCCGGCGACACCAGCGCGAACTGCACGATGTTCACCAGGCCGGGATTGCTCTTCTTGATCTCGAGCCGTGCGATCTCGGCGGGCAGCGACGGCCGCAGCGCGTTGATCTCACGCACCACCTCGTCGTATTTCTTTTCTGCATCGGCGGTGCTGTAGAACTCGGCGATCATCATGGCCAGGCCGTCGTTGCTGAACGACTCGATCTTCTTGATGTCGTCCAGCTCGCTGATCCGATCTTCGATGGGCTTGACCACCAGGCGCTCGACATCGCGCGGCTCGGCGCCCGGATAGGCGACGATGATCTGATAGATCGGAATCGGGAAATACGGGTCTTCCTGGCGCGGAATGCTCGAGAACGACGAGATGCCCAGCGCCACCAGCATCGCGAACGCGACCAGCGTGAACTGGTAGCGCTTGATGGGAAATTCCAGGAAGCTCATGCGCTACTCCCGGTTCGCGGTCAGCGGTTCGGCGAGCATCACTTGCTCGCCGTCTTCCAGGTATTGGGCGCCATCGGTGATGACCAGCTCGCCGGCCTTCAAGCCCGTGTCGAGCGCGACGGTCTCGCCTGCGATGAACGCGACCTCGATGTCACGCCGGCGTGCCACCTGCTGATCGAGCACGAACACCCGAGCGGTGCGCCCGTTGCCTTCGACAATGGAGCCGATGGGAACGTAGACGCGTTCGCCGGCTTTGGCCGTCGAGGGAATGATCGTGAGCTTGGCGACGAGGCCGCTCTTCAGGGGCAGATCGGTCGGATCCACCGCGACCTCGATACCAAACATGCCGCTGCTGGCATCCGAAGCGCCGGACAGCTCCGTGACTTTGCCGGTCAATGTCTTGCCGGGCAGGGCATCGAGTCGGATCCGTGCTTCGTCACCGAGCTTCACTTGCACGATCTCACGGTCGGCGAGCCCGGTGCGCACGACGAACCCTTTGTCTTTCGAGCCGAGCACGAGGATGGGACTGCCGGCTTGCACCAGTTCGCGTTCTTCAGCGAGCCGGCGCAGCACCGTGCCGTCATGAGGCGCAACGATCGCGGCGTAACTCCTGTTGAACTTCGCCGAGTTCAGTGCGGCTTCGTTCACGGCGAGTTGTGTGCGCAAGTCTTGCAGCTGCTCCAGGCTGATGACTTTGTCAGCGTACAGGCGCTCGCCGCGCTCGAGATCACGACGCGCTTTCTCGTGGGCCTGTGCTGCCTGCTCGACTTGTGCGTCGATCTCCGCTTGCTCGATTTCCGCGAGCTTCTGACCTTTGCGGACTTGCTCGCCTTCCGTCACCGACAGACGACGAATCACACCGCCGACCTTGAATGACAAGCGGATCTCGTCTTCATTGACGAGCAACCCATTGGTGCGAATGGCGGGCGCCGCCGGACCGACTACCGCCGGTGCCGTGCGCACCCGGGCCAGCTCGACGGCGGGCTGATCGGTGGCTCCGCTGTTGCAACCGGCGAGGGCCAACAGGCTGGCGGACACCAGCAGTGGCGGTAGAACACTGGACAGGCGCGGCATGGTCAGACTCCTGGGTCGAGCGGGATCTCTCCCGTCGAGGTGGCGTATTCCAGCTCGGCGCGGCGCGCGAGCACGTTGAAGCGGGTGAGGTTGTGATTCAGCTCGGCGCTGGTGAGCGCGCTGCGAGCATCGATGAATTCGACCTGGCTGATCACGCCTTCATCACGTTTGCGGCTGGCGATGCGGAATCCCGCGCGAGCCGCATCGGCGCGAGCCGCGGCCGTGGCCAGTGAGTCCCGCGCGGTGACGAGCCGATCGTAAGACTGCTGCACTTCGAGCCGGATCTGCTGCGCGATTTCTTCCTGCTGCAGCACCAGCTGTTTTTCTGCGGCACGTGCCTGATGCACGCGAGCGGTGTCGCCGCCACCGTCGAAGATGCGCCAGGTGAAAATCAGCGACGCCGTACCGAAGTTGTAACCGTCGCCGAATCGATAGTCCTCGCCCTGGGTGCCTGCATCCACACCGAGCGACAAGGTCGGCCATTTCTGTTTGCGAGCGATACGCACCTGCTCCTCGCTCGCACGGCGCAGCTGTTCGACCTGCGCAATCTCCGGACGCCGATCCAGCGCGGTGGACCAGAGCTGTTCGAGTGCGCCCTCGCTCGGGGCTGAGTTGTTGGGTGGGGAGGACGGCTCGATTGGGGACGGCAATGGCCGGTTGAGCAGAAAGTTGAAAAAGCTTTGCGCCTGGATGGCCAGATTTTCGGCCTCGCGCTTCTGTTGCTCGACATCGAGCAGCTCGGCGCGGGCTCTGAGCACCAGGTCTTCGGTGATCTTGCCGTTGTCGAACAATGATTCATTGACGCGCAGGTTCTCTCGCAACAGCGCTTCGCTGGCGGCGACGATTTCGACCGAGCTGCGCGCCTTGAGCCAATCGACATATGCAACAGTGATGTCGCGGCGGAGTGCCCGAGCAATGGCCATTCGATTGAAGCTGCTTGCATCCAGCAACGCTCGCTGTGCCCGAACCGCGGCGGGAATCGCCGGAGCATACAAAGGCTGGCGCAGCAGTACGCGCGTGTCCTGCTCTTCGGTGCGCAGGAAAGCCACTGTGCTATCGGAGATTTGCGGGAACCGGGCCGGCTGACCCTGAGCGATCAGCATCTCGTTCAACGTCGAATAGACCGGATTGAGCGCCGTGCCCATGGGCAGGTCGATCACCCGACCGCCGTCGGCACGCGTGTAGCGGGCTTCGAAGGAGAGCTGAGGAAAGAAGCGCGCGCGGGCTTCGGCGAGTGCTCCGGCGGCCTTCTCCACTTCGAGGTGCTGACTCTGCAGGGCCAGGTTGCTGCGCAATCCCTCGGCCACATAGTTCGCAACGATAGTGTCGAAATCGCCGGCGGTGTCTGGCGATTGCGCCCAAGCGGCGCTGGCGCACAGCCACACTCCCATCATCGCCATGAATCGTGGCGCTCGCATGCTCTCCCATCCCTTCGTGGCTGCCGTCCACATCTTGCATGCTGGCTGCCACAGTTGTTCAGTCGTTAGACAAGTGTCAAAAAATGCCCAAATAAAAACCAGCTTCAACCGGCCAATGACGGCCCACTGCCGGCCAGTGTGTAGCGAATCATCGCAATGGCCTGCTGGGTGAGCTGGGTGACGCTGATGCCGGCCTCCGCCAGCGGGCGCGCCTTGGTGATCGCGATCTGGGTCAGGCCATGGGTAAAACCCCAAAGCACGCGCGAAGTTACGGTCAGGTCGCCGATATCGGCGCGGATGCTGCCGTCGCGCTGACCAGCTTCGAGCGCGGCGACGACGACTTCGTGGACGCGCCGGCCCATGGCCAGCACGGCGTCTTCGGTGGAGCCGCGCTCGGAGGCTTCGGTCGCACGCGATTCGAGCCGTGCACAAGCGTCAAAATAGTGCGGGAATTCAAGGCCGTACGCCATGTATGCCCGGCCCATTGCTTCGATCTGGTCAATGCCCATGCGTGCGCGGGCGCCAGCCTCCTCGAAACGGGTGCGGAGCACTTCCATGGCGCGTTCGGTGATGGCGAGCAGCAGCTCGCTCTTGTCTTTGAAATACACGTACACCAACGCGCGGCTCAGCCGGGCTTTGCGAGCGACGGCATCCATGGTCACGGCGTCCCAGCCCAGCTCGCGATAAAGAGTTTCGGCGGCGTCGACGATTTCGCTGCGTCGGCGGTCCTTCTCTTCCTGGCGGCGGTCGGCAATGTAGGACATGGCGCTATGGTGCGCCGGTCGTTGACACTGTGTCAACGACTAAATGTCTGTCTAGTGACCCGGGTCATTGTCTTGGCAGCAGGAACCGCAGGCCGCGCTGATTCAGAATCACGCCATCGGCGGTGATGCGCTCCAGCGTCGGGCCCTCCTTGAGCGTCTCGCCTTCCAGATACTTGCGCATGTTCACGAACACGAAGCGCTCGCTGGGCTTCTGCGAATTCACGTGAATGTCCAGGTGCATCTCGGGAAGGTTGGTCCCGCTCATCGTCAGATCTTCGTAGGTCGGCAACGTTTCATTGCCCACCAGCGCGCCCCCGTTGTTAGCGGGCGCATTCGCCGCCTGTCGCGCTTCGAATACCGCGCCTGATGGCAGCGGTTGCACGGCGGGCGGCTGGATCTGACGAACCATCGGCGGACCTGCGGGCACGGCGGCCGCGCTGGACAGGTGCGAGCTCGCCGGGTCGTCTGGATAAGGATAAGACTCGCCATATCCGCTCGCTTCGTCCGCCAGCGAGCGCACCGACGGATCGGTGGGCACGGTCTGTTGATAACGCTGCTGGGCCTGCTGTTGCGGCTGCTGATACTGATATTGGTATTGCTGAGCCGGAGCAGGCGGAGGCACGGTGTTATAACTTTGCTGAGGCGCAGGCTGCGGCGGCAGTGCGTTATAACTTTGTTGTGGCGGGTACTGCGTCGGAGCGGGCGCCACCTGCGCCGGCTGCGCGGGCTTTGCGTTGCCGTCGCGAATCAACACGACCACCAACACGCCGAGATTGACGACGAGCAGCGCCGCCACGGCAACGACCCACCACGGCCGTTCGGAATTGCGTCGAACCACTCGCACGTCGGCCAGCGACGGACCGGTATTGCGTTGACGCTCGTTCTCGGATTTTTTCAGGGCATCGAGAATGAAGCTCATCAGCTCGTGCCCCGCGCCTGCGTAACGAGCACCGGCGTACCGGGCGTGCTGCCGAGCGAGTCCAGCACGATCTGCGTCTGCACGCCGGCGATGCCGTCGACGTTCAGGCGATGCTGGCGCTGAAAGTCCTCGACCATTTTCACCAGGTCCTCATCGTAGTAATCGCTGGTCGGTTCTTCGCCCGTTCTGCCCGCGACCGTATTCAGTTTGGTGCGCAGCCAGCGCACGCCATCTCCTTTCATCCCGGCCGACAGCGCGCGCGCCGCGCCGGCGACTTGCGGACGCCACAACACCAGATAATCGCCGTACCACAGCCGTGACAACGAGGCGATCGAAACCATGCGCGTCTCATCCGGCAAGTTGATCTTGGCGGTATCGCCCACCAGGCCCGACACCACCACTTGATGCGCATTGCTGTCCTCGTCGATGAGCGTCAGGATCGCCGGACGATTCAACGTGCGCAGCTGGCCCCAGGTGCCTTGCTGATACACACACTCCAGCCCCTGCTGTTTCGCCTGATCGCAAGGCCTGCCGCCGTTCGGAGTGAACCTGGCGCCCCACAGCGCGAACAGTTGACCGAAGGCTCCTTCGGTGTTCGTCATGCCGACCTTTTCAACCAGAACCTCGGCGACGTCTTGCGGAGGTGCCGGCGTTGGCGCAGGCGGCGGGGTCGGTTCAGCTTGCGCGAGCTGTACCGGCGCCGGTTCGACGACGGCTGCTGGCTCGGCCTCGGCAGTGGGTACGGCGTCGGTGGTTCGTGTGAGTTGCCACGTGCCGAGTACCAGCCCCAACACGGCAACGCTTCCGGCGGAGCCGACCAGCATCTTCAACCAAGGCGGGCTGAAGGAGCGACCATACACTTCGCTCGCGGCCTCACGAATCATGCCGGGGCCGATGCGATGTTGCTCCTGCGTGAACGCACCGAGCAGCGCGCGATCGCAAATCACGTTGATGATGCGGGGAATGCCGCCGCTCAGGCGATGCACTTCACGCAGCGCGGCACTGGAGAATATCTCTCCCATGGCGCCGGCGACTTTGAGTCGGTGATTCACATACGAGGCGGTTTCGCTTCGTGACAATGGCGCGAGGTGATAACGGCCCGTGATGCGTTGAGCGAGCTGACGCAGCTCAACTCGGTCCAGCACTTCACGCAGTTCGGGCTGGCCGATGAGGATGATCTGCAGCAGCTTCTGTGACGCGGTCTCCAGGTTGGTGAGCAGGCGGACCTGCTCGAGCGTCGCCGGCATCAGGTTCTGCGCTTCATCGACGATCACGACGATGCGACGGCCCTTGGCATGCGCTTCCAGCAGACGGCGGTTCAGCAGGTCGACCAGGTCCTTGATGCTGGTGGTGTCTTCATCGCGCATGAAGATGCCCAGCTCTTCGCAAATCGTCAGTACGAATTCAACCGGCGTTAATTGGGGATTGAGGATGACGGCCACGTCGGCGTGGCCCGGCATGCGCTCCAGCAGCGAGCGCACGATGGTGGTCTTGCCGGTGCCGACCTCGCCGGTCAGCTGAATGAAGCCGCCGGCCTCGGTGATGCCGTACAAAAGATGCGCGAGCGCCTCCGCATGCCGCTCGCTCATGAAGAGGTAACGCGGGTCCGGAGTGATCGCGAAGGGCTTCTCGCCCAGGCCAAAAAAGCTCGTGTACATGCTGGGTTGCGTTAGCGCAAGGCCGTCATGATGCGCCCTGAAATCGTGCCGTCAAGCGGCCCCGACGGCGAAAATCCGGCCCCTGTCGGCGAATCGATCCGGCGCTTCCGAACCGTTCGTCGCAGGCACGACATTGGTGACCGTGCGCGCCTTGCTGGGGCGGGCCCGGCTCGTTACCCTTCGCAGCCACTTTTTCCACTCCGATCAATGTCATCGCCGCCCGGACGGCGGTCGAAGGCGCCATGCAAGCACTGACCTTCCAGCAGCTCACGAAAACCTACAAGAACGGCGTTCAGGCGCTCAAGGGCATCGATCTGGCCGTGGAAGAAGGCGATTTCTTCGCTCTGCTGGGGCCCAATGGCGCGGGTAAGACCACCGCCATCGGCATCATTACCTCATTGGTCAACAAGACCAGTGGCAAAGTTCAGGTGTTCGGCCACGACATCGACACGGAGCTGGCGGTCGCCAAATCGTGCATCGGCCTGGTCCCGCAGGAAATCAACTTTAACCAATTTGAAACAGTCACCACGATCCTCCTGAACCAGGCAGGCTTCTACGGCATTCCCCGACACGAGGCGTCCAAACGCCTGGAGAAATATCTGACCGCCCTGCAGTTGTGGGAAAAGCGGAACGCGGTGTCGCGCACCCTGTCGGGCGGCATGAAGCGACGCTTGATGATTGCCCGGGCGCTGATGCACGAGCCGCGCCTGCTGATCCTGGACGAGCCCACCGCCGGCGTGGATATCGAAGTGCGGCGCACGATGTGGAGCTTCATGCGGGACATCAACGCCGCCGGCACCACCATCATCCTGACCACGCATTATCTCGAGGAAGCGGAGAACCTGTGCCGGCACGTCGCCATCATCGACAAGGGCCGCATCATCGAGAACGACCGCATGAGTCGGGTGCTGCGCAAACTGCAGACCGAAGTGTTCGTATTCAACCTGCGCAATCCCATTACCGCCCCGCCGGTGCTGCCGGGTTACTCGGTCAGCATGCCGGACGATCATTCGCTGGAGATCGAGGTCTCCAAGGACCAGAGTCTGAACGACATTTTCTCGCGCCTGTCGGCGTCCGGCATCGAGGTGCTGTCGATGCGCAACAAGACCAACCGGCTGGAAGAGCTGTTCATGCGGCTGGTGAATCAGAAGGAGACCGCCCATGGATAAAGCTGTCGACAGTTCGCTCGCACCCGCGGTGAAGCCGCCCATGCTGTTGAAAACGAACATCGTCGGGTTCAACACCATCGTCATCCGCGAGCTCAATCGCATCATCCGCATCTGGGGCCAGACCATCGTTCCGCCGGCGATCACGGCGACGCTGTACTTCGTCATCTTCGGCAGCCTGATCGGCGGCCGGATCGGCGACATGGGCGGGTACACGTACATTCAATACATCGCGCCCGGCTTGATCATGATGTCGGTGATCACGAACTCGTACGGCAACGTCGTGTCCTCGTTCTTCGGCGCGAAGTTCGGCAAGCACATCGAAGAGCTGCTGGTGTCACCTTTGCCGGGCTGGCTGATCGTGGCCGGTTACATGGTCGGCGGCATCATGCGCGGCCTGATCGTTGGCGGCGTCGTCACCGCGATCACCCTGTTCTTCACGCACATGCAGATCCACAACGTGGCCGTGGTGATCTCCGCCGTGCTGCTCAGCTCCATCGTGTTCGCGCTCGCCGGCATGATCAACGCCGTCTTCGCCAAGAACTTCGATCAGATCTCGTTCATCCCGACGTTCGTGCTGACGCCGCTGACCTACCTGGGTGGCGTGTTCTACACGATCAAACTGCTGCCCGAGTGGGCGCAGGGCATCTCGCACGCCAATCCGATTCTCTACATGGTGAACGCGTTCCGCTTCGGCTTCCTGGGCGTCTCCGACGTCGACGTTCGGCTGGCTTATACGATCATGATCGGTGCCGCCGTCGTTCTGTACGTCAGCTGTGTGTGGCTGCTGCACAGGGGCGTCGGTACGCGCGAGTGACGTAACGACATGAGCGATCGCCTGCGAGCCATCGTCGACGGAATGCGGGTGCAGGCGGATGACCGCGTCCTCGA
Source organism: uncultured Steroidobacter sp. (assembly GCF_937958065.1). Taxonomy (GTDB): domain Bacteria; phylum Pseudomonadota; class Gammaproteobacteria; order Steroidobacterales; family Steroidobacteraceae; genus Steroidobacter. The sequence continues at coordinate 58,719 of NZ_CALFXI010000080.1, forward strand.
AATCGGCTGCGGTCATGGCGTCGCGGCCAGTTTCGTGTGCGAGCGGCTGCGCTCGGGTCATCTGGTCGCGATCGACCGCTCCAGGAAGATGATCGCCGCCGCGCTACAAAGGAATCGCGAACACGTCGACGCGGGCCGCGCCGAGTTTCATGTCGCCGACGTGCTGAAGTTCGATCCCGGTCGCCGCAAGTTCGACAAGATCTTCGCCGTCCGCGTCGGGCTGTTTCATCGCGATCCCAGCCTCGCCCGTCAACTCCTCGAACCGTGGCTGGCGCCCCGCGGAAAAATCGTGCTGGTGTACGACGAGCCCTAACCTGGCGGTCTCATGCTGGCGTTTGCTGATGGAGCACGAGCTGCCAGGCGTCGCCTAGCGCGTACGTACTGCTAATCAGTGCCATGTACGGCGCGCTGCCTTTGCGTTGCGCAGTCACCTTGTAAATGATGGACGCTGCATGCTGAGATAGTTGCAGGACTTGGGGACTTTCGATGCGAAACGATTCCCACGGCTGCGCACCCAACGATTCGAGAATGTTCGCGCGACCTTCGATTCGCATGCCGCCGGGAACCAGCATCACTGCATCCTCGCGTAGCACCGACGCGTAGAACTTCCTGCCCGCGTCGCCCTCTGTGGATAGGGCGCGCCAACCTTGCTCTTCCAGCTCGATGAGCTCGCGCATGGGATCCAGCCCCGGTTAGATCATCATTTCAAGGGCAAGTAAACGTCCGTGATCATGTCTCGTTCCTGGATCGCCGGACCGACGTTCACGTAATGAAAGAAGATCGGGAAATTCCCGGGTTGTTCGCCGCTCGCGGGCAGCCACTCACGATAGAGATATACGGCCGCCAGGTTGTGCTTGCGTGAACCGAGATGCCGCGCGACGGCGCAGCGATTTGCGGGGAGGAGCTTGCTGATGATGCCCTGGGGATTGGGCTCCACGGGTGGATCGTAACTCACACAGAAATCCACCCGATGCTCCGCCGGCGCCACAGTCTGCGGGTCGGTGTAGTGCACGCCGTAGGTACGATGATTGGCCGGCGCGAGGCGATGTTGGATGCGCCACTCGATCAGCTTCTTCGATGTTTCGTATTCCAACGCCGGTGGGCCGCGGTGCTCGGCGACCGCCACTCGCGTTTCGGGGAACTGTACGATGCGAACTTCCATTGACACTCTCCCGATCGCGACCTGTCCGCTGCAGTCAGCGCCGTTCGCGTTTGGTTGTTCCGTGATCGCCGGTTTCTGGTTGATCAGAGCTTGTATCGCACTGGACGGACTGGCGTGTTTCGCGCGCCATTCGAGCGGCCAATGCCATGCCTTGTGAGCTGAGCACGGAGAGATAAGCGACGAACATCGCGGGTATCAGGCCGAAGGCGATCGCTTGCCAGCCTCTTTTTATCTTGACGCGCCGATACACCTTGCGGCCGGGGGGCGGATAACGACGAGTTGCGATGGTTTCGATCGACTGTCGACCCGTCAACAGCACGATCAACACTGCCGCCGCCAGGGGCGCGCCCACCACCGCCGCATAGATCAAGACTGTCGAGGCGGGGACACCGAAGAGCCGCTCGCACGCCGCCTCGGCCGAGAACGAGCGAAATCGAGGCAGCGCCCACCAATACACCGCCGCTCCCAGCAGCGTGCCGATCACCACATGCAGCGACAGCCGCCGCCGGCGCTCTTTGGGCGAATATTGAGGTGCGAACTCCGGCTCCATGATGTCGTGAACCTTCCGGCAGCATGATCACTGTGTCAAGCTCGCCGCGCGCTTCACTTCACCGCAATCAAGAACCGATCGACGGTTTCCTGCGTTTCAGCTGCAACCCCGCATCTCGAGCGCACGAAATTGAAGTACCTGGCCAGCGCGGAGCAAACGAGCGTACATCCGAACCTGCGCGCGCAGACGCCGCAGGCACAGCGCCCGGCGTGCGAAGCACGTGAGGTGCTGCCCGCATCCACGGGGCCGTTCACGCCCGTGTCGTCGGCACGCGAGTTCCATGAAGTCGCTCCACTCACCATCCACAAAGACATGCCTTCGCGACGCTGGCGTCACAGCCCGCGACTGGTTGGCGAGCGTGCGCATCGCTTTCATTTTCTGGATGCGCCGTCGATCGACTACCTGCAGGTCGACGGCAACTACGTCACCATCCACGTCGGCGAAGACCGGTACCTGACGCGCGCCACCTTGAAGTACCTGTCCGATGTGCTGACGCCTTTCGACTTCATGCGCATCGACCGCTCGGTGCTGATCAATTTGCAACAGGTCGACTACATCGAACGGCTCGAGAGCGGCCGCTTCGGCTTTCAACTACGCCGCGGCCGCTACCTGGTCTCGAATCGAGAGCGCAGCGGCGCGATTCTGCGGTTGCTAAGAAGCAGCGTGCGCTGACCAGCAAAACCACGCGTCTGCACGAGGCGGCGGGAAATGGCCCACTGCGGCCGCACCCCGACGCGGGCCACTCATCACTGGCACGAGCCGGCTCATCCCATTCGATGGCAACGCGGCGGTCCGTTCGACTAAGTATCGACTCCGGTTCGCGGGAGTGCCTGTGTGCCGTTGTTTCCGTGCCAAGGCCGTCAGCGCCACACACAAGCGGTACTGCATTCTCTACAGAGGACAAGGGCTATGTCGTACACGATCTCGAACGAAACTGGCGTCTCGCAGCGAGTTTCTCGTGCGGTCGCACACGCATTGAAGTACTCGGGCGCCGTGGCACTGGGCTTGGCAGTGAGTGCGCCGATTCAGCACGCGGTCGCCGCCGAAGGTCAGGCGCTCGAAACAGTGATCGTCACCGGCTCGCGCATCCGTCGCACCGAAGAAGGTGCGCTACCGGTGCAAACCATCACCCAGGCTCAGATCCAGAGCCAGGGCGTGACAACATCGGAGCAGTTTCTGCAGACGGTCTCGGTTGCCGTGCAAGGAAACACGAACACCGTGTCGGCATCCGGTTCCGGCGTGACCTCCGGTGGCGTATCGAGCGTGTCGCTGCGCGGCTTGGGCTCACAGCGCACCCTCGTGCTCATCGACGGGCGTCGTGTCGCTGGCGGCGGCACGATCACAGATAGCACTTCCGTCGACATCAACAGCATCCCGCTCGCAGCCGTCGAGCGCGTCGAGGTGCTGAAGGAAGGCGCGTCGTCAGTCTACGGCTCCGATGCGATCGCCGGCGTCATCAACTTCATCTTGCGCAAGAACTATCAGGGCGCCGATGTGAACGCCTATTACGGCGATACCGCCGATGGCGGCGGCGGAGTGACCAAGGCCAGCGCAGTGCTGGGTTACGGCGATATCCAGTCGGATCGCTTCAACGTGATGCTGGTCGGCAGCTGGCAGAAGGAGAAAGCGCTGTTCGGACGCGATCGCGACTTCGCCAGATCCAGCATCAACGTGGCGGCCGAGAACGACACCACCTCAGGTAACTCGTTTCCAGCCAACGTGGCTTCCGAAGACGGTAGCGTCGATGGCAATCCGAACGCGCCCAACTGCGCGCCGTCGATAACGGACCCGTTCTTCAGCCCCGACGTCTGCCGCTACGATCCCTCGCCCGAAGTGGCGCTGCTGCCCGAAGCCGAACGCTGGAGCATCTTCGGCACAGCGCGCTACGCGGTCACGTCGAACATCACCGCGTATCTGGAAGCTTCGTACAGCAGTAACTGGATGGAGTACACCATCCAGCCGGTGCCTCTCTCCGACCAGTTCGCGCTTCCGGAGAACAATCCGCTGTTCAACCAAGCGCCCTATAACGGCTTCGCGACCGTGTTGCTGACGCCCGCAAGCCCCTTCTATCCGACCGCGCTGGCGCTTGGCCAGAGCGGCGCGACGCCCGATCTGCTGGTGCGCTACCGCTCGGTGATCACGGGAAACCGCCGCTGGACCGACCACATCGAACAGCCGCGCTTCGTGCTCGGCATTGGTGGCGATACCGGCGGCTGGAACTGGGATGTCGCCGGACTGTATTCGGAGACCACACTCACCGAAGAGTTCAAGAACGGCGCTCCGGCGTACTCGCAGATCCTGCCCCTGCTCAACAGCGGCCAGGTGAATTTCTTCGGTGAGAACACGCCTGACATCTTGGCCGCTGCGGATGCGACACAATTCAGAGGCGAGGCGTACGAGACCAAGACGAGCATCCGAGGAGTGGCTGGCAGCGTCACCCGCGATCTCACCGAGATGAAAGCGGGCCCGCTGGCGCTGGCGCTAGGCGTGGAATACCGCGATGAGAAGTTCGAGACGAATCCGAGCGCCGCGATCCAATCGGGCGATATTTCCTCGTACGGCGGCAACTTCTTCCCGATCGATCGCAGTCGCAGCGTGTATGCGGCGTTCGCGGAATTGAACATTCCGATCGTGCAGTCGTTCGAAGCAAATCTCGCCGTGCGCTACGACGATTATCAAGGCACGGGCAACAAGACGACACCCAAGATCAGCCTGCGTTGGAGACCAGCGGAATGGGTGCTGTTGCGCGGGTCCGCCGGACGCGGCTTCCGCGCACCGAGCCTGTCGGAATTGTGGCAACCGCAAGTGACCGGCGTGTCGGCGGCGGGTCTCAACGATCCGGCGCGCTGCGGCGTCGCTGACGCGAATGGCGTCGTGAATCTGGACTCGCGGGACTGCGCGACGCAGTTCCCGATCACGCTCGGCGGCAATCCTGATCTGAGGCCCGAAGAGTCGGACAACTACACCCTGGGCGTGGTGTTCGAGCCCTCCCAGAACTATTCGTTCGGCTTCGATGGCTTCTACGTGAAGCTCAAGGAGACGATCATCTTCGGCGTGAGCCCGACGGCGATTCTTGCCGACATCGAGCGCTTCGGTAACCTGGTGACGCGCGGCGCGCCGGAGGCGGCGACGCCCGGCCTGCCCGGCCGAATCGTCAACATCGATCAGGTCAACCTCAACTTCGGCGAAACCAAGGTGGCGGGCGTGGATGCCGACTTCCGCACGCGCTTCGACATCGGCCGTGCCGGCGCGCTCACGGCTTCGATCGTCGGCACGTACTTCACCAAGTACGAGATCCAGAATCCGGACGGCAGCTTCCAGGACATTCTCGGCAAGGTCACTCCGATCGTGAACGGTGCCGGCGGCGTGATTCCGCGCTGGCATCATTTCTTGACGCTCGGTTGGAGTCTCGGCCCGTGGGAGGCGACGATCACTCAGAACTTCCAGACCCGCTACGAAGATCTGCCGGGCAATTTCCAGGACACCGAGGTGCCTGGTTTCCGGCCGCGCGACGTGGCTTCGTACCTGACCCATGACGCGCAGGCGGCGTACCGCCTGGACAACTGGCGCTTCGCAGTCGGCGTTCGCAATTTCCTGGATCGCGATCCGCCCTATACGAATGCCGGTGGACAGAACTTCTTCCAGACCGGGTACGACCCCGGCTACGCCGATCCGCGCGGCCGGTTCTGGTACGGTCAGCTGAGTTATTCATTCGCCGGAGGTCAGAGGTAACGTAACAATCCGCCTCAGTCGCAGCGGTTGCGGCTCGTATCAGATACATGCGCGCTGCGATCGCGCGGCTGGGACACACGGCTGGTGTCGGCAACACGCGCTGCAGCTGCCGGTTCCGGCGCAAGCTCCGGCGTGGCTGGGCAAACGACATAGTGGGGCGCGATGCTCGCGACGTCTTGACTCTCTCACGACGGGAGAGTCGAGGCCCGTTGGTTACCAGATTCGCAGCGCTGGTCGGTGCCGCAGTATCGCCAGCACCGGGTTCGTCTGAGCTACGCCGTCGCGCACTTTTTCACGGTCTCGAACGTTCGCGTCGTGATTTCCGTGCCGAAGGTCTTTTCCAGGAGCCGCATGAATTGCGGTGAGCCCGGATGCGGTACATACGACGTTAATACCTCTTGACCGCGAACAGCCAGGATCCGAGCGTCACCCGATTTGATGGGCAGCGACAATTTCGCCGTCGATGCCTCGCGAAGAAATGTCACCACGTGCTTCGACTTCGCCGGCAGCTTGAACGCGCTGTAGGGGTCTGCGTCGATCAGTTCCTGCAATGCCTTGGCTGATCGGACGATCGTCAGGAATGTGCGGCCGAGCTCGTCCTGCATCGCCTTTTCGGCCCGGCGGGCCAGCGTCGCCTCGGGCTTCGACGGCGAGTCGAACACCACGTTCCCGCTCGCGAGCACGGTCTTCACGTTGGCGAAGCCGGCGCTTTCGAATGCCCGCTTCACCTCCGGCATCTTCGCATTCATCGGGCTCACGCCTCGCAGGAAGGCAACGTAACGAGGCACGATCAACTCCTGTCGCTTTCAATCCGCCGGCCGGCCCGGGTCGAGAAATCTCTGCAAACGAGCCGTGCGCTCGCGCGTGAGCTTGGTTTTGTAAGCTGTCATGGAGAGCGGCAGCATGCTGCCCCAACAGACGCGCGCGTCCTTCTCGTTGCATGCATACGTCGCGTCGATCTCGGCATCCCTGAACGCAATCCAGGCGCGTTGCGCGCTGCGCAGCTTGCGGATGAACGTGGGATCCTGCTGCTCCTTCTTCAATACGGCGGCATAGGTCTCGTTCAACTCCTGATCGGCACGCTTGAATTCATCGAGCGCGCAGGCGTTCAGTTCCAGCTGTGTGCCCGCTTCGTTGCATTTGATGGCTTCGGCGCTCCAGCTGGCCGTGGACGTGGCAGCGAGGACAAGTAACGCAAGGTGGCGAAGCATCGAGCAATCTCCATCATCAGTGCCGACCAAGGTAATGGGTTACGTATGCCGCCGTCCATAGACCGAAGCCGAACACTGCATGAGTGATCAAACTCTGCAGTCGTGCGGAGCCGGGCTTCGGTGTTCGTGAGGCGGCAATGCCGGCGCCCATGCCCGGTTGCATCAGGAAGAACGGGGCGACCACCGTGGCGAGGCCGAATGCCAGTGCGGGGCCGAGTGTCGGTCGCTGCAGCCACTCAAAGCCTACGATGGATACCAAACCGGCGGCGAACACGACTCCGATGATGTAGTGGATGCTCCAGCCGATGACGCGCTCTGCGCTGATCGGTGGAGCTGCTGCGATCCGGTCATGGTGAAACTTGCCATGCGCCATGTGGCCGATCCAACGGCCGACCATGCCGTAGTCGGGCAGGGGAAGACCGAACAGCCGATTGCGTGCGAGACCCCATAGATCCATGAGCAGGGTGGCGCCCACTCCGGTGAGAACCAGCGACAGCAGGTCGTTCATGAATTGCACTCCAGGGACGTTGCTTGGCAGAGTGCCACTTCAAGTCAACTTGAGGTCAAGAGCATGGACATCGCTGAAGTCGCACGCAGGTCCGGCGTCCCCGCCTCGACCTTGCGCTTCTACGAAGAGAAGGGCCTGATCGCTTCCATCGGCCGGCACGGATTGCGACGTTTGTTTGCTGCGTCGGTGCTGGAGCGGCTGGCGCTGATTTCAATGGGCCGAGCCGCGGGCCTGTCGCTGGATGAAATCGCGCAGATGTTTGCACCCGACGGAAAGTTGCAGATCGATCGCCAACTGCTGGCCCTCAAGGCCGACGAGCTCGACACCACGATCCGCAAGCTGACCGCCATGCGCAACGGCCTGCGCCACGCCGCCTCTTGCCCCGCCCCGAGCCACATGGAATGCCCCACCTTCCGCCGCCTGCTCGGCCTGGCAACCTCCGAGATGAGCGCGAAAGCCAGGCAAGAGAAGCCTGCAAAGAAGCGTCCAGCAAAGCTGCGCGAGCGGGTGCGTCGGCGCTAGTGGGACG
>NZ_CALFXI010000081.1 GCF_937958065.1 uncultured Steroidobacter sp.
TTGGCGGGCTTTGCGTCGATGGCTGCCGCATGATTTGCTCAGTGGTCGCGTGACGGTCGGTGTCGCTCGCCCTTGACGCGCTATCGCGCTGCGAGCTGCAACGCGCGGCGTCATTTGTACTGCCAGCGTGCAACGGTTTGCTCGAATGGCGGCGGTGGCCGAGTCACTGTGGTTGCGAACTTCCCGAGACCCCCACCTTTCCCCAGCTCGAAGATGCGCAACTCGAGCACGCTTCGCGGCCGCTCCGCGGGGCGCCTGCGCTTCGCTGGGCGCGGAAGAAAGACATGGAGTGCTGGTCCCGAAGATGTCGGCTCAAAGCACGCTCCACGGGAGCCCCTGCGCTTCGCTGGGGCGCGGAAGAAAGACATGGAATGCTGGTCCCGAAGATGTCGGCTCAAAGCACGCTCCGCGGGGCGCCTGCGCTTCGCTGGGCGCGAGCTGAAGAAGGTGGGGCCAGGAGCGTTAGCTGGCGGATCAACGGCGGGAATTTAAGTTTGGCGTTTCCGCAGAAACTTACGCTGTGGCAAACCCGCTGTTCGATCCAGCCCGTCGTTGAGCGCCCAGCTTGGCCCGTTCGTGCGCGCCGGCAGGCGAAAAACCTCTGAGAGCTGTGTGGCACGCGGCCACGAGGGACCACCAACCGGTCCCCCAAATCTCCCTTGCCAAACCTCTTACTCCGGCGAATACGGCATCGCCACCCGCGCCAGCACCCCTTCCTGGCCATCGACGTGCAGCTCGCTATTGAGCTGCGCGAGGCTGATGACCGCCAGGACGTCACATCCGTCTTCGGTCGCGACAGCATCAACCACATCGCCTGCGTGCTGCTCGCCAGCCAACACGCGCGTACCGGGCGTAGGCACCGCGCCCGCGCTGTGGAAAAGAAACATCCGCCGCTTGACGGCTCCGCGGAAATGGGTGCGGGCGATGATCTCCTGCCCGGTGTAGCAGCCCTTCTCGAAGCTGATCCCGCCGAGCAGATCGATATTCAGCATCTGAGCGACGAATGCTTCGTGAGTTTCTGGATAAACCTGCGGCAGGCCCGCGCGCACGGATGACACGTGCCACTGGTGGTCGCGCGCGGCATCGGAGGGTGCGGACAGGGCGCCGAGCACCAGCACATCCTCGACGCCGGGCAATGTGAAATAGCTCACGCATTCGACTTCACGATGCGAGGTCGCTGGAGTCAGAGTCAGGTCAGCGGGCAGAGCAGAGCGGGGCGCGATGCCGACCTGCAGATGTTTCGCCGGTTCGATCTTCGCCTTTGCCCGAAGCACATACTTGCGAAGGCGCAGCACCGTGCTGTCGACGAGCGCCGCCGGCAGCACCAGGGCGATGCCGTCGGTGCGAGCCAGCATCCAGAACACCGCCTGGACGCGGCCCTGCGGGGAATTGCAGCAGGCCAGCTGCACTCGATTCGAATCGAGCGTGTCCAGATCGGCCGTCAGCTGACCCTGCAGATAGGCGCGCGCGTCGGCGCCGCTCACCATGATCGTGGCGAGCCCGCCGAGCGGGCTCACGTCGGGTCCGGCGCTGGCCGGGGCGGAAACAGGGGCAGACATTCGTGAAATCCGAAATCAAGCATCGCCACAAAAGATAAGGGCAGCGTTCCGACCCCGGGGGGGTTCTGGCACACTACCGCCCGTTTGAACGGTCACTGACATCATCGTCCGGTTCCATGCCAGATACAAATTTGCGGCCAGATTCGCCAGCCGGGGCCGATGGCCTGGGGCCGGCTGTTTCGGCCGCGACCGAGACAGGGACAGAACCGCGCGCGCCAGGTTCCACCGGCGAGCAGGCACCCAAAGAGATCGGCGGCCGCGACGGGCCGGAGCCGACGCGCTTCGGCGATTGGGAAAAAGCCGGCCGTTGCATCGATTTTTGATCCGCTTGTCCGTAATTCAGGCCATTACCACATGACCAATCCCAAGTACGAGCGGCCGTTGTCGCCGTTCATGATGTATCGATGGCAGTACACCAATACGCTGTCCATCCTGCACCGGGTCACGGGCTGCGCGCTGTCCGTCGGGCTGCTGTTGTTTGTTTACTGGCTGGTCGCCGCTGCCAGCGGGCCCGAGGCCTACGCCTCGGCGCAGGCGGTGTTCGCGAACCCGCTGACCAAGGCGCTGCTGGTCGGTTTTTCGTTCGCGTTCTTCTATCACCTGTTGAACGGCGTGCGGCACCTGGCCTGGGACACCGGCCATGGCTTCGAGAAGAAGATGGCGCGCACCAGCGGCATGATCGCTTTCTGGGGCGCGGTGGCCTTGACCGCGTTGTTCTGGTTCGTGCTCGTGCGCCGGGGTGAAGTATGAGTCTGCGCAGTCCGGTAGGACGGGTTCTGGGGCTGGGCGCGGCGGGCAACGGCGTTGGCCACTGGTGGGCGCTGCGCGTCTCGTCGGTCGCGCTGGTGCTGCTCGGCCTGTGGTTCGTGTTCGCGTTGGTGCGCATGCCCGATGTGAGTTATGCGACCGTCACGGCGTGGATCGCGGCGCCGGTCAACGCGGTGCTGCTGTCGCTGCTGATCGGCACGATGCTGTATCACTCGATGCTGGGCGTGCAGGAGGTGGTCGAGGACTACGTGGCCAGCCACGGTGCCAAGATCGCCACCAAGATCGTTCTGCAGTTCATTCATTTCCTTCTCGGCGCTCTCGGCATCTTCTCCGTGCTGCGCATTGCCTTCGGGAGCGCCGCATGAGCGCCTATCAGTTCATCGATCACAACTACGACGTGGTCGTAGTCGGTGCCGGCGGTGCCGGCCTGCGAGCTACTTTCGGTCTGGCGCATTCCGGCCTGTCGGTCGCGTGCGTGACGAAAGTGTTTCCGACCCGTAGCCACACGGTGGCCGCGCAGGGCGGCATCAGCGCCGCGCTCGGCAACATGGGCGAGGACGACTGGCGTTGGCACATGTACGACACGGTCAAGGGCTCGGACTGGCTCGGCGACCAGGACGCCATCGAGTTCATGTGCAAAGAAGCGCCCGGCGCGGTGATCGAGCTGGAGCACTACGGTGTGCCGTTCTCGCGCACCGATGACGGCCGCATCTATCAGCGTCCGTTCGGCGGCATGACGACGCACTACGGTAAGGGCACCGCACAGCGCACCTGCGCGGCGGCGGACCGTACCGGTCACGCGATGCTGCACACGTTGTATCAGCAGGCGCTGCGTCACGAAGCGCAGTTCTTCATCGAATACTTCGCCGTCGATCTGATCATGGACAACGGCGAGTGCCGCGGCGTGGTCGCCATCAACATGGCGGACGGCACGGTGCACCGTTTCCTCGGTCACCAGACGATTCTCGCGACGGGCGGCTACGGTCGCGCGTACTTCTCCTGTACGTCGGCTCACACCTGCACGGGCGACGGCGGCGGCATGGTGTTGCGTGCCGGCCTGCCGTTGCAGGACATGGAGTTCGTGCAGTTCCATCCGACCGGCATCTACGGTGCCGGCTGTCTGATCACCGAAGGCGTGCGCGGCGAAGGCGGCATTCTGCGCAACTCCGAAGGCGAGCGTTTCATGGAACGTTATGCGCCGAACGCGAAGGACCTGGCCTCACGCGACGTGGTCAGCCGCTCCATGACCATGGAGATCCGCGAAGGCCGCGGCGTCGGCCCGCACAAGGATCACATCTATCTGCACCTCGAGCACCTCGGTGCCGAAGTGATTCACGAGCGGCTGCCGGGCATCGCCGAGACCGCGAAGATCTTCGCCGGCGTCGATGTGACCAAGCAGCCGATTCCGGTGCTGCCGACGGTTCACTACAACATGGGCGGCATCCCGGCCAACTATCACGGCGAAGTGGTGACGTTGAAGAACGGCAACCCCGACTCCGTCGTGCCGGGCCTGATGGCGGTGGGCGAGGCGGCGTGCGTGTCCGTGCACGGCGCGAATCGTCTCGGCTCGAACTCGCTGCTCGACCTGGTGGTGTTCGGCCGCGAGGCCGCGCGTCACGCCGCCGAGATCGTCAAGCCGAATACCAAGCATCGGCCGCTGCCGAAGGATGCGGGCGACCTCGCGCTCAGCCGCATCGACAAGTTCCGCAACGCCAAGGGCTCGCTCAGGACCGCCGACATTCGCCTGAACATGCAGCGCGTGATGCAGAACCACGCGGCCGTGTTCCGCACTTCCGAATCGCTCCTCGAGGGCGTGCAGAAGATGCAGGAAGTGTTCAAGTCGTTCGAGGAGGTCAACGTCAGCGATCGCGGCATGGTGTGGAACACCGACCTGATCGAAACGCTGGAGCTCGACAACCTGCGCAGTCAGGCGGTGGCGACCATCGTCTCCGCCGAGAACCGCAAGGAGAGCCGTGGTGCGCACGCCCACGAGGACTATCCGGAGCGCGACGATGTGAACTGGATGAAACACACCCTCTCGTGGGTGGATCCGCAGGGCAAGGTGTCGCTCGACTACCGCCCGGTGCACTTGAACACACTGACCAACGACGTAGAAGTCGTTCCGCCCAAGGCGAGGGTGTACTGACCATGGCGCAATTCCGTCTTCCCAAGAACTCGGTCGTCGGCGTCGGCAAGACCTATCCGGCACCCGCGGGTGCCAAGGACGTGCGCACGTTCCGCATCTACCGCTTCGACCCGGAGTCGGGCCAGAACCCGCGTTACGACACGTACGAAGTGGACATGTCGACCTGCGGGCCGATGGTGCTCGACGCGCTGATCAAGATCAAAAACGAGATCGATCCGACGCTGACGTTCCGCCGTTCCTGCCGCGAGGGCATTTGCGGCTCGTGCGCGATGAACATCGACGGCGTGAACACGCTGGCCTGCACGCGCGCCACCGAGGATGTGAAGGGCACGGTGAAGATTTTCCCGCTGCCGCACATGCCGGTGATCAAGGACCTGGTGCCGGACCTCACCAATTTCTACGCGCAGTACGCGTCGGTGAAGCCCTGGCTGCAGACCCGCACCCCGGCGCCGCCGGATCGCGAGCGGCTGCAGTCGAAGGAAGATCAGGAGAAGATCGATCGTCCGGCGGCCTGCATTCTGTGCGCCTGCTGCTCCACCTCGTGCCCGAGCTACTGGTGGAACGGCGACCGTTACCTGGGCCCGGCGGCGCTGCTGGCGGCGTATCGGTGGATCGTGGATACCCGCGACGAGGCCACCGGCGAGCGGCTCGATGCGCTGGAAGATCCGTTCCGGCTGTACCGCTGCCACACCATCATGAACTGCACCGAGGCCTGTCCGAAGGACCTCAATCCGGCCAAGGCCATCGCCGAGATCAAGAAGAAGATCGCCGAGCGCAGTCACTGATGAGCGGCCATCCGACCGTGGGACAGCTCCGCTGGCGTTGCCGGCGGGGCATGCGCGAGTTGGACGTGCTGCTCGAACGGTATCTCCAGGAACGGTATCCTTCCGCCCCGGCTGCCGAACAACAGGCCTTCGTAGCATTGCTCGAGGCGCCAGACCCGCAGCTGTTCGCCTACGTAGTGCAACGAGAGGTCCCGGACGATCCGGATTGGGCGCATGTCATCGCCATACTCCGCAACCTTGACGCCCAGCAGGGCGCTGACGCTTGACGTTCGGAGCCGTCGCTCCGAGCGGCGGCTTGGCGCGCTCGCGCTCCTGGGAGTTGCGGCGGCCCGCATGCTTTTTCCCCTCCCGCCGTTATCCGCCGCACTCTTTTTCGTAGTGGCCGCCGCCGTGGTCGGGCTCGGCCTGTGGTCCCAGGGCTGGCTCGCCGGAGCGCATCGGTTGACGGCTGTCAGCTGGCTCTCCGACGGCACCTGGACCCTCTCCAGCGCCGCCCGGAAAAATATTCCTGCAACGTTGTCCGCCGGATCGCGCGCCGGCAGCCATTGGTTGTGGCTTCGCTGGCACACCGGTGCCGGAGATCGCTCGATGTTGATACTGACGGGCGACGTACTACCCCGGGAGCTGCGTCGGCTGAGCGTGCGTTTACGGCTGGAATCGGTCTGCAAGGCTGGTCTGATCGGTGCGTGACGATGCTTTTTGAACCGGGTCACGCAATCGCTCAGCGAGTGTTCAGGAACACTTGTGTCCCGCCGAACTTTCGCGCGGGCCGCCAGTCTATGGAAGCAGTCGTGGCGTTGCCGATGAGCGCGCTTCCGCCGGTCCGGCAGGGAGCGAGCGCTTGACGACCAACCCGGATGACACCGACCAGGAGCTGGTCCGGCGAGTACAGGCGGGCGACCAGACGGCGTTCAACCTGCTGGTGCTGAAATATCAGCATCGCGTGTTGAAGCTGGTGGGCCGGTTCGTGAACGATGCGGCCGAGGCCGAGGATGTCGCGCAGGAGGCGTTCCTCAAGGCCTATCGGGCGCTGGCATCGTTTCGCGGCGACAGTGCGTTCTATACATGGTTGTATCGGATCGCGATCAACACCGCGAAGAACGCGCTGGTGTCGCAGCGCCGCCGGCCGGTGGACTTCGACCTGGACCTGCAGGATCCGGAGCAGTACGACCGGCAGGCGAAACTGAAGGAAGCGGATACTCCGGAGGGAGTGCTGCTGACCGACGAGATTCGCGCCGTGGTCGAGGAGGCCATGGAGCAACTGCCCGAAGACCTGCGTACGGCCATCGTGCTGCGCGAGTTGGAAGGGCTGTCGTACGAGGAGATTGCGGAAGCGATGGATTGCCCGGTGGGGACGGTGCGATCCCGGATCTTCCGGGCGCGCGAGGCCATCGACAAAAAGCTCAAGCCGCTGCTCGATTGAACGATCGGGGGCAGGGCGGATTGGGTGCTCCGGCAGGTGTTGAGTTGTGGCAAATTGGATGGGCGATGACGATCGTGGTGACAGCATGACGGATGCTCTGAACGAACAGCTTTCTGCCTGCCTGGACGGCGAGTTGCCGCCGGCGGAGCTCGATCTGCTCTTGAAGCGGGTGGAGCGGGGGGCCGAGCTGCGTGCTGCCATCGGGCGCTACTCGCTGATCGGCGAGGCGATGCGGGCCGAGCGTCCGGCGGTTGCCTCCCCGGATTTCGCCAGCAGGGTCATGGCCGCGGTAGCCGCGGAGCCTGCCCGGAGCGAGGCGCCGGTGCCGGTGGTCCAGCCGAACGTCGCTCGGCAGGCGGCCACCGCGCACACTTCCAGAATCTCTCCCCACGCCGTTCGTTATCTGCGTCCCGCTGCCGGCATGGCCATTGCCGCCGGCGTCGCTGCCGTCGCCGTGTTCACGATGCAGCCGATGGGTCAGTCGGATCTCGCGCCGGTCGGTGCGCCTTTGATTGCAACGAACCAGCCCGCTGCGAACGAGCCTGTGATCACTTCGGATCCAGGGTCGAGCTACGTGGTGCCGACCTCCACCTCGAGGTCCGCGTTCATCCCGGCGACTCGCCTCACCAATTACGTGGTGGCGCACAGCGAATATTCCTCGCCGCTCGGCCGTCGCTCGGTATTGAGCGGCGTATTGGCCGATGACGCCGAGGCCCAGGCGCTTGAGTCCGGCGAAGCCGAGATCAAGATTTCCATTGGCGACGACGGCGCTCCGGAACGCTGATGGCTGCACGGCGTGCCACTGTCCCCATGATGAGATGGCCGGTTAGTCTGATCGCCGCGTTGCTTGCGGTGCTGTCCACGGCGCATGCCGGGGACCGCGAAGCCCGCCAGTGGCTGGAGCGCATGTCCGAGGCGCTCGCCACCCGCAACTACGAAGGGCGTTTTTTCCACCTGCGCGATTCGCGTTCCGAAGCGATGCGGATCTATCACCGCGTCGACAAGGGCAAGGTGACCGAGCGGCTGGTGTCCCTCGACGGCAGCGGCCGCGAGATCATCCGCAATCAGAGCGAAGTCGTTTGCTATCTGCCGGACCGGCGCACGGTGCTGGTGGAAAAGCGCACCGACGACAACACGCTGCTCGCCGCCGTGCCGGCGTACAACGAGGAGCTCGAAGCTCACTACAACATCGAGCGCGGTCCGTTCACCAAGGCGCTGGGGCGTCGCACCCAGGTGATCAATGTCACGCCGCGCGACCAGTTCCGCTACGGTTATCGCCTGTGGCTGGACGATGAAACGGCCATGCCGCTGAAGTCGCAGCTGTGCGATCGCGAGGGCCGGGTCATCGAGCAGATCCTGTTTGCGGAGCTGAACTTCCGCGACCGTATTCCCGCCGACAGTCTCAAGCCATCGATCACCGGCGAAGGTTTTCGCTGGATCCGGCAGGACGCCCAGCCGCAGCTGGCTGCGGGTCAGGTCGGAGGGTGGGGCGTGATTCGCCTGCCCGCGGGCTTCCGGCTGACGGCGTGGCGCATTCAATTGATCGCCGGGTCCAATGTCCCGGTGCAGCACCTGGTGTATTCGGACGGCCTGGCATCGGTGTCGGTGTTCATCGAGCCGGCCGACCCGCAGGCACAGCCGCTGCGAGGACTGGCCAAAGTGGGCGCGGCGTTTGCGTTCTCGCGAGCCATGGACGGTCACCAGGTTACGGCGGTCGGCGAAGTGCCGCCCGTGACTCTCGAAGCAATCGCCGCGAGCGTCACCAAGGACGAGGCCAGGACGGTTCCTGTGCCCGCGACGCCGGCTCCGCCGCCAGCGGCGCAACAGCCGAACCAGCATCCCGCCGAACCGCCGCCGCCCCAGCAGTAATGACGACCTGGACGGTGCTCAGCCGGGCCGAATGCAGCCTGTGCGAGCAACTATTGACGGAGCTGGCCGAAGAGTTGAGCCCCGCCGAGGCCGCGCAGGTCAGCGTGGTGGACGTGGACGGCGACCCGGCACTGGCTCGCAAATACGGTCACCGGGTGCCGGTTCTACTGGCCGACGGCGACTTCGTCTGCGATTACCGCCTGGACCGGGAGCGGGTCCGCCAGATTCGCTGACGGCCCGCATCGCGGTGCACTGGTCTCAGAATCGATACGTCATTTCCACGCCGTAGATCGAACCGACCGGCGGATAGTAGACATCCCGACCCGACGGATGTCCCGAGTTGATGAACGGCGCATAGTCCGACGTGACTTTCTCGTCGAGGGCATTCTTGATGAAGCCGGTCAGGGCCCAGCGGTCGCCGGCGTCTCTGAGCCCGGCGCGGATATCGAGCAACTCCTGATCGGGCCGGCGATAGCTGTTCTCCAGGTTCCAGTAATAGCGACCGATGAACCGGTACTCCGGCCGTACGAACCAGGCCAGGTCGTTGCCGAGGGCGATCTGGTAGTCGAACCCGAAGTTCGCCGTGACTTTGGAGACGCGCGGCGGCTCGTTGCCGATATAGGCGCGGGCTTCACCGCCATAGCCCGGCACCGGTGTGAACGCTCTGACCTGAGGGTCGGTGTAGCCGAAGCTGGCGTGCACGCCGAAGCCGTCGGCGAGGCGCAGCGCAGTCTCCAGTT
Organism: uncultured Steroidobacter sp.; assembly: GCF_937958065.1. Taxonomy (GTDB): domain Bacteria; phylum Pseudomonadota; class Gammaproteobacteria; order Steroidobacterales; family Steroidobacteraceae; genus Steroidobacter. The sequence goes on from NZ_CALFXI010000081.1 coordinate 9,291, forward strand.
CCAATCCTCTGATTCGAGTTTTATCGATGTTGATGCGCACGTTGGTGCCCGCGACCGCATCGAACAGATAGAACTGACCGTTGTCGAGGTCGGTTTCATACAGCGCCGCGTTCAAGGTCAAACGCCGCTCGAACAGCTGGGTCTTGGCGCCGATCTCATAAGTGGTCGCGACCTCCGGCCGAACCACCGCGGCGCCGAACGTCGCTTCGCTCGCGTTGAAGGTGCCGCTCCGAAAGCCTTGCCCGACCGATCCATACACTGTCAGGTCCGCGGCGGGCTTCCAAGTCAATGTTCCTTTCGGTTGCCACTTCTCGAAGCGGATGCGTCGCGAGGTGCCGTCGGCGGCATTCTGGCTCACCGTATCGCTGTCGAAGCGAACGGCCGCTTCCACCGTGAATCGAGCGCCGAGATCGTACGCGGCCTGGGCGAACCCGGACCACGTTTCACCCCGGTTTCGATCCAAGGAGCTGCTGATCGCGGTGGCCGCGCTGGTGGGCGCGGGCGTCAGTCCGAGATAGAACGGGTCGGCGAAAATACGCACGCCGATGTCGTCATGCGAGCGAATGTGGTAGCCGCCGAACAGCCAATGAAAGTTGCCGTCCTCGGGGGAGGCGAAGCGCAGCTCCTGTGAGAAGCCGCGATCGTGCTGGTCCTGCGCCGCCGCCAGAAAATCGATCGGCGTGTAGTCCAGGTCTTCGGTGAGGTTCTCTTCGATGTCCACGTAAGCGAGCGTCAGGGTCGCGGTGGCGAAGCTCGGGCTCCAGGTGAGCTTTCCCGAGAGGTCGTGCAGGGTTCGGGGATTGGTGCCGACGCGATTCGATTCGAGCGGATCGGAGCTGATGGCGGGATCGCCGGAGCCGCTGATGACGTAAGCGGGATCGTGGCCCTTCGCATCCGAGTAGGTGTATTTCAGATCGGCTTCGAGGTTCTCGGTCGGCGTGAGCACGACGCGCAGTCGACCCGTCACGTCGTCCAGTTTGTCGGAGTAGGTGCCAGTGGTGAGGTTTCTCACCTGGCCGCGACGATCGGTGTAAGAAATGCCGCCGAGCACGTACAGCAGGCCAGGGATGACGGCGCCGCTGGCCGATGCCTTGCTCTGCCATTCATCGCCGCGGGCATAGCTCACCAGGCCATGCGCCTGAAATTCGGAGCTCGGCTTCAAGGTCGTCATGTTGATCGCGCCGGCAATGGCATTGCGGCCGTAGATCGCGCCTTGCGGTCCCTTGAGCACCTCGACCTGTTGCAGATCGAATTCATCGACGTTGAATTGCAGCGGCGACATTTGCAGCACGCCATCGACCACGATGGCTGCCGGCGGCGGGCCGTAGATCGACTGCACCACGCCGCGGATGGTCAGGAAGTTCCGGCCGAGGTTCAGGGCGTTGTTGAATGTCACGTTGGGCGTGAGGTTCACGAAATCGCCGACGCTCTCGATGCCGGCCCGCGCAATCTCCTCTCTGGTCAGGACCGTGACGGCGATCGGCACATCCTGCAGCCGTTCGTTGCGGCGTCGCGCCGTGACGGTGATCTCTTCGAGATTGCTGGCCTCCATTGCTGTTGCATCGGTGGCGGGCGCGGCGCTGTCTGGAGCATTCTGCGCGAACGCTGGCGCAGGCGGCCCCAGCGCCGCGGCGAGGACGGCGCTCGCAAACAAACCATGCCGGCTACGTTCGTTCGAGTATTGCATCGACTTACTCCCCTCTCTTTATTTATAGGCGGGCGGCGGAACGGGATTTAGGTTGTGCCGTGGCCGGGCGCATGCCTACCCGCCTTTTGGAAGGAGGAAGGCGTGGCACCGCAGAGGGCTCGACCTAGCCGAAGGGATGGGCCGGTGCCGTTGCGGTGGCAGTGGCGATGGCTCTAGTCTGTTCCGCAAGACCGAGAGCATTGCGTGTCCAGCGTGACTCCAGAACAGACGGCTTCATCGGGCAGCGGCATCGAAGCGATGCTGCCGTATCGCTACGCACCTCGCCCCACCAGCGGCCACACGGTGGTTCGCAAAGAGCTGTTGCGCAATCTCACCGAAGCCACGCTCATCAAGCAGCTCTCCATCGTGCGAGGGCCGGCGGGATCCGGAAAGACGACGTTGCTTGCGCAATGGCGAGGGGTCTGCGAGGACATGGGCCGTCCGGTCGCGTGGCTGACGGTCGACGAAGCCGATCAGGAGCTGTCGCGCTTCGTGAGCGGCCTCGCGACAGCCTTCGAGAAAGCGGGCTGCACCGACGTAGCGCACGGCTTTCGGCAGATCCGCGCCGACGTGCTGCGAGGATCCGCCATTCATGTGGCTCAACATCTCGCCGCCGTTTGCAATCGCACCGAAACTCGATTCGTGCTGGTGCTGGACCAATACGAGGTGGTCGACGGCAGAATCGCGGGCGAGGTGCTCAGCGGCTTCCTCAATCATGCCGTGAACGTTCGGTTGCTGGCGGCGAGCCGGCAGCGCCTGACTATTCCTTTGGGCGCGTTGCGAGCGCGCGATCAGATCTTCGAGATCGGTCCGTCCGATCTGAACCTGACACCGCTGGAAACGCACGAGTTGTTTGCAGGCGTGCCCGAGCTGTACACGCGCAAGCTCCACTATGAAACCAGCGGCGAAGCCGTGGCCGTTGGCTTTGCCAGGCGCGTGCTGGACGTGTCGGCTCGCGATCTGGTCGGTGCCGGCAGCTGGCAGGATCAGTTGAATGAATATTATCGGGCGGAGGTGCTCGAAACGCTGCCGCCCGAGATGCGCGAAGCGATGAGCCGGCTGGTCGTCGTCGAGCGCTTCGATCTGTCGCTGGCGACCGCCCTGATCGGCCGCAACGCCACCGAGCTGGTGGAACGGTTGCATCACACCGATGGCTTGCTGCTGCGACGACGCGGCACGCCGGAGTTCTATTTCTCCGAAATGCTCCGCCGCTTTCTCGAAACCCGGCTCGCATGGCAGGCGGACGATGAGCACCGCGCCTTGCATCGGCGGGCGGCGATCTGGTTCGCCGGGCGAGGACGCAATGCCGAAGCTTTGCGCCATGCCATCGAAGCGGGCGATCGGGATCACGCGTTGCGATTGCTGGATCGCGTCGGCTATCAAAATCTGGTCGTGCAGTACGGCGTTTCCGCGGCACATCAGCTGTTGGAAGCAGTAGGCGTCGCGCCTCAGGGCGCACCGGTTGGCCAGCTGCTGTCGCTTGCGGTGGTGTACGCGCACGAAGGCAATCTAGAGCAAGCCGAGATCTGCCTGGAGGAAGTCAAGCGTACCGGGCTGGCAGATGTCGTGGCGGGTTCCGCGCTCACGGATCAGCTGGCGCTTGCTGAGACGATTGTCGTCAGCCTGCGCGACGACACTCAGCATGCCAACACCGTGCCCGCGCTCACGCGCTATCTGGCCACCGGGCCCAAGGGCGATCATGAAGGTCGCGCTTTGGCGCTGATCCTGCTGTCCTGGGATCGTTACTGCCGGGGTGACATCGACGGTGCGCAAACGCTGGCCACGGCCGCCGAACAGGAGTACGGCGAAACCGAGGGCATCTATGGCTCGCTGTTCATGCATCTGCATCGAGTGCTCGACCGGTTCTGGCGCAACGATCTGGAACGCGCGCTGCAGGAAATCACGCTGGCCGAACAGATGACGCGGCTCTTTTTTCCGAACGATCAGCGGCTGTGCGCCATGACCGGCGTGGTCCGGGCCGGACTGCTGTTCGAGCTGGGCCGGCCGGATCCGTTGACCGACATGACCGAGCTGGTCGGCATCGTCGGGGCCATCGAACAATGGTCGGAGATGCAGATCTGGAGTCACTCGCAGGCGGCACGCGCCGCACTGTCGCAAGGTGCGCCCAGCGAAGCGCGGGGCATCATCGCCTACGGCAGCGAGATGGCCAAACGGCTCAATTCGCCGCGACTGCAGTGGGCGCTCTCATTGCTTTCCATAGAAGTCTCGTTGCGATTGAATGAACTGGAGCGCGCCGCCGAGGAAGCAACAGCTCTGGGGATTCTCGATGCGGAGCGGCTCGACGACGTGCCTTTTCTGACCTGGCAGGAGCGGATCAGCGGCGCGCTCATCAGCGCTCGTCTTGCCGAGAGCAACGGCGATCTGGACCGTGCCGAGGCGTTGGTGGAGTTGGCGGCAGCGCGGATTGCGCAGACCTGTGGCGCGACCAGGCTGCATGTCCAGCTGGAAATCGCCCGTGCGCGGCTCAGCTATCGGCGCGGCGATTCGCAGGCGTCAGCTGGTCATTTCGCGGCAGCTCGGGCGCTGTGCGGTGGCGGGCTTCCCGTGCGCCTGTTCCTGGATGGCGGCGATGGGCTGCACGCCAGCCAACCGGAGCTGTCGCGCGCGACACTCGAAGTTCGACCGACGCTGCGAGTGGCCCCGGAGACTGCCATCTCGATGCACGACGATCCGCTGACGGCCAGAGAGCGGCAGATCCTGTTGATCCTGGGCGAAGGTCATCAAAACAAAGTGGTCGCGCATCGTCTCGGCTTGAGCGAGGCGACCGTGAAATTCCACCTGAGAAACATCTACCGCAAGCTGCGCGCCCAGAACCGTACTCAGGCCCTGGCGCGCTATCGAAGTCTCGTGGATGTTTGATGCCGCGATCAGCCAGCCCGGTGGGAGCGCTCGAGATGTTCGAGGATCGCACGGGCCAGCGGCGCCGCGGACGCCGGATTCTGGCCCGTGAACAGCGGCGGATCGATGACGACGTGCTCAGCCAACGGAGCCGAGCAGCTATACACCGCGCGCAGCTTGCGAAGCATTTCTTCGGGCAGCACCGGCACGATCTTATCGAGGCCCATCATGACGTCTTCGGCATTGCTGATCGATGTCACCTTGCGATTTTTCACGATGGGCTCGCCGTTGCCATCGACGGCCTGCGTCAAACCGATCACGCCGTGGCAAACCGCAGCGACCACCTTGTTTCGAGCAAACTGGTCCTCGATGAGCTTGCGGAGCGCGTCGTTGTTGGGAAAGTCCCAGACGGTCGCGGTGCCGCCGACCAGGAACAGCCCGGCGTAGTCCTTGGGATCGACCTGATCCAGGCGCTTCGTTTCCGCCAGTGAGCGACCCGCCACCTCGTCCGCGCGGAAGCGACGGCCAGCCGCGGTGATCCATTCGTTCTCCAGGCTCAGCGGGTCGAGCGGCGCCGGCCCGCCTTTGGGCGAGGCGATATCGATCTGGTAGCCGGCATCTCTGAGCCGCCAGTAAGGCGCGGCCAGCTCCTCCAGCCAGCTGCCGGTCTTGTTGCCCGTCGCGCCGAGTTGATCGTGCGAAGTCACGACGAACAGGAAAGCTTTGCTCATCATCAATTGCTCCGTGGCAGGCGAATGTTTGCAATCGTCCGCTCGGCAGCTTCCCACGTTCGGGGCAGGTCGCACACACGTCCGATCGGCGAGAACGACCCGTCCGTTCGGATAGCTCATGCCGCTTCGGCTGGCCACTCGCTGGACGGCGCCAGCAGGTCCTATGGACGGGTAGTCAGCGAAAAAGCCTCGCGACATGCTGGATCGCAGACGACATCGCCACGCCAACGTTGCAACGCTAGCAGGAGAAAGTGCATGGCCACCACGCCCGAGACCGTACAGCGGCAGACCCGACCCGACGTGATCCCCGTCGCGGAACGCCGGCGCATGGAAAGCATCAAGTTCCCACGCGAAGGAGACGACGGGCTGTTCAGCGAATCCTGGTTTCCGATTGCGTTGGCCAGTGAAGTGCCGGTCGGCAAGGTGGTCGGCAAGAATTTCCTCGACGGTCGCGTAATCATCTATCGGGGCGCGGATGGCGTGGTGCGTGGGCAAAGCGCCTATTGTCCGCACGTCGGCGCGGATCTCTCCGTCGGCACCGTGGTCGGCAACAACATCCAGTGCGCCTTTCACCGCTGGGAATACGATCCCAATGGCATGTGCGCGCGCACGGCCGACAACACGTGTCCGCCACCCAGAGCATTCCTCTATACCTTTCCGGTGCAGGAACGCTTCGGCATCGTCTGGATCTATAACGGGCCCGAGCCGCGCTTCCAGCTGTTCGACTTCGAGTATCCGGACGAGGAGCTGGTGTTCGAGCCGTTCGTGGGTCAGCTCTATCCCTGCGATCCCTGGGTGCTGTCGTGTAACACGCCGGATTTCCAACACGTCGCCGTGGTGCACGGCGTGCAGTTCAAAGCGAACGTGCTGGACTCGTTCGAATGGGACGAGTGGGGCTTCCGTTATAACTTCGATGCCATCCACCAGAACGGCATCCCAATTGCGTGGCAAGCCGGCATTCGCGGCACCAGCACCTTCATTCAACAAGGCCTGGTGGACGGCTGGTGGCTCGGCGTGTCGGCCGGTTATTCGCTGCCCCGGCCAGGCACTTTCGAGCCGTTCGTTTCCATCGCGGTTCGCAATGTAGCAACAGAGGCGGGCAAGACGATTCGCGAGCGGATCGACTTCGGGCGGTTCCTGCTGCAACGGACTGTGGACGAGGACACGGCGGTGCTCAACACCATTCGTTTCAAAGCCGGCCACTTCACCAAATCGGATCAGGCGCTGGTCAAGTTCCTGCGCTTTCTCGCCCAGTATCCGCGCTCGCATCCGTCCCGCGATTTCATTCGTTGATGAGGAGAACAAAAGTGTACGAAGCCCCTGCAGAGTTGAAGTCCATCATCCAGGCCCGCGCACGGTTGCTGGAGAAACATTTCGCCGCGCGTGACGCAGTGAGTCTGGTGAACGATTACTACGTGCCCGACGAGCTGCAGCCGCTCGCCTCCGGCGGCGACCAGGCAGTGATCGGCAGGCAAGCGCTGATCGCGCTGTTCGCAGGACTGTTCGAGGAATTCAGCGAAGTGCGGCAGGTGCCGTTGACCATTCGCGGCGGCGAGGATCTGGCCTACGAAGTGTCGAATGCTTACATGAAGCCGCGCAACGGCGGCGAAGAAGCCAAGTTTCGCTACGTGGCTACGTGGCGGCGCTGCGGAGACACGTGGCGTGTCGAAGCGGATTTCTTCGCGCCGGGACAGGTCTAGACGCCGCGTGAGGAAATAAAGGCGCCATGCAGTTCTATCACGTCATGATCCGCGTCTCCGACCTGGACCAGAGCATCCGCTTCTTTGCCTTGCTCGGAATGCGGGAGATCCGCCGGCTGGAGAATCCGGAACAGCGTTACACGCTGGTGTTTCTGGCGGCGGAGGGCGACGCGCAGCGTGCGCAACTGGAGCTGACCTACAACTGGGATGAACGCGGCTACGGGAGTGGCCGGAATTTCGGCCACATCGCGTTGTGGGTGGATGACATCTATGTCACCTGTCAGCACCTGCAGAACAACGGCGTCGTGATCAATCGGCCGCCGCGCGACGGCTTCATGGCTTTCGTTCGCTCGCCGGACAACATCTCCATCGAGCTGGTACAGAAAGGTGAAGCGCTCGCGCGGCGAGAGCCGTGGATGTCGATGCCCAACGTGGGAACCTGGTAGGGGCATCGAGATGCTGGAGGTCGTGTGTGTCCCGGTGCTCCAAGACAATTACGTCTGGTTGATCCACGACGCGCACAGCGGCGAAGTGGCGGCGGTCGATCCGGCGGTGGAGCAACCGGTGTTGAGCGCCGCGGCCGAGCTGGGTTGGAACATCACTCAGATCTGGAACACCCACTGGCACCCGGATCATTGCGGCGGCAATGAGGGGATCAAAGCGGAGGCCGCCTGCGTGGTGCATGCGCCCGCGGTGGAGTGCGATCGCATCCCAGTGGTGGATCGTCCGCTGGTCGACGGCGATCAGCTCACTCTTGGCCGAAGTGACGTTGCAGTGCTGGCAGTGCCGGGACATACGCTCGGGCATGTCGCTTACTACTTGCCCAAGCACGGTGTCGTGTTCACGGGCGACACCTTGTTCGCGGCCGGTTGCGGCAGGGTGTTCGAAGGGACGGCGGAGCAGATGTGGTCGAGTCTGCGCAGACTGATGGCCTTGCCGGGCGACACGCTCATCTACGCAGCCCACGAATACACGATGAGCAACTTGCGATTCGCTCAGCTGGTCGAGCCGCGCAACGAGGCGATTCTCTATCGCCTCAAGGAAACGGCGGGACTGCGCGAGACGGGCCGGCCGTCGCTGCCGACCACCATCACCAAGGAACGTTTGACCAATCCGTTTTGTCGGGCCGAGAACGTCGAGGCGTTCGCCAGGATCCGTCGTCAGAAAGACATGTTTCGTTGAGGTCGATCGCAATGCTGGTTGAACAGGACGCGGCGCTGACTCTGCGGGTCGTCGACGATGACGGCGAACGTACCATCGAAGCGCAGGCGGGGCGGTCCCTGCTGAAATCGTTGCAGGATGCGAGTGTGCCGGTGGGTTCGGTTTGCGGCGGCCAGATGGCCTGTGGCACCTGTCACGTATTCGTCGAGCCGATCGGCGGTGGCGCTCAGCAAGTACCGAGCCGGGATGAGATTACGCTGTTGGAATACAGCCGACATTATCGGCCGGGCGTGTCCAGGCTCGCCTGCCAGGTCGAGGTGACGCCGGCGCTCTGCGAACGACGCATCGTGATTGCGCCGGAAGATTGACGATCCGGCGCGTGAATCGGGTTTGTCCAGCAACCAAGGGGAGTTTTCACATGTTTATCGATCTGTCCCTGCCCATCTCCGTTGCGCAGATCAGCGGCGGCGAAGACTACGTACGCAAGATCGTAGATGCGGGCCATGCCGGGACTCATTTCGACGTCATGGACAAGGTGTTTCCGCTCGAGAGTTTCCGGACCAAGGGCAAGGTCTGCGACATCTCTCACATTCGCGACCGCGAAGTGCAGATCGCGGACGTGGCCAGCGTTCCGCTGGAGCCCGGCGATACGATCATCTTTCATACCGGCTACGTCGACGAGCTCGGCTACGACACGAAGCACGTGTACGTGAAGAAGAGCGCCGAGCTCGCGGATGAAACGGTGGCCTATCTGGTCGAGCGCGGTGTGCGCCTGATCGGCGTGGACGCAGCAGGCATCCAGAGCCCGAAGAAACATGCGGCCGTCGATCAGTATTGCGCCGACCGCGGCGTCTTCGTGCTGGAGAATCTCAACAACGTGAAGCAGCTGCTCGCGTTGTCGGGGCCCTTCACGATCTACACCGCGCCGGTGCATCGCACCGACCTGACGGGCTTGCCCTGTCGCGTGCTGGCCGAGGCCGAAGCCGCTTGAGGCACACCGACGTCCTGATCGTCGGCGCAGGCCATGGTGGCGCGCAAACAGCGCTGGCGCTGCGCATGCGCAAGTATGCGGGCGCCGTCACCATCGTCGGCGCCGAGCCCGAGCTGCCTTACGAGCGGCCTGCGTTGTCCAAGGACTATCTGGCCGGGACCAAACCGTTCGAAGGGGCGTGGTTGCGCACGCCGGACTTCTGGGCCAAACAGCAGATCGAGCTGCTGCTGGGTCATGCAGTTGCCGCCGTCGATCCGGTGGCGCACCGGGCATTGCTCGAGGATGGGACGCGGATTTCCTACGGCAAGCTGATCTGGGCGGCCGGTGGGCGCGCACGCGAGCTGAGTTGCTCGGGACATCATTTGCAGGGCGTCCATACGGTGAGAAGTCGCGCCGACGTGGATCGCATCCGGCAGGCGTTGAGCGAGACCTCGCGCGTAGTCATCGTGGGCGGGGGTTACATCGGACTGGAAGCCGCGGCCGTGTTGGCCAAGCTCGGCAAGGTCGTCACGGTGCTCGAGGCACAACGTCGAGTGCTAGCGCGCGTTGCCGGCGAGACGTTGTCGTCCTTTTATGAGTCCGAGCATCGCAGTCACGGCGTGGACGTACGAACCAATGCATCGGTGGAGTGCATCGAGGAGCGTGCCGGACGTGCGTGCGGTGTGCGACTGCAAGATGGATCAGTGCTGCCCGCTGAGATGGTGATCGTGGGCATTGGCATCGTTCCCGCCGTGATGCCGCTGCTGGAAGCAGGCGCGGCCGGCGATAATGGCGTGGCAGTGGATGCCTTCTGCAAGACCAGCCTGCCCGACATCTATGCCATCGGCGACTGCGCGGCACACGTCAACGAGTTCGCTGGCGGCGCCCGGATCCGACTCGAATCCGTGCAGAACGCCAACGATCAAGCGAACACCGTGGCCAAAGCGCTCACCGGTCGGGAGGAACCGTACCGCGCCGTGCCGTGGTTCTGGTCGAACCAATATGATCTGCGGTTGCAGACGGTCGGGTGGTCTGCCGGGCATGACCGGGCGGTGGTGCGGGGCGACCCGGCGAGACGCAGCTTCTGCGTCATTTACGTGAGAGGCGGGCAGGTGGTCGCGCTCGATTGCGTGAACGCAACCAAAGACTACCTCCAGGGCCGGGAGCTCATCGTCAGCAAGGCGTGCGCCGATCCTGAGCGCCTCGCCGACCCGTCGGTGCCCCTGAGCGCGCCTGCATAAAGGCTCGTTCCGCCGGAACTTCGGTCAGTTATCCGAGCCTAATCAAGCCTGTAGGCGGAGTGACCGCGAGCTGTCGAAGCGTCCGGCGGCCGGCCCGGGGGCTGGCCCGTGCCGGCATTATCGCGCCCACTGGTCTGACCAACCCCGCTATAATCCGCCGCCGCCGGCCAGTCCCCCGGCCAGCAATTACAAGCTCTTTGCAGATGAAGCTGATCCGCAACTTCTCGATCATCGCCCATATCGATCACGGCAAGTCCACGCTCGCCGACCGCTTCATCCAGTTGTGCGGTGGCCTGGAAAAGCGCGAGATGGAGGCTCAGGTCCTCGACTCCATGGACCTGGAGCGCGAGCGCGGCATCACCATCAAGGCGACGAGCGTGTCGCTGCGCTACCAGGCGCGCGACGGTCAGGTGTATCAGCTCAACATGATCGATACCCCGGGCCACGTGGACTTCTCCTACGAGGTGTCTCGTTCCCTGGCGGCGTGCGAGGGCGCGCTGCTGGTCGTGGACGCGGCGCAGGGCGTCGAGGCGCAGAGCGTCGCGAACTGCTACACGGCCATCGAGCAGGGCCTCGAAGTCGTGCCGGTGCTCAACAAGATCGATCTGCCGTCGGCGGAGCCGGATCGGGTCATCAAGGAGATCGAGGAAATCATCGGCATCGAGGCGGGCGACGCGCTGCGGGTCAGCGCCAAGACCGGCGAGAACGTCCCCGAGCTGCTGGAGCAGCTGATCGCGCGCATTCCGCCGCCGAAGGGCGATCCGGACGCGCCGCTGCAAGCGCTGATCATCGACTCGTGGTTCGACAATTACGTCGGCGTCGTATCGCTGGTGCGCGTGGTGAACGGCTCGCTGCGCATGGGCCAGAAGATCCGCATGTGGTCGACCGGCCGCGCGCATACCGTCGACAAGCTCGGCCGCTTCACGCCCAAGTCCAAGGCCAGCGAGACGCTCGAGACCGGCGAAGTCGGCTTCGTCATCGCCGGCATCAAGGAGATCAACGGCGCGCCGGTGGGCGACACCATTACGCTCGACAATCGGCCCGCGGCCGAGCCGCTGGCGGGCTTCAAGCAGGTGCAGCCGCGCGTCTTCGCCGGCTTGTTTCCGGTGCAGTCCGACGATTACGAAAACTTCAGAGACGCGCTCGCCAAGCTCAAGCTTAATGACTCGGCCCTGCACTACGAGCCGGAAGTCTCGACGGCGCTCGGCTTCGGGTTCCGCATCGGCTTCCTGGGGCTGTTGCACATGGACATCGTGCAGGAGCGATTGGAACGCGAGTACAACCTGGATCTCATCACCAGCGCGCCCACGGTGGTGTACGAGATCCTGAAGACCGACGGCACGACCATCAACGTCGACAATCCGTCGAAGCTGCCGCCGAGCAACGAGATCGAGGACCTGCGTGAGCCCATCATCACAGCGAACATTCTGCTGCCGCCGGAGTACGTCGGCGCGGTGATCACGCTGTGCACGGAAAAACGCGGCCGGCAGACCAAGATGCTGTACGTCGGCAATCAGGTCTCTCTGCAATACGAGATGCCGATGGCCGAGGTGGTGCTGGACTTCTTCGACCGGCTCAAGTCGGTGAGCCGCGGTTACGCCTCGTTCGATTACGAATTCAACCGCTTCGAGAGCGCGCCCCTGGTGAAGCTCGACGTGCTGATCAACGGCGATCGCGTCGATGCGCTGTCGCTGATCGTGCATCGCGACAACGCGTATTCCCGCGGTCGCGAGCTGGTCGACAAGATGCAGGAGCTGATTCCACGGCAGCAGTTCGAGATCGCGGTACAAGCGGCGATCGGCAGTCACGTGGTCGCGCGTGCGACCGTGAAAGCGCTGCGTAAGAACGTCCTCGCCAAGTGCTACGGCGGCGACGTTTCGCGCAAGCGCAAGCTGCTGGAGAAGCAGAAGGAAGGCAAGCGGCGCATGAAGCAGGTGGGCTCGGTCGAGATCCCGCAGGAGGCGTTCCTGGCCGTCCTGCAGGTGGGCAAGGCCAAGAAAGAATAAGTGGACACAGCATGATCTTCGACTTCTCTTTCATCCTGGTGGCAGCAACGTTGCTGACCGGCCTGATCTGGGGCATCGACTCGGTGGCCTTCAAGCCGCAGCGCGTGGCCGCGGCGAGCGCCAAAGGCGTGGCGCCGGACAATGTTCGCGAGCCGATGGTGGTCGAGTACGCGCGCTCGTTCTTTCCCGTCATCCTGATCGTGCTGCTGATCCGCTCGTTCCTGTTCGAGCCGTTCCGGATTCCGTCCGATTCGATGATGCCGACGCTGCTGGACGGCGACTTCATCTTCGTCAACAAGTTCTCCTACGGGCTCAGGCTGCCGGTCATCAACAGCAAGATCGTGCCTGTCGGCGAGCCGCAGCGGGGCGATGTGATCGTGTTCCGCCTGCCGCGGGATCCGTCGACCAACTACATCAAGCGCCTGGTCGGACTGCCGGGCGACCACATCGTGGTGCGCGGCCAGAACCTGTATATCAATGGCGAGCGCGTCCCCACCGAAGTCGTCGGGACCTACACCGGCCACGGCCATACCGGCGCGACGCTGGCAATCGAGCACCTCGGCAACGTCGATCACAACGTGCTGTATCTGCCGGGCCGGGTGGATGGCGAGGGCCGGGACTACGACGAGGTCGTGCCCGCCGGCCATTACTTCTTCATGGGCGACAACCGGGATAACAGCAAGGACAGCCGCTTCTTCGAGGTCGGCTTCGTCCCGGAGCGCAACCTGGTGGGCAAGGCGGTCCGGATCTGGCTGAACTGGGACATGCCGAACGCGCCAATCTGGGACCGGATCGGCGCTCCAATTCACTGATTGGAGTATCTTTCGCGCCAGGCGGGCCAGTTTGCGGCCTGGTTAACGGAGTTCCCGAGCATGCGTTCCCGTCAGCGTGGCGCCACCTTTCTCGGCATGGTGACCATCATCGCCATCCTGGGCCTCGGCCTGTATGGCGTGATCCGGGTAGTGCCGCTGTACATGGAGTACATGGCAGTGGTGCGGGCGATGGAGCAGACGGCGAAGGAAGACGCCGGCGGCACCCCGCAAACCCTGCGACAGGCGCTGGGCCGGCGCTGGATGGTCGAGGACATCACGAGCATCGATTCGAAGGAAATCGAGATCAAGCGGGTAGGCAACGGCTACACCATGCGCGCCTGGTATCGGGCCGAAGCGCCTTTTATTTCGAACATCTCGCTGGTCGTCGACTTCGACAAGACGGTCACGACGAACGGCGCGGCGAGCCTGGCGGGGACCTAGCCTGAAGACTGCTTCCGAATGGCTGCGTGACAAGCTTGGATACGAGTGCCGCGACCGGGCCCTGCTCGAGTCGGCGCTCACCCATCGTAGTGCCGGCGGCTCGCACAACGAGCGGCTCGAGTTCCTTGGCGACGCGGTGCTCAACTGCGTCGTCGCCAAGCTGGTCTTCCATGAATTCGCGACCGCCAACGAAGGCGACCTGTCCCGCTTCCGCGCCAGCCTGGTGAGCGGCGAGGCGCTGGCCGTCATTGCCGCGGAGATCGACCTGGGCAGTCAGCTGCGGCTGGGCTCGGGGGAGCTGAAGTCCGGCGGCTTCCGACGCAAATCCATTCTGGCCGACGCCCTGGAGGCGCTGTTCGGCGCCGTCTATCTCGACGGCGGCTTCGAGGCCGCGGCCGCGGTGATCGAGCGGCTGCTGGTGCCGAAACTGGGCCAGCTGCCGAGCGCGGCCGAGCTCAAAGATCCCAAGACGCGGCTGCAGGAGGCGCTGCAGGCCCGTGGGCTGCCGTTGCCTTCATACGCAGTCGAATCCATCTCCGGCGAGGCGCACAATCAGGTGTTCCAGGTGCGCTGCTCGGTCAGCGCGCTGGGTTTGAAAGTTTCGGCGAGCGGTGCAAGCCGCCGCCGCGCGGAGCAGGCCGCCGCGCAATTGTTGTTGACTGCGTTTAATGAGAGCCAGCGTAATGCATGAGGAGCCCCCTGAGTTTGACGACGCCGACCTGCCCGAGGAGGCCGGGGCCAGCGACTACCCCGAGACCTATCGGTGCGGTTTCGCCGCCATCGTGGGCCGGCCCAACGTGGGCAAGTCGACGCTGCTGAATGCATTGCTCCATCGCAAGGTGAGCATCGTCAGTCCCAAGCCGCAGACCACGCGCCATCGCATTCTCGGCATCCTGACCCGCCCGCAGGAACAGATCATTTTCGTCGACACGCCGGGCATTCATTCGGCGGCCCGTCGCGCGATGAACCGCCACATGAACCGCGCCGCGCTGTCATCGCTGGCGGACGCCGATATCAACCTGTTCGTGGTGGAGTCGTTGAGCTGGAGCGAAGAGGACCAGCGCGTGCTCGATGCGCTGAAGCAGCAGAAGCGCCCGATCATTCTGGTCCTGAGCAAGGTGGACAAGGTGCAGCCGCGCGAGCGCCTGCTGCCGTTCATTCAAGAGATCAACCGTCGCGCCGACTTCGTCGAAGTCGTGCCGCTGTCGGCGCTGAAGAACAGCAATCTCGAACAGTTGCCCTCGATCATCGCCAGGCATCTGCCGTTGTCGCCGCCGCATTTCCCGCCGGACCAGGTGACCGACCGCAGCCCGGAATTCCAGGCCGCCGAGATCGTGCGCGAGAAACTCACATTGCGTCTGCGGCAGGAGCTGCCGTACGGGCTCACCGTCGCCCTCGAACAATTCAAGGAAGAGGACGGCCGGCTGCTGGTCAATGCCGTGATCTGGGTGGAGCGCACCGGTCAGAAAGCCATCGTCATCGGCCAGGGCGGCGAGCAATTGAAGGAAGTGGGGCGCTCGGCGCGCATCGAAATGTCCAATCTGTTCGGCCGGCCCGTGCACCTGGAGCTGTGGGTGAAGGTCAAGGAGAACTGGTCGGACAACGAGCTGGCGCTGAAGCAACTGGGATATGAGATGTGAGGCGCCTTGAGCGACGCGCGCCGCATTCAGTTGCAGCCAGCCTATGTGCTGCATCACCGGCCGTATCGGGATACGAGCCGGATTCTGGAGCTGTTCACTAGGGATCACGGACGCGTGTCCGTGTTCGCCCGCGGCGCGCGGGGCGGCACCAAGGCCGGCGCGTCGCTGCTGCCCATTCTGCAACCGTTCAATCGTCTGCTCGTCTCCTGGAGCGGACGGGGCGAAGCGGGGCAGCTCACCGGCGCGGAATTCGATGGTGTGATGACGCCTTTGCCGGCGGACCGGCTGGTGCACGGCTTCTATTTGAACGAGCTGCTGCTGAAGCTGTTCGCGCGGCATGACAGCCACCCGGACGTGTTCGCGCTGTATGCGCAGACGATGGAACAGCTCAAGCGCGAGGATGCGATTCGCCCGTTGCGCCTGTTCGAAAAGCGCCTGCTCGAAGCGATCGGTTACGGGTTGGCCCTGGAGCGGGACGCCCACGACGGCTCGCAACTCGACCCGGACGCCACGTATCACTATCGGATGGAGCAGGGGCCGGTGCGCGTCGAAGGCGTCGCCGAGAGCGCGGCCGTTTATTCCGGGGCAACGCTGCTGTCTCTGGGTCGCGAGGAATTATCGGATCCGACCGTCTGCGCCGATGCCCGGCGCCTGTTGCGCGCCGCTCTGGATCGCTGTCTGGATGGGCGCGAGCTGCGCACCCGGCAAGTGATGCTGGCGTTGAGAAAGGGAAAATGACAGCATTCTCGAATGCTTCACCTCGGTGTCAATGTCGATCACGTGGCCACGCTGCGTCAGGCGCGGCGCACTACCTATCCTGATCCGCTGTTTGCGGCGTTGATCGCCGAACAGGCGGGCGCGGACAGCATCACCATCCATCTGCGCGAAGACCGTCGGCATATTCAGGACCGCGATGTCCGCATGTGCAAGGACGCGCTGCAGACGCGCCTGAACCTGGAGATGGCCGCGACCGACGAGATGGTCCGGATCGCCCTGGAAGTGCGGCCGCCGGATGTGTGCCTGGTGCCGGAGAAGCGCACCGAAGTCACGACCGAAGGCGGCCTTGACGTGCTCGGTCAGCAGGACTCCTTGCAAAAGGTCTGCGCCAGGCTGGCAGACGCGGGCATTCGAGTCTCTCTGTTCATCGATCCGGAGCCCACGCAGCTGGAAGCCGCGGTGCGCGTCGGCGCGCCGGTCGTCGAGCTGCATACCGGCGCGTATGCCGAAGCCATCGGCGAGCAGCGCGCCAAAGAGCTCAATCGCATCGAAGTGGCGGCCCGACATGCCGCGAAGCTCGGCCTGACCGTGCATGCCGGGCATGGTCTGCACTATGACAACGTGCAACCCATCGCCGCCATTCCCGAGATCGTCGAATTGAACATCGGGCATTCCATCGTCGCGCATGCCGTGATCCATGGTCTGGCGACGGCGGTCTCGGAGATGAAGCGGCTGATGTTGCAAGCCCGCGCCGGGCGATGATCTTCGGCATCGGCACGGATGTCGTGCAGATCCAGCGCATCCAGCGGCTGCACGAAAAGTTCGGCGAGCGTTTCGTCGAACGGCTGCTGATGCCGGCCGAAGCCGATGCGTATCGCGCGCAGACCCGTCCCGACCGCTTCCTCGCCATGCGATTCGCCGCCAAGGAAGCCATTGTCAAAGCCATGGGCACCGGCTTCCGGCACGGACTGTGGATTCGCGACGTGGGCGTGGCGGCGAACGAGTTTGGCCGGCCCGGCATCATCTGGTCGGAGCGCGGCCAGCGAATGCGTGAGCAGCTCGGCATCGGCGAAGGTCACATCACGCTGACCGACGAGGCCGGCCTGGTGGTCGCCGTGGCCGTGTTGATGCGTCGGATCTGAATTATTTTTTGCGCACCTGAGGCGCGACCATGCCAGTGTTCGTTTTCGATATAGAAACCATTCCCGACGTCGAGCTCGGCCGACGCATCTATGACCTGGGCGACCTGAGCGACAAGCAGGTCGGCTATGTCATGCAGGCCAAGCGCCGCGAGGAGTCGGGCACCGAGTTTCTTTCCTATGAGCAGCAGCGCGTCGTTGCTATCTCCGTGGCGCTGCGCACGCGCGATACCTTCAAGGTGTGGTCGCTCGGCGATCCGCATGCCTCCGAGGCCGAGATCATCCAGCGCTTCTACGACGGCATCGACAAGTTCACGCCCGATCTGGTGTCCTGGAACGGCGGCGGCTTCGATCTGCCGGTGCTGCACTATCGCGCGCTCCGGCACGGCATCGTCGCGCCGCGTTATTGGGAATCGGGGGAGGAAGATCAGTCGTTCCGTTTCAACAACTACCTCAATCGCTATCACTCGCGGCACCTGGATCTGATGGATGTGCTGTCGAGCTTCCAGGGGCGTGCGCGTGTCAGTCTGCAGGCGGCCGCGACGTTGTTGGGACTGCCGGGAAAGCTCGGCATGAGTGGCGACAAAGTCTGGGACGCTTATCTCGACGGCGAGATCGACGTCATCCGCAATTACTGTGAAACCGACGTGCTGAATACGTTCCTGATCTATTTGCGTTTCGAGCTGATGCGCGGGCGCTTGATGCGCGACGAATATCATGCCGAGGTGGCTCGGGTGCGCGAAGTGCTCGCGGCCCAGCCCAAGCCTCACTTCCAGGAGTTCCTCGCGGCCTGGGGCCCACCGCCGGACGTGATCTCGCAAGGGCCGTGCACGTGAACGCTCGCGCTCCAAATCGGGTCTCTCGTCAGCCGGAGACCGCAAAGATCACCGATCTGTCGCACGAAGGTCGTGGCGTCGCGCACGTCGACGGCAAGACCGTGTTCATCGACGATGCGCTGCCGGGCGAGCTGGTCGAGTGGCAGCGAGTCAAGCAGGGGCGCAACTTCGATGAAGGCCGTTTGCTCCGCGTGCTCGAGCCTTCGCCGGATCGCGTCGATCCGCGTTGCGCGCACTTCGGCATGTGTGGCGGCTGCGTGTTGCAACACCTGTCCGGGGAGCAGCAGCTGCAGTTCAAACAAAAGCAGCTGATGGATTCATTGACCCGCATCGGCAAGGTCACGCCGCAGGAGACCTTGCCGCCCCTGCACGCGGGCAGCTGGAATTATCGTCGGCGCGCCCGTCTGGCGGCGCGCTGGGTGCCGAAGAAGAACCGCACGGTCGTCGGTTTTCGTGAGCGCAGCACGCCGTACATCACGGACCTGCAGCGTTGCGAAGTGCTGCAAGCGCCGCTCGATGGTCTCATCGTGCCGCTGTCCGAGCTGGTGACGGCGCTCAGCATTCGCAATCGGGTCCCGCAGATCGAAGTGGCGGTGGCGGACAATGCGGTCGCGCTGGTCGTGCGCGTGCTCGAGCCGTTGACGGACGCCGACCAGGAGTTGCTACGGCGCTTCGGTCGCGAGCATTCGGTGCAAATGTTCCTGCAGCCCGGCGGCTACGAAACGGTCGCGCCGATGGAGCAGTTCGAGCCGCTGGAGTACCGGCTGCCGTCCTTCGATCTCACGCTGCAATTCCTGCCCACGGACTTCGTCCAGGTGAACGGCCCGTTGAACCTGCAGATGATCGATCGCGCCGTGCAGCTGCTGGAACTCACGCCGCACGACCGCGTGCTCGACCTGTTCTGCGGCCTGGGCAATTTTTCATTGCCGCTGGCCCGGCGTGCCGGGCAGGTCGTCGGTGTCGAGGGCGAGGCCGGTCTCGTGGCGCGGGCCCGAGAGAACGCCGCGCGAAATGGCCTGGGCAATGCGCAGTTCTTCACCGCCAATCTCGCTGACGAGAGCATCGGCTCGGCGCTCTGGGCCGGCAAATTCGACAAGGTGCTGCTCGATCCGCCGCGCGCCGGCGCTAAAGAAGTGCTGCCGGTGGTCGCTAAGTCTGGTGCCGGCACCGTGTTGTATATCTCCTGCCATCCGGGCAGCCTCGCGCGCGACGCGGGCATTCTCGTGCATGAGCATGGTTACAAGCTGCAGTCGGCGGGGGTGATGGATATGTTCCCGCACACGGCCCACGTGGAATCGGCTGCATTATTCGTGAAGCCATAGAAGGCCCATTGCTATGACGCTCGGCCCGCTGATGATCGACGTGCAGGGCACGACCCTCACCGAGGAGGATCGCGAGTTGCTGGCCCATCCGCTGGTCGGCGCCGTGATCCTGTTCACACGCAATTTCGAGAGCGTCGAGCAGCTCCAGCAACTGGTCGCCGATATTCGGGCGGCGCGTTCGCCGCCGTTACTGGTGACGGTCGATCACGAAGGCGGGCGCGTGCAGCGTTTCCGCAAGGGCTTTACCGTGTTGCCGTCGATGCGAATGATCGGTCGGCAATACGATCTGGATCCGCAGGCCGGCCGGTTGCTGGCTCGCCAGTGTGGCTGGCTGATGGCCGCCGAACTGCGCGCGGTCGGCATCGATATGAGTTTCGCGCCGTGCGTGGATCTGGATTACGGCGCCAGCAGCGTGATCGGCGATCGCGCGTTCCATCGCGATCCGAGGGTGGTGTCGGAGCTGGCGATCGCGTTCATGGGCGGGATGCGGGAGGCGGGGATGGCCGCCTGCGCCAAGCACTATCCCGGCCATGGATTCGTGGTTCCCGATTCCCATGTGGCGATGCCGGTGGATCGGCGTCCGCTGGTGGATATGGAGGAAGACCTCACTCCCTATCGCCGGCTGATCGACAACGGCCTGCCCTCGGTCATGGCGGCCCACGTGGTGTTCACCGAAGTGGACGACAAACCGGCCGGATTCTCACGGCGCTGGTTGCAGAGCGAGCTGCGCGGCCGCCTCGGTTTCGACGGCGCCATCTTCACCGACGACCTGTCGATGGCCGGCGCCAAGGTCATCGGCGACATGCCGGCCCGGGCCAAAGCGGCCCTCGCGGCCGGTTGTGACGTGCTTTCTCTGTGCAACGATCGTCAAGGTGTGCTCCAGGTCATCGATTCTTTGCGAGGGAGCGAAGATCCTTTAAGTCAAGTTCGCATGGCCCGCCTGCACGGCAAGCCGGGATTGTCCCGGGAGGCGCTGTACGCCTCGAGGGATTGGCAGACCTGCGAAGGAGCGGTCAAAGGATGCATGGAACGGCCCGATCTCCGGTTGAATTCATAACATTATGAGCCTCGACGCAACATTGCTGCAGAGCCTGGTGGAATCCGCCCCGGACGGTGTGGTCATCTGCGATGCCCGGGCGCCGGATCGCCCCGTGGTGTTCGTGAACGCCGCCATGGAGAAGCTCACCGGCTACGACGCTGCTTATATCCGCGGCCGCAACCTGCGTTTTCTGCAGGGCGAGGATCACGAGCAGGAAGGCCTCGAAAAGATTCGGGCGGCGCTGCGGCAGGGCGGCTCGTGTCAGACCATGCTGCGCAACTATCGCCGCGACGGCACGATGTTCTGGAACGAACTGACCATTCAGCCGCTGCGCGACGCCGATGGCAATGTGACGCACTTCGCAGGTTTTCATCGCGAGGGCGGGGACCGCCTGCGCGGGCTCAGCGAGTCACGCGAGAAAACCGATCCGACGCTGAGTACGCAGACCATGCTGGCCTATCTGCGTGACGACAAGCTCACCGGGCTGCTGCGCCGGACCTATTTCGATGAATTGGTGAAGCGCGATTGGGGCCTCGCGCAGCGCGAGTCGCGCCGCTTGAGCTTCCTGCTGTTCGATCTGGATTGTTACTACACCTACAAGGAAACGTTCGGCAAGAACGGGTCCGATCAGTCCTTCAAGCGCATCTCGCGAGTGATCAACGGCTGCTTCCGGCGCGCGAGCGACCTGTGCGGCCGCTTCGATGAAGATCAGATCGCGGCGGTGACCACCGGGCTGGATCTGGCGCAGGCGTCCAAGCTGGCGGAAGCGGTGCTAGCGCGGGTGCGCGATCTCGCGATTCATCATCCGCGTTCCATCGTGTCGCGCTATGTGACGGCGAGTGCGGGCGTGGTTTCGCTGGTGCCGCCGCACGATGCGGCACCGGAACGCATTTATGAAATGGCGCTGAAGGCGCTGAAAGACGCCAAGGAGCTGGGCCGCAATCGCGTGGTCAGCCGCGAGGCGGACTGACCGTCATCCCCGGCGATTCACCCCGTGGTGCTGGGAGTGATTATCGCGATCACGCCGAATTTCGGGCTATCGATATAGTGACGTTCATTGCTACGCATGCGGCGCGTCTGTCGCAGCACGTAGCGCGAGCCATCGCCAGTGGCGGCTCCATCCAGCACCAGATCCAATGTGAGATGCAGATAACGGCCGCGTGACAACGCGATTTGCCCCTGCAATCCCGAGGTCGCCGGCACGAGCGAGCTGACGGGGATGAATCTCGCGGCATTACGCGCATAGCCGGGCTGCGTCCAGCCGATGTGTGCGACGGGCTGATAATTCCGGCTGCGTCGCAGTGAGTCCTCGATGGCGGTCAGTTTCATCTTCGCCGCTGGCAGGGGAGGGAAGCTGGTCTCGGGTGGTGCAACGGTCGGCGGCGCGGCCGGTTCGAGATCGTCCTCGGGAATCTCCAGCTTCTGCTGCTCGTCGCCGGCCGCCTCGACGCCCCAGCTCTCCGGCGTTTCCCGCCCGGCCAGATTGCGGAAGATCAGCAACTCGACATCGTAGGTCTGTATGGGCGTTGCTTGCTGAGCGACCGCGGAGCTCACGGACATGAACGCTGCCAGCAAGACCGCCACGCCCAGCTTGCGCTGGCGGGCACCGAGGCGAGAGAAGAAAGCTGAATGGCGCATGCGGACAGTTTACCAGCTGACGGCGGGGACACGCTGACGACGGCTCCAGGAGACAGGAGGAGAGGGCTCAAGGAGACGGTTCATGGACACAGACTCGTTGTTGATTGCTCGGTGGTTCGCAGGGTCGGTGTTCGAAGGGGCGGTGAATTGCAGGGGCGGTGGTTGGCGGCGTCGGTGGCTTGCAGCGTCAGGGTGGGGTCTCTCCTCCCCGGCACCGCGACGCACGCCGTCGCTCCGCTTCGCTCGCGCTGACGCGCGCGACTTTGCTGTACTTCCCTGTAGCTGCTATTGGACCAACATCCCTGTTGGATCCAATTGCCGGGGAAGAGAGACCCCACCCTGCCGCTGCCGACGCGTACGCGGCGATTGAAGCGGGAATCGGAAGAGAGTCTGTCGACGCGTGCGAGGCGATTGAAGAGGAGAAGAGGAGAAGACTCTGCCAACGTGCACGCGGCGATTGAAACGGAGGGGAATGAGCCAGCTTTCGTGGCCATTGGCCACTCACTGTCCCTGTCTCCTTCGGCTGTTACCACCGCCGATAGGTTGGTGGTAACAGCAGGCGCAGACAGGAACAGCCAATAGCCATGGCCACGAAAGCTGACTCATTCCGTTGCGTTTCATTCGCCGCGAACACGTCGGCAGCGTCAGGGTGGGGTCTCTTCTCCCCGGCAATTGGATCCACCAGGGATGGTGGTCCAATAGCAGCTACAGGGAAGTACAGCAAAGTCGCGCGCGTCAGCGCGAGCGAAGCGGAGCGACGGCGTGCGTCGCGGTGCCGGGAGGAGACACCCCACCCTGGCGCTGCGAGCCACTGACGCTCCGAACGTCGCCGTGAGCCACCCGCTAACGTCTGAACTTCTGGGATTTCCCTGACCCAGCCTTGTAGCTCACGGTCGGTTTCGGTGCCGGAGCCTTGGGCGGATTCGCTTTCACGGCCGCAGCGGCAATGGCTTTTTCGCGGGCCTTTTCCGCAGCGAGTTCGCTAGCGGTCGGCGTGGCTTTGCTCAGCTCGGCCAGTAGCTGTTCGACCTGCGTGAAGCGCAGTTCCTCCTGTTCGAGGTTCATGGTGAATTTGAGCTTGTTGCCGCTTTCGAGCCGGTGCGTGCGGGAGTTGCGTTGTACGTAGCGGATCAACGTGCCCGGTTCGACCTTGGTGTCGCTCTCGAACGTCACCGAGCCGCCGCCCGGGCCAACGTCGATCTTGCGCAAGCCCAGCGCGCGGGCCGCTTGTTTGAACTCGGCGATACGGAACAGGTTCTTGGCCGCCGGCGGCAACAGGCCGAAGCGGTCGATCATCTCCACCTGCAGCTCTCGCAACTCCTCGTTGGTCTTCGCAGCGGCGATGCGCTTGTAGAGCACCAGCCGCAAATGCACGTCTGGCAGATATTCATCCGGCAGCAGCGACGGCGCATGCAGGTCCACTTCCGGGCCCTGGTGCATTGGCTGATCCAATTGCGGCACCTTGCCTGACTTCAACGCATTGACCGCACGCTCCAGCATTTCCATGTAGAGCGCGTAACCAATCTCCTGGATCTGGCCGCTCTGTTCCTCGCCGAGCAGCTCGCCGGCACCGCGAATCTCGAGATCGTGCGTCGCCAGCGTGAAGCCCGCGCCCAGGTCTTCGAGCGACTCGATCGCTTCCAGGCGTTTCACCGCATCGGCCGTCATCAGGTTGCGCGGCGGCGTCATCAAGTACGCGTACGCCTGGTGATGCGAGCGGCCGACGCGTCCACGCAGCTGATGCAGCTGTGCGAGACCGAGCTTGTCGGCGCGATCGATGATGATGGTGTTCGCGGACGGCACGTCGATACCGCTCTCGACGATGGTCGTGCACACCAGCAGGTTCGAGCGCTGGTGATAGAAATCCAGCATGACTTGTTCCAGCTCGCGCTCGCGCATCTGGCCGTGGCCGATGGCGATGCGGGCTTCGGGAACGAGCTCGGCCAGCGTGCGGGCGGTTTTCTCGATGGTGTCGACGCTGTTGTGGAGGAAATAGATCTGACCGCCGCGGCGGATTTCGCGAAGACAGGCCTCGCGGATCGTCGCCGGATCCCATTGTGAGACGAACGTTTTGATCGACAATCGCGACACCGGCGGCGTCGTGATCAACGACAACTCGCGCAGGCCGCCCATCGCCATGTTCAAGGTACGCGGAATCGGCGTCGCGGTCAGCGTCAACACATCCACTTCCGCGCGCAGCTGCTTCAGCTTCTCCTTGTCTTTGACGCCGAAGCGATGTTCTTCGTCGATGATGAGCAGGCCGAGGCGGGCGAACTTCACGCCGGACTGCAGCAGGCGATGCGTGCCGACCACGATGTCGGTCTTCCCGGACTCCAGACTCTCCATCACTTGATTCACTTCCTTGGTGGTACGGAAGCGCGACAAGGATTCCACGCGCACCGGCCAGTCAGCGAAGCGGTCGGCGAATGTTTGATAGTGCTGCTGGGCGAGCAGGGTAGTCGGCACGAGCACCACGACCTGCTTGCCCGCCTGCACGGCGACGAACGCCGCACGCAGCGCGACTTCGGTCTTGCCGAAGCCCACATCGCCGCAGACGACGCGATCCATCGGTCGACCACTGCCGAGGTCTTCGATCACAGAGCGGATGGCCGCCGCCTGGTCGGGGGTTTCTTCGAACTTGAACGCAGCTTCGAACGCGCGCAGATCGTCTTCGGGTGCGAGCAGTTGCTCGCCCTGGCGCGCGGCGCGGCGCGAATACAGATCCAACAATTCTGCCGCGGTGTCTCGAATGCGCTGGGCGGCTTTCTTGCGCGCTTTCTCCCAAGCATCGCCGCCGAGTTTGTGCAGGGGCGCCTGGTCCGCGGGTGCGCCGGTGTAGCGGCTGACCAGATCCAGCGCCTGCACCGGCACATATAACTTGTCGCCCTCGGCATATTCCAACACCAGGAATTCGCTGGTGAGACCGCCGACGTCCAGCGTCGCCAGGCCGACGAACCGGCCAACGCCGTATTCCTCGTGCACCACCGGCGAGCCTGGATGCAAGTCGGTGAGATCGCGAATGATCTTTTCCGGATCGCGCTCGGGTCGGCGGCGCCGACGCTCCTGTCTCGCGCGTTCGCCGAACAGCTGTTCTTCCGCGATCAATGCGAGCGGCGGCTCATCCAGCTGCAGGCCGGTCGAGATCGGCGACACCGTGATCGCGAGGCGCTCGTTGCTGTCCTGGAATGCCGACCAGCTCTCCACCAGCTGCGGCCGTTGATGACTCTTGTTCAGCAGATCGAGCAGCATCTCGCGTCGACCGGCGGATTCGGCCGCGAGCAGCACGCGTCCGGGGAACGCGCTCAGAAAATTCACCAGCTCGCGCGCGGGCTCCTCGCTGCGCTGATCGACGCGCAGGCTAGGCGGCACGCGCGTCGCGAAGTTCTGATAGGGCACCGTTTGAGTGAGCGGATCCAACTCGACGCGCGACAGCTCGATGCGCCGATACGAAGTCATTCGTTGCATGAACTCCGCGACCGGCATGAACACTTCACGCGGCAACAGGATCGGTCGATCGACGTCGTGACCGCGTTGCTCATAGCGGCTTTCGACTTCCGCGAACGCCTGCGCGGCCATCGACTCGATCTCGCGCTCGACCGCGATGATGGTGTTCTGCGGCAGGTAATCGAGCAGGGTCGAGGTCTTGTCGAAGAACAGCGGCAGGTAGTACTCGATGCCCGGCGGCGGCGCGCCTTCGGCGATATCGCGATAGATCGACATGCGCGTCAGATCGCCGGGGAAGCGATTGCGGAAGCGGCGCTTGAAGTTCTGGATGCCTTCGGCCGTGAGCGGGAACTCGCGTGCGGGCAGCAAACGAAGCGCCGGCACCTTCTCGCCGGAGCGTTGCGTTTCGGGATCGAATTTGCGGATCGACTCGACCTCGTCATCGAACATGTCGAGCCGGTAGGGCGTGTCGCTGCCCATCGGATACAGGTCGATGATCGAGCCGCGCACCGCGAACTCGCCCGGCGCCATCACCTGTGAGCTTGCGACGTAACCGGCGCCCGCGAGGCGATCGCGAAACGCGGCGACATCGAACGTTTCCCCGGCTCTGAGATCGAAGGCATGCGCGTCGATGTACGCCTGCGGCGGCAGCCGCTGCAGCATCGTTTCCAGGTCCACGATGACGATGCCCTTGGTCATCCGCGGTAGGGTCGACAACAGTCGCAGCCGTTGCGACACGATGTCGGGATGCGGCGAGAACAGGTCGTAGGGCAGGGTTTCCCAGCCGGCGAAGGTTTCGATGAGCGTGCCGGGCTCGCAGAAGAAGCGCAGCTCGTCCTCGGTGCGGCTGGCCTGTCGCGCGTCGTGCGCGATCACCAGCATCGGCTGAGAGGACTTGCGTGCGGCCTGCGCCAACCACAACGCAGTCGCGGAGCCATAGAGTTGGCCCCAACGGACCTGCAGTTGCGTTCGGCTGGGGAGAATCGGACGGTCGGAGTCGGTCATCGCTCGCCTTAATGGGGGCGTCGGGGGTCGGTTGAAATAGCGAACACTCGGGTCGACGCCGCATGGCGTCCCCGAAGGGGCGATGACTCTACCAGAGAGAACCTGAGGGCGGCGGGGGCGTCAGCCAATGACGACGGTGTGAATCACCAGGTGATGCTCGAAGTAGACCTCGAAGCCGGGGTATTTCCAGCGCGTGATCGGGGGTTCGCCGACGGCGGGCAGGCGTTCGCTGGGCGAGCCGAACTGGGCTTCGACCTTGTCCATGGACATGCCGCGGGCCGGCAGATTGGCCTGCTGGGTGGCGGAGGGGGCGGGCGGGGTGGTCAGCTCGTCGGCCTGCACGGCCGTCGCGGCCGCGGATACGGCCAGGGCCGCCAGCAGCGGCAGCTTGGAACGCAGCTTGGGGCGAATCTGAAAGCTCATACACCCTCCTCGAAGACCGGCCCTCCAGGGCCGGCAGGACTGTATAGCAGGGCTTACATAAGGGCCAAGCTCGGCACCGCGATTTGTTGTCGCAGTTCACAGTTCCGGGCCAGTTTCCATCAGGGCCGGGCCAAGGTAGCCTTGCCCGCCCCGAAAGGAGACACATGTTCCACCCCCTGCCGCTTTACATCGGGCTGCGTTACGTGCGCAGCCGCAGCCAAGGCTTCTTCGTCTCGTTCATCAGTTGGGTTTCGATGCTGGGCATCTGCGTCGGGGTGGCGGCGCTGATCACGGTGATTTCGGTCATGAACGGGCTGGAAGGCGAGCTGCGGGGCCGACTGCTGAGCCTGGCCTCCCATGCGACCCTGTCCGGCGAACCTGAACAGCTCGCGGACTGGCCGGCGCTCGCGGATCGGATCCGCAAGGAGGACGGCGTGGTCGGCGTCGCTCCTTATATCGACCTGCAGGGCATGCTGGGGCGCGGTGCCGACATGCGGGCGGCGCTGATCCGCGGCGTCGATCCCAAGCTGGAATCGGAGGTCTCCGATATCGGCGCCCACATGCAGGTCGGCAGCTTCGACGAGCTGATTGCGGGCGAGCAGCACATCATTCTTGGGGCCGGTCTCGCCTATGCGCTCGACGCGAGAGTGGGCGATGAGATCACCGTGCTCGTGCCGGCGCTCGCGGCACAGGGCGAGGGGGTGGTCAGCGGCATCGATCTGAAGCCTCGCATTCAGAACTTCATCGTCAGCGGCGTGTTCGAGGTCGGCGCGCAGGAGCACGACAACGTGCTCGCGCTGATCCATCTGCAGGATGCGTCCGGGCTCGCGGGCACGCATGGCATGCCGAACGGGCTGCGCCTGAAGTTCAACGACATCTTCGCTGCGCCGGTGCGGACCCCGCAGATCAACCAGGACCTCGGCGGCCAGTTCAAAGTGAGCGACTGGTCGATCGAGAACGCCAGCTATTTCCGGGCGGTGCGCATCGAGAAGACCATGATGACCTTGATCCTGATGCTCATCGTCGCCGTGGCCGCGTTCAACATCGTCGCGGCGCTGGTCATGGTCGTGAACGAGAAGCGCACGGACATTGCCATTCTGCGTACCGTCGGCATGACGCCGCGGGCCGTCGTTGGCGTGTTCATGACGCAAG
This sequence comes from uncultured Steroidobacter sp., assembly GCF_937958065.1. Classification (GTDB taxonomy): domain Bacteria; phylum Pseudomonadota; class Gammaproteobacteria; order Steroidobacterales; family Steroidobacteraceae; genus Steroidobacter. The sequence goes on from NZ_CALFXI010000081.1 coordinate 37,254, forward strand.
GCGTGTTGATCGGCTGGTTTGGCGCGCTGCTGGGATTGATCGTGGGGTTGTCGCTGGCATTCAACGTGTCGACCATCGTGCCGTTCCTGGAAGGACTGTTTGGCGCCAAGGTGTTCGATCCCACGGTGTTCGTGATTTCGGACATGCCCTCCGAGGTGCAGTGGCCGCAGGTCATCGGCATCACCGTGACGGCGTTGGTGCTGACGGTGGTGGCGACGATCTATCCGTCGCTGCGAGGCGCGGCCACCGAGCCGGCGGAAGCGTTGCGCTATGAGTAAGCGTTACGAGTTCCTGATCGGTCGCCGCTATCTGCGCTCGAATCGCGGCAATCGATTCGTCTCCTTCATCTCGACCATTTCCATGCTCGGCATCGCCATCGGCGTGGCGGTGCTCATCGTCGTGCTGTCGGTGATGAACGGGTTCGAGCGCGAGGTGCGCGGTCGAATTCTGAGCCTGACGGCGCACGCCACGATCAGCGCGTTCGGCTCGGGCCTGCCGGACTGGCAGGGCACCGCCGCGAAGATCGACGAGCATCCCGAAGTGCTGGCCTCGGCACCTTATATCGAGGCGCAGGCGCTGCTGATGGCCGGGCCGAAGAGCAGCGGGGCGATGATCACCGGCGTGCTGCCCGATTTCGAGCGCAACGTCACCTCGATCACCGAGAAAATGGCGCAGGGTTCGTTCGATGAGCTGAAGCCCGGCGGCTTCGGCATCGTGCTCGGCGTGGAGCTCGCCAAGAATCTGAATGTGTCGTTGGGCGATCGGGTCGTGGTCGTCACGCCGCAGCGCAAGACCACGCCGGTGGGTGTGATGCCGGTCTACCGTGCCTTCAAAGTGGTTGGCATTTTCAATGCCGCCATGTACGAGTTCGACCGCAATCTCGCCTATGTGAATCTGCAGGACGCGGGGCGCCTGTATCGGATGGGGGATGACGTGACCGGTCTGCGTCTGAAGCTCGCCGATATGTTCCAGGCGCCGCACCTGGTGCGCGAGCTGGCGTTGTCGTTGGGCGGCGGCTATTACATCGACGACTGGACGCGCAAGCACGCCAATTTCTTCCGCTCCATCCAGCTCACCAAGTCGGCGATGTTCCTGATCCTGCTGCTGGTGGTCGCGGTCGCGGCGTTCAACATCGTCTCGACGCTGGTCATGGTCGTGAAGGACAAGCGCACCGACATCGCGATCCTGCGCACCATCGGCGCCTCGCCGCGCGGCATTCTGACCATCTTCATGACGCAAGGGACGGCGATCGGCTTCATCGGCACGGTCGCGGGCGTGGCGCTCGGCATCCTCATCTCGGTCAACCTGGAAACCCTGATCCACGGCCTGGAAGCGGTGCTCGGGGTGCATTTCCTGGATGCCAAGGTTTATTACATCAGCGACCTGCCGGCGACGGTGCAGTGGCCCGATGTGCTCAAGATCAGTGTGACCACCTTCCTGCTATGTTCGCTGTCGACGTTGTATCCGGCCTGGCGCGCGGCGCGCACTCAGCCTGCGCAGTCCTTGCGGCACGATTGAGCTGACGGATCCTCGCCCACCCAACAAGAGAACTTCATGTCCGATCCGGTTCTGGCCTGTGACAATCTGACCAAACATTTCCAGCAGGGCGACACCCGCGTGGACGTGCTCAAGGGCATCGATCTCGCCATTCATCCCGGCGAGCGCGTCGCCATCGTGGGCGCGTCCGGCTCGGGCAAGACCACGCTGCTGCAGCTGTTGGGCGGATTGGATCTGCCCACCTCGGGCACGGTGCGCATCGCGGGTCAGGAAATCAGCCAGCTCTCCGACAAGGAGCGCGGCGATCTGCGCAATCGGGCGCTCGGCTTCGTGTATCAGTTCCATCACTTGCTGCCGGAATTCACGGCGCTGGAGAACGTCGCGATGCCGCTGCTGATTCGTCGCGTGTCAGTGGAAGAGGCGCGGTCGCAAGCACGCCAATTGCTGGAGCGGGTGGGCTTGGGAGCGCGTCTGGAGCATCGACCGGGGCAGTTGTCCGGTGGTGAACGTCAGCGTGCCGCCGTGGCTCGTGCGCTGGTAACGCGTCCGCCCGTCGTGTTGGCGGATGAGCCCACGGGCAATCTCGATGGCGCGAATGCGCGCCAGGTGTTCGAGCTCATGTTGGAGTTGAATCGTGAGCTGGGCACCGCGCTGATCATCGTGACCCATGCGCCGGAGCTGGCCGCGCAGTTGCAACGTTCGCTCACGTTGAGCGACGGCCGCCTGCACGAGTAGCTATTTCTCGGCTTTCGCCGACGCTTTCAAGGTACTGGCGCCTTTGCGCTCGTGATATTTCAGCACCAGGCTGAGATGCCAGATGCCGCCGAGCACCGCATAACCGAGGATGGCCGCGCTCAGGCCGAGCACCAGGCAGCCCAGCAGAAACGGTTTCCAGATCGGCAGCAGCTGCGTCGTCAGCCACTCCCAGCTCATGGTGAATGCGATGGGATGAATATTGACGTCGAGCAGATGGCAGCCGACCCAGTAGGCGCCCATGTACATCGGCACCATGGTCAACGGATTGGTCAGGAACGTGCCGAAGATGGCGGCGGGCACGTTCAGGCGCAACGCCAGCGCCAGAACGGTCGCGAGCAGAATGTGTACGGGGATCGGCACGAAGGCGATCAGCAGGCCGAGCGCGAACGCGCGCGTCACATTGCGCCGGTTCAAGGTCCAGTACACCGGATGCTCCAGCAGCAGCCGGAACGGCCGCATGAACCAGCGATCCTTCCAGCGATGGCGCTGGCGGCTGAGCGGTTTGAAGACTCGTCGGGGCATTCGATGTAGAGGCAGGGGCTCGAGCGCGAATTATCTCAGTCGCGCTGGCTGCCCGCGATGAATTTGTTTACGCGCAAGGAGGCGCGATGGGTGCGATTGCCCCTGCATTCCTGGCAGGCCACTGCCTGATTCACGGTTTGCCCCGGCTGCCAGCGCTTGCATGGCTGGTGGTCCTGGGGCTGGCGGCGTCGATGCTGCTCGTAGGGAGATGCCGCGCACCGCCCGAGGCCGGCGGTTTCAGTATCGCTACGATCTTCATTGCGCTCTTGCTCGGGGCAGCGTGGGCTTGGGGGCACGCAGCGTGGCGACTCGCGAACGATCTGCCGCCCGCGCTCGAAGGGCACGACCTGACGGTCCGCGGTTTCATTGCTTCGTTGCCCGATCCGCAAGTCGATCCGCAGTTCGTCTTCGATGTGGTCGATGCGGCACCCGGCGTTCCACGACGCTTGCGGCTGACCTGGTATCGGGCGCCAGCGCCGCCCTGGCCGGGCGACCAGTGGCAGCTCACGGTTCGTTTGAAACGCCGCAACGGCTTCGCCAATCCGGGCGGATTCGATTACGAAGCTCATTTGTTTCGGGAAGGCATTGGCGCGGTCGGCTATGTGCGCGACGACGCCGGCAATCGTCGCTTGCAGGCGGCGGGCTATCGTTATGCCATCGAGCAAACACGCGCCTGGATAGGTGCGCGCATGGCCAGTGCCGTTGGCGATCACCGGATGCTTGGCGTCCTGCAGGGACTGGCGATTGGCGAGACCAGTGCCATGCAGGCGCAGCAGTGGCGGGTGTTCGCGGCGACGGGTACGACTCACCTGATGGCGATCTCCGGTCTGCACATCGGCATGGTGGCAATGCTCGCGGCCTGGGCGGGCGGTTGCATCGTTCGATGGCGTCGTGCTCAGTCGCTTGGATTGACGGCAATGCACGGCCAGGTGCTCGCCGGCCTTGCTGCTGCACTGGTCTATTCGGCGCTCGCGGGGCTGTCCATTCCCACGCAGCGTACGCTCGTGATGCTGTGTATTTATTTCGGCCTGCGCTGGTGGCGGCGGCCGCTGGCTATCGGCCGATCGCTGAGCCTGGCATTGCTCGCCGTCCTGCTGCTCGATCCGTTTGCGCCTCTTGCAGTCGGCGCATGGCTCTCGTTCGTCGCGGTGCTGGTCATTCTCGTGGCGACGTCGGGGCGCCTCGCTCGCGAGGGGATGATCGCGAGCTTCAGCCGCGTGCAATGGGCCGTGACGATCGGACTGATCCCGGTGTTGCTGATGGCGTTCGGCAATCTGTCGCTCGTATCACCGGTCGCGAATGCGCTGGCCATTCCTTTATTCACGCTCTTGATCGTGCCGGGCGTGCTGGTCGGTGCCGTGGCCGCAATGATCCATCCTGTGCTCGGCGCTGCGTTGCTGAAGCTTCCTGCGTCATTGCTCGATGCAGGCTGGCCGGTACTGGAGTGGCTCGCGCGGCAGCCGCTCGCGGTCTGGCATGCGCCGCAGCCATCGCTACCGATCTTCGTCGCGCTGGTGGTCGGCGTGTTGTTCTTGACGTTACCGGCGATCTGGCCGTTGCGCCTGACCGGCGCATTGCTGTGCTTGCCGATGATGTTCTATCGCGCACCGACCCCGCCGCCGGGCACGTTCGAACTGACGGTGCTCGATGTGGGGCAGGGCCTGGCCGCGGTCGTGCGGACGCACTCGCGCACGTTGGCGTATGACACAGGGCCGGTGTATCCATCGGGCCGCAGCGCTGCGGAATTGGCCGTGCTGCCGTTTCTGCGCCATCGCGATGTGCGCAGCATCGATACGTTGATGGTGAGTCATGGCGATCAGGATCACAGCGGCGGCTTGCCCGAGTTGCTGGCGGGACTGCGTGTTCGAGCCTTATCGATCGGCCCTTCGGTCGAGGCATCTTCGACCAGCGCCGGCTGCGAGCGCGGACAGCAATGGCAATGGGATGGCGTGCGATTCACCGTCCTTCATCCGAGCGCCCCTTCCAAAGCGCAGACACGCCCGGCAAGCCGCAACGATAGTTCATGCGTGTTGCTGATCCAGGGCGAGCACGGCGCCGCGCTGCTGACCGGGGACATCGAGGCCGACGCTGAACGTCAGCTGCTGGAACAGGGACTGCCGCGAGCTACGGTCGTGGTCGCGCCTCACCACGGCAGTGACACTTCCTCGAGTTCGCTATTCGTCGCGGCCGTGCGGCCGGATGTGACGATTTTTTCCACCGGCTATCGCAATCGCTGGAATTTCCCACGTCCGGCGGTGGTGGCGCGCTGGCAGGAGGCGGGCGCTCGCTGCTACGACACCAGTGCGAGCGGTGCAATCACCGTCACATTCAGCGCCGCCGGTTTGCAGGTTCGCGAGCACCGTCACACACAGCGAAGGTACTGGAGCCGGTAGTGATGCTGCTGGGACGAAAGCTGCTAGTATGCGGCGAATAACCCGGCTCCCCATACACGGTCACAGCAAACACTGTCATGTTCGAAATCGTGAAAGCCGGCGGCATCATGATGGGGCCCATCATCCTCGCCTCCATCGTGACCGCAGCCATTTTTCTGGAACGTCTCTGGACCCTGCAGACCAAGCGCGTCCTGCCCGCGGAGCTCACCGAAAAGGTGTGGCTCTGGGTAGAGCAGGGGCAGATTCAGGACAAGCACATCGCCGCGCTTCAGCAGAACTCGCCGCTGGGCAAGATCCTGGCCGCCGGGCTCGCCAATCGCAATCGCGATCGTGGGGTGATCCGCGAGGCCATCGAGGACACCGGCCGGCACGTGGTGCACGAGCTGGACCGCTTCATCGGCACGCTCGGCACCATCGCCTCGCTGTCGCCGCTCATGGGCCTGCTCGGCACCGTGTTCGGCATGATCCGCACCTTCAACGCCATCACCACCGCGGGCATCGGCAATCCGGCCAGCCTGGCCGGGGGCATCGCCGAGGCGCTGATTACCACCGCCGCGGGCCTTACGGTCGCCATTCCGGCGCTGCTGGCCTACAAATACCTGCGCGGCCGCGTGCAGACGCTGGTGGTGCAGATGGAAAAGGAAGCCATCAAGCTGGTCGAGGCCCTGGAAGCCCAGCCGCAGGCGCGGGAAGCGGCATGAACCTGCGGCCCAAGGACCACGAAGAGCCGGAGATGAACCTCACGTCGCTGATCGACGTGGTGCTGCTGCTGCTCATCTTCTTCATGGTGTCGACCACCTTCGTGGACGAGTCCCGCATCAAGCTGCAGCTGCCCCAGGCCAGCAACGAGCCGGCGGCGGATCAGAAAAAGGATCCCATCGAGGTGGCCGTGACCGCCACCGGCGAGTATCGTGTCAATGGCCAGGTGTTGATCAACACCAGCCCCGCGACGTTATCGGCCGCGGTCTCCAAGCTCGCTGGCGAGCGGCGCGACCTGCCGGTTACCATCCGAGCCGATGCGCGCAGCACGCATCAGTCGGTGGTGACGGCCATGGACGTGCTCGGCCGCCTCGGATTCAAGGCTATCAGCATTGCCACAGTCAACGATCAGAGCAACTCGGGCTCGACCCAGTAGCGACGTCCCCCAGAAGAACGTCCCCCTCACCATGTCACGTTCCGATCGCGGCTCGAAGGCCTCCATGCCGGCCGATGCCTGGCAGACCTACCGGCGCCTGATCGGCTACCTGCGGCCTCATCGCGGCATGTTCGCGCTCGGCATGCTCGGCGCGATCGTGTTCTCGATCAGCATGGTGAGCTTCACCGCGTTCGCCAAAGTGTTCGGCGACGGCACGTTCGAGAACCGCGATCCGCGCACCATCGTCTGGCTGCCGCTGGCACTGGTCGGTTTGTTCCTGCTGCGCGGTCTCGGCGATTTCACCCAGACGTACTGCATGGGCTATGTCGGCCGGCAGATCGTCAAGCGGCTGCGCGGCCAGATCTTCGGGCGCATCGTGCAGCTGCCGGTCGGTTACTTCGACCGCAACTCCAGCAGCGTGCTGCTGACCAAGCTCACCTACAACACCGAGCAGATCGGCCAGGCCGCGACCGACTCGATTCTGATCACCTTGCGTGAGGCGCTGACCATCATCGGCTCGATCGTCGCGCTGTTTTATTTCAACGCGCGCCTGGCGGCGATCGCGTTGATCATGGGCCCGCTGGTGGCGTGGCTGATCGGCATCATCAACAAGAAGTTTCGCCGCTACAGCCATCGCATTCAGGATTCGATGGGCGACATCACGCGCATCGCCAAAGAAACGTTGGAAGCGCCGCGCGTCATCAAGGTCTACAACGCCGAAAGCTATCAGGCAGGGCAGTTCGAAGGCGTGAACGAGCACAACCGCCGCTCGCACATGCGCCTGGTGCTCACCAAGGGCCTGTCGAATCCGGTGGTGCAGATGGTGACCGCGACGGGCTCGGCCATCGTGCTGTCCATCGCCATTGCCGATGCGATTCACGGGCGCCAGAGCATGGGCGACCTGCTGGCGTTCTTCGTGGCGCTGGTCGGTATCGCTCAGCCGTTGCGTGCGCTCGTGGGCGTGTCGGGGCCGCTGCAGCAGGGCATCGCCGCCGGCCAGAGCATTTTTCAGCTGCTGGACGAGGAGCCCGAGCCGGAAGGCGGTCAGCTGGTCGCCGAGCGCGTACGCGGCGACATCGAGTATCGCAATGTTTCTTTCACGTACCCGGTCGGCAACGGCGTGGCCCTGCACGATGTGAATCTGAACGTCGCGGCGGGCGAGGTGGTCGCCATCGTCGGCCGCTCGGGCAGCGGCAAGTCCACGCTGGTGAATCTGTTGCCGCGCTTCTACGAGCCCGATGCGGGCACGATTCGCGTCGATGGCCACGAGCTGCACGAGTATCAGCTGAACAGTCTGCGCGAGCAGATCGCGGTCGTCAGTCAGGATGTCGTGGTATTCAACGACACCATCCGCGCCAACATCGCCTTCGGTCGCAAAGCTTCCGACGAGCAGATCGAGCGGGCCGCCGAAGCGGCGCTGGTCATGGACTTCGTGCGCGAGCTGCCGGCGGGGCTCGATACGATGATCGGAGATCGCGGCGTGCTGTTGTCGGGCGGCCAGCGGCAGCGCATCTCGATTGCACGCGCCTTGCTGAAGAATGCCCCCATCCTGATTCTGGATGAGGCCACCTCGGCGCTCGATACCGAGTCCGAGCGTTTCATTCAGGCGGCGCTCGACGAGCTCATGCACAACCGTACGACGCTGGTCATCGCGCATCGGCTCTCGACGGTGGAGAAGGCGGACCGCATTCTGGTCATGGAAGCCGGCCGGATCATCGAAAGCGGCACGCACGCCGAGCTGATCGCGAAACAAGGACAGTACGCGACCCTGCATGCGATGCAGTTCAACGCATGACAATGGCGGCGGCCAGCACGGGCGCGCTCGACACATCGTTCGTTTGGCTTTTCAGCGAGTGCTGTTGCGAGCAAAGCGACGGCAGGCACGATAACCCGGCAGCCGCCGAGCGGGGCGGGCGGTTACGTGGTGGTGCCGGCTGATGGATACGTTTCTGCAACGGGTCTGGTACGAGCGCCACGCGCGGTGGTTCTCGCTGCTGCTCCTGCCTCTGTCCTGGTTGTTTGCTGGCATTGCTGCTGTCCGCCGCGCGGCTTATCGGCGCGGCTGGTCGCAATCGTTTCGCGTTTCACGTCCGGTGGTCGTCGTCGGCAACATCACCGTCGGCGGAACTGGTAAGACTCCCATGACGATCTGGCTCGCCGAGCGCTTGCGCGCGCGAGGTGTGCAGGTTGGCATCGTCTTGCGAGGTTACGGCGGGACATCAACGCAGTGGCCGCGCGATGTGAGTGGCGAAACGTCCGCCGACGAAGTCGGCGATGAAGCCGTGTTACTCGCTCGCCGAACGGGCTCGCTGGTCGTCGCAGGGCCTGATCGAGTAGCCGCTGCGAATCGGGCCATCGAGCGTGGCGCTGCGGTGATCGTGTGCGATGACGGCTTGCAGCACTATCGTCTGGCCCGCGATCTCGAGATTGCGGTGATCGATGAGCGACGCGGATTGGGGAATGGCCGTCTGTTGCCCGCCGGCCCGCTGCGGGAGCCGCCGAGTCGGTTGCACAGCGTGGATCTGCAGGTCCTTACCCGACGCGCTCAGCCGGCGTCGTCCTCCCACAACCTGCCCAATGCGATCGTGACCACGCCAGCGCTCGGCGATGCCGTGTCGCTGGGCACCGGCGAGCGCCGCTCGTTACAGAGCTTCGTGGGCTGTCGAGTGCACGCCGTCGCCGGTATCGGCAATCCACAGGCGTTTTTCGACGCGCTGACCGGGCTGGGTCTCGCCGTGGATGCGCATCCTTTGCCGGATCACGCCCGGCTCACCGAAGCGGACATTGCCTTCCCCGACGACGCGCCGGTGCTAATGACCGAGAAGGATGCAGTAAAATGCCCGCCCGGCGCCGACGCTTCGCGCCTCGCGAATTGCTGGGCGGTGCGCCTGGAAGTCGCGATCAGCGAGGCCGACGCGCAGGCCATCGATCGTTTGCTCGATCGCGTACTGGCTGCCAACCGATGATTGGAGCGTCCATGGACTCCAAATTGCTAGATATCCTCGCCTGTCCGCTCTGCAAGGGGCCCTTGCAGTACGCCAAGGCACAGCAACTGCTGATCTGCCGTGCCGATCGGCTGGCGTACCCCATTCGCGACGGCATTCCCGTGATGCTCGAAGACGAAGCTCGCACGCTGGAGCCCATGGATCCGTTGCTGAAGGATTGATGTGCAGTTCAAAGTCGTCATCCCGGCGCGTTACGCGTCGGCACGGTTGCCGGCGAAGCCGCTGCTGGATATTGCCGGCCGTCCGATGATCCAGTGGGTGATCTCGGCGGCGGTGCGCAGCGGTGCCGACGAAGTGCTGGTTGCGACGGATGACGCGCGCATTGCCGGCGTCGCCATCGATCCGCGTTCGCAGCAGTCGATCGCGATGATGACGAGCGAGAATCATCTCTCCGGCACGGATCGAATTGCCGAGGTCGCGAGCAAGCGCGGCTGGGACGAGCGCACCATCGTCGTGAACGTGCAAGGCGACGAGCCCTTGCTGCCGCCGGCATTGGTGGTCCAGGTGGCTGGACTGCTCGAACAGCACGCCGATGCCGACATCGCGACATTGTCGACACCCATCACCAGCCTGCACGAATTCCTCGATCCGAACGTCGTGAAAGTCGTGACGGCGAACGATGGCACTGCGTTGTATTTCAGTCGTGCGCCGATTCCGTGGACACGTGACGGCGCAGCGCAGGGATTGGCGAGCCAGGTGAGCTTCGCCGGCGCGCAGCGTCACTTGGGCATCTATGCCTATCGAGTGGAAGCTTTGCAGCGCGTGACCGCGCTGGCGCCAGCGGAGCTGGAGCTCACGGAGAAGCTGGAACAACTGCGCGCGTTGCAGGCCGGAATGAAACTCGTCGTCGCTGTGGCTGCGGAGCCGCCGCCGGCGGGCGTGGATACAGAAAGCGATCTCATCCGAGTGCGCGCTGCGCTGGGCGCATGAATGTCGCTCAGCGGCGCTGTTCGCTCAGCTTGACGAGCTCGGAGTGATGTGCGGTCTCCAGCACATCGCTGTCCCAGCGAATCAGTAAATAACCCAAGTCCATCAATCTCAGCACCGTACCGTCAGGAAATCCCGGACGGCGCGGCGCTCTGACCCGATCACCCTCCGCGAAGTCATGCTGCGCTTTGGGCATCAGCCGTATCCGTGGCGAAGGCAAGAGAGCGGGGGGAGCAACAGGGCGGCGGCATCATCTAAATCGTCGTGACCGCGAACGGCCGATGCGGCGTTTTTGTACGTGGACCTCGCGAGGCCGCCCATTCGCACTTACGATTAGGGGAACACGCGAGTGCCGGTTTCAGCAAAGCACGCAGCGGTTGCTGACCGCCGCCGAATGTGCGATTGATGATGTCATGAGCAGCAACTATCGAATCTTGTTCGTTTGCATGGGAAATATATGCCGCTCGCCATCGGCGGAAGGCGTGTTTCGCCATGTGCTGTCGACCCATGCCCCGGACCTGCGGATCGAGATCGATTCGGCCGGCACGCACGATTATCACGTGGGCTCGCCGCCGGATCGGCGTTCGATCGAGGCCGCCAGGCGTCGCGGCATCGATCTCTCGGGACTACGCGCGCGCATGGTCTGCGCAGAAGACTTCGAGCGCTACGATCTGATTCTGGCGATGGACGAGGACAATCTGCGGGAGCTGCGGCGACGTGCGCCGACGACTCGACACGAGCGCATTCGTTTGCTGATGGAATTCGCGCCGAATGCGTCTTCGCGCTACGTGCCCGATCCGTACTACGGCGGCGCGCAGGGCTTCGAGGAAGTACTGGACCTGCTGGAAGAAGCCGCGCAGGGCCTGGTGGCCGAGCTGCGCAACAGGCACAGATAACGAAAAAGGCCGGCGGTGTCCCGCCGGCCTTCGGTTTCAATCCAGCGATGCTCGCTTACTCTTCGCGACGCGTGCCCGATCCGCCCCATGAGCTGCTGCCGCTCGACGGCGACGAGCTCCACACAGTGTATTTCTCACTGTTGCTCGAAGCTGCGGCCGGGGCCTGTGACTCGGGCTCACGAGGCTTCGGAGCCGGAGCAGGGGATGACTCGCTCGAATGCTCACGAGGTGCATGCTCGCGAGGCTCGTGCTCACGAGCTGGCTGCTCGCGCGGCGCTTCGGATCGAGGCTGAGACTCGGGCCGGCTTTGCGCGCCGCCACCGGAATCACCGCTGCCACCCGAGCTCGATTCGCGAGGCGCGGACGGAGCATGGTCCCCCGAACCGCCACCTGACGATCCGGCATTGGGAGCGCTGCCGCCCTGGGCCTGGCCTTCGCCGCCGCCCTGACCACCGCCGATGTTTCCATCGTCACCGCCGCGACCGCGGCCACGACGGCGGCGACCACGACGACCGCGTCCGCCGCGCTCACCTCGTTCTCCACGCTCGCCGGAACGCTGCGCGTCACCGCTCGGCGCGGCTCCCGGAGCCGCCGGCGCTGCACCTTCAGCCGAAGCTGCCGCAGCTGGAGCGGCGGGCGCACGCTGAGGCTGTTGCTGGCGCTGCTGTTGTTGTGGACGAGCTTCGGTACGTCCGCCTTCAGCGCCGTGCTTGCGATCCTGGCGCTGTTGTTGACCGTCACGACGAGCTTCCTGCGCCGGCTTCTCGGCACGCTGTTCCTGCTTGCCGCCGCGATCACGATCCCGATCGCGCGACCCGCGGCCCTGACGATCACGATCGCGACCATGACGATCGCGATCACGACGATGACTGTCGGCGCGGGAGCGCGAGCCGTCACGACGCGCTGGCTCGGCAGCCGGCGCGGGCGGCGTGCCCGTGCCGAAGAAGAAACGCCACAGCTTCACGAAAATGCCGATCTGCTCGGCGGGTTCGGGTCTTGCCGGCGGCGCGATGGTCGTTTCCATCGCGATGGTCGGCGGCGGTGGGATCGACGGCACGGTCGACGTCACGACCGCCGGTTGAGCCGCCGCGGCGCGCTCTTCGCGCTTGGCGATCTCTTCGGCGGAGGGCTGCGGAGCGACCGGAATCTGATGACTGACGGCCGAGTTCTCCGGCAGGTTGGCTTCGTCATCACGCACGCGACGGATTTCGTACGCCGGGGTTTCCATGTACTTGTTCGGCACCATGACGACTTGGACGGCGCTCTTGTGCTCGATGTTGTTGAGCCACTCGCGCTTCTCGTTCATGAGATACGTGGCGACTTCCACCGGCAGCTGTGCAATGACCTTGACGGTGCGGTCTTTGCGAGCCTCTTCGCCGATGAGGCGCAGCAGCGCCAGCGCCAGCGAATCGACGCTGCGGATCGAGCCCATGCCGTTACAGCGCGGGCAGTTGATGCTGGCGGATTCGCCGATCGAGGGACGCAGGCGCTGCCGTGACAGTTCCAGCAAGCCGAAGCGGGAGATGCGGCCGATCTGGATGCGGGCGCGATCCTGCTTCACGGCCTCGCGCAGGCGATCTTCGACCGCGCGCTGATTCTTCTGCGACTCCATGTCGATGAAGTCGATGACGATCAGGCCGCCGAGGTCGCGCAGTCGCAGCTGACGTGCGATTTCGTCGGCCGCTTCGAGGTTGGTGTTGAGCGCGGTGGTTTCGATATCGCTGCCGCGCGTGGCGCGCGCCGAGTTGATGTCGATGGACACCAGCGCTTCGGTCGGGTCGATGACGATCGAGCCGCCCGAGGGCAGGTTGACCTTATGGGAGTGCGCCGACTCGATCTGGTTCTCGATCTGGAAGCGCGTGAACAGCGGCACGCTGTCCTCGTAGAACTTCAGCTTGCGCAGACCCGCCGGCATGAAGCGCTGCATGTACTGCTGCGCCTCGGCGTAGATCTCCTGGTTGTCGATCAGGATCTCGCCGATGTCGTCGGACAGGTAGTCGCGCAGCGCGCGGATGATGGCTTTGGATTCCTGGTAGATCAGGAAGGGCGCGGGCTTGCCTTCGGCGGCGCTGGCCACCGCATTCCAGACTTCCTTCAGGTTGTCGAGGTCCCACTGCAGTTCTTCGGCAGAGCGACCGACGCCGGCGGTGCGCACGATCGCGCCCATGCCCTCTGGAATCTGCACCTGGTCGAGTGCTTCGCGCAGCTGCTCGCGATCTTCACCTTCGATTCGACGCGAGACGCCGCCGGCGCGCGCGTTGTTCGGCATCAGGACCAGGAAGCGGCCGGCGAGGCTGATGAAAGTGGTGAGCGCGGCACCCTTGTTGCCGCGTTCTTCCTTTTCGACCTGGACGATGACTTCCTGGCCTTCGTGGAGCAGCTCGCGAATGTTGCCGCGTCCGCCCGGGGACTGACCGTCCTTGAAGTATTCGCGCGAGACTTCCTTCAGGGGCAGAAAGCCATGGCGCTCCGCGCCGTAATCGACGAAGCAGGCTTCGAGGCTGGGCTCGACGCGGGTGATGCGTCCTTTGTAAACGTTGGCTTTCTTCTGTTCCCGTGACGGGACTTCTACATCCAGATCGTAAATTCGTTGTCCATCAACCAGTGCTACCCGCAACTCCTCTTCCTGAGTCGCGTTGACTAACATTCTCTTCATGAGGCCCTTCTAAGCATTCAAGGGCCGGGCGATCACGCACGGCGGGCGCGAGCCATGGAGGCAGGGAGGAGCGATCGGGGAATGTCTTCATCCGATGTTGCCAGCGCGGTCCCTTGGGTCTTGTCGACCGGGGAAATCCGGCGCGTTTTTTATCCTGTCGCTTTGGCGGTCCCGCTCGTAGGCGCTGCGTCGACCCGGAATACGAGGTGCGTCATTCCGGCATCGCCGTTCGCGCGGCCGAGCGATGGTCTGCGACCCTGACAGGTCTGAGCAGAACCAACTAAGATGCGGCGCCCTTCGGAAGCGTTGCCCTCGAGTGCCGCGTATCGGTGCACGTGCGCCGCTGAACCGATCGGTGATTGGGATCTGGTCTGGACGCGCGCGAACCTGAAATCGTCGCGGAACATATCACAGGCCAAATGTCCAATCAATGGTCAATCAATAAGTTACGAGCGCTTCCCCAATCCCCCCGCATGCCCGGCCCCGCACCCGTGAATTCGCCCGACAACGTTTCCTCTTCCAAGACCGGCCAAGGCGGCGGCGTCAGCTATGTGCAGGCGGGGGAAGGCGATGCCGGACAGCGCATCGACAATTTCCTCAGCCGGATCCTGAAGGATGTGCCGCGCAGCTTGATTTACCGCATCTTGCGGACCGGCGAGGTGCGGGTGAACGGCAAGCGCGCCAAGCCCGAGACGCGCTTGGCGGACGGGGATCGGATCCGTCTGCCCCCCCTGCAGCGAAAGACCGACGAGCAGCGTGCGGCCGAAAAGACCGCGCCCTCGCGGTCGCTGCGGGAGTTCGTCTCGGGCGCCATCATTCACGAGGATCGCGATCTGATCGTCGTGAACAAGCCGGCGGGCGTCGCCGTTCACGGCGGCAGCGGCTTGAGCGCCGGTGTCATCGAAGCGCTGCGAGCCAAGTATCCCGAGCTGAAGGAGCTGGAGCTGGTGCACCGGCTGGATCGCGACACCAGCGGTGTGTTGCTGGTGGCCAAGCGGCGCGCGGTGCTGCGCGAGCTGCATGCTCTATTGAGAGAGCGCGACATGGAAAAGCGCTATCTGGCGCTGGTCGTCGGGCGCTGGCCGTTCGGCACCAAGACCATCGATCTGCCGCTGAAGACCAATCTGAAGCAGGGCGGGGAGCGGGTGGTGCGCGTGCATGCGGAGGGGCAGCAGGCGATCACCACGTTCAAGCCGCTTCAGCATTTCGGCAAGCTGGCGACGTTGCTCGACATCTCGTTGGGCACGGGCCGCACTCATCAGATACGTGTGCACGCCGCGCACGCCGGGCATCCGATCGCAGGCGACGAGAAATATGGAGATCGCGAGCGGGATGCGAAGCTGAAGCCGTTCGGGCTGCAGCGCATGTTCCTGCACGCACAATCGCTGACCTTCGAGCGCAAGGGCGCGAAGCCCTTCACCGTGAGCGCGCCGCCACCGCCCGACTGGCAGGCGGTGATCGAGAAATTGAAACAAGGCTTAAAAACGTAGCCCGGGTACAGGGATGTACCCCGCCGCCACCGGCGGCGGGCGAGCGGCAAAAGTCGCGCCTCTTGCCGTCTCGCCATGAGGGTCGGGCAGTGCCCGATCCCGAATCTCAATCAGGGCAGGTCGAAGCCGTTTCTGCGTAGCGCGCCGGCCAGCCAGATCAAGGGCAGGCCGATCAGCGCGGTCGGGTCCTGATTTTCGATCCGGTTGAACAGCGTGATGCCGAGCGCTTCCATCTTGAAGCCGCCGGCGCAGTCGTACGGTTTGTCCCGCATGACGTAACGCTTGATCTCATCGTCACTGAGCTGGCGGAAATGCACCGTGGTCAGGTCGATGTGCCCCTCGTTCCTGTTCGCAGCGGTATTGATGACATGCACGGCCGTGTGGAACACCACGCGCTGGTTGCTCAGTGACTTGAGCTGGGCAATGGCGCGCTCGCCGGAGCCCGGCTTGCCCAGCACGTCCCGGCCGCACAGCGCGAGCTGGTCCGAGCCGATGACCAGGCTGTCGGTGTGCCGGCGGGCGACCGCCTCGGCCTTGGCTCGCGCCAGTCGTTGCACCAGATCGACGGCGGACTCGCCCGGGAGCGGCTCCTCGTCGACGTTGGACGCCGCGACCGTGAACGGAATTCCCAGTCTTTCCAGCAGTTGCCGTCGATAGGGGGAGGTGGATGCGAGCACCAGCCGCAGGCCGTTGGAGGGGGCTGCCGGGGGACTCATGGCCGATCCTGGGGCCGTCGCCGGGCCGGGTTTGTGGACCCGGCCGCGGGCCGGATTACAAGCTGTGAGAAAACAAACATTTACGCCTTTCTTATTTTGACACCATGGGGGGTCGCCGCTAGTATACGCGCCCCATGCCGCGACCCCCGGCCGTCCCCGCAGACAGAATCGTCGATGCAGAGGTCTGCGCGCGGGCGGGAAGCACGATTACACGACGATTTTCCGCTGCCGAGCTGCCGCGCCTGCGCGAGGCCGGCGGGCTGGGCGATGCGTCGATCGAGGCCAAGTTCCAGTTTTCCGAGTTCGAGGAGCGGCCCGCCGTGAGCGGCGAGCTGCACGGCTCGGTCGTGCTGACCTGTCAGCGCTGCATGCAGCCGGTGACGGTAGAGCTCGACGACACCTTCGAGGTGCTGCTGGTCGAGCAGGAGCGCAGCGACGAGCCGGGCGGTTACGAGCCGGTGGTGGCCAATGCTTCGCGGCTCGATCTGGCGTGGCTGGCGGAAGAGCAGGTGCTGCTCGCCTTGCCGCTGGTGCCCATGCACGAGCGCGAGGACTGCGCCGAAGCGGCGCCTGGGGAAAGTGCATCGACAGTGGAGCGGGAGGATGAGCCCGAGGCGGCGGAGCACGCGGCCGGGAAGACTCATCAGCCGTTTCAGAATTTGCGGGACCTGCTGCGCAAGCAGTGAGCATCCCAACGTCGATATTGGATAGTTTGGAGATCAGTCATGCCTGTTCAGAAAAGCCGAAAGACCCCGTCCAAGCGCGGCATGCACCGCTCGCACGACGGCCTCGAGCGTCCGGCGCTGTCGGTCGATCCGACGTCCGGCGAAACCCACTCCCGTCATCGCATCTCGCCGGATGGTTTCTATCGCGGCAAGAAAGTGATCGCGAGCCGCGAAAAGCCCGATACCGAATAATCCGCCGCTGCCTGGCGAGTGCCGCATCTGAGCAACCGGCCGGTCACCATCGCGGTGGACGCCATGGGGGGCGATCATGGCCCCTCGGTCACCGTGCCTGCGGCGCTTGCAGCCCTGCAGAGAGACGCCGACCTGCGCATCACGCTGGTCGGCCAGAAAGATCCTGTTCAAGCCTTGTTGCACGGTGCGCAGCAGAGCTTGCTTGCGCGTATTCAGCTGCGCGACGCGACCCAGGTCGTGACCATGGACGAGAAGCCGCAGGAGGCCCTGCGGAAGAAAAAAGACTCGTCCATGCGCGTCGCCATCGACCTGGTGAAAGCCGGCGAGGCGGACGCCTGCGTCAGCGCCGGTAACACCGGTGCGCTGATGGCGACCGCGCGTTTCGTCCTCAAGACCATCGAAGGCATCGACCGGCCCGCGATCATCTCGCGCATCCGCGCCCGGCATGGTCACACTCACATGCTCGATCTCGGTGCGAATTCCCAATGCAGCGCCGAGCACCTGTTCCAATTCGCGGTGATGGGCTCGGTGGTAGCCGCCGACATGCACGGCATCGCGCGCCCGCGAATCGGCATCCTCAACATCGGCGAAGAAGAGACCAAGGGCGACAGCGTCGTCCAGGATGCCGCTCGCCTGCTGTCGGCGAGCAAGCTGAACTACATCGGCTTCGTCGAAGGCGACGATATCTTCTCCGGCGAGGTGGACGTCGTGGTCACCGACGGGTTCACCGGCAACGTCGCGCTCAAGACCATGGAGGGGCTCGCCAACATGCTGGTCGGCGCGCTCAAGACCGAATACACGCGCAATCCGCTGCGCTACGTGGGGGCGCTGGCATCGTGGCCGGTGCTGAGGTCGTTACGTAAAGAATTCGATCCGCGCACGTATAACGGCGCGAGCATGGTCGGGCTCACCGGCGTGGTGATCAAGAGCCACGGCAGCGCCGACACCGTCTCGTTCGCCAATGCCATCGGCGTCGGCCTGGTCGAAGCGCGCAAGGGAGTGCCGAGCCAGATCGGCGCTCTGCTGAAGGCGCAGGCGCCCGCAGTGGCTTGAAATCGCGCACAGCCCCATAATTAAGAGGTTGACAGGTCTGTTTGCCTTTGGCTGGGACGCCGCCCAGCTCACACTCTTGGCCGTGCGCAACTGCTAGACTTTTCGCTCATGAAGATCCGTTTTCTGAAGCATGTGATCCGGGCCGCGCTGCTGCTGACAGCGACCTCGAGCGCAATCGCCGCGACTTATACCTTGCCGGTCGGCAACGACACCGTGATCGGCGAAGTACAGAAAGTGGTCGCTGCCCACGAAGACACGCTGCTGGATATCGGCCGGCGCTACGGCGTGGGCTACGAGGAAATCGTCGCGGCCAATCCCGGCGTCAATGCCTGGGTGCCGGGCGCCGGCACGGAAGTGGTGATTCCGTCCCGTTACATTCTTCCCGACGGGCCGCGCGAAGGCATCGTCGTCAGTCTCTCCGAACATCGATTGTTTTATTTTCCGCCGCGCAAGCAGGGCGAGGCCGCGGTGGTTCGTACCTATCCGATCAGCGTCGGGCGCATGGACTGGCATACGCCGCTGGGTTTGACACGCATCGTCAGCAAGCGCGAGAAGCCGATCTGGTATCCGCCGGAATCGGTGCGCAAGGAACACGCCGCGGATGGGCGTCCGCTGCCCAAGGCGGTGCCGCCAGGGCCAGACAATCCGCTGGGCGAGTACGCCATGCGCCTGGGGATTCCAGGCGGCGCGTATCTGATCCACGGCACCAATCGGCCTTCGGGCGTGGGCATGCAAGTGACCCACGGCTGCGTGCGCATGTTCCCGGAAGACATCAAAGAGCTCTACGGGCTGGTGCCGGTGAACACGCCGGTGCGCCTGGTCGATCAGCCCTACAAGATGGGCTGGCGCGGCGATGAGCTCTTCATGGAAGTGCACACGCCGCTGGAAGGCACCGAGACTGCCGAGACGCATAGCCTCACCAACATCACCAAGCTGCTGGTGGCCGCCACCCAGGAGCGCTCGGTGGTGATCGATTGGGCCAAGGCCGAGCGCACCTTCCAGAGCGCCAGCGGCATTCCCGAGCCGGTGATGCTTCATCCCGCATCGACCGTGCAGGTCGTCAACGACAGCGCCGGACGGTAGTCTGCTGCGCTCCCACGCGCAGTGGAGCGCACTGCTAAACTGCGTACGCGGATCCTGCGGCCAAGGTCACCTAAACCACCGAGTTAGTCCAGGCTAAGGCTGTAGGGTCCGCCTCGTTTGCAAAAGGCCGCGGAGCGATCCGCGGCCTTTTTTACGTCACAAACAAAAACGCCGCGCGGCTGTAACGGGAAGCTGCGGATTGCTCCGTGGCTCCAGTTCCGATCTCCAAAAAAAAGAAGCCGCGGATTGCTCCGCGGCTTCCTTGATCTTGCGATCGAGAAGGGCGTCGATTACTTCGACTGCGACTTCTTGAACATGCGATCGATCTTCTCGTTCGTAGCGTCACAGCAAGCCTGGCTGGCCTGAGCGGCCTGCAGAGCCTGGTTGGCAGCGCTCTGCGCGCTGTCAGCGGCGGAACGAGCGGACTGAGCGGCGCTGGCGGCCGAGTCGGCAGCAGCCTTGGCAGCGGCGGCGTCCTGCACCGCCTTGTCGGCAGTGGCCTTGATTTCATCAACGGTCTTCTGGGACACGCAGCCGCTGGCGGCAACGAGCGCCAACGCAGCAATACCTGCCTTCAGCGTGGTGGAGATGGTGTTCTTCATGACTTCTTTCCCCTTCGGGTCGGATAAAAAAGGACCAGAGCGACAAATTTTCACGGCCTCTTAATACACGAGAGTTATGGCTGGTTCCCGTGTACCAGGCTCGCCAGCTTCATTAGTTGTAAAAGCTGCCAGCTTGGCCGAGCGCGGAGGATACAAGATTGGGCCAATACGATAAAGCACATCCGTGTTTTCGTCGTGGGAACGCGACAGTTGCTACCAGCAGGCGGCCGGCAGACGGCGGCCGCGTTCGTCGATCGTCAGGGCCGGACAGGCCGTATCGGCGGCCTGGCCGTTGATGGCGGTTGCCGTCAGCTGGAAGGTGGTTTCAGTGCCCACGATGGTCACCTGGTAGTTCCTCTCGGGGGTCTGGGCGTTGGCCGCTTCCTGGCTGGCGGCGCACTGTTCGCTCGCATATGACATGAAGCGCGTAAAGCACTTCTCGATCTGCAGCGCGCGCTGTTCCAGGGCGACCCGCGCCTCGGTGCGGTTCGAGCGCATCACCTGGCTGCGGTAGCTCGGATAGGCGATTGCCGCCAGGATGGCGATGATCACCACCACCACCAGCAATTCGACCAGTGTGACGCCGCGCTGTCCGTATGACATTGGGTGTGTTGCCTTCATTGCTGCTCCAAAATCGTGCCGGCGACCGCATCAGCGGATCTGTCGCCACGATTGCCGTCCATTGCCGCCCAGTCGCGGATTCTCGATGACCCGCTGGACCCGGCCGCTGCTGCCGGAGAGATATTTGTATTGAACCGCCTTGCCGTCTTCCTCGGTGCCGAGGCGGCCATCGGCCACGCCGGCGCCCTGCAGGATGCCTTCCTCGGAGAAGATGCCGCCGGCGACGTTGTTCTCGGCGCTGCCCGAGCCGCCTTCCGCGCCGCTGACCAGGTCGTTGTCATCGAACACGCCGTCGCGATTCAGATCGAACGGTGTCACATCGAGCCGCCCGCCATTGAGCAGGTCCAGCTCCATCAGCCAGCTGTCGCCGCCGAAGTCGCACGGGTCATTGCTGGGAATCAGCGTGGTGAAGATCACCGCGCCGTTGCGGACGATCGGATTGGTCACCTGCTTTTCGCCCTGATAGACCGGGCCGGGCTGCAGCAGATCGAGGTACCAGCCGAGCTTGCCCGCTTCCAGGGCGTTGTCGGAGGGCACGCGGACCTTGGTGCTCGAACCGGGGAAGGGGCCCTCGTACTGGATGGTTTGCTGGGTGAGCACCGTGGCTCGGTTGTTACCAGCGTAGGTGACCGGGGCATTGCGATCGACGATGCCGTAGAAGGTGTGAGTCAGCGTCGGCGAGGTGAGCCGGTCGGACACTTCCAGATATTTGCCGGTGCCGAACAGCACGATCACACCGTTGCCCTGCGGACCGCGGGCGACTTCGGGACGCACGGTGATGGGCTGCGGCTCGTTCTCGCGACTCACTGCCTTGAACAGCGGCGCACCGTTGAAGGACACGCCCCAGTTCTGCGAGTTGTTACTTCTCACATCGAACCGCCACAGGTTGCCGTACAGATCGCCGGCGTAGATGAAATCGGCGTTGGCATCCCCGTTCAGGTCGACGACCGAGGGCGTCGCCAGGCCATTGCCATAGGGAATGGTCGACTTGGGGCGCTGCGCGTAGCCGACGCCGGTATTGAGCTTGATCGCCTCGCCTGACTCGAGCTCGACGAGATACAGCACCGCGTTGCCCGTGGTGCTCACGCGCGTGGTGGCCGGCGTGGCGTCGGCCGGATCATCGTCGAGCATGCTGTTGTAACCATTGCCGAAGATGGCGTACCACTTGCCGTTGGGCAGGCGCGAGATGATCGGCTGGCTGTACGTGAAGCCGAGGTCGGCATCGTCCTCGTCGGTGAACTCCCAGAGCACGTCGTTCTGATTGAAGCTGGTGGGATTGGTCACATCCAGGGCGTAGACGCCCTGGCCGCCTTTGTTCAGACCGCCGGTGATGACCGTGCGCCACCGCCCGCCGAAGTAAGCATCGCCCAGGCTGGGCGAGCCATCGACGTAGAACTGGTGGCCGTAGCTCGGCGAGGCGAGCGCGGGCAGCTTGGAGAACACGGCGCCGGGAACGTATGCAAACGCTTCCCTGCCGCGCTTGTCCTCATCCGCGTAGAAGGCGTGCAGCATGCCGTCGTTGGCGCCGACGTAAACCATCGGCTGCCGATCCCTGTTGTCCATCGCGAACTTCGAATAGCGGCTCTCCGGGAGCGCGCCGCCTTCCAGGCTGTCGCGATAACGAAACGGCGGGCTGGAAACATACAGCGGTCCGGAGTTGACGATGTCGCCGAGCGGCGCATCCGCGCCTTTCCTGCCTTCACGGATGCGGTAGCCATCGAGGGCTTCATTGGTGCTATCGCCGCGAATGTAATTCAGCATGCGCTGCGCTTCCGCCAGCCGCTGCTCCGTGGTGAGCCCCGTGTCGGGAGCGAGCTGCCGCACGCGGACCGCATCGCCGCTGATTGAATTGAACTGGAACGGCACGCCCTGGCCGGCGCTGTTGATGGTGAAGATCTTGCGATCGCTCGACAGGCCCAGGGTGGCTCCTCGTTCGGAGCTCGACAGCAAGGTGCCGTTGTCCGGATCGAGCTTGTAAGAGAGCAGCTCGCCGGTCCAGGTGGCGCTGAAGAACTTGCTCTGGAAGATGATGGAGTCCGTGGTGATGCTGCCGCTGTTGAGCGCGACAGAGCCGGCCGTGCTGTCTTTCTCGGCGATCGAGCGGAGGACCGTGTTCAACTGGGTCGCGATCTCTTTCGGGCTGCGCGCATTGAGCAGCTGACCGCGGCCGTTGATGGTCGCGTGCCACAGATCGTCGACCGCCGAAGGATGGCGCGCCGGGAAGTTGGTCGGCCAGGTGGGATATTGGGTGGGATCGTAGGGATTCTGATCCGCATCGGGATTGAACTGCAGGCCGCGCGCGCCGAGCGTCACCGCATAGAAATTCATGTGCAGGTCGGTGTTGCAGTCCTCGGGGCCGACGTGGCCTTCGGGCAGGTTCTTGCATTCCTTGGCAGGCATCACCTTGCCGCGAACGAAATCGGTGCGCAGCGGGCCTCTGTACGCGCTCAGCGTCGCATCCGCCATGGTGCTGTTGACGGCGTCTCGATACGGAGCCGGCTCGTTCGCGTCCACGCCATTGAAGTTGCCGGTGATCCCGTCACTCGCGGCGGGCTGGTTGGAGAAGCCATCGGTGAACAGCATGCCGAAATTCTTCTGGCAGGCGGCGGTGATCGGTGCACCCTGGCCGGTGCGCTGGTAATTGGAGATGATCTTCGCCACGGCGCTGCGGTTGGGCGTGCCGCCGCCGCGCACCCAGTCCCGATAAAACTTCTGATACAGCGCCGTGCGATTGGCCGGCTCGTCCAGGCTGGCCATCGTCACGTCCCTGCGATCGTTGATGGTGAAGCCATCGACGCGCACGCCCGTCACCGTGCTGAAGGATTCGCCCAGGCCGGCGCGCAACGCCATGTGGCGCTTGCGGTAGTACTGGAACCAGTTCGCGAAGTTCTGGATGGCGGCGTCGTATTTGCCGGCCTCGAAGTTCTCCGGCTTGATCTGGTAGCCGACCAGCGCGGTGCCGTCCGGGGCCACGCCGCCGGTGATCTTTTTCGATTCGAGATAGCCGTAACCCGCCAGCGTGCGGTTCGCCGGCAGCCAGAACGTAGCGGGGAAGTAGCGGATCGCCACTCGCGTGCCGGTCAGCAGCGTGAATGCGCGCTGGGTGGTGACGCCGCCGACCGTCGAATTGGTCAAACAGCCATTGGTCTTGCCGACCTCGCAGCCCGCGCTGGTGCGTGCGACCTGCCAGTTCGGCGCCGGGTCGCCGCCGTTGGCGGCGGCCATGAAGCAGGTGCCTTCCGGCAACGTCATGCCTTCATAGACCTTGAAATAGAAGTTGTCGTCGGCGGAGTTGCGCGCTGGCAGGCTGGCGCAGGCCTCGGTGGTGGAGACATTGTTACGGCCCGCCATGTCGCGGGTCAGATCGACGGTCAGGTTCGTCTCGAACACCGGATCGAAGCGCGCCGCAGTCGGGCTGGCGGCAGTGAAGGTATAGCCGCCGCCGTCCTTCCACGGCGAATACGAGACCTCCGGATCGAAGTACGCGGCGTTGTGTACGGGCGAGCGCGACCAGGCGAACGCGGGCAGCGGCGGGATCGCGAAGTGATCGTTGTTGCCATCGCCGGAGCGGCGCCGGGCCGTCTGGTTGCCGCTGCCCAGGCCGTTGGGGAACAGATAGACGTACTTCTTCCAGGTGCCGGAGGAATCGCCGGTGTTGTTGAAGTTCAGCGCGCCGCTCACGGGGATGTCCGATGTGCCATCGGCGTTGTTTCTGCAGCCGACGAAACTGTTGTTGTCGACGCTCGTGGAACACGATCCCGAGCTGCCGCTGCGCCACCAGGCCGCGCCGTCATTGGTGGGGAACAGAGTTTCGTTGTCCATCGAGCCGGAGTCGTCGATGGCCATGATGAGATTGGGCTGCGCGCCTGTGGCCAGAAACAATGGCGCATCCGAGAGTCCGAGCGTGCCGGCCGGCGCGCTGGCCGAGAAAGCCACCGCGGCGGCGACCGTGACGCTGTATCCAGCTTTGCGAAGCAGAGTGGCAGCCATGCGCATAGCAAACATTCCAGTAAAGTGATCCTGCTGCTGGTTCGATGCCTGGTTCGAGGGTCAGTTGAAGCGGCGCACGTACGTGCTGTGCAGGACGACGTTGGCGTTCTGCGTGCCGCCTTTGCCGCGTGCGACGACGCGATAGAAGATGCGGCTCGGCTGCGGGCCGCTGGGCGCCTTGCTCAATGCATCCGGCACTTCTTCGATCTGTTCGATGTAGAACCTCGGGTCCGCCAACGCGAGCCCGTCGCCACCGATCGCGGCGGTGCCGGCGGTGTAGGGCTGGGCGACCGTGTTCCACCACTCGTCGTCGGCGACGACCTGGTCTTCGTAGCTGAGCCGGCCGGCGTACGACTCGGTCAGGAAGTTGCGTTCGTAGACGACCGCGCCGGGCGCGATGCCGGGCGAGGGCGCTGCCACCAGGCTGTCGCGATCGAGCCAGCGCTCGCCGGCGCGCAGGCCCGCTTCGGCGGCCTGGAATGCCAGCTCGAAATTGCGCTGGCTGCCGGCCATGCGCTCCTGCAGGCGCGTGCTCTGGCTGGCGCCGAGCGCGAGGATGGTGACCACCAGCAGCAACAGCATGCTGACGATCAGCACGGCGCCACGTTGCCGACGGAAAGAAGGAATGTTTCGCTGTTTCATGATGAAGGTGCCAGACGATCGGATCACTCGATGCGTACGCGATTGCGGATGCCGACGGTGGTCGTGAACACATCCCGCAGGCGGCGATCGCGGGGCGGCGGAACTTCGGTATCGAGCAGCTGGTAAGTGCGCTCGTCCCGATCGTTGCCGTATTCCTGGACGGAGCTCACCAGCATGGCGATGCGAACCGACACCACGCGGTCCCAGTTCGCGACCGTGCCGGCGGGCCGGTATTCATCGACGACCCGATCGCCCTGCATGTCGACGCCGTATTCGATCTGCATCCGCTCGACGCCTTGCACCAGCTCTTCGGGATTGGTTTCGCCGACCTTGCGCCACAGCGAATTCATTCCTTCCGGCGCCGGCGCGCTGGCCTGGTCGACGTAGTAGATGACCGTCTCGACCGGCACGACTTCGGCGGCCTTCAGGAAGGGATAGCTGGTGCTGTTGGTGACATTGCCGGGGATGGTGTTCTCGCCGATGGGGCGAATCAGCTGGTTGCCGGACGCATTCGCGAAGAAGAACGACACGGCTTCGCAGCTGTACGCCATGAGCACGTTGCCAGCACCCGGCTGGATGCCGTTGGCGCTGCCGGCGCTCTTCACGAGCAGAGCGCCCGTGGCATCCAGCGTGATGCCATCGTCGCCGACCATGTCCTGCGTGACTTGCATCGGCACGACGTCGAGGCGCGCTCCGCGGACCACCAGCACGTCGCTGTCTTCGGCGGGCGATAAGCCCTGGATGGTTGGATGAAGCGCGGGCGACCAGCTACCCGAGCCCGACGAGTCGTAGCCCAACACCGGCGGACTGTCCATGAAGGCGTATTCCAGCGTGGCGGTCGTGTCGGCATTCAGGGCCGAGGCGATCGCCGTGGGCTGGCGCGAGCAGCCGGAGAACCCGGCGGAGCGGATGTGTCGGGACAACTGATCCAGCGCGAACCGGCCGGTCTCCTGCACGCGAGACAGCTGATCCGTGGACTCGTAGGCGACGCGCGAGCTGGAGAAGATCGCTACGACGCCCGCGAGCAGCAGCAGGCTCAGAGCCATGGCGACCATCAGCTCGACCAGGCTGAAGCCGGCCATGCTGAGTTTGGAGAGGCGCATCGGACCGCGGGAGGAGTGCATGGCTCAGATCTCCGAGCGCGTCTGGAACTGACGCAACTCGCCGTCGGCACCGTCCGTATCGTTCTGCTCGTCGGCGCCGCTGCCGTCGCCGCGCTCACGCCAGCGAATGGTCACGGTCACGACATGCCTGCGAGTGGCGGCGTCGTAAGTTCGCTCGATGCGGCCCGCAGCCTCGGTGTCCGTCCCGGGCAGCGTGCGATCGATGTCCCGCTGCCAGTCGCGCAGATCCTGACCGGCGCGCGTCGAGTCGTCGCCTTCGCCATTGAAATCCACTGAATACGAGCCTGCGCGGAAGTCGAAAGGATTGACGCGCATCCGATCGAGGATGTCGCCCGCCAGCACACTGGCCTGCGAGCGCACGTACGCGTCCTGATTGCCGCGCAACGTCGTGAGCTGCAGGGCGGCGACCCCGAGCAGGCCCACCGAGATCAGGACCACGGTCACCAGAATCTCGATCAGCGTGAAGCCGCGCTGCGTCGCTGGCGAGCGAAGTTGCAAACTCGTCATGAGCAAGGGCCCTTGGCAGTGCTGACGCGCCCGGTGGCCGTGACGTTGATGACCCGGGTCTCGGTGATGGAGCAGCGATTCATGTTGACGGGGCGGATCACGAAGCTCTGCGCGAGGGTCTCGCCCGAGCGGAAACCGAAACGGACGTAAGCCTGGGAGGCGGTGATATCGAAGCCCGCGACCGGCGGCTCGCCGGTTTGCAGCACTTCGTCGGTGCCGTCGATGACGCCGGGATTGCCACTGCGGTCGGTGAAAATGATCCAGCCGAACTGCCAGTTGGTGGAGTCGCCGCAGGCGGTGCGATCAGCACTGCTTGCGGCGCAGACCGTGACTGGCACGGAACGCGCGGCAACTTCGGCGCGGGCGTAGTTCAGCGCGCCCACCACCGAGTTGGCCTGGGTGGCGATGCGTTGATTGCTGACCAGGTTGGTGAATGCCGGTACGCCGATCGCGACCAGGACGGCGAAGACGCTCATTCCGGTGATGAGCTCGACGAGCGAGAAGCCAGCTGCACGTGTGTAGGTTGGTCTCATATGGGCATCCCTGACGCGGCGTGAATATAAAGACGCGCGTCGGCAGATGCCGGGCATGCCGATCAGCGGCACGCCGCGCAGGACCAGCGGCGGGCGCAACGAAATATCGTCAAATGCGGGAGTGAACTTTCCCGCCGCGTTCAGGAAATCGGCAGAGCGCTGTGGACTTGCGGACTTACGAGCGACTCCTGTATATATAGTCAAATGGTGGTTATCCATACAGGTGACGTGTGTCCGAACTGACGCCCCGGCAACGCGAGATCGTCAAACTGATTCAGGAATCTCTGCGCGACAACGGTATGCCGCCCACGCGGGCCGAGATCGCGAGCGCCATGGGCTTCAAATCCGCGAACGCCGCCGAGGAACATCTGCGCGCGCTACAGAAGAAAGGGGTCCTGGACATCATCCCGGGGGCGTCGCGCGGCATTCAATTGAAAGACTCTCTTCGTGAGCAAATGGGTCTGCCGCTGATTGGTCGAGTTGCAGCCGGCAGGCCCATGCTCGCGGAGGAGCACATCGAAGGCCGTTATCAGATCGATCCGAAGATCTTCCAGCCGCGCGCGCATTACCTGCTCAAGGTGCGCGGCCAGAGTATGAAAGACATCGGCATCATGGACGGCGATCTGGTCGCCGTGCACCGCACGCCGGAAGTGCGCAACCGCCAGGTCGTGGTGGCGCGCCTGGACAATGAAGTGACGGTGAAGCGCTACAAGCAGGACGGCAAGATCGTCTGGCTGTTGCCCGAGAACGAGGAGTTCGAGCCCATCCGCGTCGACTTGAAGGAACAGTCGCTGATCATCGAAGGCATCGTGGTGGGCGTGCTGCGTCAGGGCAAATCCAAAGGGCTGTTCCAGTAGGCCTCATCTGGCCAGCAGCGACTTGATCTCCGGCAGGCACGAGCCGCAGTTCGTGCCTGCCCGCAACTTGCGCCCCACCTCCTGCGGGGTCTGCAACCGATCCCGGGCAATAGCCTTGCACAGGGTGTTCCGGCCCACGCCAAAGCACGAGCACACCATCGGGCCCGGGTCTTCCGCAGCGCCAGTTGGTCCGCCATTGAGCAGTGCTGTGCGATCCGTTTCGCTGATGCGCTTCTTCGCGAACAGATTGGACAACCAGCTTCGCGATGGCAGGTCGGTGCGCGGAGAAATTAACACGCAGCCCTCGATGCGCTCGTCGGCCAGCAGTGCGCATCGATACACGCCGCAGGCGGGATCCGAGAACTCCACCCAGTCCGCGTCTGGATGATCACCGTGAAGCGTCTGGCGCGCCCACTCCGAGGCGGGTGAGCGGCCCCGTCCAGCAATCTCGTAGCGCATGAACGCCGTGCCGCGGATGGCAGTCCACCAGGTCGCATCCAAGCTTGCTATCGGACGGCGCGTCAGCACGAAGCCATGCCAGTTGACCGGGAACGGTGTGACGCGCGCCGGCGTGTGTTTGAACTCGGGCTCGCCGGAGACCGGGTCGACGACCGGATTGACCAATGCGCCAGCGCGAGCGTCCGAAGCAAAGGCGCTGTTCCAGTGGATGGGCACGAAGATCGAGCCGCGCGGCATTTCGCCGCTGGTCCTGACTCGTGCAACCAGTGCGCCCCACTGCGTTTCGACGCGCGCTAGTTGGCCCTCGCTCACCGCCGATAGCAACGCGTCCTGCGCATGCATGTCCACATACGGCTCTGATAGGTGCGTGCTCAGCTGAGGTGCGCGACCGGTACGAGTCATCGTGTGCCATTGATCGCGGATGCGGCCGGTGTTCAGTATCCACGGAAATTCAGCATCAGCTTGATTACGTGGCCCCCGCGGCGGGGTAGGCACGAACCGCGCGCGATGACCGCGGGAATAGAAGCGTCCGGTTCCAAGCAGGCGCGCCGTGCCGGGATGATTGCGTTCAGGGACGGGCCACTGGATGGGCGCGAGATCCTCGTACTCGGTGGAACTGATCTCGGCCAGACCGCCGATGTCGAAGGCGCGCTCGCCATCGTTCTCGAACGCCGACAGGGCGGCGTGCTCGATGAAGATCTCGTGCGCGTTGCCGTAATTGAAGCCGTGATCGAAGCCCATGCGCCGCGCGACTTCGCACATCAGCCACCAGTCCGGCCGCGCTTCGCCACTCAATCGCTGAAATGCACGCTGACGCGAGATACGCCGCTCCGAGTTGGTGACAGTGCCATCCTTTTCGCCCCAGCCGGCGGCCGGTAGCAGCACGTGCGCGAAAGCATTCGTGTCCGTGCCCGCGAAACAATCGGACACGACGACCAGCTCGCAACGTCGCAGCGCCTCTTTGACCTTATCGGCATCGGGCAGGCTGACGACCGGATTGGTCGCCATGATCCACACGGCTTTCACCTTGCCGTCGTAAATGGCGTCGAACAGCTCGACCGCTTTCAGGCCAGCGCGTTCGGCGATGCGCGGGCTGCGCCAAAAGCTTCGCACCCGCTCGCGATGGATCGCGTCTTCCAGGTCCATGTGCGCGGCGAGCATGTTGGCGAGCCCGCCGACTTCGCGGCCGCCCATCGCATTGGGTTGGCCGGTGATCGAGAACGGCCCCATGCCTGGGGCACCGAGGCGGCCAGTGAGCAAATGGCAGTTGATGATGCTGTTGACCTTGTCGGTGCCGGCGGAGGACTGGTTCACGCCCATCGAAAACGCGGTGATGACCCGCTCGAACCCGGCGAACATTCGATAGAACTCGAGCAGACGATTCGTGTCGATGCCGCAGGCGGTCGCAACCTGCCTCACGTCACCTGCTGATGCGCGTGCAACTTGCAACGCATCGTCCAATCCTTCGGTATGGCTCGCGATGAACTCGTCCGCGATGTGGCCGTGTTCATGCAGATATGCGAGCAGCCCATTGAACAGCCAGACATCGCTGCCGCTCCGCACCGGCAGATGCAAATCCGCGATCTCGGCAGTCATGGTGCGACGGGGGTCGATGACCACGATCCTCATTTCCGGCCGCTGTTGTTTGGCCCGAGCGATCCGTTGGTACAGTACGGGATGACACCAGGCCGTGTTCGAGCCGACCAGAACGATCAGATCCGCCAGCTCCAGATCCTCGTAGCACGCCGGCACGACGTCTTCGCCGAACGCGCGCTTGTGGCCGGCGACCGCGGATGACATGCACAGTCGGGAGTTGGTATCGATGTTCGCGGTGCCGATGAAGCCTTTCATCAGCTTGTTGGCGACGTAGTAGTCCTCGGTCAGCAACTGGCCCGAGACGTACAGCGCGACGGCATCAGGTCCGTTCTCGCCGATGATGCGCTTGAAGCCATTTGCGACGTGGGTCAAGGCCGCGTCCATGCTCACGCGCGTGCCGTTGATTTCCGGATAGAGCAGGCGTCCTTCCGTGCCGAGCGTCTGACCCAGCGCGGATCCTTTCGAACACAGCCGTCCGTAATTGGCAGGATGAGTCGGATCGCCACTGGTGTTGACCCGGCCGCGTGCGGCGTCGACTTCCGCGACGACGCCGCACCCGACGCCACAATATGGGCACGTCGTTCTGATACTCACTGTGGCCGGGCCACCGCTTCGCCAAATATCAGTTTGTCGCGGAGCGGACCCACGTCGCGGCCCTCGTTCATGAGCTCGCAATACCAGGCACCGTCGCGAGTATCGCCATACAGCACCGCGCCGCGCACCTTGTTGTTCTCGATGACGATACGTTTATAGATGCCGCGCTTCGAGTCCCGCAGCACCAATGCCTCACTGCCCGGGCCGCCGAGGAAATCGCCGGCGGAGAACAGATCGATGCCGGTGACCTTGAGATGGGTGGACAGCATCGATCCGCGATACCGGCCGACGCCATGCTCGGCCAGGTGGGTGGCGCAGACGCTGGCCTGCTCATAGAGAGGAGCAACCAGGCCGTACGTATTGTTTCGATGCTGGACGCATTCGCCGACTGCGTACACGCAGGGATCGAACGTTTGCATCGTGTCGTTGACCAGCACGCCGCGGTCGCATCGCAGGCCGGCGGCGCGAGCCAGCTCTGTATTCGGGCGAATGCCGGCCGCCATGACGACGAGATCCGCCTCGATGAGGGTGCCGTCGGCGAACTGCACGGCACGCACGCGATCCATGCCAAGAATGGCCGTGGTCTTTGCCGGCATGTGGAATTGCAGTCCGCGTTTCTCCAGCGACTGTTTCAATAGCTGGGCGGCCACGGGATCGAGCTGTCGCTCCATCAATGTTTCCAGCAAGTGCACCACGGTGACTTGCATGCCTTGCTTCAGCAGCGCATTCGCAGCTTCCAAGCCCAGCAGTCCGCCGCCAATGACGACGGCCTTCTTGTGCGTGCGAGCCGCTTCGAGCATCGTGTTCACGTCCTGCAGGTCGCGGAACGTCACCACGCCCGGCAGCTCTTTACCGGGAACCGGAAGCACGATGGGATTGGAGCCCGTTGCCAGCAGCAGGCGATCGTATTCAGCTTCGATGCCATTGCGTGAGCGCACGCGACGGCGGACGCGGTCGATCGCAACGGCTGGATCGCCGAGATGCAGCGTGACGCCATTGTCCCGATACCATTGGATCGGATTCAGCACGATGTCGTCGAATCGTTTCTCGCCGGCCAGCAGGGGCGAGAGCAGGATGCGGTTGTAATTGGGGACCGGCTCGGCGCCGAACACAGTGATGTCGTACGGCTGGCCGGAGATGCCGAGCAACTCCTCGACCACTTTCATGCCCGCCATGCCGTTGCCGATGACGACGAGCCTGCGGCGCGTGGTCTTGCGCAACGGCTGGGTCTTGATCCAGATCTTGCCGTCGCTCACTCGCGTCGGCCACGCGCGCACCGAGTAATTCGCGTCTTCGATGCAACGGCCGGTGGCGAGATTGAAGTGATGTTTGTAAACAGGGGAGGCGACCACGGGCTCGCCGTTGATATCCCCGACCAGCCCGCGCGAGAGCACGTTGGCTTCACTGTGCGGATCGTAGTTGTCGAGCGCGTAGATCGCGTCGCCAACCCGGAACACGGCGATTTGCCGCCCGTCGATCAGAGCAGCGACCCCGCTGTTCGGCAGCACGTCCTCGAACGAGCAGACGCTGCTCCAGGTGTGAGTGGGCTTCATACGGCCTCCCGTTGGCGCCGGGCGCGTTCCTCGTGCGTGGCCGGGCGGATCTGCCCGCGCTCCTGTACGAACACGACGTTGTCATCGGTGCGGTCGCTGTTCACGAAGTGGCGGAAGCGCTTCAGCGTTTGCGGGTCTTCCACGGCCTTCTTCCATTCGCACTCGTAGGTGTCGATGACGCGCGCCATATCCGCTTCGAGCTCCGCCGCGATGCCGAGCTTGTCTTCGATGACCACTTGCCTGAGATAGTCGAGGCCGCCTTCGAGATTGTCGAGCCACACCGACGTGCGCTGCAGGCGGTCGGCGGTGCGGATGTAGAACATCAGGAAGCGGTCGATGTAGCGGATCAGGGTCTGACGATCCAGGTCGGCGGCCAGCAGGTCCGCGTGCCTGGGCTTCATGCCGCCGTTGCCACAGACATAAAGATTCCAGCCTTTTTCGGTGGCAATCACCCCCACGTCTTTGCTCTGCGCCTCGGCGCATTCCCGAGTGCAGCCGGACACGGCGAACTTGAGCTTGTGAGGCGCGCGCAGGCCTTTGTAGCGGTTCTCGATGTCGATGGCGTAACCGACGCTGTCCTGGACGCCATAGCGGCACCAGGTCGAGCCGACACAGGATTTCACGGTTCGCACCGCCTTGCCGTACGCGTGTCCCGATTCGAAGCCCGCATCGATCAGCTCGCGCCAGATCAGCGGCAGCTCGTGAACCTGCGCGCCGAACAGGTCGATGCGCTGGCCCCCGGTGATCTTGGTGTAGAGGCCGTACTTCTTCGCCACCTCGCCGATGACGATCAGCTTGTCCGGTGTGATTTCACCGCCGGCGATGCGGGGCACGACGGAGTAGGTGCCGTCCTTCTGCATGTTGGCGAGGTAGTAATCGTTCGTGTCCTGAAGCGTCGCCTGGTCGCGCTTCAACACGAATTCGTTCCAGCACGACGCCAGGATGGATGCGATGGTCGGCTTGCAGATGTCGCAGCCCATGCCGCGACCGTGCTTCGCGAGCACTTCATCGAAGGACTTGAGCTGTCCGACCCGTACCAGATGGAACAGTTGCTGACGCGAATAGCGGAAGTGCTCGCAGAGGTTGTTGTTGACGGCGACGCCCCGGCTCGCCAGTTCCGCCTTGAGGATCTGTGTCACCAGCGCCGTGCAGCCACCGCACGAAGTCGCCGCTTTGGTCGAGCTCTTCAACGCCCCGATGGTCGTGCAGCCGGCGTCAATGGCCGAACAGATCGCGCCTTTGTTGACGTTGTTACAGGAGCAGATCTGCGCCGTCGCGGGAAGTCCCGCGACGCCCGCGCGCTTCGGCTGCTCGGAGCCACCGAAGTTCGGCACGATCAATTCTTCGGGGCTCGACGGCAGTGGCGTGCCATCGAGCATCATATTCAGCAGCACGCCGTAATCCTCGGCATCCCCGATGAGAATGCCCCCGAGCAGACGCGTGCCGTCCTCGTTCACGACCAGCTTCTTGTAGACCTGCTTGCGCTCGTCGACGAAGGCGTACGCGCGCGAGCCGGGGATCGAGCAATGGGGATCACCGATGGAGGCGACATCGACGCCCATCAGTTTGAGCTTGGTGCTCATGTCGGCACCGGCGAAACAGGGCTCGGCCGTATCCTGCAGGCGGGCGGCGCAAACGTTGGCCATCTGGTAGCCCGGCGCAACCAGGCCATACAGCTTGCCATTCCATAGCGCGCACTCGCCGATCGCGAAGATGTCGGGATCGGAGGTGCGGCAGTCGTTGTCGATCACGATGCCGCCGCGCTCGCCGACGTTCAACCCGCAGGCGCGTGCCAACTCGTCGCGCGGTCGAATGCCAGCGGAGAAGACGACGATATCCGCCTCGAGCGAGCTGCCGTCGGCGAATTGCAACCGATGACGGCTCTGTTCACCATCGACGATGGCTGTCGTGCTCTTGCCGGTGTGAATGCCCACTTCCATTTCGGCGATCTTTTGCCGCAGCACGCGTCCACCGACATCATCGACCTGTACCGCCATCAGCCGCGGTGCGAATTCGACCACGTGTGTTTTCAAACCGAGATCACGCAGCGCCTTGGCGGCTTCGAGGCCGAGCAGACCGCCGCCAATCACCACGCCGACTTTGCTTTGGGCAGCTGCCGAGCGGATCGCTTCCAGATCTTCGATGGTGCGGTAGACGAAGCAGTTCGGACGGTCGCGGCCCGCAATTGGCGGTACGAAAGGATAGGAGCCCGTGGCCAGCACCAATCGATCATAGGGCAGGGTCCGGCCTTGCGCCGTGCGTACGCAGCGGGCGTCGCGATCGATCCCAATCGCCCTGTCACTCAAATGCAGCGCAATGTCGTTGCGTTCGAAGAAGTCCTCACTGACCAGCGACAGGTCAGCGGCACTCTTGCCATTGAAGAAGCTCGTGAGCTGCACGCGATCGTAAGCAGCGCGGGGTTCTTCGCAGAGCACGCTGATTTCATACGACGAGGTTGCGGCCACGAGCCGTTCGAGCAGGCGTTGCCCGACCATGCCGTTACCGATGACGACCAGCTTCTTTACAGACATCTTGCACCCATGACCGAGGGCCTCCGCAGGCATCGGCTCGTTTCAGATGAGGGTGGTTGGGACAGTGAGTGCGACAGGCCGCGCGGGGCGGAGGTGATTACCGGCAGTCACTGGTGCTGCGCCCGGCATTGGAGCAGCCAAGATGGGCTCGATGTTGCAAGCGCTATGCCACGATCGATCGGCGCGTAATGCGCTGAATCTGGCGTCGTCACACGCACGGGATTGCGCAGATGTGGTGCGTGTCTCGCGCGCGGCGCGCTTAAAGTGGTGCGATTTGGCCGGCGCGTCCTCATGGTGCAAGGGGCGCAGCACTGGCATAGGCATTGCAATCCCATTCATTCGATGCCCGATGCCAGGTCAAAAACAGAAGCCACCCTGCGCGTTCTGATCGTCGATCAGAACGTCATGCGCGCCAGCATTCTCGAAGAGGGCTTGCGGGAAGCCGGCTATCTCAACGTGACGGTGCTGCGCGAGATGCACAACCTCATGCGCCGCATCGTCGACATCGATCCCGAGGTCATCGTCATCGACCTGGAGAATCCCAATCGCGACGTGCTGGAGCAGATGTTCCAGGTATCGCGCGTGGTGCGACGACCCATTGCCATGTTCGTCGACCGCTCCGATACCGACATGATCGAGGCGGCGGTGGATGCCGGCGTCGGCTCCTATGTGGTCGACGGTTTGAAGAAGGAGCGAGTGAAGGCGGTGCTCGACATGGCGATCAGCCGCTTTCACGCATTCAACAGGCTGCGAGAAGAACTGGATAGCGCCCGGCAGGCGCTCGATGAACGCAAGATCGTGGAGCGGGCCAAGGGCATCCTGATGAAGCAGCGAGGCATGAGCGAGGAGGCAGCGTATGCGCTGCTGCGGAAAGCGGCGATGAACGAGAACCGCCGGCTGAGCGAGGTGGCGCAAAGCGTCGTGACTGCATCGAGTCTGTTCAAATGAATGATGTGACCGCCGTCGTCGGGTTCATTCCCTTGATGGATTGCGCGCCGCTCGCGGTCGCGGCCGAGAAGGGCTTCGCGGCCGAAGAAGGCCTGGACCTGCGGCTCGTGCGCGAGACGTCGTGGGCGAATATCCGAGATCGCGTCGTCGTCGGCCACTTCGACGCCGCGCACATGCTCGCGCCGATGGCCATCGCATCCACGCTGGGGGTGGGGCATCTCAAAGTGCCGATGGCGGCGCCGTTGTCGCTTGGCTTGGGTGGCAATGCCATTACTGTTTCTTTGCGCGTGTGGGACCTGATGGTCGCTGAAGGCGCCGCGCTCTCGGCAGGCCCACAAGCGCTGGGTGAAGCCCTGCGCAATGTGGTCCGCGCGCGCGAGCGGGCGAACAAACAACCGTTTACGTTCGCGATGGTTTATCCGTTCTCCGCGCATAACTATGAGCTGCGCTACTGGCTCGCCGCATCGGGCATCGATCCGGATCGGGATGTGCGATTGGTGGTGATCCCGCCGCCCTTGCTCGTGGATGCGATGCGTGAAGGGCAAATCGACGGCTTCTGTGTCGGCGAACCCTGGAACAGTCTGGCCGTCTCCGTGGGCGTGGGTTGTATCGCGTTGCCGACCACTGCGATCTGGCGGTTGAGTCCCGAGAAGGTGCTGGGCTGCCGATTGGAATGGGCGCAGCGACATCCGGATCGAGTGCAGGCCCTGGTGCGCTCCTTATATAAGGCGGCGCTGTGGTGCGAGCAGCCCGAGCATCATTCGGAGCTGGCGCGCCTGCTGTCGGAGCCGCGCTTCGTCGGGGCGCCGGCTGAGATTCTGCTGCGGGGATTGTCGAATCGCTTGTGCTTGCAGCGAGGAGAGGAGCCACAAGGCCTGCCTGGGTTTTACTTGCCTGCTGAGCAGAGCGCTACGTTTCCCTGGGTGAGCCACGCGCTCTGGTTCTATTCGCAGATGGTGCGTTGGGGGCAGGTTGCTTTCCATCCAGAGCATGTGGCGCAAGTGCGGGCCACCTATCGGCCCGATCTATATCGGTTGGCACTGGCGGAACTGACAAACATGCCCGCCGAGGATGCAAAGGTCGAGGCCCTGTTCGATGGCGTGCGCTTCGATCCGGACGATCTGCCGGCCTATCTGCAACTGCTCGCGAGGCGCTGATCGCTGCACGACCTTCGTGCAGCTACGCTCGATGTTTGCTCCCTCGCGGCCCATTGGCGTGGCACATGCGTGGGCTCCAGTGCTGCAAGTCGTTGTCTTTTCGGGGTGCTGCCTGCGGCTGTAGTGCTGGCACGGTCGTTGCAATCCTGAGTGGCAACGGGACGATTCTTCGCCCCAACGATCGGTGGGCCCAACAGCGGGCCTGCCCGGCAACGCCGCCGACTCCAGTGCATGCCATCACCTGCACTGAAGTCGGCGGCGTTTTTTTTTGCTCTGTGGTTTGTTCGGGGAGAGACCGGATCCATGCTGAAAGCAATGTTTCACGCCTGCCTGCTGACGACGGTGGCTGTGTTGGGCAGCACGCATGCCGCGGCCGCGGAGCTCGAGCTGGAGAAGGAACAGCTGAAGCTCGGCTTCATCAAGCTCACCGACATGGCGCCGCTCGCCATCGCTTACGAGAAAGGCTTCTTCGAGGATGAAGGGCTGTATGTGACGCTGGAGCCGCAGGCGAACTGGAAGGTCGTTCTGGATCGCGTCATCACCGGCGAGCTGGATGGCGCGCACATGCTGGCCGGACAACCGCTGGGCGCGGCGGTGGGCATCGGTACCAAGGCCGACATCGTCACCTCGTTCAGCATGGATCTCAACGGCAACGCCACCACCGTCTCGAACGAAGTCTGGAATCTGATGAAGGCGCGCTTGCCCGTGGATGCGCAGGGCAAGCCCGTTCATCCGATCAAGGCGGACGCGCTCAAACCCGCAGTCGACGCGTTCAAAGCGGCGGGCAAGCCGTTCAAGATGGCCATGGTGTTTCCGGTTTCCACGCACAACTACGAGCTGCGCTATTGGCTGGCGGCGGGCGGATTGCACCCCGGGTTCTATTCGCCCAGCGATGTCTCCGGGCAGATCAAAGCCGATGTGTTTCTGTCCGTGACGCCGCCTCCGCAGATGCCTGCGGCGATGGAGGCGGGGACGGTCAACGGCTATTGCGTGGGCGAGCCGTGGAATCAGCAGGCCATCTTCAAAGGCGTGGGCGTGCCCATCGTGACCGATCTGGAGATCTGGAAGAACAATCCGGAAAAGGTCTTCGGTGTCACCCGCGCCTGGGCCGAGAAACATCCCAATACGCATGTCGCGCTGCTGAAGGCGCTGATCCGCGCCGGCCAGTGGCTGGACGCGAACAATGGTGCGAATCGCAAGGAGGCGGCGCAGATCCTGTCGCGTTCCGAGTACGTCGGCGCCGACTATCGCGTGATCGCCAACAGCATGACCGGCACGTTCGAATATGGCCGAGGCGACAAGCGCAGCGTGCCGGACTTCAACGTGTTCTTCCGATACTACGCAACATATCCGTACTACAGCGATGCCGTGTGGTTTCTGACCCAGATGCGCCGCTGGGGGCAGATTGCGCGGAGTCAGCCCGATCAGTGGTATCACGAGACGGCCAAGAAGGTGTACCTCACCGAACCGTATCGGCGCGCCGCTCGCCTGCTGATCGAAGAGAAGAAGGCGGCGCACAGCGACTTTCCCTGGGACACCGACGGCTACCGCCCGCCGAGCAAGGAGTTCATCGACGGCGTCGAGTACGACGGTCGCAAGCCGAACGAATATTTGCAAAAGCTCACGATCGGCCTGAAGCAGGGCCAGGTGATCGAGAGCGGCAACGTCACGACCAAGCAGGGAGCCACCTGATGTCCACATCGATGCTTGCCATTCGTCGGGAGCAGGCGTCAACGGCTGCTGCACCCGGTACGCCGGAAGCGCCACGACCGCCACAGGAAGCAACGAAGCGCAGGGAGTCGTTATGGATCGAGCGGCTGTTGCGCTTGTTCACGACCGTCGGCCTGGGTTTCATCAATCCGGTCGTTCGTCTGTGCCGTGGCGAGAACCCGCGGCAGCAGGTACGTGAGCTGTGGCGACAGCTGGGCGTTCCGTTGCTCGCGATCGCCGTGTTCCTGTTCGCCTGGAGTCAGGCGTCCGGTCGCATTCAGACCAGCCTCGGGCAGATTCCCGGGCCGATCGCGGTTGCGAAGCAGGCGCGGAGCTTGTGGGAAGATCACAAGGCCGAGCGTGCGAAGGCGGCGGCGTTCTACGAGCGGCAGGAGAGGCGCAACGCCGCCAGACTGGCGAAAGATCCAAACGCCAGGATCACGCCGGTGAAGTACACCGGCAAACCGACATACATCGATCAGATCCTCACCAGCTTGAAGACGGTGTTCACTGGCTTTCTGCTGGCGACGCTGGTGGCGGTCCCGCTCGGCATCCTCTGTGGGCTGAGCAGGACCGTCAACGCATCGCTGAACCTGTTGATCCAGATCTTCAAGCCAGTGTCGCCTCTGGCCTGGCTGCCGCTGGTGACCATCATCGTGAGCGCGGTGTACGTGACGGCGGATCCGCTATTCGAGAAATCGTTCCTGATCTCCTCGATCACGGTGACGCTGTGCTCGCTGTGGCCAACCTTGATCAACACCGGCGTCGGGGTGAATTCCATCGACCGGGATTTGCTCAATGTCGCCCGCGTCCTGCAGCTGAAGTGGACCACCAGGCTGTTCAAGCTGGTGCTTCCTTCATCGCTGCCGCTGATCTTCACCGGCATGCGGCTATCGCTGGGCGTGGGCTGGATGGTCCTGATCGCGGCCGAGATGCTGGCCCAAAATCCCGGGCTCGGAAAGTTCGTGTGGGATGAATTCCAGAACGGCAGCTCCGATTCGCTGGCGCGATTGATGGTCGCGGTGCTGACCATCGGCATCATCGGCTTTCTGCTCGATCGGATCATGCATACGGTGCAGAGCCTGCTCGACTTCGGCGTGCGGCGCTAAGGAGCAGCAGCATGGCGTTCTTGCAGCTCAAGGGTGTGAGTAAGAGTTATGGCTCGGGGGAGCAGTCAGCCGAGGTGCTTCACGACGTTGATTTGAGCATCGAAGAGGGCGAGTTCGTCGCCATCGTCGGCTTTTCCGGCAGCGGCAAAACCACGTTGATCTCGACCATCGCCGGCTTGATCCAGCCGGACGCGGGCGAGGTGCTGTTCCAGGGTCGGCCGGTCACCGGGCCGGCGCCGGATCGCGGCGTGGTCTTTCAAAACTATTCATTGCTGCCCTGGTTGACGGTCCAGAGTAACGTCGCTCTGGCCGTCGACAGCGTCTTCCCCAGGTGGTCGGCCGCGCAACGGCGAGCGCACGTCGAGAAGTACATCGAGATGGTCGGCCTGTCGCACGCCGTCGATCGCCGGCCGGCGGAGTTGTCTGGCGGCATGCGCCAGCGCGTGGCTGTGGCGCGAGCCTTGGCCATGGATCCGAAGGTTCTGTTGCTCGATGAGCCGTTGTCGGCATTGGATGCGCTCACGCGCTCGCGCTTGCAGGACGAGATCGAGGCGATCTGGGAGCGGCAGCGCAAGACCGTCATTCTCGTCACCAACGATGTCGATGAGGCGCTGTTGCTGGCGGATCGCATCATCGCGCTCGAGCCAGGGCCGAGAGCGAGCCTGGGGCGCGAATTTAAAGTCGATCTGCCGCGTCCGCGCGATCGGATGGTCGTCAACGAAGATGATTCCTATCGTCGGCTGCGTGCGCGGATCTCTCAATACTTGATGAGCCTCAGCGGGCAACGTGCCGCCGGCGCCAGTTCAACGCGAGCGCTGCCGTCCGTCGTTCCGATGGAGCCGCCGGTGCCGAAGACCATGCGCAAGGCCACGCGGCCGAAGCCGGCGGAGAACCTCGACAAGTTCGTCGAGTTCTACGACGTGAGCAAGGTGTATGCAACGCCGAAAGGGCCGCTCACGGTGGTCGATCGATTCCAGCTCGACATTCGCAAAGGCGAGTTCATCTCGCTGATCGGCCACTCGGGCTGTGGCAAGTCGACCGTGCTGTCCATGGTGGCAGGGCTCACCGAGGTCTCCAGCGGCGGCATCACTCTGGATGCGCGCGAAGTCACATCCGCCGGCCCCGATCGCGGCGTGGTGTTTCAAGCGCCCAGCCTTATGCCCTGGTTGACCGCCCGCGAGAACGTCGCGCTCGGGGTGAATCGAGTCTACCCGCATGTGAGCGAACAGGAGCGCAGCGACATCGTCGAGTACTACCTCGCTCGCGTCGGCTTGGGCGACGTGCTCGAAAAGCGGGCGAGCGAGCTGTCGAACGGCATGAAACAACGGGTCGGGCTGGCCCGCGCGTTCGCGTTATCGCCGAAGTTGCTGCTGCTGGATGAGCCGTTCGGCATGCTCGATGCGCTGACGCGCTGGGAGCTGCAGGAAGTGCTGATGGAAGTGTGGAAGCGCAATCAGGTCACTGCCATCTGTGTCACGCATGACGTCGACGAGGCCATCCTGCTGGCCGATCGGGTGGTGATGATGACCAACGGTCCGAACGCGCGCATCGGTCAAATCATGCACGTCGATTTGCCGAGACCCCGCAGCCGAAAACAGCTGCTGGAACATCCGATGTATTACCACTATCGCAACCGGCTGTTGGCATTTCTGGAATCTTGCGGGCATCAGCATACCCACGCCGCATAATCGGGAAAAACAAACGCTCTCGGAGGGCTGGAGAATGAGTTCATGGAGTCATCGCGGCGGTTTGAGGTGGGCCATGGTGCTGGCCATCGCAGTTCCCGTCGGGCTCAACGCTGCGGATTTCGGTGTGTTGAGCGGTGCATTGAGCGAATCAAAGCCGATCTTCGACGCGCGGCTTCGGTACGAGGGGGTGGATCAAACTCCGTTGGCAGAGGAAGCGGACGCAGAGACTATGCGTGTGCGGCTCGGCTTCGAGACCGGCAAAGCCTGGAACACGACCTTCCTGGCCGAGGGCGAGGCGATCGTCGATCTCGCCGGCCACTACCGGGACGATCCGGCGCGGCCTCGTTACCTCAACTATCCCGTGGTGACAGATCCAGAGGGCGAGGAGATCAATCGCTTGCAACTGGTGAACACGTCGTTGCCCGGCACGACGGTCACCTTCGGCCGACAGCGCATCGTGCTCGACGATCAGCGCTTCGTTGGCAACGTCCTGTGGCGTCAGAACGAGCAAACGTTCGATGCCGTGCGCATCGTGAACAAGCCCACCGCGGCGCTGACGCTGGATGCGACGTACTTGAACCAGGTCAATCGCATCTTCGGCCGCGAATCGCCGCAAGGCCGTTATCACGGCGACGGCGTGCTGGCCAATGCGGCCTATCAGTTCGGGTTCGGCAAGCTGAGCGCATTTGGTTACTGGCTCGATTTCGATCCCTTGCAGGGTGTGCCGGTGGCGATGGATCCGGAACGAGTGTCCAGTGAAACCTTCGGAGCGAGGCTGGCGGGCGAGCGTCCGCTGAGCAGGCTCAAGCTCGCGTATGGGGCGACGTTCGCAAGACAGACGGATTACGGCGGCAATCCGCTGAGTTTCGATCTCGATTATTACTCGGTGGAGCTGACCGGCACGTATCGCCAATACAGCGTGACGCTGGGGCGGGAAGTGATGGAGGGCAACGGCACCGTCGGCTTCTCGACACCGCTCGGCACCTTGCACAAGTTTCATGGCTGGGCGGACAAGTTCCTGACCACGCCGGCCAATGGCATCGATGATAAGTATGTGAGCGTCGGCTATTCGGCCAAGGGCGTGGCGATGCTGGATACGCTGGCGGCGACGATCGTCTATCGTGACTTCAAATCCGAGCGGCTGTCGCAGGATCTGGGCGACGAGATCGATCTGCAGCTGCAGGGCAAATATCAGCGCTTCGTCGGCCTGCTCAAGCTGGCGCTGTACGAGGCGCACGAAGGGCGTACGCCCGTGGCCTACCAGGACACGACGAAGTTCTGGGCGCAGCTCGAGTACGTCTGGTAACGCGTCGAGCGAACATCCTGCCGTCAGGCTTTGGGCGGCAGGATTTTCAGCACGTTCTCCGGCGGGCGGCTGAGGACGGCGCCGAGCGGCGTGACCACGACGGGGCGATTCATCAGGATGGGATGCTTCAGCATCTGCTCGATGATCTCCTCGTCGCTCCACTTGGATGAATCGCCCAAGCCCAGCTTCTCGACTTCCTTCTCGCGCATCAGCTCGCGCGGCGTGAGCTTCATCTTGTTCAGCAGCTCGAGCAGCGTCTGCCGGTCCGGAGGCGTTTTCAGATACTCGATGACGATCGGCTCGATGCCGTGTTCGCGGATGAGCGCGAGCGTGTTACGAG
Source organism: uncultured Steroidobacter sp. (assembly GCF_937958065.1). GTDB lineage: Bacteria > Pseudomonadota > Gammaproteobacteria > Steroidobacterales > Steroidobacteraceae > Steroidobacter. Next base: position 80,167 of record NZ_CALFXI010000081.1, read on the forward strand.
AGTTCCCACAGGAGGGGTTGTGGTAGATGGTGACGTCGGTTGAGCTCATGCGGACAGTGTAGCTCAATCGAGTCGCATTGATCGCGATTTCGCGACTCTCGCGATTCGGCGTGCGCTACGCTGCGGTGCCACCACAACAACCTGGGGAACCGACGTGATCACCCGACGCTCCGTATTGAAATCCGCCGCTGCCGCGACCGTGCTGAGCACTGGCTTGCCCATGATCAACATGGGCCGATACCAGGCGTTCGCGGATTCGCCGGTTCGCTACTCGGCCAGAACCATGCGGGCCGTGGAGCGGGCGATCGTCATCGACATGCTTGGCCCGCTGAAGATCGATTTCGCGCCCGAGGCGTATGCGGGACGCATGACCGACGCGGAAGCCGAAATGTTTCGGACCTGCGGGATCACTGCCTTCCACAATTCCGTCGGCACCGGTGGGCCGTCGGCGGTCGAGGACACGTTGTCGTTCATCGCGGCCTGGCAGGGCTACGTCGGGCGCAACTCCCATGTATTCACGCTCGTGAACACCGCGGCCGACATCGATCGCGCCAAGGCCGAGCGCAAAGTCGCGGTGATCACGGGCCTGCAGAACTCGGAACACTTCCGCAAGAAGGAAGACGTGAAAGCGTTCTATCAACTGGGGCAGCGCTGCTCGCAGCTCACCTATAACACCCAGAACCTGCTGGGCAGCGGCGGCACCGAGCGCGTCGATGGAGGCTTGAGCGATTTCGGCGTGGAGATCGTCAACGCCATGAATGAAGTGGGCATGCTGGTCGATGTGTCCCACTGCGGCGATAAGACCACGCTCGATGCGATCGAAGCTTCGCCCAAGCCCATCGCCATCACTCATTCCAACTGTCGCGCCATCTTCGATCACCCGCGCCTTAAGACCGACGAGGCGATCCGGAAGCTCGCCGCGAAGGGCGGGGTGATGGGCATCACCGGCGTGCGCATGTTCGTGCGGGACAAGGAGCCGACCACCATCGAGCACATCGTCGATCACATCGACCATGTGGTGAAGCTGGTGGGCATCGAGCACGTGGGCATCGGCTCGGATGCCGATCTGAATGGCTACGACGACATGCCGCCGGATCAGCTGAAGATGCTGCGCGGCTCATACAAAGCGAGCTATGGCTTCCGCGACAAGATCGACATCGAAGGCTTCGATCATCCGAAGAAGGTGTTCGATCTGACGGAAGCGTTATTTCGTCGCGGCTACTCGGAGCAGAACGTCCTCGCCGTCCTCGGCGGCAACTTCCGCAGACTGCTAGGATCGACCTGGATGTGACCAGCCCGCGCTCGAAGTGCGCTTGCGCGCACTTCGACGCGGCACATCAGACGCGCGTCTGCTGACGCTGATCAGTGCGTTTCGCGCTTGCCGATGGCGTGGCTGATCGCGTGATCGAGCCGTTCCAGCGCTCCGTCGATGGCGAGCTGAACGGTCTCGGCATGGTGAGTCACGGCGATCGGTTGCAGATTCGACATGCGCGCTTCCAGCATGCAGCGCTTGTCGAGGCCGCCCTTGCCTCCGTTGGTATCGCCCAGATGCATCTCCACCCGGGTGATGCGATCGGCAAACTTCGCGAGGTAGTCCTCGACGGTTTTGGACAGCCGTTCGGCGGTGTCTTCGGCGAGGCGGACGCGGTTATCGTGATTTACCTGTACCTGCATGCGAGCTTCCTTCGACCCATAAGCCTCTAGTTGGCCTATTGAAAACTACTCGGGCGGCTGTTGAGTTGTTCCCGTCGGGGAAAGCTCCACAGCGGCGCTCCTACGTACCCACCATGAGGCCTTTGGCTGCATTACGCAAGTCGTCTGCATGACGATCAATAAGGCGAAGCCGCAAGGCGCGCTGAGGGTTTGTGACTGGGCCCGGAACCGCGTGAAATCTGGCACGTTTGGCGCCCATGCCTTCGACCGTGATCCAATCGTTCGAGTATGACGCCAGCAAACGGGAGCTGCTGGTGGTGTTCCGCTCGGGGCGCAGTTATGTCTACGAGGACGTTCCCGCAGAGGCGTATACCGGCATGCGCCGTTCGTTCTCCAAGGGGGAGTACTTCAACGAGCACATCCGCGACCGGTATGCGTTCCGGCGCGTGGACTCGCCATTGTATATAAAAGATTCGTAGTCACATCGCCGAGGCCCGGCGTATCATTCCATGCTGGGCAGAATAACGAGAGCGGGCGTGAACAAGGTCACCGTGCGAGGCGTCGACGGCTCCCACCGCGACTATGCATTGACTGCCGGTTCCATCGTCATTGGCCGCGATCCCGCCAGCGGCATCCCGTTGAAGGACTCACAGGTCAGCTGGAAGCACGCGGTGCTCATCACCGACGCGAATGGCTGCATCATCGAGGACCTGGGCAGCTCCAACGGCACCTTCGTCGGCCCGCACCGGATCCAGCGGCATGTGGTGCATCCGGGCGAGCGCATCAAGATCGGTCCGTACGAGTTGATGCTGCAAGCCGTGCAGGTGCCTTCGCCGAACTCCGCCAGCGAGCGTACGTTGTTCGCGGCGGCCGATCATTACGTCCAGCGCCATGAACGAGCGCAGGACGCGAGCGTGCAGCGCGCGCCTCAACAAGCGGGTGCTGTACCCGAAAAAACCGCCGCGGTGGCTGACTGGCGCACGTTCCTGAAACGTTTGTTCCCGCTCATGGACGCCGCAGCGGTGTACGGAAAGTTTCAGCTGCGCACGGAAGTGATGGCCGGCGTTACTGTCGCGGCGCTGCTGGTGCCCCAGGGCATTGCATATGCACTGCTCGCGGGATTGCCGCCAGTCATGGGTTTGTATGCATCCATTCTGCCCATGATCATGTACGCGCTCACTGGCAGCGGCAGGCACACATCGACGGGTCCAGTGACCGTCGATTCGCTGATGCTGGTGTTGGGGCTGAGCACGATCGCCACTGCCGGCACCACCGCTTACATCGCACTCGCCGTATTGCTCACTGCGGTGGTCGGTGTGTCGCAGTTGCTGATGGGCGCACTGCGGCTCGGATTCCTGGTGAACTTCCTGTCCTATCCGGTGCTGGCGGGCTTCACCTCGGGCATTGCGATCATCACGGTGCTGGGGCAGTTGCATCACCTGCTGGGGATTCCTCAACACCAGTTCCCAATTCTGTATGAGGCGGTGCTCGACGTGGTGGCGCGCGTCGATCAGGCAAATCTCGCAACGCTGGCCATCGGCATCAGTTGCATCCTGCTGTTGTGGGGCTTCAGCAAGCTCTCCCCCAAGGCGCCGGGGCCTTTGACCATGGTCGTGGTGTGCACGCTGCTGTCGTTCGTGTTTCGCCTCGATCGGCACGGCGTGGATGTGCTCGGCAATGTGCCGGGAGGCTTGCCACATTTCAGCGTTCCGCAGTTCGACTGGGCGCAGATCGAACAACTGATGCCGTTGGCATTGACCATGGCTCTGGTCGGATTCGCGCAAACCGTGTCGGTGGGCAAGTCGCTGGGCAACAAGTATGGCTACGACATCGATGCGAATCGCGAGCTGACCGCCTTGGGGTTGGCGAATATCAGCGCCAGCGTCTCGCAGGGCTATACCGTCTCCGGCAGCCTGGGGCGCTCGGCGCTGAATGCGACGGCGGGTGCGAAGACGCCGATTGCTGCCATCGTGACCGCGCTCTGCGTTTTGCTGATTGCATTGTTTCTCACGCCCGTGTTCACGTATCTACCTGACGTGACATTGGCGGCCATCATCGTCGTATCGTCGCTGCGGCTGATCGATACGCGCGAGATCAAGTATCTGTTCAACGTGAAGATCACCGAGGGGCTGCTGCTGGTCTTCACGTTCGTTGCGACCCTGGTGTTCGGCGTGATGCCGGGGCTGTTGCTCGGGATCGTCGCTTCGATCCTGTTGTTCATCACGTTGAACACGCGGCCCAACGCGGCCATCCTGGGACGGCTGCCGAACACCAACATCTTTCGTAACGTCGAACACTTCCCCGAGGCGGAAACCATTCCCGGTCTGGTCATCCTGCGCATCGACGCATCGCTGTATTTCGCCAACGTGGTGTTTCTGAAGGAGCGCCTGCACGAGATCTGCCACCGCTACGAGGGCGAGTTGCAGGCATTGATCCTGGATGCCAGCGCGGTGAACGATCTGGACTCGTCCGCCGACACGGCGCTTCATCAACTCTGCGATGAGTTCGAGAAGAAGGGGATCACGTTCTATATTGCCGGGGTGAAGGCGCCGGTGCGCGAGGTCATGCGGCGCTCGGGGCTGTACAGCAGGCTCGGTGGCGATCATTTCTTTTTCACCATCGATGCGGCGGTCAGGCGCTTTCAGGAGCGTGCCGGCGGCAGCGTATTGAAGAGTGCGATCTCGCGATGAAACGTCCTACAGATACGAAATGTCCCTGCGGTTCGGAGTTGCCCTATGAGCGCTGCTGTGGACGCTGGCATGGCGGCGAGCCGGCGCCGGATGCGGAGTCGTTGATGCGCTCGCGATACTCGGCGTTCGTGATGTGCAACGAGCCGTATCTGCTTGCCACCTGGCATGACACTCGACGCCCCAGCTCGGTCGAGTTCGATCCGAAACAGAAGTGGCTGGGCCTGAAGATCGTCGACGCTCGCGTTACCGGCCCGGAAACGGCGGAAGTCGAATTCATCGCTCGCTTTCGAGTCGGCGGCGGTTCGGCCGCGCGGCTGCATGAGCGCAGCCGCTTCGTGAAAGAAAGCGGCCGCTGGTTTTATGTCGACGGCGACATCAAAGACCGCCCAACCCCAGGCCGAAGCTCACCTTGAACAGAATGAGCGCGCCGAAGATCGCGAACAGCGCTGCGGCGACGAATCTCATGTTGCTCAGAGGGAAGCGCTTCGCGAGGGTTTCGCCGAGCAGGACCGCGGGAACGTTCGCCACCATCATGCCGAGCGTGGTGCCCATCGTGACCGCGAGCAGATTGCCGAATTGCGCGCCGAGCGCGACGGTTGCGAGCTGCGTCTTGTCGCCCATTTCGGCGAGGAAGAACATCACCAGCGTGGTGAGGAAGGCGCCGTGCCTGGTCTTGTTCTCGTTCGTCTCGTCGAGCGTATCGGGAACCAGCGCCCACGCGGCGAAGGCGAGGAAGGCGAGGCCGAGCACCCAGCGCATCACCTCGGGACTGACTTTCATCGCGACCCAGTCGCCGGCCAGCGCGGCGAGCGCGTGATTGACGATGGTAGCGATGAAGATGCCGGTGATGATGGGCCATTGCTGGCCACGGAACCGTGCTGCGAGCACGAACGACAACAGCTGGGTTTTATCGCCCATCTCGGCGAAGGCGACGATGCCGAGCGAGCTGAGAAAAGCTTCCACGAAACCGGACTCCAGGGGCCAGCAGCGCTAATACCAATGACTTTGCAGCCACCGCCGGCCCCGGCCGTGGTCGCAAAGTCAAAGGTCTCGCCTGGCTGATGCCGCCGACGCCATGGTCTTCGACCAAGTCTGTTGACGTCGGCTCCTTACATTGCGTAAGGCGGCTACTCCCCGATGACGGGGCGGGAAGATAGCGGGTCGGGGGACGACATACAAGCATCGCCCGCCCGGTTGCGAGGGTTTAGGGGTTCGGACTATGCGGGTTTGATCTGGGCGAGCTTCGACTGGCGCGCTTCAGGACGAGCGTGATGGATCAGTCAGCGGCTCGGCGAGATCGTGCGGTGTCGAGACATGGCCGGCCGGCAATGTGCCGGTCTGTCGCTCGATCATGCGCCGGACGGTTGGATGGCCGGGCCCCTGATGCAACTCGCGCAGGCGATCGAGAACGTTGGCGTCGTCCTGCGTCATCCGATTGTTGTGTCGAATGTATTCGAGCCAGGTCGGTGTCATGAAGCGCTCGAACCAGACCGCGGGATCGGCGAGATCGCGCAGTAACATCCAATCCATCGCGCCGTCTCGTTTGCGGATCCGTCGGCGCTCGGCCATGACCGCGAGAAACTCCAGCACGTCTTCCTCGCGAATCCGATATTCGATCGTGATGACCACCGGCCCGGTGCGAGGCTCCACCGGCACGGCGGTTTCCGGGGCCTGCCACCGACGCAAGGGATCCAGGTTCAAATCGGCCGTTTCCGACAGTGGCAGGCGCAGGCCGATCGCCGAGCAGATGAGCATGACCAATGCAGCAGCGAACAATGCGAGGCGGACGCCGTCGCTTTCGGACACCACGCCCCACAGCCAGCTGCCGGCGGCCATGCCCGCGAAGGTTGTCACCTGATACAACGACAATGCGCGTGCCACGACCCAGCGAGGTGTCGAGAGCTGGACGGAGACGTTGAACGTGGAAAGGGTCAGTACCCACGATGCGCCGGCGATCATCATCATTGCTACTGTGAGCGAAGTGATTCTGCTCACTCCCGTGACGGCCGCGGCGAGCGCGAATGCGACGCAGGAAACGCGAGTCAGTCCTTCGGACGAAAGCCGCTGACGCAGGCGGGCGCTGCTCAGTGCTCCACCCACTGCGCCGATGCCGAACGCTCCCAGCAGCAGACCGTAGGTCAGTGGGCCGCCCGTGAGTACATCCTTCGCAACGAGCGGCAGCAGCGCCATCACCGAGCTGGCGCCCATGCCGAACACCGCTCCACGGAGCAATACGCGTCGGATGGACGGCGACATGGCAACGTAACGAAGGCCCGCGGCGACGGCGATGCCAAGCGTTTCCCGAGGCAGCAGCTGAGGAGGGCGCACCGGGCGCCATCGTGAGAGCACCACGATCAGGGCGATGTAACTTGCGGCGTTCACCGCGAACGCGGCGGCCGCGCCTGCTGCCGCGACGATTGCGCCACCGATCGCCGGGCCGACGCTGCGAGCAATGTTGAAGCCCATGCTGTTGATGGCGACCGCGCCCGCCAGATGCGCTCTCGGCACCATGTCGCCCACCGATGCCTGCCAGGCCGGTCCGTTGAACGCGGCTCCGCAGCCGATCAGAAACGTGAACATCAGCAGCAGCCAGGGCGTGATGACTCCCAGCCATGCGCAAACAGTGAGCGCCGTGGACACGACCAGCATGAAAATCTGCGCACCCAGCATCACCTTGCGGCGATCCAGGTTGTCGGCCATGGCGCCGGCGAACAACGACAGCAACACGATGGGCAGCGCCACCGAAGTCTGCACCAGCGCCACCATGTCGGCCGATTTCGCGATGGACGTCATCATCCATGACGCACCCACCGTCTGAATCAACCCACCCAGGTTGGACGCCACGCTCGCGAACCAGATCGACCGGAACACCGGAAACCGGAACGGCGACAGCGCCGACACGGGCGGCGTGTCTTCAGCAGGGGAGGTCGTAGCCTGGAGCATCCCTCAATGGTATGCGATGGCAGTTCTCGCGCGCGAGGGCTGCGCAACTTCCCAGTGCTCACGGATTGCCGAAAAGAAAAGCGCCCGTAACGGGGATTTTGCCCAGTTATTCAGCAATTCAGGGGCGGCGGCCGGCGGTGTAATCGAGCGGCGCCGAGAAATGCTCCGCCGCCGCTGAAATGATTGCCATCTGTATCGCGTAGAGATACACTCCATGATCAAGAGTTTCCGCCACGCTGGGCTCGAAAGCTTCTTCCTGACCGGGTCGAAGGCCGGGATCCAACCGAAGCGCGCGGCGCGCCTGCGGCTGCAGTTGGGTCAGCTCGATGCCGCGATGGTGCCGTACGACATGGATCGGCCGGGCTGGAGATTTCATCCGCTCAAGGGCGGACTGATTGGCTATTTCGCTGTATGGGTGGATCCGAACTGGCGCCTGACCTTCACGTTCAATGAAGGCCATGCCGAGTTGATCGATTACCAGGACTACCACTGAGGTTGCTATGTCGCAGATGCATGATCCTCCGCACCCGGGCGAGATTCTGGAAGACACGGTGCTTCGCGAGATGAGCGTCACCGAGCTGGCCAAGCGGCTGAGTGTTTCCCGCGTTGCGCTCTCGCGTGTCGTGAACGGCCGCGCGGCGGTCAGCGCGGAGCTTGCGATTCGGCTCGCCGCGGCGCTGGGCGGCTCCGCGGAGACGTGGATGCGCATGCAGGTGAGTTACGATCTGTGGCACGCGCAGAAGAAGAAGCGGCCGAAGATCCGGCCCATCGAACTGCGACCGGCTGATTGAAGCGAAGGAGCGAGCGTGGTCATTTCTCAGGTCAGCATCGTTGGCAAGGCCGGCGATCCGAAGTACGTTCAGCAAGTCACCTGCGGCTCGCACCAGTTGACCTCGGATGAGCCCATTGAGCGTGGCGGTGGCGACGCCGGGCCGGCGCCTTTCGATTACCTGTTGGCCGCACTCGGTTCATGCACGTCGATCACGCTGCGCATGTACGCGGACCGCAAGGGTTGGGATCTGGGGAACGTCACCGTGACGCTCGAATATCGGCGCGAGAAGGATGCGCCGCCCAGCATCAAGCGCGACGTCTCGGTATCGGCCCCGATCAGTGAAGAGCAGCGTGCAAGGCTGGCCGACATCATTGAGCGCACGCCCGTGACACTCGCGATCAAGCAGGGCGTGCAGGTTGCCTCCGCTGTCACGGCTGGATCGAGCTAACGACTGACGAGCAGGCGCCCGGCGGACGCGCGCCCTCAGACATGCTGGTCTGGCGCGGTCTCCGGAGCGCTTGCCCGTTGTTTATCAGCTCGCTCGCTGCAGTGCCTCGACGTGGCGTGCGAAATTGGCGAGGATCGCCTGCCAGCCCGCGCGCTGGTACTCCTCAGGGTTGGTTTCTTCGGCGTCAAACGTCACGCGCACCTTGGCGCCCTGCGGGATTTGCGTGAACTCGACTCGCGCGGCGCGATCGCCGAAGGAATATTCGATGAGCTGGTGTGGAACGATCTTCGTGTAGGTGCCGGCGAAGTCGAAACCCATGCTGCCGTCCTTCGCTTCCATGCGCGAAGAAAAGTTTCCGCCTTCGCGCAGATCGACGGTCGCGGCGGTGGTATGCCAATCGTCGGACGCCGCGTTCCATTTCATGATGTCGGCCGGCGTGATGTAGGCGCGCCAGACCGATTCGATCGGCGCGGCGATGTCGGTCTCTACGGTGATTTTCATTGAATCTCTCCTGGCTGGAAGGTTCGTTCAGGCCGCGAGCGCCGTGCGATACCGGGCGAAGGAAGCATCCACACGCGCTCTTGCATTGCCGATGATCTGACGACCGCGTGAGAAGCCGTACACATCCTCGAAAGCGAGATCGCGCGTGCATGCCTCCAGCCGCGCGAGTGCTGCGGGTCCGAGTGGGATGGCGTTTGGATAGCTGTACATGAAAGTAGTGAATCGGCGGTCCATGGCAACTTGCAGCGCATCGCCAGGGAACAGGCTTCCTCCGGGTCGCGGACCATCATGCCACCATAGTCCTGCGCTGCCGGCGAAATGGCCGGGCAGGTGCACGAGCTCGAGCGTGTTCGATAGTGCCAGCCGCTCGCCGCTCCAGAAGCGGATCGCGGGCGTCTGGGCTTGCACCCATTGCCGATCCGCCTCGTGCAGATAGACAGGGACTCCGCCCAGCGCGGCGCTCCATTCGTTCATCGCGGAATAGAAGTGCGGATGCGAGATCGCGATAGCCTTCACGCCGCCGATTGCGGCGATCCGCGCCAGCGCGGCCTCGGTCACCGTGCTCAAGCATTCCCACATCACGAGCCCGCCGTCATGCGGGATCAGAAAAGCGCGCTGGCCGATCGCGAACGACGGTTCGAGATACATCGTCATCACGCCGGCGCAATCCTCGAAGCGGATCTCACGGGTCGCTGCCAGCTCGGCGGAGCTCGTCCAGTGCTGGCCCGACCAGCCGACATACTGCCGCTCGTCCAGGCAGATGGGGCACTCGGATGGGGCTTGCACCAAAGGCGAATACTGCGTGCCGCAGGTCATGCAGATCGGTGCGGTCGAAAAGGCCGAGTCGTGGAGCTGCATCGTCTTGCCTCCCATGGCGGATCAGGTATCTTGACGTAAAGATAACTGGAGATATCTCGATGTCAAGACAAATCCGAAAATCCCGCGACGGCGTCGATCAACGCCGCAAGCAATGGGCCGCGGAATTGCCGGACCTCGACACCCGTGGCATGGCGATCATCGGTCGGATGCGCTGGATCACGCTGCACCTGCGGCCGCCGATCGAGGCAATTTTCCGCAAGCATGGCCTGGAGAGCGGTGAATTCGACGTGCTCGGCACCCTGCGACGCTCTGGCCCGCCTTATCGATTGCGTCCGACCGAACTGTATCGCGGCCTGATGATTTCCTCCGGTGGGTTGACCGCGCGGCTGACCCGCCTCGAAAAGGCGGGCTACATCAAGCGTGTCCCCGATCCCGCCGACGCCCGCAGCATGCTGGTCGAGTTGACCCCGGCTGGGCGAACAGTTGCGGAGCGCGCGTTTCGGGAAGACATGAAGTTCGAAAGCACGGTGCTCGATGCTCTGCAGCCCGGCGAGCTGAAAACCCTGGAAGCGATTCTGAGAAAGCTGATGATCGCGCAGGAAGGCGAAGGTGCGAGCGCTGAGGAATAGCGCCGGCGCCTTCGGGCCGCCGGCGCATTTGCCTCAATTGGATATCACGGTTGCATGACCAGGAAGTTGTCCACATCCGCCGCGGTCTTGTACATCGCAACTCCAGCGGTGCTCGGTTCGGTGGTTACGTTGGGATCCACGGCTTCGAGGATCAGCTCGCCGTCGATGTACGCGCGCAATCGAGTTCCTATCGATTCCAGACGGACTCGATAGGTGCGATTCAAATCTACGTCCATTGGCGCGGTGGCGAATGTATGTACGACGCCGTCAACGAGCTTGCGCAGGAAGATGGCACCGCTGCTGCGAATCGTGATGTAGTGATAGTTGCTGTCGTCCACGTAGCGGGTCATCAGGCCGAGCCAACGATCCGCACCCGAGAATTGCGTGGCGCGCAGGTCCGCTTGCACGATTTGATCGCCGTAACTCTTCAGGGTTCTCGACACGAGCGCATGGGCATTGCCCGAGAGGTCGCTTTGGCGGCCGACGAGGGAGCCGTTCGCCGGAACACGTTCCCAGCTGCCAGCAGGCGTGGCCCACTGATACTGTGCTGACTCGAAGTCGTACACATAGGCAAGGTTGGCGGGATTTGCATTGAATACGACGTTGTCGAAATCCGCGCTGGTCTTGTAAGTCATCAAGCCGGGCTTGCCACCGCTCAAATCCGACTCGCGGACGTGCAGGACGATATTGTCCTCCAGAAACACTCGCACATGATCGCCGACGGCCTCCAGCCTCAAACGATTCGTGTGGCCGAGTGCCACAGGCAGGGTGGCGGAGGCCAGGGTGGTGTACGAGCCACCGATCATTTCCTTCAGTTCCAGAGCGCCGCCGCTGCGCGCCGTTACATAGTAGTAGTTGTTCGCATCGGTGTAACGAGCGACGAGGCCGAACCAGCGGTCTGCGCCGTTGAACGCGCGCGGGGTGACATCAACTTGGATGGACTGGTCGTCACCACTGGCACTTTGCAGCAGGGCGGCGGCGTTGCCGTCGAGATTCGATTGTCGATAGACGAGCGAAGCATCGCCGCTCGTGACTACGAACATGCTCCCCGGGGTGGTGGCCCAGCCGTTGGCGTCGCCATCCTGGAAGTCGTCTTGTGACAATGCGGGACGCTCCAGGTCGGTGGGCAGTTCGAACAAGTAGGCGGCGGCAGGGCCCCTGCGATACGGCGTCGTGGCGAGCACTCGGCCGTCATCGATGCTGTTCCAGGACAGCATGGCGCCGTCGCTAGCGACCAGATCGGCGGCATGCGACCAACCGCTGCTGGCGCGTCGATGGAGCGTGCTGAACCGGTACGGCACCAGGCTGCTGGCCACACTCTGCCCGTCGGCGTCCAGCGCCTGACCGCCGCCATCGATGTAATCGGTGTGCACCCAGGTGCCAGCGGAATTGCGCTCGAACACGTCACCGGTGATCAAGGCGGTGCTTCCGCCGAGCGCGACTTTGGCGGAGAAGCCGTCGGGTGCGACGCTGCCCGGCCGGGTCAGCTCGGCTACCGCAGGATTCGCCCAATTGCCGTTCTCTCCGGCGTCATAGATGAACGCGACGCCCGGGACGGTGGGCTGGTAGTCCGATCCCCAGCTGCCATGAACGGCGAAGCGACCCGCGATGTCGACATCGGGCCCGAGATAATCCACGTCAGGAACGCCCCAGCCGTTCTCGTAACTTGCAATTTTTGCCCAGCCGGAGGGGCCGCGCCGGTACAACGACATGCCGTGTGGCGACTCGTCGCTGATGGCAATGACGCCACCGTCGATGGCGACGGCATTGGCACTGTCGGCGTTGCCGCCTGTACCAAGCACGGCAACCTGAGCCCAGGTCGATCCGGTTTTCTCGAATACATAGGCCGAGTTCGAGAACACGGCGCCGACCACGATCACGTTGCCTTCCACCGCAACACTGACTCCAAACAAGTCGCCGATGGTGGCCGGTTGCGGGGTGAGCCTCGCCGTCTGTTGCCAGATGCCAGCGCTGTTGCGCTCGTATACATATGCTGCGCCTGGCAGCTGCGGGCCGGAGTCTTTGAACGGTGCCATCGCGTTCGCGGTCACGACGGCAACATCGCCATCGATCGCGATAGCGCGTCCGAAGCCGCCGTCGGGCGCGCCATCGTCCGGCGTCAGTCGAGCTGTTTCGAGCAGCACCGCCGGGGCTGCTTCCAAGCTCTGTGTAAGAACTGCAGTAAGAAATAACAACCCGGCGGCAATATTCCGTGATCGGTCCATGTTTCATCCCCCCGGCCTTAGTGATGTTGGTAACGAACGACGTGCGCCAGCTGCGGGCCCGCGGCAAGCGCATTCTTACGCGCAACGGGGCGCTTCACCGAACGGTTCCCGCGCTAAGTAACATTCTGGGAACGTGGCCGTGCCAGAGGAGAGAGTGGAGGAGCGGTCCTAAATATGTGACATGCGCCGTTGCGCGCCCGGCCGAGATCCCGCCGGGACAGCGCCGATCAGGTCATGGGATGTCTTCGCTCTTCGATGTCGCTGCGCATACGAACAGCATGTCTCGCGGACGGCATTGCGTCGCTACGAGCATTTGATATTACGATTCGATGAACGCGGGGACAGTGGATCTGCCACGAAGGCGTGCACATCTCTCAGCCGGAGCAGGGCTGTCGCATCCAATGCATCGACATCCAAATGCATCGACATCCGATGCATCCAGCTCCGATGCATTGACATCAATGCATAATGAATTGGGATCAATCGATTCAGAAATGCCGCCCAAAAATTCAATTATCTTGCGGCAACGGGTTGCACGGTGCGCAAGTTCTACTATACTGTCGGCCGACTGCTACAGGATGCAGTCATAAATAACACGGGCCCCGCGTGTGGACGACAGACGTCCAGCATCGCGCGGTTGCCCGAGCCTCGCGACTCTTCATTGCGCAGTTCTGTCGCGAGCGCATTTGCCGGGAGCTGAACAGCAGCTGCCCGTGCCCAGCGGTCCATCGATCCTTAGCGGGATGGTACGCCCTGCGGCTGCCCAATCGAAGTCATTGCCAGTGCCGGCGCCGACATTCGTCGTCGGATTTAGAGGAGATTTGTTCGCACACGATTTGACTGCTTTTTTTCGGCGAACACCCAAGCTGCCGCGCGGGCAAGGCGTGGCGGCTGTTCGTTGACAACTCAAGGTTCGTCCGCAGCGGGTAGCGAGCCTTCCGAGCGGGCCTCGATGGGGAGGTCCGAATCCTGAAGAAGGAGGTTTGTTGATGACCTTGAAACGACGCCTGCTCGCACTCGGTGCGGGCCTTGCCTCGGTGTTCGCGACGCACGCGGGCGCCGTGACGCTGACGATCGCCACCGTCAACAACGGTGACATGATCCGCATGCAGAAGCTTGCGGATGACTTCACGCGGCAGCACTCGGACATCGAGCTGCGCTGGGTGACCCTCGAAGAAAATCTGCTGCGTCAGCGCGTCACCATCGACGTGGCCACGCAGGGCGGCCAGTACGACGTAGTGACCGTCGGGAACTACGAGGTGCCGATCTGGGCGGCCCACGACTGGCTCGTGCCGCTCGAGGACCTGGGTGAAGACTTCGCCAGAGACGATCTGCTGCCCGCCATCAGCGATTCGCTGTCCTACGACGGCAAGCTCTATGCCGCGCCTTTTTATGCCGAGAGCGCGCTCACCATGTATCGCACCGATCTGTTCGATCGCGCTGGGCTGGCCATGCCGGAGAGTCCCACCTGGGAGTTCATTCGCACGGCCGCCGAGAGCATCACCGATCGCGACAACGGTATCTATGGAATCTGCCTCCGCGGCAAGGCGGGCTGGGGCGAGAACATGGCGTTTGTTTCGACACTCGCGCACTCCTGGGGCGCGCGCTGGTTCGACATGCAGTGGCAGCCGCAACTGCAGTCGCAGCGTTGGCAGGCGGCCGTCGCGTTCTACGTGGATCTGCTCAGAAAATATGGTCCACCCGGCGCTTCGACGAATGGTTTCAACGAGAACCTGGCGCTGTTTCAGGCGGGTAAGTGCGGCATCTGGATCGACGCGTCCGTTGCGGCGTCCTTCGTGTCCGACCCGCGACAGTCGTCGGTCGCAGATAACGTGGCCTTCGCTTTGTTTCCAGCGCGCGGCGACTTGCAGAATCGGGGCAACTGGCTGTGGGCCTGGAGCTTCGTGATTCCGGCGGCGTCGGCGAATGTCGAAGCGGCGAAGACGTTTGTCGCCTGGGCCACCGGCAAGTCCTATACGCAGCTGGTCGCGGCCGAATCCGGCTGGGCCGACGCGCCGCCCGGCACTCGTCAGTCCCTGTACGCGAGCGCCGAGTATCAGCAGGCGGCACCTTTCGCCGACATCGTCCTGCGAGCGATCGAAGCGGCCAATACGCGCCATCCCTCCGAGCAGGCGGTGCCGTACGTCGGTGGCAACTTTGTGTCGATCGCTCCTTATCAGGGCATCGGCACCGTCGTCGGTCAGCAAATATCAGCCGCGGTAGCTGGCCAGCTCTCCACGCAGCGGGCATTGGCCAACGCCCAGTACATCGCCGAGCGTGAGATGACTCGCGCCCGTTACCGGGACTAGCGGTTTCCTCGACGGAAGCGCCGCCACCTTTCTTCGGAAGATCCATGGCAAGCACCCACAACGGGGCCACGGCCCGTCTCATGCTTTCGCCGGCCGTCGTATTGCTGCTGGTGTGGATGGCCGTGCCACTGGCCATGACGCTCTGGTATTCGCTGCACGATTACCAGCTGCTAATGCCCCGGGGCAACGAGTTCGTGGGGCTCGAGAACTATGTTTATTTCCTGACCGACCCGGCTTTCTTTCAGTCGCTCGCGAACACCCTGGCGTTGGTCATGGGCGTGCTGACGATCACGGTGGCTGGGGGTATCGGCCTGGCACTGCTGCTCGATCGGCCGATGTACGGGCAGGGCATCGTGCGCGTGCTGGTGGTTTCGCCGTTCTTCGTCATGCCGACCGTCTCGGCGCTGGTCTGGAAGAACATGTTCATGAATCCGGTGAACGGTCTGTTCGCCTGGCTCGCGCAGGTGTTCGGCATGCGTGCCATCGATTGGCTGGCGGA
Source organism: uncultured Steroidobacter sp. (assembly GCF_937958065.1). GTDB lineage: Bacteria > Pseudomonadota > Gammaproteobacteria > Steroidobacterales > Steroidobacteraceae > Steroidobacter. The sequence goes on from NZ_CALFXI010000081.1 coordinate 95,655, forward strand.
AGTGCCGCTGCTTTCTCTCACGATCATCGTCGCGTGGGGCTGGCTGCCATTCGCAACTCTTATTTTGCTGACGGCGCTGCAATCGCTGGATGCCGAACAGCAGGAGGCGGCCAAGATGGACGGCGCGAACAGTTTCGCCCGCTTCGTGCACATCACGTTGCCGCACCTGGCGCGGCCCATCGCGGTGGTCATTCTGATCCAAACCATCTTTCTGCTGTCGGTGTTCGCCGAGATCCTGGTCACCACCAACGGGGGGCCGGGCAATCAGAGCACGAATCTGGCGTACCTGGTGTATTCCCAAGCCCTGTTGCGCTTCGATGTCGGCAGTGCGTCGGCGGGCGGCGTGGTCGCGGTCGTGCTCGCGAACATTCTGGCGATCTTTCTGATGCGCCTGGTCGGCAAGAACCTGGAGAGCTGACTCATGGCACGTGCATCGGCTGATCGGCACAAGCTGCTCGTTACCGTGGTCGCCTGGGGCGTGGCCCTCGCGATCTTCTTTCCGATCCTGTGGACCGTGCTCACGTCGTTCAAGACGGAAGCTGCCGCGGTGGCGATACCGCCGCAGTTCCTGTTCTTCGACTGGACGACGGAGAACTACGCAGAGGTGTGGGCGCGGACCGACTATCTGCATCACTTCACCAACTCTGTCGTCATCTCGTTGGGCTCGTCTCTGATGGGGCTGCTCGTTGCGATTCCCGCCGCCTGGGCCATGGCTTTTTCGCCGACGCGAGGCACGCGCGGCGTGCTGATGTGGATGCTCTCGACGAAGATGCTGCCGGCGGTCGGCGTGCTCGTGCCCATCTATCTGCTTTGCAAGCGCGCCGGCCTGCTCGACACCCGCACCGCTCTGGTGATCGTGCTGATGCTCAGCAACCTGCCCATCATGGTCTGGATGCTGTTTACGTACTTCAAGGAAATACCACGAGACATTCTCGAGGCGGCGCGCATGGATGGCGCGACGCTCCGATACGAGTTGCTGTACATCCTCGCGCCCATGGCGCTACCGGGCATCGCCTCGACGTTGTTGCTGAACGTCATCCTGGCGTGGAATGAATCGTTCTGGACGCTGAATCTCACGGCCGCGAGCACTGGCCCGCTGACGGCGTTCATCGCGTCGTTCTCGGCCCCCGAGGGGTTGTTCTACGCCAAGCTGTCCGCGGCCTCGACCCTGGCGATCGCGCCGATCGTCGTGCTGGGCTGGCTGTCGCAGAAACAACTGGTACGCGGCCTGACTTTCGGCGCGGTGAAGTAGCGGAGCATTCATGGCTAGCATTGCACTGAAAAACGTTTCCAAGAGCTTCGGCGGCCGCGAGGTCATTTCCAGCCTGGATCTGCAGATCGAGCGCGGCGAGCTGGTGGTGTTCGTCGGTCCCTCGGGCTGCGGCAAGTCCACCCTGTTGCGGTTGATTGCCGGGCTGGAAGAAGTCAGCAGCGGTCAGCTGCTGATCGATGGGCGAGACGCCACGCAGTTGCCGCCGGCCTGGCGTGGGCTGTCGATGGTGTTCCAGTCGTATGCGCTGTATCCACACATGAGCGTGCGCGACAACATCGCATTTCCGCTCAAGATGGCCGGGCGCGACAAGGAAACGATCGAGCGCAAGGTGAATGAGGCGGCGCGTGTGCTCAATCTCCAGGATTATCTGGATCGCAAGCCTCGCGAGCTTTCCGGTGGTCAGCGCCAGCGAGTGGCGATCGGCCGGGCCATCGTGCGCGAGCCCGTCGCGTTCCTGTTCGATGAGCCGCTGTCGAATCTCGATGCGGCTTTGCGCGTCAACATGCGCATGGAGATCGCGGCGCTGCATCGTCAGCTCGGCGCGACCATGATCTATGTCACTCACGATCAGATCGAAGCGATGACGCTGGCTGACCGGATCGTGGTGTTGAATGCGGGCCGGGTGGAGCAGGTGGGTTCGCCGCTGGAGCTGTATCGCCGGCCCGCCACGCTGTTCGTCGCGGGGTTCATCGGTTCGCCGCGAATGAACTTCATCAATGGGGCGGAAGCGTCGCGGCACGCGGCCACCACGATCGGCATACGGCCGGAACATTTGTCCGTATCGACCACCGCAGGCAGATGGCAGGGCAAGGTGAGCCTCGCCGAGCATCTGGGCTCGGACACGTTTGTTCACGTCGAGGTCGCGGGCCTCGGCGCGATCGCTGCTCGTGCCGCGGGCGGCTTGGATGTTCGCCACGGGGATACGCTCTGGCTGACACCCGACGAATCGTGTCTGCATCGCTTCGATGAGCAGGGCAGGGCTATCGGCGCGTGAATCCCGCTGGGGTGCGCATTTTCACGAGTTCGCAAGGTACTGAATCATTTGTTGGATGGTTGGCGGCGCTGTCGAATCGCTGCCAACGGAGGTGACTGAGTCTGATGATCAACTTCCTCGGCAAGCACATCGAGAGCGCCATCTTCGATATGGATGGCACCATGTTCGATACGGAGCGGCTGCGCTTCCAGACGATCAAGCAGGCTTCGCTGGAGCTGGCGGGCCGGCCGATCGAAGAACGCACGCTGATTGGTTCGCTGGGTCTGAGCGCCACGCGCGCCGAAGCGCTGGCGAAGGAACATTACGGCGAGGATTATCCGTATCGTGAAATCAGACGTCGCGCCGATGAGCTGGAGCTGCAGCACGTCCGCACGCACGGTGTGCCGGTCAAGCTCGGTCTGGTGCGGGTGTTGGAACGTCTGCGTCGCAGCGGCCTGACGATGGCGGTTGCGACTTCGAGCCGTCGCAGCATCGCCGAGGAATATCTGATCAACGCAAATGTGCTGAAGTACTTCGACATCACGGTTTGCGGCGACGAGGTGCAGCGGGGCAAGCCTCATCCGGAAATCTTCCTGCGTGCCGCCACCGAGCTGAACCGCTCGCCGGAGCGTTGCCTGATGATCGAGGATTCCGAGAATGGCCTGCTGTCCGCGAGCGACGCGGGAGGGCAGCCCATCCTGATTCACGATATCAAGGCGCCGCGCCCGGAGATCGAAGCTCGCGCTTTCAAGTCTTACGGCAGCATGCTGGATTTCCTCTCGGATCTGGCGGATTGCGTCCCGGAACTCGACGTGCCCGCCCTGACCGATCCTTTTCCGCAGGCGATCAGCAAGGTGCGCGTCGGCATTCACGGCTTCGGCGCGATGGGCGGCGGTTATCTCACGCAGGTGTTCTCGCACTGGGATGGCTACACGCGTCCCTGCGAGATCGTGGGGGTTACGGGCGATCCGTTGCTGCGCGATGCGGTCAACGCTTTCGGCAAGTTCAGTGTCCGCTATGGCAAGCATGCCTTCGACCAGACGATCGACAATGTGCGGCTGATTCACATGGCCGATGAGGAAGGAGTCGTGGCGATGTATTGCGACTCGGTGATCGTCGGCCTGGCGTTGCCCGAGCAGGCGATCCGGCAGCAGGCGCCGATGATAGCGCGCGGGCTGCTGCGCAGATACGAGCAGGGCGGGGGCGATCTCACCATCCTCGTGGTGCTCAACAAGGTGGGCGGCGCGAGCTATGTTCGCCGGCACGTCGAGGCTGCGCTGCTCGAAATGACCAATCGTTTTCAATGCGCGAGGATCCTGGCCGCGACGCATTTTTCCGAAACGGTCGTCAGCCGTATCGTGACCCGGATCGGGCGGGAGTCGTTGCAGCGTCAGTTGCGCATCAAATGCGAGCTGTTCGAGAAAAACCTGGCGGCGGCGCAGGAGAGCTCGCGGCAGGATGCAGGCGAGGAGCCTACGTTGGACCTGGACGAGCGCGTGAATCTGCTGCGCAACGCTTCCGCTCCGGCACGGGCCCTGAATCAGCTTCACCTGATCCTCTTCAACAGCGAGCCGGACATGCTGCTGTATGCGCAGGGCGGAGGTGCGGTGTTGCGCCGACTGCGACAAGTGAAGGCGGTCGACGACATTGCGCAGATACAAACGATCAAGAACCGACTGTGGAATGGCACGCATGCCATCGTCGCCTGGTACTCGAGCTTGCTCGGCCATGCAACGATTGGCCGCGGCATGGGAGACGAGCGCGTGATGGCGCTGGTCCGTCAGTTGATCGAGAATGAAATCCGGCCGGCGCTGCTGCTGGAGAGCCCGGAGCTGGAGGCGATCATCACCATGATGATGCGGCCGTTCATCGAGCGCTGCCGTTCCTCCTTCAAGGATCCCTGCAAGCGCGTGGGGCGCGACCCGCTGCGCAAATTGCGCCGGAGCGAACGAATCCTCGGCAGCATTGCGCTAGCAAGGAAGCACGGAATCTCCACGCCGGGGCTCGAGTTCGCGATCGCCTTGGCGATTCGCTACGCGCTGAGCGATGCAGCCGAGCAGGATCTCGAGTGCGAACTGATCCGCAGCATCTACGCGCGCAATCCGAGTGTTGAAGCCGTGCTGACCTATCGGGGCAATTACCATGGCCACCCTTACCAAGGGCTCGACCCGGTGAAGGACGCCACGTTGATTGCGGCCGTCTCGGAGCACTTCGAAAAGCTGGCCGATCCCAACGGTCGGCATTGGCAGTGGCCGCTGGATCTGGCCCGGCGCAACGGCACAACAGGCGTCTTCGATACCAGCACCGCCGCGAGTGCCCTGGAGCTTGCTCCGGTGGCGCTGGTTGGTTCATGACCACGCTAATGAAAGTCTCGGGACGGCACTCTCAGCACGCCCAGCCATCGGCTGAGATCGAACAAGGCCAGCGCGATGAGGTGCTTCACACCGCTTTCGTGCTGGAACTTGCCGTGCACTTCCAGTAGCGAGCTGCCCAGAAAGGCCGCCCGATACTCCTGTGCAACCTGGTTCCACACGATGACTTGTACGATGCCAGTTTCATCCTCGACCGTCATGAACGTGGTGTGCTTGGCCGTGCTCGGGCTCTGTCGCAGCGTGACCACCCCGACGAAGCGAATGTCGGCGCCGTTCTCCGATTGCAGCACCTCCTGCGCGGATTGAATGCCTCGACGGATCAACCGATCACGCAGCAAGGCGACGGGATGGCGGCGCAGTGACAGCCCCGCGCTCCTGAAGTCCGCGAGGATGTTCTGACCCTCGCTCGGTGCTCGCAGCAGCGGTGTGGCTTCATGGGGTGCGGCTTGCGCCAATAGCTCAAGCTCGGTTTCCACACCGGCGAGCGTCCACGCCGCATGATGGCGATTGCCCGCCAGCGCGGCCAGCGCATTCGCGCCCGCTAACAGTTCGAGATCGCGGCGGGGCAGGCGGCTGCGATTGACGAGATCGGCCGTGTCAGAAAACGGGTTGTCGGCGCGCGCGCAAAGGAGTTGCAGCGCTGCGGCTTCGCTCAGCCCTTTCACGAGCCGAAGCCCCAGTCGCAACGCTGGCGCTGTGCCCACTCCATCGACTTCGAGCGTGCAATCCCAATCGCTGCGGGTCACGTCGATAGGGCGCACCTCGACGCCATGTTCGCGGGCGTCACGAACGATCTGCGCGGGACTGTAGAAGCCCATCGGTTGGCTGTTGATCAGACCTGCGGCGAATGCAGCAGGCGAATGACATTTCAACCACCCGCTCGCGTACGCAAGCGAGGCGAAGCTCGCGGCGTGACTTTCAGGAAATCCGTAGGCCGAAAAGCCCTGCAGCTGTCGCCACAGCTGATCCGCGAACTGCTCGCTGTAGCCGCGCTCTCGCAGTCCTCGGAGCAACTTGTCATGGAAGCTGTCCAGGTTGCCATGACGGCGCCACGCGGCCATGGCCCGTCGCAGCGCATCCGCTTCGCCCAGCGTGAAGCCCGCGGCCACGACCGCGAGTTCCATCGCTTGCTCTTGCCAGATCGGAATGCCCAAGGTCCTTTCTAGAACTCTACGCACGGCCTCACTGGGATAGGTGATCGGCTCCAGGCCCATGCGTCGACGCAAGTACGGATGCACCATGTCGCCCACGATCGGGCCGGGCCGTACCAGGCCGACTTCGATGACCAGATCGTAAAACTCGCGCGGCCTGAGCCGAGGCAGCATCGACATCTGCGCGCGGGATTCGATCTGGAATACGCCCACCGTATCCGCGCGACAAAACATTTCGTAGGTCTTTGGATCCTCGCTCGGAATCGTGGCCATGGTGAGCGACTCGCCGGTGGCGCGATTGTGCATTTCGAGCGCTTTGCGGATGGCGCTGAGCATGCCCAAGGCGAGCACATCGACCTTCAACAGGCCGAGCGATTCCAGATCGTCCTTGTCCCACTGGATGACGGTGCGGTCCTGCATGCTCGCGTTCTCGATCGGCACGAGCTCGTCCAGGCGATGGGCGGCGATCACGAATCCGCCGACATGCTGCGAAAGGTGACGGGGGAACCCGACGATCTCGGCCACCAATTGCATCAGCCGCTCCACCAGGGGATTGCTCGCGTCGAAGCCGACCTCGGCGAGCCACTTGGGCAGTTCCTGCGGGTCCTCGGTTTCGCGTCGAGCGAGCGCGCCGATCAAACGTTCGATCTGGAGGAGGTCGAAGCCGAGCGCCTTGCCCACGTCCCGAAGCGCGCTCTTCAATCGGTACGTGATGACGGTGGCCGCAATCCCTGCGCGGTGACGGCCATAACGCTCGTAGAGGTACTGCATGACCTCTTCGCGCCGCTCGTGCTCGAAATCCACATCGATATCGGGCGGCTCGTGCCTTTCCTTGGAGATGAATCGCTCGAACAGCACCGACTGCCGTGCTGGATCGACGATGGTGATGCCCAGGCAGTAGCAAACGACGGAGTTCGCCGCCGAGCCGCGGCCCTGACAAAGGATGCCGCGCGTCTTCGCGAATCGCACCAGGTCGTGAACGGTCAGGAAGAAATGCTCGTACCGCAGCTCCGCGATCAACGATAACTCGTGTTCGAGTAGTGTCAGGACGTTTTCCGGAACCTTGTCGGGCCAACGCTCGCGCGCGCCCTCGTAAGACAACTTGCGTAGCCAGCTCGCGGGCGTGTGTTCTTTCGGGACAAGCTCGGCCGGAAATTGATACTTGATTTCATCCAGCGAGAAGCGACATTGCTCGGCGATGCGCACGCTTTCAGCCAGCCACTCGGCAGGGTAGCGTGCGGCGAGAACCTTGATCGCATGGAGATGGCGATCGCGATTGGGCTCCAGCGCATAGCCACACTGCGACAATGGTGTTCGCAGGCGGATTGCAGTGAGAACGTCATGCAACGGTTTCCGCTCTCGGGCATGCATCAACACTCCGCCGCACGCCGTGACTGGCAGATTCAGGCGTTCCGACAGGAACCGCGCACGACGGATGTGCTCGCGATCGCGGCCGTCATGATGCAGTTCCACTCCGATCCAAAGGCGGCCGGCAAATCGCTCGGTCAGCCAGAGTCCGTCGGCTTCGTCGTTCCGATCATCCGGCACCCAAATCAAACAACACTCATCGAGTGCGCCGTCCAGCCAGTCACGGTCGAGCGCATAGCTGCCTTTCTCAGCTGCACGCCGAGCGCGTGTGATCAAGCGGCACAGTTGGCCATAGCCGTGACGGCTGCGTGCAAGGGCGATCAGGCTCAACCCGTCGGTGCAGGTGAGGCTGGCGCCAACGATCAGGGGCAGGTGGATCTTTTTCGCGGCATCATGGGCGCGTACTACGCCCGCGACGCTACATTCATCGGTGATGGCAATCGCGCGATAGCCGAGTTGGGCCGCTCGCTCGACGAGTTCCTCGGGAAACGACGCCCCTCTCAGGAACGAGAAGTTGCTCAACGCGTGCAGCTCGGCGTACATCGCTCATCCAAACAGCCCGTGCACGAACCACTGATGGCGCGAGCTCAAGTCTCGATAGATCCAACATTCGGCGCCGTCGCGCGTGCGAGCGCAGTAATACGCTCGCCGGACGCTGGGGCCATTCCAGCCTTCGGCCTCGATGGTCTCGGGACTCGATTCGATCTGGAACGCCCCTTGTCGATACTCGTGCGTGGCCGGCCTCGGTTCGCGCAGCAGCCATAGCGGACGCCGAGGCAAGCGCGCCGGCGGTGAGAGAACCGGCGTCGAATCCGAAGGTGCGGCTGAGCACTGTGCGCGTTCCGGCACGTGGTCAGCTCGAAGCGATAGCGCGCGGACAGCATCCACACCGAATCGGCTTTGCAACTGATCGAGTAGCCTGGCCTTGAGCTCGGAAGCGTTGGGCGCGTCGCTACGTGTGGCAGGATCCATCGCCAGCGAGTGATTGCGGGACTGCGCAACGAGCAACCTCGGTGCATCGATCTCAACTTCACGCACCGGCGCGCGTAACACGAGTCGATCGAGGTGTTCGTGCAGCAGGCTTGCGAGATGCGAAGTGTCGGCCGTGGCTTGCTGTAGTCGAATGGCGAGTGTCGTCGCGCCCTCGCGATGTTTCAATGTGAGGGTGAGCTCGTCGATGCTGCGGGCCGCGCCGATGAGCGTTCGTTTCAAACGGGCGAGCGGTCGTTCCAACATCCGCTCCAGCAGCGTGGTGGTTTCGATCTCGAAATCGAGCAGCACACGATCGTGATAACTCGGCGGCGTCGACCAGCCACGATGCAGCCAGCTCGTGCGGCCCATCGCTTGCTGTAGCTCGCGAACGGGACCGGCGCCGATTCGCCTGGCCAGATCCTTGCGCGAGAGGCGCATCAAATCTCCGATCGTCGTAATGCCGAAGCGCGTGAGTTGCAGCTCCACAGGTAGCGGCCAGTGCAGGCTCGCGATGGGCACTGAGCTAAGAACGTTCGCGAGTTCCCGTGGCAGGCACATGCGCGGCCCGGTCGGGGTGCGGGCGAGCCACTGCGCGCTTCGGGCAGTGGGTGCGAGCGCGACTCGCAAGCCGGCGTCCAGTGCGGCGAGATCCGCTTCTATGCGATCGAGGAGAGCGGCAGGCCCGCCGAATAACCGAAGGCTGCCACGCACTTCCAGCAGAACTTCGTTCGGAGGTTGCATGCTGACAGCCGACGTGTACTTCAGGCACTCGGTCGCGATTCGTTCGAGCAGGCGCGCCTCGGTGGACGGATCGCGCGGGATGAGAACGAGTGAACCGCACAATGCGATGGCGGCATTCATGCGATGGCCGGGGCGCACTCCGTACTTCCAGGCCAGTTCATTGCATGCGGCCACGTGTTTCAATCGATCCTCATCGATCACGGCCCAGGCCGACTTCTCCAGCAATGCGCGCCGCTCCGGCGACGCCGACTGAAAAGCAGCGGCGAGGGCAAGATCAGCGAAGTGCAACGCAAGCCATGCCTGCGAGCGTTTTCGCGCAGGCGTCGTAGTAGGTGAGGGCTCCGGCGGCAATGAAGGCGGTACGGGCGCGGGCCGGAGCGCTCGTGCCGGGACTTCGAACAGGGTCAGTTGAGCTACGGCGGCCATTACTGTCCCGCCTGGTCCGCATCGCACGGGTCGATTCGTACCGTGCAGGGGCGTCGACCCCGCATTTTAAGAATCGAGAGATCGAGCGACGGCGCGTTACTGCGCAGAGCAATCCGCAAGGTCGCGGGCGAAGCGGCTCGTGCCTCGCTCATCGGTCGAAACAACACTCCAACGCCACGGCCGGTCATCGCCGCAAGCTTCACGGTGCGGAGGGCTGCAGGCTTCAAGTGCCGCGCCCACCCAATGACCGCAAGACACGCGCCCGAACGCAACGCTTGGGTCATTGCCCATTGCAAGTCGGCCGGCTGCGACACCGAGCAGATCCAATGATCGTTGGGAATGAGCCCGTACTGTGTCAGCGCGATCGCATGCAACTCGAACGGCGGTGCTAGCCACAGCACGACTCTCCGGCACGATGCTTCTGACGCATGCCGTTGCCTCAACAGGCCGAGAAGCAGCCTCAGTTCCCCAATGCCTTGATCATCTGACAGCAATTCGATGAGCGACGGCACCGGCCAGCCGCCACCGAGGGCCCGATCCAAGGCCTCGTACCCCGACGAGACGCAATGGGACTGCTGCGAGCCGAGCGACTCTGCGCGCCAGAGCAGCGGGATGTCGTCGAGCGTGACGGCGTTCATCGATCACTCCCGCTCCCGCCGTCGCTGATTGATCTTCGACCACGCTTGAATGGCGGGGCTGCCACTGGGCGGCCGTCGCGCTTTCGGCCGATCCTCGAACGCACGCGTGAGTGCAACCGGATCGAGGCAAACGATCGTGCAGTTTGCACAGAAGATCAGCCGCGTCGTGACCTGCGAACCGTCTGGACGGTTCAAAACCACCGGCTGGAACACGGTGCCATTGCAGATGGGGCAGCAGATGTGGTCGGGCCGGTCCGGCATGGCGAATCAATAAGCTGTACGGATGTACAGATCCTAGATCGGTTCCGCCGCAGGTGGAAGAAGCTAGACCGGCAAATACCGCAGCCGATCCCCTGTGCTTGGCTAACCGGCTGATGCGCCGCCGATTAAATTTTTCGCCGCTGGGGAGCAGGGCGGTCGTGTGCGTAACTGCAGGTTAACCTATGATCGTCGGGAAGACGCTGGCAATGACCAGTGACGTCGAACGATGACCAGCTGCTGGTCTGATGGCTCCGAGTGATCGACAGGTGACGAATGAAGCGACACTTCGCAATGATGGCGAACTACAACCACTGGGCAAACGTCCGGCTCTATGACATGGCCGCCGGATTGCCCGATGAGCTCTACCGCAAGCCGGTGGGTGTCTACTTCAAGAGTCTGCACGGCACCCTGAACCACCTCTTGACGGCCGATCGCATCTGGATGCATCGCTTGGAAGGCAAAGGCGATCATCCCGGCAAGCTCAACGCGACGATTCACGAGGATCTAGCGTCGTTGCGGGAAGCACGCTTCGCTGAAGACCAGCGGATAATCAACTTTGTCGGCACTCTCGACGATGCGGATTTCGAGAAACCGTGGGACTACAAGACGCTGAACGGCACGCCGCAGCGGCACTGCGTGCGCGAAATCCTTGCGCATCTGTTCAATCACCAAACGCACCATCGCGGTCAGGCGCATGCGGCGCTGACTTTGCTCGGAGTGAGTGAGCCGGCGCCGCTGGATCTGTTGGTCATGTTGCGGGAGTAGAG
>NZ_CALFXI010000082.1 GCF_937958065.1 uncultured Steroidobacter sp.
CGTGACGCAGGCAGCGTGGGCGAGGGAATCCCGCGGGACCGGGACGAGGGGCGCCGCCTGAATTATGGTCAAATGGCCGCGCTTACCCGCCGCGTCGCGGGGGCGCTCGCGACGCTGGAGGTGAAGCCCGGCGATCGCGTCGTCGCCCAGGTCGATAAATCTCCCGAAGCGATTGCGCTGTATCTGGCCTGCCTGAAACTCGGCGCCACCTTCGTCCCTCTCAACACCGCATACACCTTCGCCGAGCTCGACTACTTCCTTGGCGACGCCGCGCCGACTCTCGCCGTCGTGCGACCTGCCGATCGAGAGCAAGTGCAAGCGATCGCAGCGGCGCGCGGCGTCAAGCATGTAGAAACATTGGATGATCGAGGCGGCGGCTCCCTGCTCGAGATCAGCGGCACCGCCCCGGAAAGCGCAACCCACGATCCATCCACGCTGGCGGCGCTGCTCTACACCTCCGGAACGACCGGCCGCTCCAAAGGCGCGATGCTCACGCGGGCCAATCTGGCCTCCAATGCAATGACTCTGGCGCAGGCATGGCGCTTCACCGCCAGCGATGTGTTGTTGCACGCCCTGCCCATCTTCCATGTGCACGGCTTGTTCGTAGCGATCAACACCGTGCTGGCTTCGGGCAGCTCGATGCTGTTCCTGTCGAAGTTCGATGCCGATGAGATCGTGCGTCTGCTGCCCCGGGCCACTGTGATGATGGGCGTGCCGACGTTCTATACGCGCCTGTTGCAACATCCGGAGCTGAACAAGGACACGGTTCGCAACGTCCGCCTGTTCGTGTCGGGCTCGGCGCCGCTGCTGGCGGAGACGCATCGGGAATTCCAGGCGCGCACCGGCCACGCCATCCTGGAACGGTACGGCATGAGCGAGACGCTGATGAACACGTCCAATCCGCATGATGGCCAGCGCATTCCCGGATCGGTCGGGCCCGCATTGCCGGGCGTCGAAGTGCGCATCACGGACCCCGACAGTGGCGCGGTGCTGACCGAGCCGGACACCATCGGCATGATCGAGGTGCGCGGCCCCAATGTATTCTCCGGGTACTGGCGCATGCCGGAGAAAACCGCGGCGGAGTTTCGCGCGGATGGCTTCTTCATCACAGGCGACCTCGGCAAGCGCGACGCGCAGGGCTATGTATACATCGTCGGTCGCGGCAAGGACCTGATCATCACGGGCGGTTACAACGTCTATCCCATCGAGGTCGAGCTGGAAATCGATGCGCTGCCGGGCGTGAACGAAAGCGCCGTGATCGGCGTGCCGCATCCGGACTTCGGCGAAGGCGTCACCGCGGTGGTCGTGCCCCACAAGAACGCCACGCTGGACGAAGCGACCCTCCGCGGCGCGCTCGAATCGAGACTCGCCAGGTTCAAACTGCCCAAGCGCATCGTGTTCGTGGCCGAGCTGCCCCGTAACACCATGGGCAAAGTGCAAAAAAGCGCCCTGCGCGAGCGCTATCGCGATCTTTATAAATAATCAGGAAATTGCAGCATGACCGCCACCTTGATCGATGGTCGCGCCGTCGCCGAACGACTGCGCGAACGCGTTGCCGCCCGTACCGCCGAGCTCGCCACGCACGGAGTGATTCCCGGGCTGGCCGTGGTGCTGGTCGGTGACGATCCCGCCAGTCAGGTGTATGTCGGCAGCAAGACCAAACAAGCGGCCGCCGCCGGTCTGAAGCACTTCGATCATCGCTTGCCGGCCACGACCGGCACGTCGGAGTTGATTGCCCTGGTCGAGCAGCTGAATGCGCGTCCCGACGTGCACGGGATTCTGGTACAGCTCCCTCTGCCACCGGGCGTAGACAGCGCAGCGGTACTCGCCGCCATCGATCCGGCCAAGGATGTGGACGGCTTTCATGCGCTCAATGCCGGCCGTCTGGCGCTCGGCCAGGACGCCACCGTGCCGTGCACGCCGCTCGGCTGTTTGATCCTGATTCGCGAAGTCACGCGCGACCTCGCCGGCAAGCGCGCCGTCGTGGTGGGACGATCCAACATCGTCGGCAAGCCCATGGCGCAGCTGCTGCTACAAAACGACTGCACTGTGACGATTGCACACTCGCGCACTCGCGATCTGCCACAGCTGTGCCGTGAGGCCGAGATTCTGGTGGCGGCGATCGGACGACCGAAAGCCATTGCCGGCGACTGGATCCGACCGGGCGCCATCGTCATCGACGTGGGCATCAATCGCATCACCACCACGGACGGCAAGACCAAGCTGGTGGGCGATGTCGACTTCGACGCGGCTTTGTCCCATGCGGGTGCAATCACGCCCGTCCCCGGCGGCGTCGGGCCGATGACCATCGCGTGCTTGCTGATGAATACGGTGAACGCAGCGATCCGCTCGGGGGCGGGCGCGCTCGGGCCGCTGATCGGCGTAAATTAATCCTGCGCTAACGTGGTGCGCGGCCGGGTGCCACGCATTTCCCGAAACTAATGCACATGCTCGCTCCGCGGGGGGAGCACGTGCCGTTCATTAAAAGAAATTTATTCGACCTCGCCGGCGCCTTCGCCGTTGCCGATCGTGGCCGACAGCTTGTCGATGATTGAATAAAGCGAGGCGCGCTCCGATTCGCTCAAGGTCAGCAACATGTCCGCCTGACGTTTGCGCGCCACGGGCAGCACCTCCTTGTACAGGGACGTGCCTTTGGGGGTGATGGAAACCATCACCGGCGCGGCCAGCGCTTCGGTCGAGCGCGCACCGCGATCCTTGATGGTCTTGGTCTTGGTGAGCCCGCGCGTCGCCATGACTCGCAATGTCCTGCTCACCTGTCCCTTGTCCATGCCGCTGCGGACCGTCACTTCCGAGAAGCGCATCGGCGCAAACCGCGCCACCAGTGCCAGCAGGCGCCACTCCGGCAAGCTCAAATCGAATTGTTCGAGATAGGGCTTGGTGAGATTGGTGCGCAAGGCGTTCGACAGCCGCGTCAATCGAAACGTGAGGAAGTCCTCCACGTTCAGATGCGAGCCACTGCGCGACACCGCGGCCCAGGGCGAGGATGTTTTGCTAGTTGACCGCTGACGCGGCTTCTTCTGCGAAGCTTTCACTGAAGTGCCAATTCGGCGCTGGCCGAGCAAATTAGGAGGACGCGGATTCTGCCGCAAGCCATCGCGCTTGAATAGAACATCTCACCAAACAATGTTGTAAACATGGCCTTCTCGACAATTTTCATGCGTTATGCAATGAGCAGCGACGCTGAACGCGGCAGGAATGTTTCTGCGCGAGAATTTGCCGTGTTTTCGGGGTCGACCCGGCGACCACGCCCCGGACCGGACCTGACAAAATTTGTCCATTTGTTACGCGCCACACGCTATCTGCCTGTTTGCACGCCGCGAATCGGAAGTGACGTTTCTCGGCGACGCACGCACGCCGGGCACGAAGAAAAAAACTGATGCAGCAGCAAAAACGGGCTGCTATGTTCCGCCGCGCTCCGTGGAACGCTTCATGCTACAACCAGAAGCCCAAGCCCGTGTCATCGAAGAGTGGTTCCGATTGCCGGAATCGCGTCGGTTGCACGCGACCGATGCGGTCGCATTCGCGTTCAGGTTGTTGCAGGACCGGCCGGACATGTTTGCGCCCACCCGCGAGCCGGTCGATCACGACATCATCGTCGGCTGGTTGTTGCCTTATCTGAACCGGTCCGAATCAATGGCCGCTGAACGGACTCAGGCGCCCTGCAGGGCCTGACTGATCCCGCTCACCGTCGCCAGCAGCGCCGACAACAGCTCCCGATCTTCCCGCTTGCCGGCGCGCCAGCGCCGCAGCAGGTCGACCTGCGTCAGATGCATGGGGTCGATGTACGGGTTACGCAGCACGATGGAACGCTGGACCGTCGCCGCGCCCTCCAGCAACTGCTCGCAACCGCGCAGGTTCAGCACCTGCTGCCGGGCAAGCTCGTATTCGGCGCGCAGGATGGGAATGAAGCGACGATATCTTTCATCCACCAGCTGCTCATATGCACGGGCGATATCCAGATCGGCGCGCGCCAGCGACAGCTCGATGTCGTCGATGAGGTTGGTAAAGAAGAACCAGTGCTCGTGCATGTCGCGCAATACCGCGTCGCCGAGCGTGCGCGAAGCCAGCGCCAGCGCCGAGCCCGCGCCGAACCAGCCGGGCATCATGTATCGACACTGCGACCACGCATGCCACCAGGGAATGGAACGAATGGCGGCGATGCCGACGCGATCCAGGCGCGACACGGGACGCGAGCCGAGCTGCATGCGCTCGATCACGTCGATGGGCGTGAGTTGACAGAAGAAGTCATGGAATTCGGGATCGTCGAACACCATGGCGCGATAGGCGCGCGAGCTTTCGCTGCTGAGCAGTTCCATAGCCTCGCGCCAGGCCGGCTCGACCCGTTCCGGCGGCATCACGCCGGCACGCGACAGGGACAACGCATTGAACGCCTGCTCGAACACGCGCAACGCGATCGGGCGCAAGCCATATTTCTCGTTGATCAGCTCGCCCTGCTCGGTCATGCGCAGACGCCCGCGACGCGCACCGTTCGGCGCGCTCCTGACCAGCACTTCGGTGCGACCGCCGCCGCGATCGATGCCATCGGCCTGACCGTGAAAAAGTGTCAAGTCGACATCGGCCGCGTCCGCGGCGGCAAACAACGACTCCTGCGCCTGACGAATCAGCCAGCGCGCGCGCACGATGCCGCTTTCCTTGTTGCTCGCGGAATAACCGATCATCACGTACTGATGATTGGCGCGGCCCTTGAGATGCCGCTTGTAAACCGGCTCTTCGAACAGCTGTTTCATCATCTCGCCGCAACGTTGCAGCGACTCGGCCGATTCGAACATCGGCGCCACGTCGGTCGGCACGTCGCCGGTGCGCCGATCGGCCGTATCGGCCCAGCGGGCCAGCAGCAGCACTGACAGGATATCGTCGATACCCTGGGTCGCGCTGACCACATAAGCTCCGATGGTGTCGTCGCCATAACGATGGCGACAATGCGCCAGCGCTTCGAGCACCCACAGGCTGCGCTTGCCGCTGGCATCGAGCACGTTGGTGGGACCTTCATCGCGTTCGAGCGCATCCCGCAAGCGCGCAGTGCGCTCCGCGCTGCTGCGAGTCGCCCATCCGGCATCGTTGAATCCCTGGCCGATGACGGCGCGATGCGCGCCGGCGTTCTGACGAATATCCAACGTGGCCAGGTGGAAGCCAAACGTGCGGATGCGGCGGATCAGCCGCCGCACCGGAAACAATCCGGCGTGCTCGCCCTTGTTCGCACGCAGACTATCGGCGATCAGATTGATGTCGCCGAGGAACTCGTTGACGCCTTCGTACTGATTGGCCCGCCCCTCGTAGGTCGCGCGCAGCCGCTCCATCACCTGCCCCAGGAAGACACGATATGGCATGCGGTCATGGCGGGCTGGCGAGAGGCTGCCCCCCGAGCGCAGCAGCACCGAATATTGCTCGATGCGCGCCGTCAGCTCCGGCGAGACACCCACGCGCGAAGCGCTCTGGGACAAGGATTCCGCGAGACTTTTGCAGTCGAGGAAATAGTTGTTGACGATGATCTGCTGATGACGTGCGATGGTCTCGCGCAGCGTCTTGGCATGCACGTCGGGATTGCCGTCCATGTCGCCGCCGACCCACGAGCCGAAGCGCAGGATCTCCGGCAATTCGCGCTCGCGCGCTTCCGGACCGTAGACCTGTTCGAGCGCGGCCTGGACCTCCTCGTAGAAGGTCGGAACGATCTTGTAGAGCACTTCGGCGATGAAGAAGAGCACGTGCTCGCGCTCATCGGCCACAGTCAGACGCTCGCGTGAATTCTCCGCTGTCTGCCAACCCGAAGTGATCTCGTTCCGAATGCGATCCCAAAGCACGCGCGTCTCGTTGGCGGTGCGTGGCAGACCCAGCCGTTTCAACAACAGCTGCGCGATCTTTTGTTGCTTGCGGAGGATGGTACGGCGGGTGGATTCGGTGGGATGCGCCGTGAACACCGGCTCGATCCACATCTGCAGCATCAGCCGCCAGACGTCTTCAAGCGACAGGCCCTGCGCCTTGAGCTTGCTGACGGCCTCGATGATGCCGCCGGGCTGAGTCTTGCCTTCGTTGAAATACTGGCGCCGGCGCCGGATGCGATGCACCTTCTCCGCCATGTTGACCATCTCGAACCAGGTCGAGAACGCGCGCACCAGATCGCGTGCCTGTTCCGGTGGCACATTGCGGGTCCGCTCGGTCAGTTCGCGGCCGCTGGCCGTATCGCCTTCGCGACGGGCGATCGCCGACTGCCGGTCGCTCTCGACGGCCTCGAACAAAGCGTCGCCGCCCTGCTCGCGAATGACCTGGCCCACGAGCGCGCCGAGCATGTGGACGTCTTCCCGCAGCTCGGCGTCTTTTTGCGGAAAACTGATGTCGGAGCGAGGCATAAGGGGCGCGGAGTTTAGCAGAGAGCGGCCGCGCTGCAGTCGGAACGGCTGTGGGTATCAGGCAACGCGCGCCGGAAATGTCTTCAACAATGACTGTTTACAGGTGCTGCATGCCCCCGGTTCGAGTCGCGGCAGGGTGCTGTCGGCGGGAATCGCCAGGGTGCGCTGAGCGTCCTCGATCTCTTCCCATGCTCCCAGGCGGACCTGAATGCGCCGACACCACATGCAACAGCGCAGGCTGCGCTCATCGCGCGGATAGGACGGATCCAGCAGGGCCACCGCCGGCCTCGCCTCGCTCCACACCGGCTCGCACACGTGACGAATCGAGCCGTCGGCGAGCCGCCTGAGCTCGATATCGATCAGACGGCGCTCGTCGACCCGATCGACACGCGTCGGTACGAAAACACTGCCGCCGACCGCGCGCACCCGGCTGTAAAGCAATTCCCACAAGTGGCGCACGACGCCGTCGGAAATACGACCCCAGATCGGCCGGCCGATCACTTCGGACAAAGCTGGCCCCGCGCCGCATGCCGGCGCCACGAAACGGCTCCAGGCAGGATTGACGTACACGATGCGGTCCAGCGCATCGATGATGTAAATGGGGCGGGGATCCGCGGCATCGTCGACCATAAATCATCACGACCGCGGGTAGTGGAACAGTGGACAGAGGCGCCGCCGTGACGCTTCTCATGATCGGTCCGGTGTCAGACGCGTCCCATGAGGCCCGCCCTGAATGCCGCCCCCGCCCGAGCGCGGTATGCGACTGATACGATCGCCAACACCCCCCGAGCAATGCCGCGGTTGGCTCGAGCCGCACTGTTGCCGAAACCCTGTTTCATGACGAGAACCGCATGACCCTGACAGGACAAATCGCTGTTTTTCTCGGCGCCACCGTGCTGGCCGTGCCGATGTTCCGGCGCCTGCGGCTGAGCTCCATCCTGGCCTACTTGGCGGCCGGCGTGGCGATCGGGCCGTTCGGTCTGGCGGTGATCGACGACATCGAAGGCGTCATGCACCTGGCCGAATTTGGCATCGTGCTGCTGTTGTTCGTCATCGGCCTGGAATTGCAACCATCGCGGCTGCGCGCGCTGCGCCGATCCATTTTCCGGTTCGGCCTGCTGCAGGTCGCGAGCACGACGGTCGTCCTCACCTGCATCGCATATTTGCTGGGCCTGCCGATGAACGCCGCGTTCGTCACGGGCTTCGCGCTGTCGCTCTCTTCCACGCCGCTGGTCCTGCAGCTGCTGGCCGAGCGCCGTGAATTGAATACACAACATGGCCGGCCGGCATTCGCCATCCTGCTGTTTCAAGACATCGCAGTGATGCCGATGCTCGCCGTGCTGCCGATGTTGGGCACGACTGGCGCCACGCAATCGCTGGGTGCCACCTTGCTGGGCACCGCCAAGGGCTTCGGCGTGCTCGCGGTGCTGATATTCGGCGGCCGTTACGTGCTGCGCCCCCTGTTGAGATTCGTTGCTGAAACAAAGGTATCGGAGGTGTTCACCGCGGCGGCGCTGCTCGTGGTCATCGGTACCGCACTGCTGGTGAATGAGGTGGGAATGTCCATGGCCCTGGGCGCGTTCGTCGCCGGTCTGCTGCTCGCCGAAAGCGAATATCGACACGAGCTGGAAGCGGACATCGAGCCCTTCAAAGGCCTGCTGCTCGGCCTGTTCTTCATTTCGGTAGGCATGACGACCAACATCGCCGTGCTCGGCGAGCAGCCGCTGCTGATCGCTGGCCTGGTCCTCGGCCTGCTCGCCATCAAAGCACTGTTGCTATGGGGTCTGGCTCGGGTCGCGGGAATTCCAGCGCGACATGCTTCGCCGCTCGCGGTGTCGCTGGCACAAGGTGGTGAGTTCGGCTTCGTGCTGTTCGCGCTCGCGGTCGGCGATGGCGTGATGGAACGGGGCCTGGCGCAGACACTGGTGATCGTCGTGACCCTCTCCATGGCGATGACGCCCCTGCTGATCAAGCTGCACGCCGCTTTCATCGAACCGCTGTACGACAGGGACGAGCCGACCCGCGATTTCGACACCATCGACGATCCCAACAGCCGCGTGCTGATTGCGGGTTTCGGCCGCGTGGGGCAGATCATCGGGCGCGTACTTCGCATGCGACGCATCTCCTTCACGGCGCTGGAAGCAAGCGTCGCACAGGTCGACTTCGTGCGCCGCTTCGGCAACAAGGTCTACTACGGCGATCCGTCGCGACTGGAGCTGCTGCAAGCGGCCGGTGCCGCTCGCGCCGAGATCTTCGTGCTGGCGATGGACGACATCGAGGCGTCGGTGCGCACCGCCGAGCTCGTCCAGAAACATTTCCCGCATCTCAAAGTGTTCGCGCGCGCCCGCAACCGCCAGCACGCCATCCGGCTCATGGATCTGGGCGTGCGTTATCTGATGCGCGAGACCTATTACTCCAGCCTGGACATGGCGCAGAACACGCTCGAAGCATTGGGCCTGTCCCGCGCAGAAGCGCTGGAAAGCATCCGGCGCTTCGATGCTCACGATCGCAAGCTGCTGGAACAGCAACGGCTGGCCGGCGACGACGAGCAGAAACTGATTCAGACGGCGCAGCAGGCCGCCCGCGAGCTGGAAGGGCTGTTCGAAGAGGACGTGCGCGGCACCGAGACAGCCGCTACGGACCAGGAGAAAACCCAGGCCACTGCGTGAACACTGCAGCCGCCAGCAAGGGACAGTTGTTTGTCTCGATTCGCCAGTTCCGGCGGGAAATCAGACCCGCTGCGGCGGCCCCGGTTCGGATTGTGCAGTTCAGTTGCCGACTTCGTCGTCGACGTCGGTCTGGAAATCGCTATAGAACTCTTCCACACAGCTGCGGCAGATGGTCGCCGCCGGCGCTTCGATCAGGCCTTCGACTTCGAACGGCCGCTTGCCGCAGAAGGAACATTTCAGGCCCGCCGTTTCCGCGTCGTAGTACGCCAGCGCTTCTTCGAGGCTGACGTGGGTGTCGATCCAGCGCTCGCCGACGCCGGGATAGATCCGCTCGATGGCCTGCTTCGCCTGCTCGACGGTTTCGGCATCCGAGATGCCGAGCGAGATCCAGTCCTCGTCGCAATGGAACACCAGCGGGCCCGGCTGGGCTCCCAGGCCCACCGCGATCGCCAGCCTGGGTACGTGGGCAATCATCGCCTCCTCGGTGAACAGCGAGCCGGGGTGGCAATAGGGAATGTCGTCTACGAACGCATACGACACCACTCGCGCTGCGTCGATCACGGGAGGGGGCGGATTTCGTCGGTCGTTGCTCATGCGGGTGGATATGGGGACACGGTTCGAAATAGGAACGTCAGACGCGCGAATAAGATCCTTGGATTCCTCACAGTGGCAGCCGCCCCGGATCGAGCTGTAACGCCCGCTCCACGCCCGGGGTGTGTCTTCCGGCGCACCGGAGGGTTCCTTTAACTTGAGACACAGGGACGGGTCATAGATTCCGGCGCAAGCATGCATCCTGGCAGCGTGGTCATTACCCAGGCGGAAACGCCGGAACTCGTCACGACGGTCCGCGAGTTATTCCAAGAATACGCGCAGGCCCTCGGCATTGACCTCGCGTATCAAGGATTTGCCGCCGAGCTCGCGGCGTTGCCCGCGCCGTACGCGCCGCCGCTCGGAGCGTTATTCATTGCATACGTGAATGGTGAAGCGGCCGGCTGTGCCGCGCTTCGCCCGCTGGCCGATGGCGTGGGAGAAATGAAGCGCCTGTATGTGCGCCCCGACTATCGCAAGGTAGGCCTCGGCAACCACCTGATCGGGGCGATCATCGCGACCGCGCGGCGGGCGGGTTTCGAGCAGCTGCGGCTCGACACCCTGGCCAGCATGACTCCGGCGCAGGCGCTGTATCGGAAACTCGGCTTCGTCGAGACGCCGCCATACAACGACAGCTATCTGCCCGGCACGCGCTTCTTTGCGCTGGCCCTGAAATAAACAAGGGCCCCCGCCACAGCGGGGGCCCCTGGTAATTACGCCACACTCAACCCGGGAAGAAGTCGATGGGCTTGGTCACGGTGAGCGTGCCTACATCCTTGGCTTCGAAGCGGAACGACCTCACGCGGGCGACCAGCTTGCGCTCCAGCTCCGGATCGTTGAGCTCGCTGGAAACGATTTCGCAACGTTGCACGGACCCGTCGGGCGCGATCGTCAGCTCCAGCACGACCTTGCCTTGCAGGTCCGGTTTGTCGCGCAGTGCCCGCTGATACATCGAATCGATGGCACCCTTGTTGCGGACGAAGACCAGCGCAATCTCCTCCTCGCTGCGGCTGGCCTTGTTGCTGCCGGCGGCCCGCTGCACTTTGTCCTGCGCCTGCTGAGTGAGCACGGCCGAGGTGACTTGCGTCGTGGTATGACCTTCCAGCGCACCCTGGCCACCGCCATAGCCGCGACTGAGCGCCGCGGTGTTGATACCACCGCTGCTCGCGCCAACCTTCGAGGTCAGCAGCGAACGTTCCGAACGCGTCGACTCACCGACCTTGCCAGTGAGATTCCTGGTCTGCGCAGCCTTGTCTACCACCGACAGGTCACGCAGATCGGCGAGCTGATCCATCACGTTCGCCATCTGCTTCTGTGCGCGCTCGCGCGCCGTCGGCTGCGGCCTGGGCTCGGGCTTCGGCTGCTCCACCGGCTTGATCGGTTCCGGCCTCTTCTCCTCGACCTTGGGCGGCGGAGGCGGCGGTGGCGGCACTTTCTTCTCGATCACCAGTTTGACGATACGATCGGGAATGTCCGGCGCCCGCGTCAGGGGCTTCTCCGGCACCGGCAGCAACGGAATCAGGATCGCGAAGATGGCGAACACGATGAACGCGTTGCGCACCACCTTGCGGAAACGAGCCTCGACCTCCTCGGTCGGCGACCAAGGCAAGTCATATAAACGATAGTAAGGGGCGAGTGTGCTCATGACCGCGCTCCTCAGCTACCCACCGCGCGCGATCCGGAGAAGGACGCCGCGCGAGCGCTGGCGTTCGGCGCCACCTGCGCGCCCTCGCGCTCCACGACGGCCAGCGACACCTTGCCGTAATCCGCATCGGTGCAGGTCGCCATGATCTTGCGCAGCACGCTGTACGGCGTATTGCGATCGCCCATAATGGTGACTTCGCGATCCTTGATCTCCTGCCTGGCCGCATCCACCAGCACGGTGTCGGCCTGCCCCTGCAGCGCCTGTTTCAGCGGTTGAATCACGGCATCCTGCGAATTGATCACATCGGCGAGCTTGGCGATCGCCCTTCCGTCCACCAGCAGATCTTCCTTGGTGATCATCACCACCACGCTGGGCCGCGGCTTCTTGTCCGAGAGCGACTGTGGAATCGCAATCTGCTTGGTGTTCGGCAGGATGTCCACGTCGGAGTTGTGCACGAGCAGGAACACCGTGAGGATCATCAGCATGTCGATGAACGGCACCAGCGTCATGTGGCCGGCCGCCTCGGCGCCGCCATGCTTGCGACTGCGATGCCGTTTGATTCGATTGATCATGTCGGCGCGTCTCCCACGGACACATCCGGGAACAGCTCGCCGTAAGTCCAGCTGTTCTCGGCCACGCTGAACACACGCACCGTGTCCATCACCTGCACCAGCGTGTCATAGGCGATGTCCTCTTCGAGCAGGATGGTCGCGTCGGTCTTGTCGGGATACTTGGTCTTCACCAGCTTCAGGTAGTCCTGCAGCCCGACCAGGTCGTAGCTGCCGCCATTGGCCGGCACCGTCCTGAGCAGCCCGGTGCCGCGATCGGCGATCTCGATCTTGTCCTTGCGAATGATCACTTCCAGGTTCAACCCCTCGGGCAGGTCCGGCACCGCACTGTCGGCGCCCGGCAGGTTGAGCTCCAGAATGTTCGTCTTGGTGAACACCGCGGTGAAGATCAGGAAGAACACCAGGATGATCATCATGTCGATCATCGGCACGACATTGATCTCGTGCCGGCCGCGGTAGCGCGCATGGTTGCGCATCACCCGCCGCTGTGCCTTGGACTGAGCCATTGTCTATCCCTTCAGCGGACCGCTGCCCTGCCGTGTCTCAGGCGATGCCGTGAGCGGCGCGACCGCGCGCCTGCGCCGGGGCCATGTCTTCGGTGCCGACTTCCACGTCCTGACGACGCTCCACCACCGAGTTCATGAACTTCACCGAGGCGATCTCCAGGCTGTCGATCATCTTGGTGGTCTTGGCTTCCAGGAACATGTGCGCCAGCAGCAGCGTGATGGCGACGAACAGACCCGAGGCGGTGTTGTTCATGGCGACCGAGATGCTGGCGGCCAGCAGGCTGGCCTTTTCCGCGGGGTTGGCCTGGGCGATCGAGGCGAACGCCGCGATCAGGCCGATCACGGTGCCGAGCAGACCGGTCAGCATGCCGATATTCGCCAGCGCCGACAGATAATGAGTGCGCTTCTCGGCGCGCGGAATGATTTCGAGCAGGCTCTCGTCCATGGCCTTTTCGACGTCATCGCGCCGACGGGCGCTCGCGAGCCGGGCGATGCCGTAGTTCAGCACCGTCGCGATCGACGACTTCGACTTGGAGGTGATGGCCACCACCTGCTTGAAGTTGCCGCTGTTGATCAGCGGCACCACCTGCGCCCACAGACGACGGTTCTGGGTCGTCTCGTTGTTCAGGTAGATGAAACGCTCGATGGTGATAGCGACGCCGATCACGAAGATGGCGGCCAGCGGATACAGGAAGAATCCTCCTTCGCGGAAGAAATTCACCATGAAATGTATCAATTCCATCGTCTTGAGACTCCTATGCGGTGCGGTACTCGAATGCGAAACGGGCGCGGGCGCCGTGCTGAATGCGCAGAGGCCGGCTTTATCGCCTTACATAAATGCGTGTGCTGCGACCTACTTCTCAGTGCGCGGAGGTTGCGAGGCGGCGGCTTCGGCGCCCCCGTTGATTGCACCGTAGTAGGTCACTTCACGACGAAAAACGTCACGATCGACCGGCGTCAGCGCCTCGTCCAGCAGCGTGTTGAACGGCTGCGCGGGCAGATCGCCGAGATCGGATTTCTTCCAGGGCACCACGTACATGACCTTCGGCAGCTCGCGGTTGCCGGTCACGGTCGTGGTATCGAGATCGAGCCGATCGTTGCGAACGATGGCCTGCGGGCCTTCGGCACGTTGTGACGTCGAGGACGGCTGCGTCGCTGGCGCGGCTGACGAAGGCGTTGCATTCGTCTTGCTCGTGTCAACGGCGGGGCCCGCCTGTGTCGCTTCTGCGGACAAGGCCCCCGACTGCTCGGCCGCAGATGCGGCGACGGAGCTCAGCAGCAGTAGCAAAGGCAAAGTGCGGCGCATTGTGCTCATCCCATGATTCATTGATGGGCTCATTCGGCAGTCTGGGCACTTCGCGGCTCGGTGCCGATCCGTTTCTTGAGCTCGGTCACCCAGCCATTGACCTTGGCGTCCGGCGAGCTGGCCGTGGACAGATAACGCTCATAGGCTTCCAGCGCCCGCTGCGGCTCCTGCAGATACAGATCGCACAGCACGCCGAGGTTCAACCAGGCGAGGGCGTAGTTCGGATCGATCTGCACCGCACGCGTATAGGCGTCGCTCGCTTCCTTGAACTTGCCCAGCTTGCGCTGGACGATGCCCAGCTGATTGAACGCGGCGGCATTGCTGCCGTTGCGCGCGATGGCGTCCTGGAGGGCTTTTTCCGCTTCCTCCAGCTTGCCGGCCCTGGCGTGCAGGATGCCAAGGTTCAGCAACGGTCCGGAATACGATGGATACGCAGTCGCGAGCGCGCGCAAGCCCTGCTCGGCCGCCGCGAGATCGCCCGAGCTCATCGCCGTCACCGCGCGCTCGAACTGCTGCACCGCTTCGGGCGGTAACGCCGGCTCGACCGGCACGCCCGCTTCCGTGGCCAGCTCGTCCTGTTTCGTATCCGAGCTGGACGGCGCCGAGCCGCAGCCCGACAGCAACAGACCGAGCAGCGCGCTGACGATCAGACCGCTTTTATGGCAACGTCGGCACATAGTCTTCACTGATCTCGGTCTTTGCGTAGCGCGCCGGCTTCAACTTCGCCAGCACATCGAAGCTGCGCTGGACCCATTGGTCATAGATGCCGTCGCCGGTGCGCTGCGCATTGGTCTCGTGCAACTCGATGGCCTTTTCCTCGAACGGAAACGCCTGTTCCTCCAGCAGCACGTCGTACTGCTCCCGGGCGTCCTCATCCAGGTCCTTCGGCCGCTCCGACGCCATCAGGTCCGCGCCCAGCTGTCGATACAACTCGGCCATGCCATAGGTCGCCTGCGTGGTCACCTCGGCGACCCCGTAATCGAGCGCCTGGCCATAGACCGCGAGGGTCTTCTCCATCGCATCGCGCTTGCTCTTCAGCGACTTGTTCAGCGGCGCGGTCAGCTTGATCGAATTGAACAACGCCGCAGGTGGCTCGGCGGTTTCGATGGTCGCCTTCGCCGCCAGGTATTTGCTGCGGTCGGTACGCGCCGCACCGGCCGTTTTGTCGGCACGGATGATTTCATCGAGCCATTGCGCACGGACTTTGACGTCGTTCTGGGCTTTGGCCATATCCGCGAGCTTCTGGCGCGCATCCATGGCCGGATCGAGCGGCGACGGATATTGCTTCACGTAGCTGGCATACAAGCGCGCCGCGTTGGTCGGCGACGCCGCCTTGTCGTAGAGCTCGGCCGCCTGCCACAGCGCAGCGCGACGGACTTCGGCGGGCTCCTGCTCACGCGCAGCCACTCGCTCCAACTCGGCCGCAGCCTGCGTGCCACGACCCAGTTCGAGATAGGCCACCGCCAGCGAGCGCGTCGCATCCGGCACCAGCTCGTGATTGGGATAATTGCGACGGAACGTTTCCAGGACCTGCGCGGCGCGCTCCCATTCCTTGTTCTGCAACAAGATGCTGGCCGCGTCGTACTCTGCATTCGAGCGCGCTTTGGAGTTCGGCGCGAGCGCGGCAACGCGCAGGAAGTCATCGACCGCGCCGGTCGAATCACCCGCCGTGCGCTTCGCTTCCGCTTGTTTGTAAATCGACGCGGCGATGCGCTCTTCGATATCGGCGCGATCCGGATCGTTGGCCGGCAGGAAGCTCTGGACCCTGACGTACGCGGCTTCGGCTTCGCCGAAGCGGCCGCGATCGAATAGCGAGTGCGCCAGCAGCGTGATCGCCGTGCGCTGGAACTTGCGATCGACCGGCGGATTGCGTTCGAGGATGCTGGTCGATACCTCGATCACGCGGTCGAAATCGTTCAACGCGAACAAATCCTCGTCGGCCTTGGTGTGCACGCGCGCCGACTCGGGATGCTCGGGGAAACTGGTCGCGAACATCAGCGCGCTTTCGATGCCCTGCTGATGCCACACCGCCTTCGGCTGACCTTGCAGGGTCGGCTCGTGCTTCTGATACGAGACCAGCGCGGCATAGCCGGCCGCCGAGGATTTCGGATGCGCGGGATAGTCATACGCGGCCGTTTCGTATTCCTTGGCCGCTTCGGCGAAGCGCCCGGACTCAAACAACACTTCGCCCAGCGTGAAACGATTCGCCGGCGCTTCCGGATCCTGCGGGAACGAATCGAGCATCGCGCGATACCAGCGCGCCGCGGACGCGTAGTCCTCCGGCTTCTTTTCCTTCTGCGCCATCGCGTAGTAGTACTCGGCGAGGTCTTTCTGGTTCGCCTTCAACTGCGCGGCCACTTCCGGCGCATCGGCAACCGTGCGCTCACGCCAGAACGCGGAGCCGAACGCGTAACGCTCGACGAACGCCTGCTTGCCTTCGATCACCAGCGATGCGAGGCGGCCCTTCTGATAGGCATCGATGGTGCGCATCTGCAAGGACGGCGCATAACGATCGTCGGGGCGCCGCTTCGCGAAGGCCTCGAACGCCACCGCCGCGTCCAGATAACGTTCCTTTTCCAGATAGAAATCGCCGAGCGCCTCATACAGCAGATGCGCATACGGCGGATCGCCTCGCTGGGCCAGCGTGCCATCGAGGGTGGCAGGCCCATCGAGATCCGAGAAGCTGATCGCCATCGCGCGCAACGCGTCCGAGGTCAACTCACGTTCGGGTCGGCTCAACGAATCGCGCGGGCGCAGCTGCCCGTCCCGCACCAGTATCCGATCCAGCAAGCGCATGAACGCCGCGACGCTTTCCTCGCCGAGCGATTGCTTGAACAGCGACCAGCCGAGCTTGTACAAGCCCTGCTCGAAGAAGCCGGTGTCCGCGCCCGGCGTGGTCACCGCCACATAGGCGTTCTCGGCTTCGCGATAACGTCCCAGGCTGAACAGGATCTCGCCGCGGCGGAACTGCGATTCCACAAACCACTGACTGCGCGGATACGTGGTCACCAGCTGATCGAGCACCGTGAGCGATTTTTCGAGCTGGCCTTTGGCTTCATAGGCACGCGCCAGCTGATACATGACGACGTCATTGCGCTCGTAGCTCGGATACGACTTCAACAGTCCTTCGTACAGCTGCACGGCCTCATCGACCCCAAGCCCGCCGAATGCGCCTTCGGCCGTGCGCGCGCTCTCGTCTTCGACCTGCAAGTCGCCGAGCCGACGCATCGCTTCGGCGCGCATCTTCTCGTTCTGCGACTCCATCTCCAGGAAGCGGCGGTACTGCTCGATCGCCTGCTGCGTCTTCACGTCGCTGGGCGGATCGGGATTGACCTTGACCTCTTTCTTGTCGAGATCGCGAATGGTTCGTGGCGGCAGCTTCGCTGCTGGTTCCGCGGCAAACGCCGGCATCGCAATCGCGCCCGACAGCGTCAGCGCGATCAACGTGCGCAGCCGGTGAGATCGGGTGACCGAAGCGCTCATTGCGCGCCTCCCTTGTCAGCGGCGCTCTCGCCGGTGGCGCTGGTCGTCGCCGCCTTGTCATAGATCGATGCCAGCGCAAACCGCGCTTGCAACGAATAGGCGGCGAGGCGCTGCTTCTGCGACTCCAGCTCCTTGATCGCAATCGCGGCGAGATATCGGTTCTGCGCCTGGGCAGTCGCTTCCAATCGCGCGCTCAAGCCATCGATACGCGGCGGCAAGGTGGCCACGCGACGCGCAAACTCTTCGGTACGAGCCGGATAGTCACTGCGCGCACGCTCGACGAGCACCGAACGCCGACGCGCTTCCTTGTACGAAACATCCAGCTCACGCAGTTCCTTGCGCGCGCGCCACAAGCGAGCCTTGTAGCTGCCATTGAAGTCCCACAGCAGCTTGCCTTTGATGAGGCGCGCTTTCTCGCGCATCTCCTGCACCATCGGATCGTTCTGGTCCGCCTTCGCCAGCACGGCCTCGATCTGCTGCACCTTGGTCCATTGTTCCTTTTCACGCGAGGTCGCGAGCGCGCTCACATCGTTGTCGCGCTCGGTCGCGGCCAGGCGCGACTCCAATTCGTTCTTGTGCGCTTCCAGCGCGTCCAGATCGACGTTGTCCAGGGTTCGGTGCAGACCCGGCAGACGCTGATCGAACGCATGGCGGCGCGTATCCACCATGTCGTCGAACGCCTGCACGCTCAGCGCCCAGGTGGCGAGATTGCGCTGCATGAGCCTGAGGTCGCGATAGTTCTTCAATCCTTCCTGGAACTCGTGCGTCGCCAGCAGGTGATACAGATAGCGGGTCTCGGGCGCATCGGGCAGATTCTGCAGCTGCCAGTACCAGCCCACCTGATCGGCCTCGTCGTTCTCGACGATGGCATCGAGCAGCTTGCCGTCGCGAATGGCCTGAATGGATTGATCGATGCGCTTGGATTCGGCCGCGAATGCTTCAACCGCGGTCACATACTGTTGCGCCGCCTGTCCGGTGGCCGCGAGCTGCGCGTATGCATACGGAATGGCGAGATACGACTCCTGCACCGCTGCATCGAGCAGGTCGCGATCGCGCAGCTCCATCCAGGGCGCCAGCGCTCTGTTGAATTTTTTCTCCGCCGAGTCCGCCCAACCCACGGCGAGCAGCGCCTTGTTCGATTGCGGGCCTTCCAGCCGCACTCGTTGTAAAACTTTCCTGGCCTCCTCGGGGCGATTTGCCTTGAGCCATGCAAAGCCGAGCGCAAGATTGGCCTTGTCGCGCAGTGCCGCCAGCTCTTCGGTCGGCGCCGCGATGCGGCCGACTTCATTCAACAGCTCGGCCGCTTCCTCGACGCGATCCTGTCGAACCAGCGCCACGCCGATATTGAAACGCGCGTACGAGGACCAGACGTCGCCGCCTGTACCGACCGGTTGCCACCGCTCCAGCGCGCGAATCGCTTCGTCGTAGCGGTTCAGATACATCAACACCTGCGCTTGCAGCAGATGGCGCTCGGGTTCCAGATCGCCCGGCAGCGCGCCATGAATCGAGGCCAGCGCGGTCGCGGCGTCTTCGAGATAGTTGCGCTGATACCAGACCTTCGCCAGATAGAACCAGGCGCGGTTGCGCACATCGAGCGGCACGTTGTCGTTCAGCAGCGCCTTGAAGATGCGGCCGGCTTCTTCATGCTGGCCGAGCGACAGATACAAGCCGCCCTTGAGCAGCTCGGCTTCCACGCCGTGATGACCGATGCGATTGAAATCCTGCGCGGCACCGAGGCGGGTCAGGGCCTGCAGATGATCGCCCTGATAGAAATAGAACAGCACGTCGCCCCAATGCAGATCGCGCACCACCTGTGGGGTGCCGACCAGGGGCCGCGGCTCGGGAGGTTTCTTCTCCTTCGCGGTCGCGCCGGTCGCGCCCAGCGCGAGCAGCATCGCGACCAGTAATTTGTGAGCTCGCCCCGGCACGGGTTATTCCCATTCCTTGACGATGAACTCGGGCTGCGCCTTGACCGCCTTGTCGCTGATCTTGAGCTCGACGTACTTGGCGCCGACGCCCTTCTCGAGCTTGATGGTCGCACCGCGGCGATAGTCACGCTGGTTCGGCCCCTGGCCGGTGAACAGCGCGATCAGCTCGTGCTCGCCGGCCTTCAGATTGCCGATGAAGACGCGATGCACACCGCCCTTGAGCAGCGCCTGCGCCTCGCGCTCGGTGTACAGATAATTCGCGACTTCCTTGTCGTCGAGCTTCAGGGTCACCGAGTCGAGCGCGAAGAACTCGCCCACGTCCATGGAAACGAACACCGCCACCTGCGTGTTGGCCGGGAACAGCAGCTCCTCCTCCAGCACGAACAGCTCGCGGTTCAGATCCAGCACTTCTTTCTTCAGCGCCTGCACTTCTTCGTCCAGGCTCTTGAAGCTGTCCGCGCCGGCGGGGGCCGAAGCAGCCGGCGCACTGCTGTCGAGCAGCGGAGCCGTCGTGGCCGCGGCCGCATCGGCTTGCGCGTTTGCCAGCCCGGCCGCGAACAGCAGGGGCAGCAGCGTGGCGATCGTTTTCAGGAAGCTCTGACGCAGCATGGAGGTGTCCGGAAATTCCGTGAATGGTGCTCGACAGTTCGATACGAGTTCGATTGAGTTGACGAGGCGGATCCGTTACGCGCGGCTCACTCGTTCAGCAGCTCACGCAGCTTTTCGGTGTAGCGCGTTTCATAACCGACTTTGTAGCCCTCGGAGACGTAACGCACCACACCTTCGCGATCGATCAGCACGGTCAACGGCATGGTGCCCGCCTGATAGGCGCGGCTCACTTCCTTGCGAGCATCGAACAGCACCGGATAACTGACGCGCAGCGTCTTTGCCATTTCACGCGCCGCCGCCAGATCCTTTTCCTCATCCAGATTGACGCTGAACAGCACCAGCCCGGCGCGGCGGTACTTGCCATAGATCTCATCGAGCAACGGCATTTCCTGCCGACACGGCCCGCACCAGGTGGCCCAGAAGTTGATCAGCACGACTTCACCGGAGTGCTCGGACAGGCGCACGTTGGCACCCTCCAGCGAGCGCAACGCGAAATCGGGCGCGGGCCGACCGACGAGCAGGCTCGCCGGCACGCACACAGCAGGCCCGAGCAGCAACAGCGCCAGCAATGCGAAGCGCGGCAACCGTACGGAAGCCCGGAGTGGCAGGCGAGCTTGTGAGGACTGTGACATCAATCTGTTATTCGTCGCCGGACACGCGATGAGGCAGGCCGATCGACACCTCCGTTGCGGATCGGGAGGCCCGGCGCTGGCAACCCCGCTGTCCTAGGAAAATTCCCTTAGACCGGTGGCTTTGCGTCCCCACCTTTCAGTGAGTTTGCCTGGGTGCGAGGCGGGCCCGCTTCTCGACCAGGAGGAGCGTGGCAAGACCTCTGACAACGCAGCTAGGGTGCTATACGCGGCGCAAATATGTCAACGAACGAAGTGTGATGCCGGCGGCGCAAAAGCACGACCGGCGTGTGACTTAGCGCACACTTCGAAGGTCTGTCGGTAGGCGACGACAACAGTATCGGCGCCTGTATCCGTACACAGACGACTGACAGCATTCCTCCCGCTGCGAAGCGCGGCGCGACCGGAGGGAGGCAAGCCGGTCGCGCCGCGTCGCGCCTTCGATCAGATAGGCGCTTTCGGAGCTTCGTAGTCGGTCGATGCGGCGGTCGCCTTCCACATCGCAATCATCTCCGGAGTCACGCTCTGCGCGGCTGGCAGATGATCGGAGGGCAACGTGATCTGCTGCTGCGCCGACTGCGCGCCCAGCAGAGCTTGATCGTGGCCATACAGGAACGTGCCCGCGACTGCGGTACCCAGGGTGAGCAACATGGCGGCGCCAAGAGCGATACGCTTTTTCATCTTCATCTCCAAACTCGAATTCAAATCTGTTGCGATGGATTCATTTGTTACGCGAGCACCGGACGCTTGCCGCCAGTGTCACCGTCGACCAGGTTGAACACGGGGCGCTTGCCACCCGTATCGCCATCGGCGAGCGTCAGCACCGGACGCTTGCCGCCCGTATCACCGTCGGCGAGATGGAAGACCGGACGCTTGCCGCCCGTGTCACCGTCGGCGAGATTGAAGACCGGTCGCTTGCCACCCGTGTCACCATCGGCGAGCGCCAGCACCGGACGCTTGCCGCCCGTGTCGCCGTCAGTGAGATTGAAGACCGGACGCTTGCCACCCGTATCGCCATCGGCGAGCGCGAGCACCGGACGCTTGCCGCCCGTATCACCGTCGGTCAGGTTGAACACCGGGCGCTTGCCACCCGTATCGCCATCCGCGAGCGCGAGCACAGGACGCTTGCCGCCCGTGTCGCCGTCAGCGAGATTGAAGACCGGGCGCTTGCCACCCGTATCGCCATCCGCCAGCACCGGACGCTTGCCGCC
>NZ_CALFXI010000083.1 GCF_937958065.1 uncultured Steroidobacter sp.
GGACGTGCGGTGAGGAGCGCAATGCGCTCCGGCCGTGCCCGGTGCCGGAAGGAGCCAGGACCCTCCCGACGACGCAGCCCACCGACGCCTCTTGCAGCAACGCCGATTCAAACCACCGAGCTCTCTTACAACCAACAACGCCGGCTCAAACCACTGAGCTTCTTACAACAGCGCGCGCAGGCCGCGGAGCTCTCTCGAAGGAACACCGGCGCAAAGGGCTGAGCCTCAGCAGCCGACGTGGTGCATCGAGCTCCTGATGCAGTAAACGGAACGGCAACTAGCACCGCCGACGTCGTCGAGAGAGATCTCAAACTTTCAGTCGCGCCATCTCCGCAACCGCGGACGCGACGGTTGGGAATCTTTCGTTTGGCTCCTTCGCCAGCATGCCGTCGATCAACCGTTGGAAGCGACCGAGCGAATCCGGCAGCACCGGGATCGGGTCGTTGCGATGGGATTGTATGATCGCTATGACCGAGCCGCCTTTGAATGGCCGCTGCCCGGTAAGCATTTCATAAAGCATGATACCCAGGCTGTAGATGTCGCTGCGCTGATCGACTTCGGCGCCTTCCGCCTGTTCCGGGCTGATGTAGTAGGGCGAGCCGCGAATCTCGCCGGCGTTGGTGTGTGAAGTGCCCAGATGTTTCGCCAGGCCGAAGTCGATGAGCACGATGCGGCCGTCGGGTCGCATCATGACGTTGGCGGGTTTGAGATCGCGATGACAGAGATTGGCGGCGTGCACTGCCTGCAGGGCCGCGGCGATCTGCAGAAAGATGTCCACGCTGTCTTTCGCTGTCATGAGGTTGCGGATTCGCAGCTCCAGGCTGCCGCCCGGGAAGTACTCGGTGACGATGTAACGAAAGTCCTGGCCGTGGCCCCAGTCGTAAACATCGACGATGGCCGGATGTTTGATGCGCATCAACAGCTCGCGCTCGCGCTCGAAGCGCTCTTCCTCGCCGGCTTCGAGGCTCGACAGCGGGCCGGTGCGCAGCACCTTGATGGCCACGTTGTGACCCAGCTCGACCGAGAACGCCACGTGCACCTCGGACTTCGGCGAGCGTGCGATGGTCTGCAGGAAACGATAGCCGGGAATGATCGGAAACGCCGCGCGCTGCCGACTGCCGGAAAATTTTTTATCGTCGGGGCGCATCCGTCACCCTACTCGCGTTGACTCGACATCGGTCGAAAAACGATGCATGAACATCCGTTGCCGCTGAGGCAGTCGCAAATGAACCTGGCGCGGTTATGATAGGAAGCGGCCACGGCATTGGCCAGGACGGGATCGAGGATATGGCGATAGTCATGGAGTCCAGCTACTCAATCGACGCCAGCGCAAACCTGCTAAGACTCAAAGTCTGGGGCGAGTTGACCGCCGAATCGTTGATGGAGTTGCTGAATCAGGCACGCGCCGATCCGGAATATGTCCCGGGCATGCATGCCGTCGCGGATTATCGCGAAGCGTATGGCAATTGGGACTACAGCGAAATCCAGCGCCTGCGCGACTACCTGGTGCACATTGCGGTTCCCTGCGAAGTGCGCTGGGCCGCAATTGTCAAACCGGGGAACCTGGCGGCCGCCGGGCACGTCCTGATACTGATCAGCGAGGCCGTCGGCTCGGACATCAGGATGCGCCTGTTCGAGGAGCCCGCTGCCGCCCTGCGCTGGGCGCGGGGCGAAGACCTGCCGAAAGCCAACATGAGTCACGAATTCTTGAACGGCCGGGTCCAGGTCTGCACTGGCGACATCACCGCTCTGCGGGTGGATGCGATCGTGAACGCCGCCAATTCGTCGTTGCTCGGTGGAAGCGGCGTCGATGGCGCCATTCATCGGCGCGGCGGTGGGGAGATTCTGCAGGCCTGTCGGGAGCTGCGTGCGACCAGCTATCCGCAAGGCTTGCCGCCCGGGGAGGCGGTGTTGACCACCGCGGGCAATCTGCCGGCACGTTACGTGATTCATACCGTCGGGCCGATCTGGGGCCGCGATCAGCACGCCGATGCGCTGCTCGCCTCCTGCTACAAGAAGTCGATTGCGCTGGCCGCGAATCATGCGCTCCGCTCGGTGGCGTTCCCGGCCATTTCCACCGGCGCGTATGGCTACCCGAAGGACGAAGCGGCGGTGGTCGCATCGACCGCGATCAAGGAGGCACTGTCGCAGGCCGACACGATTGAACGGGTGTCGCTGGTGTTCTTCTCGGACGCCGATCGGGACGTGTTTCTGGCGAACCAGCGGTTCTAACGGGAACCACCCCGGGTACAGGAAGTACCTCATTCCCACG
Organism: uncultured Steroidobacter sp.; assembly: GCF_937958065.1. Lineage (GTDB taxonomy): Bacteria > Pseudomonadota > Gammaproteobacteria > Steroidobacterales > Steroidobacteraceae > Steroidobacter. The sequence goes on from NZ_CALFXI010000083.1 coordinate 2,273, forward strand.
GGGACGGCGGCCAACAAAAGTCGCGCCTTTCTGTCAGGTCGCACGAGGCTCGTGGCGTGGATGCCCGATCCCTCGTCCAATAAGTCCTGTATCCTTTGGCGCATGTCAGTACTCCCAACTTCCTCCGCCAAGCCCTTGATCTACTTGGCCTCCGCTTCTCCCCGCCGCAGCGCCTTGCTGACCCAGATCGGGGTCGCCCACCGGGTCGCGCCAGTGTCCGTCGACGAGTCCGTCGCGGCCGCCGAAGCACCCGAGAAATATGTCACACGACTCGCCGCGCTGAAGGCCGACACGCTCTGGGCCCGGCTCGCCGAGCACGAGCGTCTGCCGGTGCTCGGCTCGGACACCACCGTCGTCGTCGATCGGACCATCCTCGGTAAGCCCGTCGACGAGAGCGACTGTCTGCGCATGCTCCAGCTGTTATCCGGTCGTACGCATCAGGTGCACACGGCTGTGGCCGTTCGCAGTGCTCGCGGCAGTGAAGTGCGCCTGAGCATCAGCGATGTGACTTTTCGCACGGTCGCCGAGGCGGAAATGCGGGCTTACTGGCGCAGCGGCGAGCCGGTCGACAAAGCGGGCGGCTATGCCATCCAGGGGCGCGGCGCCGTGTTCGTTCGCCATATCGCCGGCAGTTACTCCGGCATCATGGGACTGCCGTTGTTCGAGACCGCCGAATTGCTGGCCGCGCACCACATCATCAGCGAGGTTCAAGGATGACGGCCGAGATCCTCATCAACATCAGCCCGCGCGAGGCGCGCGCCGCCCTGGTGGAGAACGGCGTGCTGCAGGAGATCTTCCTGGAGCGGGCCAACAAACGCGGCCTCATCAGCAATATTTACAAGGGACGGGTGTCGCGCGTGCTGCCGGGCATGCAGGCCGCGTTCGTCGACATTGGCCTGGAGCGCACCGCGTTTCTACACGCCTCGGACATCGTGCATCCGGCGGTGGGCGAGAACGGCAGTCCCGATCAGCCGGTCGATGAAGGCCGCACGCCGGATATTCAGACTCTGGTCAGCGAAGGCAGCGAAATATTGGTCCAGGTGCTCAAGGATCCGCTGGGCACCAAGGGTGCGCGCCTGACGACGTTCATCACCATTCCGTCGCGCTATCTGGTCTACATGCCCAAGGGGCGCGGCATCGGAATCTCGGCGCGCATCGAAGATGAAGCGGAGCGGCAGCGCCTGCGCGAGGCCGCCAGCCTGTTCGTGCGGCCCGATGAACCCGGCGGTTATATCGTGCGTACTGCTGCTGAGGGCGCGACGCCAGACGCGTTGCGCGCCGACATGATGTTCCTGCAGAAGCTGTGGACCGTGCTCAGCGAGAAAGCGGCCGGCACCCGGCCGGGCAATCTGGTGCACGAGGATCTGCCCTTGCCCGTGCGCGTCATGCGCGACGTGGTGTCTACCGGCATCGAACACGTCAGCGTCGATCAGCCCGAGACCTATCAGCGCATGATGGAATTCGCACGCACCTTCATGCCGGAGATGACCGAGCGCATCGAGTTGTACAAGGGCGACCGGCCGATCTTCGATCTCTACGGCGTCGAGGACGAGATCCAGAAGTCGCTGGAGCGCAAGGTGCCGCTCAAATCCGGCGGCCACCTGATCTTCGACCAGACCGAGTCGATGACCACCATCGACGTGAACACCGGCGCGTATGTGGGCCAGCGCTCGCTCGAAGAGACGATTTTCCGCACCAACCTGGAGGCCGCCGTGGCGATCGCCCGGCAGCTGCGCCTGCGTAACCTGGGCGGGATCATCATCATCGATTTCATCGACATGGAAGAAGAGGAGCATCGCAAGCAGGTGCTGCAGGCGCTGGAGAAGTCGCTGGCCGCCGATCATGCGAAGAATCACATCTCGTCCGTGTCGCCGCTGGGCCTGGTGGAGATGACGCGCAAGCGCACACGCGAGAGCCTTGAACATATGCTGTGCTCGGCGTGTCCAACCTGCGAGGGGCGCGGTTTCGTCAAGACTACGGAAACAGTTTGTTACGAGATCTTCCGCGAGATTCTGCGACAGTCACGCCAGTTCCAGTTCCAGGAGCTGATGGTGCTGGCGCACCAGGATGTGATCGAGCGGCTGCTCGATGAGGAGTCGGCCGCGCTGGCCGAGCTGGAAGTGCACACCGGCAAGCCCATCCGTCTTCAGACCGAAGCGCTGTACCAACAGGATCAATACGATGTGGTGTTGATGTGATCGCTCTGTAATGCCGTCCCCTGATGTCGCCACGCCCCCGCAAAATCCTCAAATGGCTGCTCGGCACCCTGGTGGTGCTGGCCGTTGTCGTGGGCCTGTTGTTCGTCACGTTCGGCTTCATCGTCGGGCGCGTGCCGGAATATCGAGTACAGCTGCAGGACTGGATCGGCGAGCGCAGCGGCCTGATCGTCGAATTCCGTACGCTGAGCGCGCGCCTGCGTCTGTATGGCCCGGAGCTGGTGTTCGATGACGCTGTGGTCCGCACGCCGGATCGCACTCGCACCTTGTTCGTCGCGCGTCGGGGCAGTGTCGGATTCGATCTCTGGACCTCGCTCGTCAACCGTCGGCTGACCGGTGCGCGCTTCGCGCTCGATGCGCCGGAGATCGCGCTGATTCGCACGCGCGAGGGCAAGATTCAACTGCTGGGACAGAGCGCGCTGCCCGAGCGCGAGATCAAGCCGATCGCCCTGGAACAATTGCCGACCGGCCGCTTCGTCGTGCGTAACGCGGTGGTGAGTTTCCGCGACGCCATCACCGGGCGTGGGCCCTGGTCGCTGTCGGGAGTGAATTTCGAGCTCGCGCGCAGCACCGAATCGATGGAGTTGCGGGGCGCGGCCTCGCTGCCGGCAACATTGGGCGATGAGCTGAAGTTCTCCGCGACCGCCGAAGGCGCGATTCAGGAGTCCAGCGCGCTGCTGTCTACGTTCAACGTGCAGGGCCAGAAGCTGGATCTGGCGGGCTGGGCGGATCTGCTGCCCGATGCATGGCCCGCACCCGAGAGCGGCCATGGCGCCGTGCGGGTCAGCGGCACGTTGAGAGGCGCCGAGCTGTTGCAGGTGTCGGCAAGCGTCGATGTGGGCCAGCTCACTACAGTGTTGCCGGCGTGGACCATTCCGCTGCCGACCGCTGCGCCCCTGGTGCCGCCCGACAAGGATGATGACGAGCCGAAGCACGCGCCCAAACATCCCATCGAGCCCGAGCCGCCGGTCGTCGAACAACCCCACGAGCCGCCGGCGCCGCAAATGCTCAGTTACTCACGCCTGGCGTTCGCGCTGAATGCGCAGAAGTCGGACCGCCAGTGGAGCGTCACGGTGTCCGACCTGGATGCGATCCGCTCCGACTCGTCCTGGCAGGCGAAGAAAATCGCGGCGCGCTGGTCGCGTAACGATCAGGGCATGCTCCAAGTCAGCGGCGAGGCGGATCGACTGGTGCTCGACAACGCCTGGCCCTGGCTCGCGTACTTGCCGGAAAGCGAAGCTCTGGCGCGCGTGCGCGCTCTGCAGACGAGAGGTGCGCTGACCGACGTGAAGTTCTCGTTCGCGCGCACGGCGCCCGATGCAGCACCCAGTTACTCGGTGCAAGCGAAGCTCGATGGGGTCGGGTTCGCGCCAGTGCTGCGCGCGCCTGGGCTCACCGGCATCACTGGCAGCCTCGAGGCCAACGATCGTGCCGGTCAGCTGCGGCTCGCGAGCCGGGTCGTCGAGTTCAACCTGCCGCGAATGTTTCGTAGCGTGCTGGTCGCATCCTCGGCTGACGGTGCGGTTTCGTGGGAGCGAAACGATACGGGCCTGGTGATCAGCACGGATCAGCTGCGAGTGCAGGGTGACGACGGGCGCGCCGTGGCCCGCATGCATCTGACCCTGCCGAGCGATGACAGCTCGCCGATCATGGATCTGTTCGCGCAGGGCGAAGATCTGAAAGTCGGCTCGACGCACAAGTATCTGCCGGCCGACAAGCTCGGGCCGAAGACGCTGGAATGGTTCGACCACGCGCTGGTCGACGGTCACATCTCCACCGCGGAGTTCACATACAAGGGGCCGATGCGTCAGTTCCCGTTCCGCAATGACGAAGGAACGTTCCTGGCGCGCGCTCAGGTCGACAGCGCGCTGTTCGACTATCAGAAAGGCTGGCAGCCGGCGCGCGATGTCGCGGCCGAGGTCGAGTTCCGCAACGAAGGCATGCGTGTGCACGCTACGGCGGGTACCGTTGGCAATCTGCGCCTGACTGAAGCAAGCGCCGAGATTCCCGACCTGAAACACGGCGAGCTGTCGATCAAGGCGGCGGCTGCGAGCGATCTGGATGCCGGGCTCGCGTTCCTGCGTGAGAGCCCGGTCGGCCCGAGCCTGGGCGAAACGTTTGCGCGGTTGGGCGGGCGAGGGCCGATGACCGCGGACGTACGTTTGGATTTGCCGCTGGAGCATCTGGACGACCGCAAGATCGATGTCACCGCGCGCCTCGCCGATGCGACCCTGACCATGCAGAAGGTGTCGGCACCGGTGCAGTCGCTGACCGGCGAGCTCACCGTGAAGAACGAACTGATCGCCGCGGCGGACCTGAAAGGTCGATTCCTCGGCGGGCCCCTGGCCGTGAAGATCGAGCAGCGCAGCGCCAAGGCGGCGCAGCTGGACGCGCACGGTCATGCGCATGCGTCCGAGCTGCATTCACTGTTCTCCTTGCCGGCAACGGTCAAGCTCAGTGGTGCCAGCGACTACCACGTGAGCATGCCGATCGCGAGCGCCGACACCGAAGCCGCGAAACGGCTCAACATCAAAATCGAGTCCAATCTGCGCGGGCTCGGGGTGACTTTGCCGGAGCCGCTGGGCAAGGGCGCCGAGGACCAGCGGCCGTTGCAGGTCGCGTTGGAGGTCGATGACGAGCAACTGCTTTCGCGCAGCTCTTATGGGGATGTGAGAGCGTTGATCCGGCTGCGTCAATCGAAGAACGGCTGGACACTGGATCGCGGCGGTGTGCGTGCCGATGCGGTGGCGCCGGCATTGCCAAGCCATCGCGGACTGCGGATCGAAGGCAACGTGCAGCGCTTCGTGCTGGATGACTGGCTGGCGCTGCGTGGCGCGGACTCGAACCCTGGTGCCGGCTCGGGTGACGACGATGGTCCGAAGTTATCGGATTATCTGCAGGCCGCGAACGTGCGAGTCGCCGACTTTCAAATATTCGGTTATCGGTTCGCCGACCTGCGCGGCCTGCTGCAGGCGACGCAGAGCGGCTGGCGCGTCGATGTGAGCGGCGACAATGCAGCGGGCCAGGTGTTGATTCCCGAATCGTTCATTGGAACACAGCCGCTGCGCGCGACCATGGAACGGCTGGTCATCAACAAGGTGCCCGCTTCGGAACGAGCCGCCGCAGCGGATAACGACGATGAAGACCTGGATCCACGCAACCTGCCGAACATGCAGATCTACGTGGGCAGTCTGCTTCTGGGCAGCAGGGCCGTCGGTGCAGTCGATCTGAAAGCCACTCGAGTTGCGCAAGGCATTCGTTTCGACAACGCAACCATCATGGCCGAGTCAGCGCGTGCGGACGCGAAGGGGCAGTGGCTGAGGACCGTGGATGGTCCGCGCTCCACGCTGGATGCCACCATCGAAAGCAAGGACGTTGCGGCCACGCTGAAATCGCTGGGCTACACGCCGTTCATCGAAGCCAGGCGAGGTGAGATCACCGCCGACCTGGCCTGGAATGGCGGCTTCGACAGCAACATTCTCGAGCATGCCTCGGGTGCGATCAGCGTCGAGGCCGAGAGCGGGCAGATCGTAAATCTTCAACCCGGCGCGGGCCGCGTGCTGGGCTTGTTCAGCGTGGGCGCGTTGCCGCGTCGTCTGGCCCTCGACTTCAGCGACCTCACGGAGAAAGGGCTCGCGTTCGATACCATCCATGGCGATTTCGAATTGCGTGATGGCAATGCTTTTACAAACAATTTGCTGCTGAGAGGCCCGGCCGCGGAGATTGGTATCGCGGGCCGCACTGGCCTCGGCTCGCGCGACTATGACCAGACTGCGGTCGTGACCGGGAATCTCGGTGCGTCATTGCCGGTGGCCGGTGCGTTGGCGGGCGGTCCGGTCGTGGGCGCGGCGGTGCTGCTGTTCTCGCAGGTATTCAAGGAACCCCTCAAGGGCATCACCCGCGGCTACTATCGCATCACCGGGCCCTGGGATGCTCCAGTGGTCGAACGAGTGGATGCGGCGGACGCCAAGGCGGAAGTGACGGGTGACTAATCCAGTTCGAGCAGCTGTACTGCAAATGACCTCGGCGCCCGAAGTCGAGGCCAATCTGGCCATGGCGCGCAGCTTGTTGGAGCGCGCACGCGCCGAGGGCGCGACGTTGGCGGCGCTACCCGAAAACTTCGCCATCATGGGTCACAAGGAGACCGACAAGGTCGAGGTGGCGGAACTCCCCGGCGAAGGGCCCATTCAGGCGTTTCTGGGACGCTGCGCGCGCGAGCTGGGGCTGTGGATCATCGGCGGCACGATTCCGCTGCGCGTCGACAATGAGCCACATCGCGTGGCCGCGGCTTCGCTGGTATTCGACGAGCAGGGCCGCTGCGTCGGGCGCTACGACAAGATTCATCTGTTCGACGTCGCCATTCCCGATCGACACCGACCGAATCGCGACGCGCCCCAGCGCGACGAGCGCTATAGGGAATCTGCCACGGTGGCTCCGGGCAATCAGCCCAGCGTGGTGGCCACTCCCGTGGGCAGAATTGGCCTCGCCGTGTGCTACGACGTGCGTTTTCCGGAGCTGTTTCGACTGCTGCAGCAGCAGGGGGCGGAAATCCTCAGCCTGCCTTCAGCGTTTACCGCACCCACCGGAAAGGCGCATTGGGAGTTGTTGATGCGTGCGCGCGCGGTCGAGAATCTGTGCTACGTCCTGGCCCCAGCGCAAAGTGGCATCCATCCCAACGGGCGGGAGACCTGGGGAGACTCGCTCATCGTGGATCCCTGGGGCCAGGTCCTGGCCCGTGTCGCCGAAGCCGGTCCCGGCCTTGCAGTGGCCGAAATCGACCGCACTGTGCAACAAGAACTCCGCGAACGATTCCCGGCGCTGTCGCATCGGCGTTTTACAATTGCGCCGCCGCCCTGATCCTTCGCCGACCGATCACGAGGAATACTCACACGCATGAGCACGACCATCACTGCCGTTCACGACCGCCTGCACCTGGAACTGCCCAAAGCGTTCAGCGCTTCACAGCCGCTGGATGTGGCGCGCCAGGCCATTCTCGCGCCCTCGGGGCTGGATGAAGACCGCATTGCCGGTGTACTCGGTAGCGTGATGGGCTACAGCGTGGATTACGCCGATTTGTATTTCCAGCTGAGCCGCGAGGAGTCGTGGTCGCTCGAAGACGGCATCGTCAAGGATGGCTCGCACAGCATCGAGCAGGGCGTGGGCGTGCGCGCGCTGGCGGGCGAGAAAACCGGTTTCGCTTATTCGGATGAGATCGTGCTGCCGGCGCTGACCGAAGCGTCGCTCGCGGCGCGCGCCATCGCGCGCAGCGGAGCAAACAAGTCCATGCAGGCGTGGCGCTCGACCGCCGGCCATCAGTTGTATCTGCCGTTCGATCCGCTCGAAGGCTTGAGTGACACCGACAAAGTGCAATTGCTCGAACGCGTCGACCGCGAAGCGCGTCGTCTCGATCCGCGCGTGACGCAGGTGATGGCGAGCTTGTCCGGCGCGCACGAAGTCGTGCTCGTGATGGCAAGCGACGGCACCGTGGCCGCCGACGTGCGTCCCCTGGTGCGAATGAATGTTTCCGTGATCGTCGAAAAAGACGGTCGGCGCGAGCAGGGTTACGCGGGCACCGGCGGTCGCTATGGCTTCACCAAGTTCCTGGAAAACGATCGTTGGAAAGAACTGGTGCACGAAGCAGTGCGCAGCGCCCTGGTGAATCTCGATGCCGTGCCGGCGCCGGCGGGCACGATGACCGTGGTGCTCGGCCCAGGTTGGCCTGGCGTGCTGTTGCACGAAGCCGTGGGTCACGGCCTGGAAGGTGACTTCAATCGCAAGGGCACTTCGGCATTCTCCGGCCGCATCGGCGAGCAGGTCGCTTCCGAGCTTTGCACCATCGTCGATGACGGCACGCTCGGCTCGCGCCGCGGCTCGTTGAACATCGATGACGAAGGCGTGCCGACTCAGTGCACGACGCTGATCGAGAACGGCATCCTGCGCGGATATATGCAGGACAAGTTGAACGCGCGACTCATGGGGGTGGCGCCGACGGGCAATGGCCGTCGCGAATCGTTCGCGCACATGACCATGCCGCGCATGACGAATACATACATGCTGGCCGGCAAGCACGACCCGCAGGAAATCATCGGCTCGGTGCAGAAGGGCCTGTATTGCCGCAACTTCGGCGGCGGCCAGGTGGATATCACTTCCGGCAAATTCGTGTTCTCGGCCAGCGAGGCTTATCTGATCGAGAACGGCAAGCTGGGCGCGCCGGTGCGCGGCGCCACGCTGATCGGCAACGGCCCCGAGGTGATGCGCCGGGTGTCGATGGTCGGCAACGATCTCAAGCTGGACGAAGGCGTCGGTACGTGCGGCAAGGAAGGGCAGGACGTTCCCGTGGGCGTCGGCCAGCCGACCCTGCGCGTCGACGGCCTGACCGTCGGCGGTACGGCCGCCTAGTACCTTCGCTCGTCAGTTTCCCCGGACGGTGGCCGCGCTGATACGATTGCGCGGTCGCTGGCCGTGACTTTTTCCTATGTGGATCTCTCGTCCCCTCTACGAGCTGCTGCCCTACCTGTACATGCTGGTGGGGATCGGCCTGTTGGGGGCGGCCTGGTTGATCGAGGCCAGCGCCTGGCCCAGTGTTTGTCTCGGGGTGGGAGCGCTGAGTCTGATGGGCGGGCTGGTGCTCTGGCTGCGCCGGAAGGACTACCGGACCAAACAGGCTGAATACGACAGCCGCTCGCTCGACGACAAGATCTGACGACCGTCAGCGCCCGCCGCCGAACTCGTTGGCGCGCCGCTCTTCCTCTTCTTCTTCCTCGCGTTCCGCCCGTTCCTCCAGTGAGGAACCGTCGTCCTGCGCAAGCGTCGCGGCGTGGCCGCGATCCGGGCCGTCATGCATGGGCTGCGCGTCGTCGTCGATTTCGTGGAACGCCGTGCGGCTGCGATTGGTGCGCTCGTCGAAATACATGATCTCGTGCTGACCGATCTGCACCACGTCGCCATCGTTCAGCATGCGACGGCGGACGCGCTTGGAGCGCACGTAAATGCCATTGGTGCTGTTCAGATCTTCCAGCACCGATGTATGAATCGAAGTGATGATCTGCGCGTGGTGTCGGCTGATGAATTTGCTGTCGATCTGCAGATCGTTGTCCGGCGTGCGCCCGATGATGAAACGGCCGGGCGTGAGCTCGCGCTCGGCGATGGTCTGACCGTTGAAGCCGACCAGGATGCGACCGAGCACGATACGACGCGCGCCGGTCATTTCTTCTCCGCCGTTCATGCCACCGTGCATGCCGCCGTTCATGCTGCCCGGGATGCCATGCAGCGCCTGTAATTTCACGGAACGTTCCGCGTATTCCACCCACTGCAGTTCTTCGACTGCCGCTTTCACATCCTCGACCGTCACGGAGGCGCGATCCTGCGCAAATGCGGCCATCATCGCGGTGTCGGCCAGTGTGTTCACCAGACGCGGCACGCCGCCGGTATAGCGATAGATCAGCGGGAATGTTTCCGGATCGAAAATCTGCCGGCCCTGCGAGCCGGCCACTTCCAGACGATGCTGGATGTAGGCGGCCATATCGGTCTTCGACAGCGCGGTCAGATGGAAGCGCAGTCGGATACGTTGCGCCAGCTGCACCAGCCCGGGCGCATTCAGCTTGTCGTTCAGCTCCGGCTGCCCGGCCAGGATGATGCGCAGGACCTTCTCCTTGGTGGTCTCCACACCCGAGAGCATGCGGATCTCTTCCAGGACCTTGTTTGACAGATTCTGGGCTTCGTCGACGATCAGCAGCACGCGCCGGCCGTTGGCATATTGCTCGACCAGGAATTCGTTCAGGGTCGCCAGCAGCTCGGCCTTTTTCATCTTGAACGGCGAAAAGCCGAACTGCACCAGCACGCTCTGCAGAAATTCGATGGCGGTGACCTGGGTCTGGTTGATCTGCGCCACCACCACGTCCTTTTCGAGCTCCTTCAGGAAGGTCTCGATCAGGGTGGTCTTGCCCGAGCCGATTTCGCCGGTGATCACCACGAAGCCGTCGGTGAACCAGATGGTGGACTCCATGTACGCCTTGGCGCGGGCATGGTGTTTGGACAGGTACAGGAACTGCGGGTCCGGAGTGAGCCGAAACGGCAGTTCGTGCAGCTTGAACAGTTCGAGATACATGCGGTGGATCTGTTCCGTGGGCCTGTCGGGAGGCTTAGCGGGCGGGGACCGCCCCGAAAGCCCGCCGTCGAGGCGATGCAAGTTTACGGAGAACCCTGGCCAGACACAAAAATCCCACTGTCAACTCACCAGAATCTGGCGATCGGCGTAAGCCCACTCGAGTTACATCTTCAGCCGGAGCAACTGCTGCAATGCCCGATCCCTGGCGGCCGGCGATGGGGCGTTGATGGTGCAATGTCCGAGCTTGCGGTTGGGCCGCGGTTCTTTCCCGTAGCTGTGGAAGTGTACGCCCGACACCCTGAGAATGTTCCCCAGCTCGGGGATGCTGCCGATGAAATTCATCATGGCCGAGTGGCCGTTCGGACGCGTGCTTCCCAGCGGCAGGCCGAGAATGGCGCGCACGTGATTCTCGAACTGGCTGGTCTGCGCGCCCTCGATGGTCCAGTGTCCGGAGTTGTGCACGCGTGGCGCCATCTCGTTGGCGATCAGCTTGCCGCCGCGCACGAAGAACTCGATCGTGAGCACCCCGGCATAGTCCAGATGTTTCAACACCCGGCGCATGTATGTTTCCGCCTGTTTCTGCAACGAGGCATTGCGATACGGCGCAATTGAATAGCGCAAAATGCCCTGCGAATGTGTGTTCGCAGACAACGGATAGAACAACGTTTCGCCGCGCGTGCTGCGCACGCCGATGATGGAAACCTCGCGCGAGAAATCGACGAAGCCTTCGTAGATCAACGGCACGGTGCCGAGCGTCTGCCACGCCGTTTCGATGTCGGCGGGCTTGCGCAGATAGAACTGGCCGCGGCCGTCGTAGCCGAGGCGGCGCGTCTTGAGCACGCCGGGCAGGCCGATGTTTTCGACCGCGACCCGCAGGTCTTCGAGCGAGTCGACCGCCATGAATTCGGGCGTCGGAATCTTCAGCTGCCGGAACAATGTTTTCTCGTGCAGCCGGTCCTGCGAGGCGCCGAGCGCTCGTATCGGCGGCAGGAAAGGTTTCTTGCCCGCGATGGTCTCGACCGCCGCGACCGGGACGTTTTCGACGTCGAAGGTCACCACATCGACTTCATCGGCCAGCTCCGCGAGCTTTTTCGGATCGTCGAAGGCGCCGGGAATGATGCGGCCGACCTGGCCGCCGGGCGCGTCGCTGCTCTGATCGAGGAACACGAAACGCAGTCCGAGCGGATATCCCGCCAGGGCCAGCATGCGTCCCAGCTGGCCCGCACCGATGATGCCGATCTTCATGGCCGGGACGGGGCAGCGACGGACGGGTCGGGATTGGCCAGCACGGTGGCGGTCTGGTCGGCCCGGAACTTGTCGAGCGCGGTACGCACCGGCTCGTATTTGTTCGCGAGGATGGACGCGGCAAACAACGCGGCGTTGGTGGCGCCGGCCTGCCCGATCGCGAGCGTGCCGACCGGAATGCCGGCGGGCATTTGCACGATGGACAGCAGCGAATCGATGCCGCTGAGCATTTTCGACTGCACCGGCACGCCCAGCACGGGCAGGCTGGTCTTGGCCGCGGTCATGCCCGGCAGATGGGCGGCGCCGCCGGCGCCCGCGATGATGACCTCCAGGCCGCGCTCGCGCGCCGTCTGGGCGTACTCGAACAGCAAGTCCGGTGTGCGATGGGCCGAGACCACGCGAGTCTCGAACGCGATGCCGAGGCGCTGCAGGGTGTCCGCAGCAGGCTGCAAAGTCTCCCAATCGGACTTCGAGCCCATGATGATGCCGACCAACGGTTTCATAGCGCGTGATTGTACCAAGCGGGGTGGGTGAATGAGGCTTATTCGGGCTCGCGCGACAGGGCGTCACACAATACACGAAACAGCTCGCGGCCGGCGGGTGTGACTTTCTGCGCCGACTGCTGCTGTTCCTTGCGAGCCCGCTCGGTCAGCTTGCCGATGGCATTGCTGTCGATGTGCGGGAACTCGGTCTTGAAGCTGGCGAGCGCCTCGCTGCCTTCGCGCAGCAGCCGGTCGCGCCACTGCTCGATGCGGTGAAACCGGATGGCTTCGACCCGCTCTCGGTCGCGCCTGGCGTTCAGTGCCTCGCGGATCGGGTCGGCGTCGATCTTGCGCATCAGCTTGCCGATGTACTGCTTCTGCCGGTACAGGCCGCCGTGCGCAGTGATGCGCCGGGCCAGCAGCACCGCGTCGCGCAGTTGCTCGGGCAGGGGCAGGGCGTCCAGTTCGCTGTCGGACAGCTCGATCAGCGCCTCGCCCAGCGCCTGCAGGTCGTCGCTGCGCCGCTTGCGCTCGCTTTTACTGGGGCGCTCGTCGTAGGAGTCGTCGTCGGCGTCGTCGGTCATGTCAAGACAGGCCGTTTCTGGGGGCGCAAGGATGCGTGCCCGGCGGCCCTCGTGCAAGCATGCCGACTGATACAATCCGGCCATGGCTCAAGTTCCCAGCAACTCATCCACCCAGCTCAGCCACTCGCAACAGGACCTGCAGGACCTGGTTGCCCTAGCGATCGAGGAGGGGCGCAGGCTCGGCGCCACCGAGTCCGAGGTTGGCGTCAGCGTCGACACCGGGCTGTCGGTCACTGCGCGCCTGGGCCAAGTCGAGACGCTCGAATATCAGCGCGATCGCGGCATGGGCATCACCGTCTATCGTGGCAAGCGCAAAGGCACCGCGAGCACCGCCGATCTGCGCCCACAGGCGATTCGGGAGACCGTTGCGAAAGCATTCAGCATCGCGGGCTTCACCGCCGAAGACGAGTGCGCCGGCTTGCCCGATCCCGAAGATCTGGCGCGCGAGATTCCCGATCTGCAGTTGTCACATCCGTGGGGCATCGAGCCCGATGCCGCACGCGATCTGGCAGTGGCTTGCGAAGCGGCGGCCCTCCAGGCCGACAAGCGCATCGGCAATTCCGAAGGCGCGACGCTGTCGAGCCATCAGGGCCTGCGCGTGTTCGGCAATTCACTCGGATTCCTCGCCGGTTTTCCCAGCAGCATTCACAGCCTCAGCTGCGTGGTCGTGGCGCAGGAAGACGGCGAGATGCAGCGCGACTACTGGTACAGCTCGGTGCGCGACTGGCGTGAGCTGGAAGATGGCGAGTCCATCGGCAAGACAGCTGCGGCGCGCGCGTTGCGTCGTTTGAATGCGAAGAAGCTGTCGACCCTGACTGCGCCGGTGCTGTTCGTTCCCGAGCTGGCTCGCGGGCTCATGGGACATTTCCTCGGTGCGATTCGCGGCGGCAGCCAATATCGGCGCGCGTCATTCCTGCTCGACGCCGCCGGTCAACAGATCTTTCCATCGTGGCTGCAGATTTCGGAGCGGCCGCATATTCCCAAAGCGCTTGCCAGCTCGCCGTTCGACAGCGAAGGCGTGGCCACGCGCGATCGCGAATTGATCAAGGATGGCGTGCTCACCGGCTACGTGCTGAGCACATATTCGGCCCGCAAGCTCGGGCTGCGCACCACCGGCAATGCCGGCGGGGTTCACAATCTCATCGTGGCGCCGGGGCCGGATGACTTTCAGGCGCTGCTGAAGAAGATGCACCGCGGCCTGATGGTCACCGAGCTGATGGGCCAGGGCATCAATGGCGTGACCGGCGATTACTCGCGAGGGGCCGCGGGCTTCTGGGTCGAGAACGGCGAGATTCAATATCCGGTCAACGAGATCACCATCGCCGGCAACCTCAAGGAGATGTATCGCGAGATCGTTGCGGTCGGCAGCGACGTCGATGCGCGGGGTGGTATTCGAACCGGTTCGGTGCTGCTCGAGAAAATGACGATCGCGGGCGAGTAATTACGCCTGCTGAGTGGGCAGGTGGCGGACGTTGTCGGTCTGTTCGACCAGCTCCGCGATGGTCTTTCCTTTCAAGCTGTTCTGTAGCGCCTGCTCGGCAATCCGCGCCGCTTCCACTGCCGGCGCGATGTCTCTGATCTTGGCGAGCCGCGGCCCCGCGGTGTCGTGACGGACGGCGTCCAGCACGTCGGTCAACTCGATCGTATGTGGATCGCGCGCCGGCACCCAGCTGTCATCCTCGGCGACCAGCAGCAACTTGCGCTGCTCCAGCGCGTCCATGATCGGCGTGAGCGCGGCCCCTGGCAGATCCAGATGGTCGGCGAGACGATTGACGGTCCAGCGATGCTGGGCCGTCCGGTAGTCGTTGACGATGAGATACATGATGGACAGCGCGATGCGCTCGCGCAAACTCGAATTCAACGCGATCACGCCGCGCCCTGGCCGCAGGTACTGCGGGTTCTGCACGTAGAACGCGAGCTGCGCGCCGAGCAGCAGGATGAGCCAGGAGACATATACCCAGATCAGCGCCGCGACGACGATGGCGAAGCCGGCATAGATGATGGTCGTGGTGGTCGTGCTGGAGACGAACCTCGCCATCACCATGCCGCCGAAAGCCCATGCCGCACCGGCAGCGACACCGCCGATCAATGCGGCACGGAAGCGCACTTTGGTGTTCGGCACGAAGCCATACATGAACGTGAATACGCTCGCGACCAGCAGATACGGCGTGAGGCGGCCCAGAATCAGCAGCACGGTGTCGAAAGGCCGGTAATGCGACAGCGTTTGCACGAAGCCGCTGCTGCCGAGCGTCGCCATCAAGCCCAACGCGCTGACGATGACCACCGGCCCGATCACCATGACGCTGAGATACTCGCTGAAGCGGCGTCCGATGCTGCGAGGCTGCTCGACACGCCATACGAAATTGAAGCTTTCTTCGACCTTCTGCACTGTCGAGATCAAGTAATAGAGCAGGAAGGTCAAACCGAGCGAGCCGAGCACGCCGCCACGTACGTTCTCGACGAAGCCCATCACCTGTTGCGTGATGTCGTAGGCGCGGTCGCCGAGCGGCTCCAGGAAGCTGTACAGTACCGGTTCGAGCTCGCGGTGATAGCCCAGGCCTTTGAGGACCGAGAAGGACAGGGCGATGATGGGCACGATGGACAGCAGCGTCGTGTACACCAGGCTCATGGCGCGGAGCGTGAGCTCACCGAGGGTGACGTCGCGGATCAGGGCGTAGGGGTAGCGCAGAATCCGCGTAAGTTTCCACAGCGGCCGGCCGATGATGGATTCCGGCGGCTCGAACAGCCAATTTTCCAGGCGAGCTAGCAGCAGCGCGATCATGCAATGGCAGCCTGACACGCGCGCGTGAGGCGAGCAAGGTTATGAACCACACATCCGGCAACTTCCCGTCCCGCATCGTCTGCCTCACCGAGGAGACCACCGAGACGCTGTACCTGCTGGAAGAGGACTGGCGCATCGTAGGTATTTCGGGTTTCACCGTGCGCCCGCCGCGGGCCCGCAAGGAAAAGCCCAAGGTCTCGGCGTTCACCAGCGCCAAGGTCGATCGCATCCGGGAGCTCGAGCCCGACCTGGTGCTGGGCTTCTCCGACCTGCAGGCCGATATCGCCGCGGACCTGGTGCGCCACGGCTTGAACGTTCACATTTTCAATCACCGCGACATCGCCGGCATCTTCGGCATGATCAGCATTCTCGGCGGAATGATCGGCTGCGAAGCCAAAGCGGCGCAGCTGTGCGCCAGGCTCGCAGCGAATCTCGACAGCATTCGCGCCTCGGCGGCGCAGTTCACGATGCGGCCGCGGGTGTATTTCGAGGAATGGGACGAGCCGATGATTTCGGGCATTCGCTGGGTGTCGGAGCTGATCGGAGTCGCCGGCGGCGACGATTGTTTCGAAGACAACTCGCGCCAGTCGCTGGCGAAGCATCGGATCATTGCCGATCCGCAGGAGGTCGTGCGGCGCGCGCCGGACATCATTCTCGGCTCGTGGTGCGGCAAGAAGTTTCAACCCGGGAGCGTCGCTGCCCGCGCAGGTTGGAGCGCGGTGCCCGCCGTTGCCAACCAGCAGCTGCACGAGATCAAGTCATCGATCATTTTGCAGCCAGGGCCGGCGGCGCTGACCGACGGCATCGCCGCGCTTCACCGGATATTCAAGGCGTGGCAGGCGCGGCCAGCGGCGTGTTGATCGTGAAATAAAAGGTCGCGCCCTGGTCGACCTGCGCCTCGGCCCAGATGCGGCCATTGTGACGCGCGATGACGCGCTGGGCGGTGACCAGGCCGATGCCGCTGCCCTGGAATTCCGCATCCGGATGCAGCCGCTGAAATGGCACGAACAGTTTGTTCGCATAAGCCATGTCGAAGCCCACGCCGTTGTCGCGCACGAAGTAGATATGACCGCCGGTGACGCCGGTCTGCACACCGACGCTCACCTTCGGCTGCGCGGCCTTGCTCGTAAATTTCCAGGCATTCCCCAACAGGCAGTCCATGGCGATGCGGAGCAGGCGCGCGTCGCCCTCGACGTGCATGTTGGGTGCGATGTCGAGTTGCACGTCGTGACCCGGATATTTCTCGCGCAGCGCCGCGGCGGCGTCCATGCAGACCTGCGTCAGATTCACCGGCCGGATGTTCAATTCGGCGGTACTGATGCGGGACAGGCCGAGCAGCGCTTCGATGAGACTCGACATGCGCTGACTGGCATCGTGAATGCGCCGCAGATAGTGCAGCGACTTTTCGTCGAGCTGTTCGGTGGCGGTTTCCTGCAGGATCTGACTGAAGCCGGACAGGCTGCGCAACGGCGCGCGCAGATCGTGAGAGACGGCGTAAGCAAACGACTCCAGCTCGCGATTCGCCGCTTGCAGCTGACGCGTGCGTTCGGCCACACGCTTCTCCAGGTCGGCATTCATCTGCTGCACTTCGCGCTGTGATTCGAGCAGCGCGGAGACGGCGGCGTCGTCGCGTCGTTTGTGGCGGCGGAGCAGGATGTAGAGCAGCACGGCCGAGCCGAAGATCGACAGCCAGCCCTTGGCGGTGTGCAGGATCTGCATCGTGCCCGGATCCAGATCCAGCCACGCCAGCCAGCGATCGGTCACGAAGATCCAGATGGCGCCGGCTGCCAGATAGATCAATGCGATCGTTCTTGGCATCACCGCTCGACTCGGAATGCGCGGTTAAGTCGTCAGGCGGCGCAACGCTTCGGCGTACTTCTCGCCGGTCTTACGGACCACCTCGGGCGGCAGCTTCGGTCCGGGCGGGCGCTTGTCCCACACCAATGTTTCCAGATAGTCGCGCACGAATTGCTTGTCGAAGCTCGGCGGACTGGTGCCGGGCCGATAGGTATCGGTCGGCCAGAAACGCGACGAATCGGGCGTGAGGGCTTCGTCGATCAGCGTCAGGTGCCCGGCCTCGTCGACGCCGAACTCGAACTTGGTGTCGGCGATGATGATGCCGCGCGTGAGCGCGTATTCGGCGGCGAAGCGATACAGCGCGAGCGCGGTGGCGCGCACTTGTTCGGCCAGGCCGCGGCCGATGATCGCGACCATGCGGTCGTAATCGATGTTCTCGTCGTGCTCGCCGAGCTCGGCCTTGGTGGCCGGCGTGAACAGCGGCTCGCTCAAGCGATCCGCCTGGCGCAGACCTTCCGGCAGATCGATGCCGCACACCTTGCCGGTCTGCTGGTAATCCTTCCAGCCCGAGCCGATCAGATAGCCGCGCACCACCGCTTCGATGGGCAGCGCCTTCAGACGCTTCACGATCATGCTGCGATCGGCGATCGCCGCACGCTCGGCCGGATCGGTGACCACCCTTTCCAGCGGCGTGTCCAGGATGTGATTGGGCACGATGTGCCTGGTGCGCTCGAACCAGAAGCGCGAAATCCTGGTCAATACCGCACCCTTGCCCGGAATCGGATCGGGCAGCACCACGTCGAACGCGCTCAGACGGTCGGTGGTGACGATCAGCATCTGCTGCTCGTCGATGGCGTAGATGTCGCGGACCTTGCCCTGGTGGATGCGCTTGAGGCCGCTCAAACGCGACTCGAGCATGGGCGGGGAGGGCTGAGTCACTGGATTACTCGGTGAAAAATGAGAGGAAAAACACTGTTGAGCGTCGGGTGGCACAGCACGAGGCTGTTACCATAGGTGCCAACGGAAGTAAGTCGCTACCGACTTGCTTTTCGCGATTGTCGCAGCGGGCGGAGTGAGCATCAAGCGTCGATGTTTTGGCAAGGTAAAGCACTGGGTGCGCTGATCGGCGTGGCGACCGCGGGGCCGTTCGGCGCCCTGGTCGGCACCTTCATCGGTCACTTGTTCGACGCGCAGGCCGAAAACAAGGCTGGCGCTCGTCTGGGCGGCAACGCCGAGGACGATGCGGCTGCGTCGCAACTGGCCGGGGTGGGCGTGCAGGAAGCCTTCTTCCGCGCCACCTTCCAGGTCATGGGGCACATGGCGAAGGCGGACGGGCGCGTTTCCGAAAACGAAATCCGCGCGGCGCGCGCCATCATGGCCGAGTTCCGGCTCGGTGAGCGTGAAGTGCAGTTCGCCATCGACCTGTTCACCCAGGGCAAGCAGAAGGACTTCCCGCTCGAAGCGACGCTGCGGACGCTGCGCCGGATGCTGGCCAACCGGCCCGACGTGCTGCGCATGTTCATCCAGATCCAACTGCAGACCGCATTGTGGAGCGGCAGCTTCGCTCCGGCGGCGCGCCAGGTGATGGCGCGCGTTGCAGCGGCGCTCGGCGTGTCGGCCTACGAGGTCGTGCAGATGGAGGCGCTCCTGCGCATGCAGCAGTCGTCCCGCCAGCCGCCCGAAGCGCGTCCCCAGGTCGATAAAGTCGCACAGGCCTACGAAGTGCTCGGCATCACCCGCGATGCGTCCGATGCCGAAGTCACGAAGGCATATCGCCGCTTGATGAATCAAAATCATCCCGACAAGCTGGTGGCACGCGGCCTGCCGGAGTCGATGATGAAAGTTGCCGAGGAAAAAACCCGGCAAGTGCGCGCCGCTTACGAAGTGCTGCGTGAAGCGCGCGCGATGCGATAGATCACGAGGTTTCTCCCATGTCACATCAACCCTGGATTGCTCCGTCCATTCTCTCGGCCGACTTCGCGCGGCTCGGCGAAGAAGTCAAAGCGGTGCTCGAGGCCGGCGCCGACACCGTCCACTTCGACGTGATGGACAATCACTATGTGCCCAATCTCACCATCGGCCCGCTGGTGTGCGAGGCGTTACGCAAGTACGGGGTGACCGCGCCGATCGATGTGCACCTGATGGTCAAGCCGGTGGATCGCATCATTCCCGACTTCGCCGCGGCCGGCGCGAGCTGGATCAGCTTTCATCCCGAGGCGAGCGAGCACGTCGATCGCACCATCGGTTTGATTCGCGAGCATGGCTGTCATCCGGGCATCGTGCTCAATCCCGCGACGCCGTTGAACGTGCTCGACTACGTGCTCGATAAGGTCGACATGATCCTGCTCATGTCGGTCAACCCGGGCTTCGGCGGGCAGAAGTTCATTCCGTCCGCGCTGAGCAAATTGAAGAAGACGCGCGAAATGATCGCCGCCAGCGGTCGCGATATCCGCTTGCAGATCGACGGGGGAGTGAAGGTCGACAACATCGGCGAGATCGCCGCGGCGGGCGCCGACACCTTCGTCGCGGGCTCGGCGATTTTCGGCTCCAAGGATTATCGGAAGACTATCGCCGAGATGCGCGCCGAGATTGCCAAGGCGACGAAGTGACCGCCTGAAAGCACAGAGGCCGCTGGCGCGGCCTCTGTTGGAATCTCATTCCTCGTCCTCGTCGTCGAAGTCGTCGTCCTCGTCTTCGTCGTCTTCATCGCGACGATTGGTTGGCGACGTGCCGGCCGTAGCAGCGCCAGCGCGGCCCGCGGCGGCGGCCAGCGGCGGCTTGGTCTTCATCTTCGGACGGGCACCGAACACGACGATGGTCTTGCCGGTGGCGCGCAGCAGGCCCTGATCTTCCAGTACCTTCAACACGCGGCCCGCCATTTCGCGCGAGCAACCGACCAGGCGCGACAGCTCCTGACGGCTCACTTTGATCTGCATGCCTTCCGGATGAGTCATCGCATCGGGTTCGCTGCACAGATCCATGATGGCGTGCGCGACGCGACCGGTCACGTCGACGAAGGCGAGATCGCCGAGCTTGCGGTTGGTGCGATCGAGGCGGGTGGCGAGCTGCGTGGCGAGCTCGAACACCAGGCCCGGGCTTTCGGCCGCGAGCTGGCGGAAGCGGGGATAAGTCATTTCGGCCAGCTCGCACTGCTGACGCGTGCGCACCCAGGCGCTGCGCGTGGGCTGTTCGTAGAACAGGCCCATCTCACCGAAGAACTGACCTTTGTTGAGGTAGGCGAGCACCATCTCGTTGCCTTCCTCGTCCTCGATCATGACTTCGACCGAGCCGCTGACGATGTAATACAGCACATCGGGCAGGTCGCCGGCGTGGATGACGACGGTCTTGGAAGGCACCGTGCGAATCCGGCAGTAGCTCAGGAACCGGTTGATCGCCGGAATGTCGCTCAATGGCCTTGCACCCTCTTCCATACCCGCCCCTATTCGCCTTGTGCTTGTAACTAAATGACTTTAGTGGGATGACTTGACGACAATATGTCTTGCCGCGCCTTTTAATACAGTATGACCCAATACCGCAAGCTTTTGCTTGCACGGCAAAACTTTACGTCGACTATTTGACGGCGAGGCCGAAGGTCATTCAGCCCGATCTCTGCTCCCACTCCCGCGTGATTTCCCCGCCGCGCCCCCGGCGCGCGGCCTTCCGGGTCACACTTCCTCAGAGCCAGTACGCAGTGCGCGTCATTACTTTGGCGGTCAGCTTCATCATGGCCCGCACCGGCTTCGGCAGCTCGGCGCCGCCGGCCAGTTCAGCATTCCGCCCATGACGTTCTTCGTCGGCACTCATTTGCTGGATGATGGCGCGGGTGCGCGCATCTTCGGCCGGCAAACGTCGCAAGTGCCCCTCGAGATGCTCGACCACCTGACGCTCGGTTTCGGCCACGAATCCCAGGCTGACCTTGTCGCCCGCCAGCCCGGCGAGGGCACCGATGGTGAAAGAGCCCGCATACCACAGGGGATTCAGCACGCTGGTGCGGCCTCCCAGCTGGCGGATGCGCTCCGCACACCAGGCCAGATGGTCGGTCTCCTCGCGGGCCGCTTCCACCAGCGACGCCCTGGTGGCTTCGGTGCGGGATACGAATGCCTGGCCCTGGTAGAGCGCCTGGGCGGCCACTTCGCCGGAATGATTGATCCGCATCAGCGCCGCGACCTGGCGCCGGGCGCTCGGGTTGTCGGCAATCTCCGGCGTTTCGGGCTGGTTTTCGGCCGGGTTGGGCCGTGCCGCCACATGACTCGCGAACAGGGTGCGCAGCGTCTGGTCGGCCGGGGCCAGCAGGCGGTCGAGGAGGGTATAGCGGCGGCCGGAGCTCGAGGATTCCATGGGATTCATTATATATGTCCGCCGTCGGCCGCCTGTTCAGGGGTGTCCGTGGGCAGGCCCGGGGAAACCTTCTCGAATCCAACGCTTACTGTGTTTGCATTGGCCTCGGTCGTCCATTAGACTTGCCGGCCTTTTCGCCCCCTGGCTGTCAGGGGCGCATAAGTTTTCCCGGAGATTTCAATGAGTACCGTCTTCGCCAATGCGCAAACGGTCCGTCGTGACTGGTATGTGGTCGACGCGACCGGCAAGACCCTGGGCCGCCTGGCTTCGCAGGTCGCCTCGCGTCTGCGCGGCAAGCACAAGGCGGCTTACACGCCCAACTGCGACACCGGCGATCACATTGTCATCGTGAACGCGGGCAAGATCCGCGTCACCGGTCGCAAGCTGACGGACAAGTTCTACCATCACCACACCGGCTACATGGGTAACTTGAAGAGCACCAGCCTGGAAAAGCTGCTCGACAAGCACCCCGAGCGCGCCATCGAGTTCGCGGTCAAGGGCATGCTCCCGAAGAACCCGCTCGGTCGCAAGATGTTCAAGAAGCTGCACGTGTTCGCGGGTGACACCCACCCCCACAGCGCGCAGCAGCCGAAGGCGCTCGAGATCTAATTCTTAAGGTACGTATCCAGCATGGCCACCTCGACCAACTACGGCACCGGCCGCCGCAAGACTTCCACCGCCCGCGTGTTCCTGCGCAAGGGCAGCGGCATCATCAACGTGAACTCGCGCTCGCTCGATGAGTTCTTCGGCCGCAAGACCGCGCGCATGATCGTGCGTCAGCCGCTGGAAGCCGTGAACCTGGACAAGAACTTCGACGTCGAAGTGACGGTCAAGGGCGGCGGCATCACCGGCCAGGCCGGCGCGATCCGCCACGGCCTGACCCGTGCGTTGATCGAGTACGACGAGACCCTGCGCAAGCCGCTGCGCGACGCCGGTTACGTGACCCGCGACGCCCGCGAAGTCGAGCGTAAGAAGGTCGGCTTCCGCAAGGCGCGTCGCGGTACCCAGTTCTCGAAGCGCTAAGCTTCCCCAGTCTCATTTGGAGGATTTTGGGGGATCGTCTAGCGGTAGGACTACGGACTCTGACTCCGTCAACCTAGGTTCGAATCCTAGTCCCCCAACCAACCAGCAAAGCCCGCCTCTCGGCGGGCTTTGTTTTTTTGCGGATGTGTGCGGGCCCGTTCAATCCTCCCCGGCACCGCGACGCACGCCGTCGCTCCGCTTCGCTCGCGCTGACGCGCGCGACTTTGCTGTACATTGCGCTGCGCAGTCCTGCTCCGCGCAAGCCCAGGGTGTACATCCATGTACACCCGCTCGGCGGAGCGAAGCAGTGCTTCGCTGAAAGACACCGCCGAGCCCCTGTAGCTGCCAATGGACCAACATCCCTGTTGGATCCATTTGCCGGGGAGAACATCCCTCCCCCAGGCGCTGCCTACAGCGCTGCTGTGGCAGCCGAGCTTTTTCGGAGCGGGCAGTCGACGTCGAGTTTCCACTCAGCAGCCATTCAATATTTTTTTACCTAGCGCTGGACCGGAGCTGGGCCGTACTGGATGAGGGGTCTGAGCCGGCATCGGGAGACATTGGCCTTCACAGGAGATTCGTCTTCTTCCGATGCTCTCGAACACCGCTGTGGGGAGCATGGCCACTGAACCGGAGCAGATGCGCCGTGCACGGATGAGAGTGCGAACCGCACGGGCGGGAGATTGGCCGCCTCTTGATGCTCTCGAACGCCACGAACGTAGCGGCATCGCCAGGGGTGGGTATCTCCTCCCGGCAGCTTTGCGGTACAGGGACGGGACCGCAACAGCAGGGCTCATCAGCA
>NZ_CALFXI010000084.1 GCF_937958065.1 uncultured Steroidobacter sp.
CGCAGCCCGATGGAGCGGACGAATAATTGCGAATCATTCGCATGTCCATTACGATGCGCTCCCGCTGACCGTGATCGGTCTGAAGGGGAACGGCCGGCGGCTGACTGCTCGCCAGCGGCCCGAGCTCGTTCAATACCATAGGCAAGGTCGTTGATGATGAATAATAAGGGCGTCGTTGTTTCCGCCGCGCTGGCCGCGGTAATCACCGCCGAAGCTGTCGCAGCCGATTCCACCGGGAGCCGGGTGGAAGAAGTGATGGTGACGGCGAACCGGATCGATAAGCCCCTCAGCACCATTCCCAACACGGTGACCGTGGTGACGACGGCCGAGCTGGAAGAACAGCTGGCCGTCCATAACGACATCTCGACCGTGCTCGGCAACCTCATTCCCAGCTATTCCCCGAGTCGCCAGAAGATGACGAACGCGGGTGAGAGCCTGCGCGGGCGCAAGCCGCTGTACATGATCGACGGCGTGCCACAGTCGAGCCCGCTGCGCGAAGGCGGTCGGGATGGACACATCATCGATCCTTCGGTGATATCCCGCATCGAAGTGCTGCACGGTGCGAACGCCATCCATGGGCTCGGCGCCTCCGGCGGCATCATCAACCTGATCACAAAGAAGCCGACGGAGAAGTTGCAGCAGAGTGTCCGCACCGACGTGACGTTCCAGACCGAAAGCCTGGAGGAGAGCGCCGATTACGGACTCGCCTATAGCATCTCGAACCGCTTCGACAATGCCGACGTGATAGCGAGCGTGGCTTTCCGTGATTCGGGAATCTCGTACGACGCCAATGGCAACGTCATCGGCGCGGACAACACCCAGGGCGACACGATGGACTCGCGCACGCTCAACGTGTTTCTCAAGGGTGGCTTCGATTGGGCGCAGCAGCGCATCGAGCTCACGTTCAACCGCTACGATATCGAAGGCAACAACGATTGGATTTCGGTGCCTGGCGACGTCGCTGAAGGGATCCCGAGCGGCGCGGTCAAGGGACACATCGTGGGAGCAGGCGCTCGCAATAAAGTTACCAACCTCGCCCTGAGCTATACCAACGACGATTTTCTCGGCCATCAGCTGCGCGCGCAGGTATTCAGCCAGGATCTGGAATCGACGTACGGGGCGGAGCCGACGCCGCTCGCCACCTTCCAGGATCCTGCCTACGGACCCAATCTGATCGATCAGTCGCAGAACAACTCCGAGAAGCTCGGACTGAAGCTCACGCTGTCCAAGCAGCAGCTCGCCGGTCTGCCAGTGAATCTGGTGTATGGCCTGGATGTGCTGGTCGACGAGACCTGGCAATCGTTGATTCGCACCGGTCGCATGTGGGTTCCGAAGTCGACCTATCAGAACTACGCGCCGTTCCTGCAGGCCGAGTTCACTGGGATCGAGCGGCTGACCGTGACCGCCGGCATCCGTCACGAAGAATCGAAGCTCGAAGTCGACGACTTCACGACGCTCGCCTCATCGGGCAGCCGGTTCGTCCAGGGAGGTGAGCCCGAGTTCAGTGAAACGCTCCGGAATATTGGCGCGACTTACAGCCTGACCGACCAATGGCGCGTGTTCGCCAATTTCGCGGAGGCCTTCTCGATGCCCGATGTCGGTCGGGTTCTGCGCGGCATCAACGTTCCCGGTCAGAGCGTCGAGACATTTCTCGATCTGGAGCCGATCCTCACTGAAAACCTGGAGCTCGGCCTGGAGTACCGCGGCAGCCTGGTCGATGCACAGCTCGCCTGGTTCCGCTCCGATTCGGATCTGGGCCAGCGCCTGCAACGAGGCAGCGATGGCATCTTTACCGTACTCCGTGAGAAGACGACCATCGATGGCGTTGAGTTTCGGACGACCTGGCGCGCGTCCGATCACGATACGCTCGGGCTTCGGTACGCAACGACGGACGGCCGCTACGATTCAAATGGCGATGACCGCGTCGACTCGGACCTGGGCGGTGCGAACATCGGCCCCGATCGCATCAACGTGAGCTGGGATAGAAGCTGGTCGAGCATCGTCAGCTCGCGACTGCAAGTGAATCATCTGTTGGACCGCGACTTCGAAGACAGCGCCGGAGCAAGGACGGCGCGGTTCGACGGCTATACCACGGTCGATCTCAGCTCGGATCTCAGGGCGTTCGGTGGCATCGTGACGGCAGCAGTACAGAACCTCACCAACGAGGATTACTACACCTACTACTCCCAGACCAACCCCATCGACATTCGTTACTTCAAGGGCCTGGGTCGGACCTTCCGACTGAACTATCAAGTGAGTTTCTAGTTGATCTGGATCGATCGTATCCACCGCTGGACGGGCGCGTTCGTCGGACTGCTGCTCGCGGCATTGGGGCTCAGCGGCACCCTGCTCCTTTACGAGGATGCGTGGCTGCGCGCGACGGTACCCCATGCGCAGGAGCCGCTGGTCAGCGACGTCGTGAACGCCGGGGCTGAGCGGCTGCTCGCCGACAACACGCTACAGCTCACCGGCATCATCTTTCCGACCGATAGTCTTGGATTGTTTCGCCTGTCATTCGCAGGGGATGAAGGCGGCTACGCGGATCAGACCGGCACGATCGTCGTTCGCTGGTCCTCGAAATGGGAGCGCCTGGAGCTTTGGTTGTTCGAGTTCCATCACGACCTGCTGATGGGCGAGACCGGCTTGATCGTTTCGGGGGTGCTTGCGCTCATCGGACTCGGCTTCGTGATCACCGGAGTGCTGCTGTGGTGGCGGACTCGAAAGACGTTCGCATTCCGGGTGCTGCCGAGCCGTTGGTCCCGCTTGCAGATCCTGCGACACCACCGGGATATGGGCGCGGTGATGGCCCCGTTATTGTTCCTCACGCTGCTGACCGGTGCGATGTTGACGTTGCGGCCGGTCGCCGATTATTTGCTGGCGCCTTTGTCCCCGCCCGGCACCATCGCCGAATCGCTCGCACCGCCAAAGGTCAAGGGCGGCCCGATCGATCGGCATTTCCAGTGGGGCACGATGCTGGAGACCGTTCGAAACGCGTACGTCGATGCAGAGCTGCGTACTGTCAGCATCCCCCAGCGCGACGGACAACTCGTGCGAGTTCGAGTGCGGCAACCGGATGAGTGGTTGCCCAACGGCCGCACAATCCTTTGGTTCGACCCGGCCAATGGCCGGCTGGTCGAATCGCGTGACGCGCATACGCTGCCGCTCGCCACTCGCGCATTCAATCTCGTTTATCCCGTGCACGCGTCGACCGTCGGCGGCTTCGTCTACAAGGCACTCATGACGGCCGCTGGACTGGCCTTGACGCTGCTGGGAACGCTGGCGGTATATGGATTCTGGGGCTTTCAGACACGCCGTGCTCTGCAAACCTCGCGATTGGCCGCGCAGT
>NZ_CALFXI010000085.1 GCF_937958065.1 uncultured Steroidobacter sp.
GCGCCGGAATAGTCGAACTCGCAGGCCTGGCCGATGACGATGGGGCCGGCGCCGATGATCAGGATGCTTTGGAGGTCAGTACGCTTGGGCATGGGTGGTGTTGGTCAACCTTCGGCGGCGCGGCGGCCGTCTTTCGCTGCGGCCGGGGTTTGAGCGGCCTGCTGACTGGCCAGCCGCTGGTGGATCATGGCGGTGAACTTGCTGAACAGCTGGCCCACGTCCTGCGGACCCGGGCTCGCTTCGGGATGGCCCTGGAAGCTGAAGGCCGGGCGGTCGGTGCGCTCGATGCCTTGCAGCGAACCGTCGAACAGCGACTTGTGAGTCACCTTCACGTTCGGGCCGAGCGTGCTCTCGTCGACCGCGAAGCCGTGGTTCTGGCTGGAGATCAGCACGCGGCCGGACGCGAGGTCCTGCACCGGGTGATTGGCGCCGTGATGGCCGAATTTCATCTTCACGGTCTTCGCATCGCTCGCCAGGCCCAGCAATTGATGGCCGAGACAAATCCCGAACACCGGAATGTCGGTCTCGAGGAATTTCCTGATCGCTTCGATCGCGTAGGTGCACGGCTCCGGATCGCCGGGGCCGTTGGACAGGAAAATGCCGTCCGGATTCATCGCGAGGACTTTTTCCGCCGGCGTCTGCGCAGGCACGACCGTCACGCGACAGCCGTGGTCCGCGAGGCAACGCAGAATGTTCCGCTTGATGCCGAAGTCGTACGCGACCACGTGCACGCGCTGTCCCGGACGTGACTTCGGTCCGGTGTGGTCGCCCCAGTTGGTGCCTTCGTTCCATTGATACACGCGCTTGGTGGACACGACCTTCGCCAGGTCCATGCCCTTCAAACCGGGGAACTTGCGCGCGGCGTGCACCGCGGCCGTCGCATCGACCTTCTCGCCGGTCATGATGCAGCCGGCCAGCGCGCCCTTCTCTCTGAGGATGCGCGTCAGCTTGCGAGTGTCGATGTCGGCGATGGCGACGATCTTGCCGCGCTGGAGAAAGCTCTCCAGGGATTCAGAGGCGCGCCAGTTGGAATGAGTGGCCGGCAAATCGCGAATGATCAGACCTGCCGCGTACACCGATGCCGCTTCCAGGTCTTCCGGATTGGTGCCGGTGTTGCC
Source organism: uncultured Steroidobacter sp. (assembly GCF_937958065.1). Lineage (GTDB taxonomy): Bacteria > Pseudomonadota > Gammaproteobacteria > Steroidobacterales > Steroidobacteraceae > Steroidobacter. Next base: position 1,119 of record NZ_CALFXI010000085.1, read on the forward strand.
GATGTGCGGATAGGTGAGAGTAACAATCTGTCTGCAATAGGACGGGTCAGTGAGAATTTCCTGATAGCCCGTCATGGCGGTGTTGAACACCACCTCGCCCGTCGTGTTGCCTTTGGCTCCAATGGATCGGCCGTGAAAAACGGTGCCGTCCTCCAGAGCCAGTACAGCGGCCACGTGTTGGCTGTGGTTCATGTAGCTCCCGATGTCAGCTGTTTCAGACACGCATGCGGAAGACGAGATGGGCGCCTAAGGCCCTATCCCGCCACAAGTGTTTTCACCGCGTGCTGAAGACGGCAGTGTACGCGAGTCGTCCGGGTGATGAAAGCGAAACGCGCATCGTCACCCCCGCCGGCTTCAGAGGGGACGGATCTAATAAATCCGTCCGCCCGGATCGCAGGCCAGGGTTGGGCAGGCTGGCGTGTTTTAAAGGGCCGCGCCGGTCTAAAAACCGAGCACGTCCTGCATCGAGTACAGGCCCGGCGATTTGCCGACCAGCCACTGCGCCGCTTTGACCGCGCCTCGAGCGAACGCGAGCCGATCGCTGGCGCGATGGGTGAGCTCGATCCGCTCGCCGATGCCGGCGAAGGTCACGGTGTGATCGCCGACCACATCGCCGCCCCGGAATACCGAGAACCCGATCGAGCCGCGCTGCCGGGCGCCGGTATTGCCATGACGGGAATATTCGGCCGCGTCTGACAATTTGACATCGCGCCCGTCCGCCGCGGCTGCGCCGAGCGCCAGCGCCGTCCCGGAAGGCGCATCTTTCTTGTTGCGGTGATGCGCTTCGAACACTTCGATGTCGTAATCGGCGTCGAGCTTGCTCGCCGCCAGCTCGACCAGCTTGAGCAGCAGATTCACGCCCAGGCTCATGTTCGGCGCCATCACGATGGGAATGGATTGGGCCGCGGCCGCGATCTGGGCTCGCACCGCTTCGCTGTGGCCGGTCGTGCCGATGACGACCGGACACCTGGCCGCGACGCAGGCGGCGAGATTCGCCGCGGTCGCTTCGGGTAATGTGAAATCGATGGCCACCTGGGCATTGCGCAACGCAACTGCCGGATCGGCTTCGACTGTCACATCGCGCCTGGTGCTCCCGGTGGCATCGCCTGCGTCCTTACCGAGCCAACGACTGTTCGCCGAGGCCGTCGCGCCGCTGAGCTGCGCGCCAGCCGCTTCATCGATCGCTGTCACCAGCGCACGGCCCATCCGGCCGCTGACGCCGAGCACGGCGATCTGCAATGAGTGTTCCGCCATCGGTCTGATCAGCTTCTGATGGTGTCGAAGAAACGTTTCACGCCGTCCAGCCAGGTGCTTTCACGCGGGCTGTGATTGCGCTTGCTGTCGTGCATGGACGCGTCGAAGGCACGCAGCAGCTCTTTCTGCTCTTCGGTGAGATTGACCGGTGTCTCGACCACGACGCGACAGAACAAGTCTCCGGTCGCTCCGCCGCGCACCGGTTTGACACCCTTCTCGCGCAGACGGAAAACGCGGCCGGACTGAGTTTCTCCCGGCACTTTCAATTCGACATTGCCGCCGAGCGTGGGCACTTCGACGGTGCCGCCGAGCGTGGCGGTGGCGAAGCTCACCGGCACCTCGCAGGACAGATGGCTGCCGTCGCGCTCGAAAATCGGATGTTCTTTGACACGGATCTCGACATACAGATCGCCCGGCGGTCCGCCGTTGCGGCCGGCCTCGCCCTCGCCGGTCAGACGAATGCGATCGCCGTTGTCGACGCCCTGCGGCACCTTGATGTTGAGGGTCTTCTTTTTGCGCAGCCGGCCCTGCCCCAGGCAGGAATCGCACGGCTGACTGATGATCTGGCCGCGGCCTTTGCAGCGCGGACAGGTCTGCTGAACCGCGAAGAAACCCTGCTGCATCCGAACCTGGCCCACGCCATTACAGGTATCGCAGGTGACCGGCTTCGAGCCGGGCGCGGCGCCCGAGCCATGACACGGCTCGCACTCGGCGAGGGTCGTGAATTCGATATCCGCGGAATGGCCGAACACGGCCTGCTCCAGATCCAGCTCCAGGTCGTAGCGCAGGTCGGCGCCACGAAATACCTGCTGACGGCCACCGCGCCGGCCGCCGCCGAAAATGTCACCAAACACATCGCCGAAGATGTCGCTGAACGCATCGGAGGCGCTGAAGCCCGCGCCGCCGCCACGAGCCGCCAGGCCGTCGTGACCGTGCTGATCGTAGATGGCGCGCCGCTGCGCGTCGGTCAGCACTTCATAAGCTTCCTTGCACTCCTTGAATTTCTCTTCGGCTTCCGCGTCGTTGGGATTGCGATCGGGGTGGTACTTCATCGCCAGACGGCGATAAGCCTTCTTGATCTCGGCCTCCGTGGCCGTGCGGGCTACATCGAGCACCTTGTAGTAGTCGCGCTTGGACATTCGAGGAAACAACCCCAACCAGAGATGGCCGCATGATGCCTGCGTGCGCCGGCATCACGCCACCTGAAACCCATCCAGAACAAAAGCGGGCCCGGCGGACATGCATTCCGCCGGGCCCGTGTTGCACTTACTTCTTCTTGTCTTTGACTTCTTCGAACTCGGCGTCGAGCACATCCTCGTTGCCGCCGGCGGCGCCGCCGCCAGCTGCGCCCTGCGGGCCCGCTCCCGGAGCCGCGCCGGCTTCAGCCGACTGCTGCGCCAGGGCCGCCGCCAGACGGCTCACTTCGGCAGCCTTCTTCTCGATAACGTCCTTGTCGTCCTCGCTCAGCGCGCGCTTCAGATCCGACACGGCATTTTCGATGTTGGCGCGATCGGCGGGCGGAACCTTCTCGCCCAGATCCTTCAGCGTCTTCTCCGTGCCGTGCACCAGCGCGTCGGCCTTGTTGCGCGCCTCGACCAGCTCGCGGAACTTGCGATCTTCCTCGGCGTGCGCCTCGGCGTCCTTGACCATGCGCTTGATCTCCTCCTCGTTCAGACCCGAAGAGGCCTTGATGACGATCTTCTGCTCCTTGCCGGTGGCCTTGTCCCGCGCCGACACGTTCAGGATGCCGTTGGCATCGATGTCGAACGTGACTTCGATCTGCGGCATGCCACGCGGCGCCGGCGGAATGCCTTCCAGGTTGAACTGGCCGAGCGACTTGTTGTCGTGCGCGCGCTGACGCTCACCTTGCAGCACGTGAATGGTCACGGCGCTCTGGTTGTCGTCGGCGGTCGAGAAGGTCTGATTCGCCTTGGTGGGAATCGTGGTGTTCTTCTCGATCAGCTTGGTCATCACGCCGCCGAGCGTCTCGATACCGAGCGACAGCGGCGTCACGTCGAGCAGCAGCACGTCCTTCACTTCGCCGGACAGCACGCCGCCCTGAATCGCGGCACCCACGGCCACGGCTTCGTCGGGGTTCACGTCCTTGCGCGGCTCCTGGCCGAAGAAATCCTTCACCGCCTTCTGCACCAGCGGCATGCGGGTCTGGCCGCCGACCAGGATCACTTCGGAAATGTCCTTGATCGACAGGCCCGCGTCCTTGAGCGCGATCCGGCACGGCTCGACCGTCTTCTGCACCAGGTCCTCGACCAGCGACTCGAGCTTGGCGCGAGTCAGCTTGATGTTGAGGTGCTTCGGACCGGACGCATCGGCCGTGATGTACGGCAGGTTGATTTCGGTCTGCTGGCTCGAGGACAGCTCGATCTTGGCCTTTTCGGCGGCTTCCTTCAGACGCTGCATGGCGAGCGGATCACGACGCACGTCGACGCCGCTTTCCTTCTTGAACTCCTCGCCCAGGTAATCGATGACGCGCTTGTCGAAGTCCTCGCCGCCGAGGAACGTATCGCCGTTGGTCGCGAGCACTTCGAACTGACGCTCGCCGTCGACGTCGGCTACCTCGATGATGGACACGTCGAACGTGCCGCCGCCCAGGTCATACACCGCGATCTTGCGATCGCCGCCCTGCTTGTCGAGGCCATAGGCCAGCGCGGCCGCGGTCGGCTCGTTGATGATGCGCTTGACGTTCAGACCGGCGATGCGGCCGGCGTCCTTGGTCGCCTGGCGCTGCGAGTCGTTGAAGTAGGCGGGCACCGTGATGACGGCCTCGGTGACCGTGGTGCCGAGGAAGTCCTCGGCGGTCTTCTTCATCTTCATGAGCACGCGCGCGGAGATTTCCTGCGGCGCCATCTTCTTGCCCTGCACTTCCACCCAGGCGTCGCCGTTGTCGGCCTTGGCGATCTTGTACGGCACCATGTCGACGTCCTTCTGGACCACGGCGTCGTCGAAGCGACGGCCGATCAGGCGCTTGATCGCGAACAGGGTGTTCTGCGGATTGGTCACCGCCTGGCGCTTGGCCGACTGGCCGACCAGCACTTCATTGTCCTTGGTGAACGCCACGATCGACGGCGTGGTGCGATCTCCTTCGCTGTTTTCGATCACGCGCGGCTTGCCGCCATCCATGATCGCGACGCACGAATTGGTCGTGCCCAGGTCGATGCCGATGACTTTGCTCATGGCCCAATGTCTCCTGCAAATACTTCGTTAATAGTTAGGTTCGAAATCGATGACGTCGGTAACTCTGGCGGGCCGGTCCTGCGTCCTGCGCTCCCGGCATCGGGGCATCCTGCCCGGCAGCCGTCTTGTCGCGATATCTGCGGATCGTGCTGACGTTTACAAGTCCTTACGGAGCTTTTGCCACAATCACGCGGGCCGGGCGCAGCAGCCGGCCGTTCAGCGCATAGCCCTTCTGGACCACCTGGGTGACGCTGTCCGGCACATGCTCGGCCGAGGGCTGCACGGCCATGGCTTCGTGCTGCTCCGGATTGAACGGCTCGCCGAGCGGGTCGATCTCGGTCAGGCCGTTCTTCTCGAACGCCTTGGCCAGCAGTTTCAGGGTGGCTTCGGTACCGGCGCGCAGCGTCTGCGGGTCGCCGGCCGCGACCAGGCCGAGCTCCAGGCTGTCCTTCACCCCGATCAGATCGTTGGCGAAGCGGTCCACGGCGTATTTGTGGGCCTGCTCTACATCCCGGGACGCACGCTTGCGAATATTTTCCATCTCGGCGAGCGCGCGCATGTACAGATCGCGGCTCTCCAGCGCGCGGGCTTCCGCGGCCTGCAGCGCGGCCTGGAGGTCGACCTCGCCACCTTCCCCTGCCGGGGCGCCATTGCTGCCGGGCGGGCGATCCTGCTCGTTGGGCGTGCTCATGAATCTGATTCTCCTCATCGCAAAAAGGACTCGTCCCCGGCCCGGCGGCACCGGGTCGGGACGGCGGTTTCTTGAAGGGGCGGCATTCTGCCTGAACAGGCGGCCGACCTCATGCCTGACCTCTCCCGGGGACAGGTCGGCGCGACGGGAATGGCGGCTCAGGCGCGCGAATTCAAGGCGGAGCCGAGCAGCTTTGCGGTGATATCGACGATAGGGATGATGCGCTCGTAGGCCATTCGCGTGGGCCCGATGACCCCCAGCACGCCGACCACTTCCTGGTCCAGGGTGTACGGGGCCGTGACCACGCTGCAATCGTCCAGGATGGTGTAGCCGGATTCCTGGCCGATGAAGATCTGCACCCCGTCGGCCTTCAGGCTCAGATCCAGCAGGTGCAGGATGTCGCGCTGCTGCGTGAACGCCTCGAACAGGCGCCGCAGCTTCTCGACGTTGGACAGCTCGGCGAAGCTCATCAGATTGGTTTCGCCCGCGATGACATATTCCATGCGGCCGCTGGTCGAGGACGGCATGACCACGTGCTGCGCCAGATGAATGGCATCGAGCATCACCTGGTTCAGCGACTCGCGTGTTTCCTTCAGCTGATTGAGCAGGTGCTCGCGCACCGCGCTCAATTCCTTGCCGCCGAATTCCTGATTCAAATAGTTCGACGCGCGCCGCAGCTCCTCGGCGCTGTAGTGACGCTCCAGCTGCACGATCCGGTTCTGCACTTCCCGGCCGTTCACGACCATGATGACCAGCACCCGGTTGTCCGACAACGGCACGAATTCGATCTGACTGAGCGCCGAGTGGCTCTGCCGCGGCAACGTCACGACGCCCGCGAGCCTCGTCACGCTCGATAGCATCTGCGAGGCCGCGGCCACCAGGGCTTTGTGGTCGGCGGTGTGCTCGCCGAAGCGCGACTGGATGGCGGCGATCTTCTCGTCGTCCAGCGGCTGGTACTTGAGCAGCGTGTCGACGAAGAAGCGATAGCCCTTGTCGGTCGGCACGCGGCCCGCCGAGGTGTGGGGCGAGGTGACGAAGCCGAGCTCTTCCAGATCCGCCATCACGTTGCGGATGGTCGCCGCGCTCAGATTCAGCCCCATATCACGGGACAGAGTACGGGACCCGACGGGTTGCCCGTCGCGGATGTAATGCTCCACCAGCAGCTTCAACAGCTGCTGCGAGCGTTCGTTCAGCGGTTCATCGTTCTGGGTCGACATCATTCGCTTCGGGCGGCTTGGGATCGGGCGCTACGACCCGGCCGCATCTAAGACTCAAGCCTATGTGACAGAAGGCATTTTGCACCAGCTGCGCTGCAACGCCGATGGTCCAGGTGAAGCTAAGCACCGCGCCGGGCGCTGTCAAGCAGACCGCCCCTGGAGGCGCGCCGGACGTTGGACAGGGGCTATCTTGGGGCCGCCGGTCGGTTCACAACCGGATTCGCGTGGCTGGCTGACACGGGTCCGTGCTACAAACCGCATCCATGTCCGCAGCCCCCGAACCGTTTCGAATCATCGCCATCATCGGCAACACGCGTGACTCGCGGGTCGTCGAGTCGTTGCAAGTTCTTGCGGCTCATTTGCACAGCCGCGGACGGCGCGTCCTCATCGATGAGGCCACCAGCGTGGATTACCGCGACGTCGCGGTCGAACGGTTACCTGAATCGGAGCTGTGTGTGACGGCCGACCTGCTGGTCGCGGTCGGCGGCGACGGCTCCATGCTGCACGCGGCCCGGCTCGCAGCACCGCGGCAGATTCCGGTCCTCGGCATCAATCGCGGCAGGCTCGGGTTTCTCGCGGACATCGGTCCGTCCGAACTCACCACGCGCGTCGATGAGATCCTCGCCGGCCGCTACGTGAGCGATCAGCGCGCCATGCTCGAAGCGACCTTGAGCTCGCCCGGCCAGCCGGACCGTCACTGCTACGGCCTGAACGACGTGGTCCTGCAGAAGTGGCAGACCGGTCGCATCCTGGATTTCGAGACCTACATCGACGGCCGCTATGTGAATACCCACGGCGGCGACGGCGTGGTGATCGCCACGGCGACCGGCTCTACTGCGTACGCGCTCTCGTGCGGCGGCCCCATTCTGTATCCGGGGTTGGATGCCGTGGTGCTCGCGCCGATCTGTCCGCACACGTTGTCGGATCGACCCATCGTGGTCCACAGCACTGCTGTCATCGAGATTCGACTGCTGGACCGTCCCGACAGCAACGGGCAAGTCACCTGCGATGGTGTCTCGCTCGGCGCGCTGTCGCAGGGAGACCGGTTGATCGTCCGCCCCGCCGCCGGCAACGTGACCCTCCTGCATCCGGCCGATCACGATTACTATCGCACGCTGCGCTCGAAGCTGCGCTGGGGCCGCGGTGACCGTACCGCGCCCTACCCAACCTCGGAATAGTTTTTCCAACCCGAAGATGCTCACTCATATTCAGATCCGCGACTTTGCCATCATCGACGCGGTCGAGCTGGAGCTTGGCCCGGGCTTGACCGTGCTCACCGGCGAGACCGGCGCGGGCAAGTCGATCCTGGTCGATGCGCTGCTGCTCGCAGCGGGCGGACGCGCGGGCGCCGAAGTCGTTCGCCATGGTGCTGAACGCGCCGAGGTGTCGGCGACGTTTGCGATCGAGAAGAACGCCGCGGCCCACGCCTGGCTCAACGAGCAATCCATCGAGCACGAAGGCGAATGCGTGCTGCGTCGAGTGATCTCCGCGGATGGTCGCTCGCGCGCCTACGTCAATGGACAAACGATGTCCGTGCAATCGCTGCGTCAGCTAGGCGAGACGCTCGTCGACGTGCATGGCCAGATGGAATATCAGTCGCTGGTGCGTCGCTCGGCGCAGCGCGAGCTGCTCGATCAGAGCGGCGAACATCGCGAGCTGGTGAGCGCCGTTGCCGAGACCTGGCGCACCCTGTCGCAAGTCAAAGAGGAACGCGATCGTGCCGCCGCCTCGGCACAGGATCGCGAAGCGCGCCTCGAACTGCTGCGTTACCACTTGAGCGAGCTGCAGGCGCTCGATCTCAAGGCCGGTGAAGCTGACGAGCTCAGCGCCGAGCGGACGCGTCTGTCACAGCGCGGGCGACTCGCCTCGGGCGCACGAGAAATCATTCAGCTCCTGCGTGAAGCTGAAGACGTGAGCGCCGAGCACGCGATCTCGCGCGCACTAAGCACCGCGCGGCACGTCGCCGAACTGGATCCGAAGTTCGCATCCATGGCGCAGCTGATCGAGGAAAGCTTGATCGCGCTTCGCGAAGGCGTCGATGCGGTCGAACGCTACGAGTCCGATCTCGAAGCCGATCCACAGCGACAGGAGTGGGTCGAGGAACGGCTCGCGACGATGGAATCGATCGCACGCAAGCATCGCGTCGAAGTCAGCGCCCTGCTCGACCTGCAGGCAGACCTTCAGCAGGAGTTCCAACGGCTCGATTCGCTGGAAGCGTCGATGGCGCAGATCGAAAAGCGACTGGAGCAGGCTCAACAGAAATTCGCTGCCGCGTGCGCCAAATTGACAGCGGCTCGCAAAGCCGCCGCGAAGTCGTTGAGCACAAGCATCAGCGCACTGATGCAAACCCTCGGCATGCCAGGCGGCAAGTTTCAGATCGACGTGCGCGCCGCCGACGCCGCGGGCGTGAACGGTGCGGACGAGATCGAGTTTCTGGTCAGCGCCAACCCGGGGCAGCCGCCTCGCCCGCTCGCGAAAGTGGCGTCGGGCGGCGAATTGTCACGCATCAGTCTCGCTATCCAGGTGGCCGCCGTGCAGACCGATGCGATGGCCGATTCTATGGCCTGCCTGGTCTTCGACGAAGTGGATGCCGGCGTGGGCGGCGGTGTCGCGGAGATCGTCGGCCGACAGCTGCGAACCCTGGGCGAACGAGCGCAGGCGCTCTGCGTGACGCATCTGCCTCAGGTCGCCAGCCAGGCTCACGCGCACGTTCGGGTCACGAAACTGACCGACGGCAAGACCACCCGCACGGCCCTGCACACGCTGACCGCCGATGAACGCGTGGAAGAAATCGCCCGCATGCTGGGCGGCATCAACGTAACCGATAAAGCGCGGGAACACGCCGCCGAGATGCTGCGGCCGGCGCCTGCCAGGAATTCCGCCAAGGCGGCAGCCGGCGCCGCGAAGGCTCCGGCCAAAGCCGCCGCCCCCGCCGCGAAGAAGAAGCCCGCGCGGCGCTAGGCGGATGCGTGCCTCAATTCCGGCTCTTGAGCTTCTGCGCCGGGCAGTCCGGCCGGCTGCAATAGCCGTACAGGATCATGGAGTGATCCTTGAGCTCGTACTTCAGGCGGGCCGCCACCTGGCGCTGCCGCTCCTCGATGCCCGCGTCCATGAACTCTTCCACCCGGCCACAGCCTAAGCAGACGATGTGGTCATGGTGCTGGCCCTCGTTGAGCTCGAACACCGCCGTGGTGCCCTCGAAGTGATGACGAGTCACCAGGCCGGCGGCCTCGAACTGCGTCAAAACCCTGTATACCGTGGCGAGACCGATATCCTCGTGAGACTCCAGCAGGTGCTTGTAGATGTCTTCCGCGCTCATGTGCCGCGGCGTGGCCGTGCCGAGAATCTCGAGAATCTTGATACGCGGCAGCGTGACTTTGAGCCCGGCCTTGCGCAAATCGCTGGTTTCCACGTGCTTGGTCCTCACATCGAAGGCCGGCGCGCGTTCCGCTGCGTACCCGACCGCTTTTGAGTATCATCCCGCCGCATTATCTCGCAGCCCAGCCGCTGGCTCCACCCCGAAATGACACGAATCACGTACACCTGGTCCTGTCTTCGAGTGCGTATTCTCGCCTCGCTGCTCGCAACCGCACTGCTGGCCGGCGGCCTGTCAGGATGCGTCCATCGCGTCGATATTCAACAAGGCAACTTTCTGAAGCCCGAGGACATCGAGCGCGTCGCGATCGGCATGACGCGCGTCCAGGTGCGATCCCTGCTCGGCACGCCGATGGTGGCCGATCCGTTCGTGAGCACGCGCTGGGACTATGTTTACTACTTCAAGCGCGGCCGCTGGAGCGAGCCGCAGCAGCGGCACTTCATCGTGTTCTTCGACGCGAGCGACAAGGTCGAGCGCATCGACAAGCCCACCGACACGGTGCCCACGCGAGTGAAGACCGCCGCGACCAACGAGGCCGCGAACTGATCTATTTGCGACGCTGAGCTTCGGCGCGGCTGCGCTCGGCAGCCTCGCGCCGGCTCTGCTTGGGATCGATCAGCAGCGGCCGCAGGATCTCGATCCGATCGCCATCGCGCAACTCGTAAGTGAGCGGCACCGCGCGCCCGAAAATGGCGCACTCCAGGGGACGCGCCGCCGCTTCCGGGAACTTTTCCAGCAGCCCCGAGCGATTCACTGCCTCGGTGAGCGATGTGCCCGGCGGCACCCGCAGATCGACACTCGGCTGCCGATCCGGCAGCGCGTACACCACGCGGATATGCAGCAACTCACTTTTTTCCATAGATCGCGCGAGCCCGATCGACGAACGCGTCGATCATCTCGCTGCAGCTCTTCTCGAAGCTGCGCGACAACAGCATGCCGAGCATCGCGTTGGCGAACTCGAAGCGCACCGTGAGACCGACCTTCACGCCCTTGTCCCCCAGCGGCATGAACGTCCAGCGCCCTTCGAAGGTCTTGAAAGGCCCATCCACCAGCGTCATCAACATCTCGGTGGGGCGTTTCAGAAGATTGCGCGTCGTGAACGCCTCGCGCACGCCCGCTTTGTGCATTTCCAGCTTGCCGGTGACCTGATCCGGCGTGCTCTCGAGCTTCGTCGCCGCGGAAATCCACGGTACGAACTGCGGATACTGCTCAATGTCCTCCACCAACGCGAACATTTGTTCGGCCGTATACGGGACCAGGGCGCTTCGAGTTACTTCACGCATGCGCCGGCACGGTACAATCCGCGCCCTCTATGAGCAAGCAGAAAGCCGACAACAACCCGACCATCGCCGAGAACCGCCAGGCCCGCCACGAGTACTTCATCGAAGAGACGTACGAGGCCGGTATGGCGCTGCAAGGCTGGGAGGTCAAAAGCCTGCGTGCGGGCCGCGTGCAGCTGAAGGAGGCGTACGTGTTCCTGAAGAACGCCGAAGCCTTCGTGTTCGGCGCGCACATCTCCGCCCTGCCCACCGCCTCGACGCACGTCATCCCGGACCCGATCCGCACGCGCAAGCTGCTGCTGAACCGCGCCGAGCTGAACCGCCTGGTCGGTGCCGTGGAGCGCAAGGGCTACACGCTGGTGCCGCTGGAAATGTATTGGAAAGCCGGCCGCGCCAAACTGCGCATCGGCCTCGCCAAGGGCAAGAAGGAGCATGACAAGCGCGCCACCTCCAAGGACCGCGACTGGCAACGCGAGAAATCGCGCTTGATGAAACATTCAAAGCGCTGAATCGCGCCTTTCGCCCCTCGCCACGCATCCGGCCCTTGAGATCCGCCGGTTTGGCCTTACACTAGCGCCGTTGCCACGAGTGGCGACACCTTACGGGGGCGACCGGCTTCGACGTGGGTGGCGAAACTCCAGGTGCATGCGGAGTTGTAGGTAACTCCTTAAACTGCTTACAAACTTATAGTTGCAAACGACGACAACTACGCTCTGGCGGCTTAATCCCGCCTAACCTCCGCCTGGTATG
>NZ_CALFXI010000086.1 GCF_937958065.1 uncultured Steroidobacter sp.
CGCGAAGAGGGCAAGCAGCAGGGCATCGAGGCGGGCAAGCAGGAAGCGCTGGCTCGCTTCGAGCGCCTGGCTGGGCCGGTCAGCACCGCGCTCGAAGAGCTGAAACAAATGCAGGCCGACTATCAGACGGCCCTGCGCAAGGAAGTGATCGAGCTGGTCGCGAAGGTCGCACGCCAGGTGATTCGCAAAGAAATCCAGATGCAGCCCATGCAGCTGCTCGCGCTGGTCGATGAAGCGCTCTCGACCATGCCACGGGTGGCGGCCGACGAAATTGCGGTTTATCTGAATCCCGAGGACCTGGAACGCATCATAGAGCTGGAACCAGGGCAGGCCGAGCGTTGGAATCTGTGGGCGGACGACAAGCTCGAACCGGGCGAGTGTCGCGTCAAAGCAGGGCACCGCGAGGCCGATGCGGGCTGCAGTCAGCGCCTGGCCGCATGCATGGAGCAGATCGAAGAGCGGCTGTTGCCGCACCAGGATGATCAGGTGGCCGCATGATTGGCGCCGCCTTACGGGATCTGGAACTGGAGTCGGTGCCGATCGCGACACCGACCGGCCGGCTGGTCGGTGCTTCCGGCCTGCTGCTGGAAAGCCGCGGCTGTCCGCTGAGCACCGGCCAGCGCTGCACCGTGGAGACCGGCAGCGGCGATTGGATCGACGCGCAAGTCGTCGGCTTTCGCGAGGATGTTTCCTATCTGATGCCCTTCAAGCGACCGGAAGGGCTCGCCACCGGCGCACGCGTGTTGCCGCAGACCGAGCGCGATGTTCTGCGCATTGGCACGTCGTGGCTGGGGCGAATCGTCAACGGCTTGGGAGAGCCGGTGGACGGTCGCGGTCGGTTGGGCGGCGAGCACGTGCTCGACATGCAGCCGCCGCGGGTGAATCCGCTGAAGAAAAAACCGGTGAAGGAGGCGCTCGATGTGGGCGTGCGCGCCATCAACGGCATTCTCACCCTCGGCAAAGGACAACGCGTCGGCTTGATGGCCGGTAGCGGCGTCGGCAAGAGCGTGCTGCTTGGACTGATCACACGCCAGACCGTCGCCGACGTCGTCGTGGTCGGTTTGATCGGCGAGCGCGGCCGTGAGGTGCGGGAGTTCATCGACCTGTCGCTCGGCGAAGCGGGCATGAAGCGCGCCATCGTCGTGGTCGCTCCGGCCGATGAGTCGCCGCTCATGCGGCTGCGTGCCACCGAGATCTGTCATTCGATCGCCGCGTACTTTCGAGATCAGGGCAAAGACGTGTTGCTGCTGGTCGACTCATTGACGCGCTACGCGATGGCACGTCGTGAAGTTGCGCTGGCGCTGGGCGAGCCGCCGGCGACTCGTGGCTATCCACCTTCTGTGTTCAGTTTGCTGCCGCAACTGGTCGAGACCGCCGGCAACGGCGAGCGCGAGGAGGGCAGCATGAGCGCCATCTACACCGTGCTCGCGGAAGGCGATGACCAGCAGGATCCGGTCGTCGACACGGCGCGCGCCATTCTCGATGGTCATATCGTATTGACCCGGCAACTCGCCGAGCGCGGTCATTACCCGGCCATCGACATCTCACAATCGGTCAGCCGTTGCATGTCGCTTGTTGCAACTCAGCAGCATCAGCGCGCCGCGCGTGCGCTGCTCGGGATGGTCGCGAAGCACGCGCAAGTTCGCGATCTGTTGCCGCTAGGCGCGTATGTGCCTGGGGCCGATCCAGCGACCGACAAGGCCGTCGAGCTGTATCCGAAGATCGAAGCATTCCTGCATCAGGGCACGCGTGAAGCGGCGCCGCTGACGCAAACCATCGCAGCACTCGAAGGTTTGATGGCATGAGTGAACGTCAGCGTCTGCGTTCCCTGGGGCGACTGGTCGATCTGCAGAGTCGCGAGGTCGATCGGCTCAGCGCCGCTGTCGCCGAGAAACGCGCGACGCGCGAGCGCTTTCTGCGCAATGTGACCACGCTGGAGAAACTGGCTCACAGCAGTGGCCCGGTGGGCGGCTCGCCCGTGCTGGCCCTGAATCGCGCCGGTTACAAACAAGCTATGTTAAGAATGGCCGCCACCCACCGGCTCGATTTGTCATTGCACGAGTCTGAGCTCGCGCTGTCACAGCGCGAGCTGGCGAACGCCGCGCGCCGGCACGAAGCGCTGGATCAAGTCCTGCAGCGTGAGCACTCGAATGTGCGCCACGTCACAAAGGTGAAGGAGCAGAAGTATCAGGACGAGCTGGCGTCGCAGGTCTGGTGGCGTAACAAGTAACAAATTCCGGCGCAGCACTTAATTTCCTCGCGGTTTCTGTCGCCAGACACCGACTGAAGGACTCCGCTTGCGAGGACGAAGAAGATGGCCACACTCGATCCAGTTACCACCGCCACCCAGCTGGCTACGGCGTACACGCAGCCGATGCAGCAGCAGCTGACGACCCAGTCGCAGGCTGCGCAGAAGAAGTCGACCGCGTTGAACACGCTGCGCGCCGCGTTGAGCACGTTCAATACCGCGCTCACATCGCTGTCCTCGAGCAACGGTCTGAAGCAGTATGCTGCTTCCTTCAACAGCGAAGGCATTGCCACCGCAACCACGACGTCGAAGGCGCAGGCCGGCAGCTATCAGTTCCACGTCGAGCAGCTCGCGACCGCGCATCAGATCGTGTTCGAAGATCTGCCCGCGGTGCCGGTGGCACTGGGTGGTCCGATCACCGTGCAGCTGGCGGATGGCAGCTCGTTCAACGTGAACCTGGTGGCCGCGGACACCGATTCCGACGGCACGATCTCACAATCCGAGATCGCACGCGCCATCAATCAGGCGAACGACAACCAGGGCAAGGTGGTGGCGTCGGTAGTCACCAGCAACGGTCAGAGCCAGCTTCTGTTGAGCTCGAGCAAGACGGGCGAGGGCGGCGCGATCACCATCGACGCAAGCGGTCTGCCACCGGGCTCGTTGCAGGATGCGTTCAACAGCTCTCGCGAGCTCACTGCCGCCCGGGATGCCGTGGTATGGCTCGGCGGTCAGGGCGGCATCCGCATGCAGCAGGCGTCGAACACGTTCACCAATATCGAAGGCGTGAGCGTCACGTTCACTCGCGCCATGGCCCCGACCGACTCCCCGGTGACGCTGACCGTCACTGACGATGCGTCCGGCACGGCAAGCAACGTGGAGAGTTTCGTCAAGGCGTACAACACGCTGCGTACCGCGCTCGATTCGCTCACCAAGGCAGGCGGCGAAAATTCCACTGCCGCCGTGTTTGCCTCCGATGCAGGCATCCGCGCGCTGGGCACCAAGCTCAACAGCCTGCTGCGCGCCGAATATGACGGCATCAGCTTGACGGAGCTCGGCGTCAAAGCCGATCGCAATGGCCAGCTGTCGCTCGACAAGTCGCGACTGGAAAAAGCCTTGCTAGCCGATCCGGCGGCGCTGGACAAAGTGTTCGGCAAGGCCAGCCTTTCCGCGCCCACTGGCATGTTGGGCAGCATGAGCAAGTATCTGAGCGAGTGGACCACCAGCGGCAGCGGCCAGATCGCCGCCCGTCAGAACAGCCTGCAGATCCTGCAGAAGAACCTTTCGGCGCGTCAGACGCGCCTCGATGCCCAGTACGACAGCTACTACCAGCGCTACCTGAAGCAGTTCACGCAACTGGCCACCTTGCAGGCGCAGATGGAGCAAACGTCGGGCTTGTTCGCGCAGGTGCGCGTCGGCGCATGACCCCGCGCGATCTCAAGGAGCAAACCAGACCGTGAATCAAGAAGCCTACCTCAGCTATCACAGCGTCAATCTGGGTGCGCAGGTCGCGCATGCCTCGCCAGTGAAACTGGTGCTGCTGTTGACCGACGGCCTGCTCGAGGAGCTGGTGCGCGCCCGTGCGCACATCGAGCATCGGCGCTACGAGTTGAAGGCCCGCAGCCTGGACCGTTGCGTCGACATGTTGAACGGCCTGTCGAGCGCGCTGGATTTCGAGCACGGCGGCGAGGTGTGCCAGAACCTGGGCCAGCTGTACGACTACTGCGCCGATCGGCTGTATCGCGCCGGGATCAACCTGGATCCGACCATCATCGACGAAGTGTCCGGGCTGCTGACCACTTTGCGTCGCGGCTGGCAGGGTATGCAGCAGCGGCTGGGTTGATGTCATGGATCGATACGCACAACTCATGAGCATTGCCCGCAACCTGCTGAGCGCTTCGCAGCGCGGCGACTGGACGCTGCTGGAAAGCGTCGATCGCCAGCTCGCCGAGTTGCTGATCCGTCGTACCGAGTGGGGGCAGTGGTCGCAGCAGGAGATGATGGCGCTCGCCACCGTGCAGCGCGCTCATGAGCAGGCACGCGAACGTTGCATCGCCGAGACGCAAGCCATGCGCACGCGACTCGGCCAGATGCGTGAGCACAAGGCCGGTTGGCTGGCCTACGCGATGAATGGCGAAGTCGCCGAGGATCGGCCATGACCGCGATCGCATTCGGCAACGCTCTGATCGCCACAGACGCGCCAGTAGCGCAGGCACAATCCGGATTGCCGCTGCTGTCGATCGGTCAGGCGCCTGGGGTGCCGACACCTGCGCTGCCGCTGGCGCCGCTTCGCTTTGGCGAGCAGTTGCGTCAATCGCTCGGGACTGACGCGCTCGCCTCGTTGAATGTCACTCCGCAGCTGCTGGAGCAGCCGAAGTTCGATGCAGAGCTCGCCGCGCCGTCGGAGGATGTGGCCGAAGATGCGACGACGACCGATCTCCAGCCCGCTTTCCCGGGGCTGATTACCTTCACGCAGCCAGTGACCGTGCCACTGGAGTACGCGCAGCGTTCGACGGGCTTTACGCAGCAGCCGTACTCGCAGAATCAGCAGGCGATCGTGCCGGTCCCACAGCCGACTCAGCCGGCCGGCCCGCGAGATCAAACATTGTTGAATGTGCTGGCCGCGGTTCCTGAAAGATCGGCTCTTGGCGCGCTCACGATCAACGCGCCCGCGCTGTCGATGGTGGCCAAAGGTAACGCTGCCACAGTGCTAACGGAGACCCAGTCGCCGTTGCCCGTGACGCAGCTCGCGTCGTTGACCAATGCCGGGTTGGCCCAGGCTCTGGTCGAAGGTTTCAATCAGCAGCCAGGCGTGCTGGCTCCGGTGCCGACGCAGCCCGCTCAGCCGCTGAATGCGCCGCGCTCGGCGCTGGAAGCCGCACTGGGCGATCGTCTGCAACTGCAGATCACTCAGCGCAGCGAGCACGCGGTCATTCGTCTCGATCCGCCTTCCATGGGCACCATCGAAATCGTGATTCAGCGTGAAGGCGGCAATATCCAGGTGCATCTGCGCGCCAGCAACGCAGAGGTCGCGCGTCAGTTGCACGGCATCGGCGATTCGCTGCGTCAGGATCTGGTCAATCGTCAGAACGGCGATGTCTCCGTGCACGTCTCGGACAGCTCTCGCGAGCAGAGCGCCAGCCAGCAGGGACAGCGCCAGTCCCAGGCACAGCGCGACACGCCGGGTCGTGCGCTGTCGGAATCGACCGAAGAATCAACACCCAAGTCATTCACGCTCGCGGTGGATGAGGAGCGTGGCGCATGAGTTTTGGAAAAATCGTAGCCGCACTGCTCGGTGTGGCAGTGGTTGCCGTCGGCGTGGGTGCCGGCGCCGCCTGGTGGATGATGAAGGGCGGCAGCGCCATCACATCGGCCGAAGCCGCGCCCGTGCCGGAGGAAGCGCCTCCAGTCGACGATCGCGTCTACAAATATGTGAGCCTGGAAAAAGTCATCGTGATGTTGCGCGGTGTGGAAGGCGAGCCGGCGCCTCACTATCTCGCGCTCGATCTGGTGTTCAAAACGCCCGAGAAGCAGGAGCGCATTGCGCGCGAGCAGCTGCCGCTGCTGCGCAGTGTCGCGGTCCAGGAGCTGTCGACGCTGACCATGGACCGCGCCGGCAAGATGACGGTGGAAGAGCTCACCGCCACGATGAAACAGGCCTTCACGGATCGCTACGCACGAGATCGGCAGGAGCGGCCGTTCGTCGATGTGATGATCGGCAAGCTGATCGTCGAATAACGGCAGCAGTTGAACACGAGCATGCAAGCTGGATACGCAGTAGCGGATGAGTTCGTCGCCGCGCCGTTGAGCGCGGCCGACGAGCAACGTCTGCTGGTGACATACGCGCCGCTCGTGAAGCGCGTGGTCAAGCAGCTGGAGCTGCAGACCGGCGGCGGTATCGATCGCGAGGACTTGCAGCAGATCGGGCTGATGGGACTGCTGGACGCGCTGCGCCGCTACGGCACGCCCGACGAGAAGTTCCCCGCATACGCCACGGTGCGTGTGCGAGGAGCGATTCTCGACGAGTTGCGCCGGCAGGACTGGCGTCCGCGCACGGTGCGCCAGGAAACGCACAAAGTGCGTGATGGCGTCCGCGAGCTGGCGAGAAAGCTGGGGCGCGAGCCGACGGCTGCTGAAACACAGCAGGCGCTGGGCCTGACGGTCGAGCAGTACCAGGAATACCAGCTGGCGCAGAGCGCCGAGCAGCTGGCCAATTTCGATGAGCTGTTACAGCAGCTCACCGAGCAGGCGGGGGACCGCCGGCATTCGCCGGAGTCGCACCTGCTGCTCCAGCGCAGCATCGAGCAGGCGCTGCGGCGGTTGAACGATCGTGAGCAGCGCATCGTGCAGCTGTATTACGAGTTCGATCTGAGCTTGAAAGAGATTGCCCGCGTGTTGGACCTGACCGAGGCGAGGGTGTGCCAGATCAACAAGCTGGCGTTGAAGAAGTTACGGGAGCTGCTGCAGTAGCAGCGAGGATAGATCGATGCAGTCGCTCATTGGTATAGCCACCATTCTGCTGTGCGTGTTCGGCGGGTTCATGCTGCACGGTGGAGACTTGGGCGTCATCTGGCAGCCGGTGGAGCTGGTCATCATCATTGGCGCCGGCGCAGGCACCATCATCCTCGGCAATCCGCGGCACGTGCTGAGCGAGATGTGGCTGCAGGTGAAACAGGTGCTGGGCCGTCGCAAGGACGGTCAGGAGTTCCAGCGTCAGTTGCTGCTGCTGATGTACGAGCTGCTGCAGACGGCTGCCGGTGGCTTGAAGGCGCTCGATGCGCACGTCGAAGCGCCGCATGAGAGCGAGCTGTTCAAGCGCTATCCGATGATCCTGCACGAGCCCAAGCTGTTGCATTTCATCGTCGACAACTTCCGCCTGATGGCCATGGGCAAGATCAGCGCGCACGAGCTGGAAGGCGTGCTGGAGCAGGAAATCGAATCGATCCACGAAGAGATGCTGCAGCCGGCACGCTCGCTCGGCAAGGTCGGCGATGCCATGCCCGGCTTCGGCATTCTGGCCGCCGTGCTCGGCATCGTAATGGCCATGCAGTCGGTCGCCAAGGGCGCCGATACGGGTGAAGTCGCGGTGGCCGTGGCGGCGGCGATGGTCGGTACGTTCATCGGCATCTTCATGTGCTATGGCGTGCTAGAGCCGATTTCCAATCGCATGCGGCAGCTGGTCGACGACGAGCGCCAGGCGCTCGACTCGGTCAAGGTGGTGCTGGTGACGCACGTGGCCGGCAAGCCGCCGCTGCTCGCCATCGACGCGGGCCGTCGGCTGGTGCAGTTGAATACCAAGCCGAGCTTCGCGCGCCTGGAGAGCTGGATCGACAAGCTGCGCAACCCGGAAGAAGTCGAGGAGCCGGCCACGCCGCGGCGTCGGAAGGGAGACTTGCGTGCTCAACAAGCTTGATAAAGGCCAGCAGGCCATCGTCAAGCGTGTCTCTCGCCGTCAGGGCGAGGAGGGGCACGGCAGCGCCGCCTGGAAAGTCGCGTTCGCGGACTTCTGCCTGGCGCTGCTGGCATTGTTCCTGGTGATGTGGCTGATGGCTTCGCGCCAGGCCGAACACCTGCAGGACCTGTTGAAAGCGGCCGGCGGCAGCTTGATCGACGAAGGCCGCGGCAAGGTGTCGGTGTCGCTGGGAGGCCCGCGCGGCAGTCTGATCGATCGCAATCCGCTGCCGAGCGATGGCGACACGCTCTCCAAGCGTGCCGCCAACACGGGCGAGCGCGAGCCGGCCGGGCCGGGCGAGGGCATGCGCCTGTCGAAGGCGCACTACGAGTCGCATGCGGACATGATCGAGCTGTCCCAGGTGCTGGCGGCGCTCGGAGCGGAAGTCGGCCTGTCGAGCAACGTTCGCACGATCATCACTCCGTACGGCCTGCGCGTGCTGATGCACGACACGGACAAGCAGGGCATGTTCCAGCGCGGCAGCTCGGCGCCGAACGAGCGCTTCCGTCGTCTGTTGAAGAACCTCGGCCCGCTGTTCAAGCAGATCGACAATCAGATGTTGATCGTCGGTCACACCGATTCCCTGCAGTACGCGGATCAGAGCTACACCGCGTTCTCGAACTGGACACTCTCGAGCGAGCGCGCGATGGCGGCTCGCAGCTATCTGCTGGCGGGCGGCATGCCGGCGAAGAGTGTGTTGCAGGTGGTGGGCCAGGCCGACACCGCACCGATCAATGCCGAAGACACGACGGCTTCCGAAAACCGCCGCATCGAATTGCTCATTCTCACTCGCGGCCAGGCGCAGAGCATCGCACGGATGTTTGGTGCGCCGACCGACACTCTGCCGCTGATGGATGGCGTGAGCACCAGTCTGCCCGATAGCGCCGCTCTGGATGAGCTGCGTGGCCAGTTGCACAACAGGGACATGTAGTCATGCGTACCAAGTCTCGAGGTTCCAACATGAAGGTCGTTCCGGGCGCCGCTGCCACGCCAGTGGCGGGAATTGCCCCCGCCGCCGAAATCCGCACGCCCGCGACAGCCGCGACCAGTGCGCCGTCGAAGTTGCAGTCGAGCGTGCTCCAGCCCGCCATGGCGGCGATGAGCGAAATGCCCGATATCGATCACGAGAAGGTCGCGGCCTTGAAGACGGCCTTGGAGCGCGGCGAGCTGCCGTTCAATCCCAGCAAGCTTGCGGCGTTGATCGAGCGCTATCACCGGAGCGGCAGATGACAGTGCGTGAGGCGCTCGGCCGGCTGATCAAAGGCGTGCACGCCGACCTCGGCGACTACCGCACGCTGCGCGAGTTGCTGGATGCGCAGTTCGAAGCTGCCCTCAAGCATCGAGCCGCCGTCATCAGCGATGTCGCCGATCGCATCTCCGGACTCACTGCTCAGTTGGAAAAGCGCCGGGTCGAGCGCGTCGCGCTCGCCAAGGTGCTCACGGGCAAGCAGAACGACGTGACGATTGCCGCCGTCTCGGCCCGACTGCCGGCCAATGCCCGCCCAGCCTTCGATGAATGGTGGCAGACGCTGGAGAAGCTGGTGCAAGAGTGCAAGCGCCTGAACCAGCGCAATTGCGATCTGCTGATGAATCAGCACGAGATCCTGCAGCGAGTGCTGCAGGCGGACGGCGGTGGAACGTATGCACCGGCCTGACGGCTATGGCGTCGTAGCCGAGGGAATCTCGATCGGCTCGACCGCGTCGGGTCCGATGACGCGGGCCCGTATCACCGTGCCATTCGCCGAGTTCTTCACCGAAATGATTTCGCCGCGGCGGCCCGGTTGCATGGCTTCCGCGGCCACATGCACTTCGACGCCTGCATTGCGCGCGATGATGGTGACCCTGGCGTTGCGTTTGACCAGCACGCTCTCGTTCAACCAGCGGCGATCGACGAGCTGTCCGGTGCGCAGGGCGCGTCGACTGCTCTTGCCGGCGACATCATCGATGTTTGCGACGGCGCCCGGGGTGGCAGTCACATCGCGGCGCTCAAGTTTCAATGCGGAGGCGTCGATGGGCGTGCTCGCTCGCAAATCGTGCGCCGCTACGACCACGTCGGCCGCAATAGTTGCTCGAACCACGACCTGTCGCTTCTCGCCATTACAGGTTACCGCGAAGCGCATGCGTGACGGTTGTCGCACGTCGATGGTTTCTATGCGCGCATCGGCGGGGCACCCACCGAGATTCCCTGTAGTCAATTTGAGCTTAAGTTGGGGCTGCACCCAGCCGATGGATTCGGCGTATCGATGGACGTGTTCTCGCGCGACGCGTTCGACCGAGCTTTCGAGCGCGCTTGCCGACCACGCAGCGGATGCGGGCAGCAGCAACAACAGTAACGAGTGACACGGTTTCATAGTAACGACCATGGCCATCAACTTCGACAAAGCTCTGGGCATTCACGCCGACGCCCTGCGTCTGCGCGCCGAGCGCACCAAAGTCCTGGCGTCGAATCTCGCGAACGAGAGCACGCCCGGCTATCAGGCCCGCGACATCGACTTCGCTGCGAGCCTGGCACGCGCCACGGCAGCGAGCGAAGAGGGCGGCCTCACGCTCGACATCGGAGCGCCCGACATGAAGTATCGCGTGCCCAATCACCCCTCGGCCGACGGCAACACCGTCGAGCTCGGCGTGGAGCAGGCGGCATTCTCGCAGAATGCCTCGGACTTCCAAACCTCTCTGACCTTCATCGGCATGAAGTTGCGCGGTCTGGCGAAGGCCATCGAGGGTTAGTAAATGTCATTCCGTGATATCGCCAACATTGCCGGATCCGCGATGAACGCACAGAGTGTGCGGCTCAATACCATCGCGAGCAATCTGGCCAATGCGGATACCGCGGCCAGCTCCGAGGCCGATGTGTATCGCGCCCGCAAGCCGGTTTTCGCCGCTGTGTTCGAGCAGAAGGGCATCGATGCCACCGGGCTGGCCGGCGCGAAGGTGCAGGTGCTCGATGTCGTGCAGAGCACCGAGCCGGTGCGCGAGGCGTACGAGCCGGACAATCCGCTCGCCAACGCCGAAGGCGTGGTGTTCTATCCCAATGTGAATTCCGTCGCCGAGATGACCGACATGATGGCCGCCTCGCGCGCCTTCGAGACCAACGTCGAAGTGCTGAGCCGGCTGAAGTCCATGCAGACGGCGCTGCTGCGGCTGGGTGAGGAGTAATCATGACCATCGGCACCAACGGCGTCGATTCCGGCGCGAACGCCACCAACGCGGCCAACTCGATCACCGCCAACGGCGACATGACGCAGCTGTTCACCAGGCTGCTGATCGCGCAGATCAAGAACCAGAACCCGCTCGAGCCCACCGATCCGAGTCAGTTCGTCAGTCAGCTGACGCAGCTGTCGCAAGTCGAATCCATGCAGCAGCTGGTGGCGCAGACCAATGCCAGCGCCTCGATGCTCCAGAGCATGCAAGTGATGGCGCTCGGTGCGCAGGTCGGTTCGGATGTGACCGCGGTGACCGATAAAGTCGTCATCGACGATAGCGTGGTGCGCGGGCGCTTCGATCTCGAATCCGCCAGCAGCACGGTCACGGTCGTGCTGGAAGATGCCACCGGTCAGCAGCGTCGGATCCAGCTGGGCACGCACAAGCCCGGCGAAGTCGAGTTCGCGATCGATCCGGAAGTGCTCGGCCTCGAACCCGGCACTTATTCCATCCGCGTGGAGACGCCGACCAAGGAGACGCCTGCCATCGAAGTGCAGGGCACCTTGCAGAGCGTGCGTATCTCCGCGACCCACGGCGCGGTGCTCCAGGTGAGCAACGTCGGCACCATCGGTGCCAGCGCCGTGACCGCCTTCAACGGCCGGCCCCAATAAGTTTCCTCTTCAGGAGCGCCCATGAGCTTCAACATTGCACTGTCGGGCATCAACGCCATCAACACCGAGCTGGATGCGATCAGCAACAACATCGCCAACGCCGGCACGTATGGTTTCAAGTCCAGCCGCGCCAACTTCGCCGCGATGTATGCGGGCACTCAGGCGATGGGCACCGAAGCCTCGTCGCTGACCCAGAGCATCGATGTCGGCGGCGGCATTCTCACGACGGGTCGCAGCCTCGATGCCTCATTGCAGGGCCGCGGCTTCTTCGTCACGCGTGATACATCGGGCGCCGAAGTCTATACGCGCGTCGGCATCTTCTCGGTCGACAAAGATGGCTATCTTTCGGACAGCTTCGGCCGTCGCGTGCAAGGCTACGCGGCTCTCGCCAACAGCACCGCGCTGGGCGCCTTCGGCGATCTGCGAGTGTCGACCGGTCAGATTCCCGCGCAGGCCAGCACGACGCTGAACTACGTCGGCAACCTGTCCGCCGACTGGACTGTTCCCACCGTGGCACCGTTCGATCCCGCCGATCCGCAGTCGTTCAACGGTTCGATGGTGTCGGTCGTGTATGACTCGCTCGGCGTTCAACACAGCGTCACGCAGTATTTCGTGAAGACCGGCACCAACCAGGTGACGGTGCACTACACCACCGACGGCACGGTGCTGCCGACGACCACGGTGCTCGATTTCAACACCAACGGTCAGCTGACTGCGCCGGCCGGTGCGGTGTCACTGCCGCTGGGCACGCCGACGGGCGCGGCGCCACTGGTCCTGAACGTGAATTACACCGGTACGACGCAATCCGCGGGTGAAGCGACGACCACGACCAACGCCAGCAACGGCTATCCGGCCGGCACGTATCTCGGCCTGCAGCTCGCCGAAGACGGCGGTGTGTTCGCTCAGTACAGCAACGGCGAGAAGCAGCGGATCGGCACCCTGGCCGTCGCCACCTTCCCGGCGGAAGGCGCGCTGATCCAGGTGAGCGACACGGCCTGGACGACTTCGAGCGCTTCGGGTGCGCCGTTGTACTCCACGCCGGGCGTCGGCATGGCCGGCGGTTTGACTCCGGGCACGCTCGAGCAGTCGAACGTCGACATGACCTCGCAGCTGGTGCAGCTGATGAACTCGCAGCGCAACTATCAGGCGAACTCCAAAGTCATCGCGGCCCAGAACGAGATGATGCAGTCGCTGATGCAGGCGATCTGATGGATGCGTTGATCTACACATTGATGAGCGGCGCCGAGCGCGGCATGCGCGCTCAGCAGATTCACGCCAACAATCTGGCCAATCTGGAGACCGGCGGCTTTCGCGCCGACCTGGAACTGGCGACCAGCAAGGCGGTGAACACCGGCTATGGCTACGACGCTCGTCACATGAGCCAGCTGCAGGCGAACTCGGTGGCGTCGCGCGCGGGTGTGCTGCGCCAGACCGGTCAGGATCTGGATGTCGCGATCTCCGGGCAAGGCTACTTCGCCGTGCAGTTCGGCGACGGCGAGGCGTATACGCGTGCCGGTCATTTCGTCGTCGATCAGGACGGTCAGCTGACGCTCGACGGCCGGGCGGTCCTCGGCGATGGCGGCCCGATCGTGCTCCCGCAGTTCACGCGGGTGCAGATCGCGAGCGACGGCGTGATCTCCATTCAGGTGCCGGGCATGACGGAGCTGCAGCAGGTCGATCGCTTGCGGCTGGTCAAACCCGAGCCCGCCGAAGTCACAAAGAATCCCGCGGGCTTGATCGTTGCACGCAACGGCCAGCCGTTCGCGGCCGATGAAACGGTCGTTGTGCGCAGTGGCCATCTCGAAGGCAGCAACGTGTCCGCGATCGAGGAGATGATCGCTGTCATGAATCTCACGCGCGAGTTCGAGATTCAGATGAAGTTATATCGTGCCGCCGATGGCATGGCCGAGAGCGGCAACCGCCTGGTCGGCGGCTAACTGTTTACTCTGGAGCTTCCATGAATCCAGCAATGTGGATCAGCAAGACGGGCGTGCAGGCGCAGGACGCCAAGCTGCAGGCCATCGCGAACAACCTCGCCAACGTGAATACGGTGGGCTTCAAGCGCGACCGCGCGGTGTTCGCCGATTTGTTCTATCAGGTCGAGCGTCCGCCGGGCGCGCGCAATGACGACAACACGGTGTCGCCGTCGGGCGTGCAGTTGGGCAACGGCACGCGCCTGGTCGGCACGCAGAAGGTGTTCACGACCGGCAATCTGCAGACCACCGGTCAGACCTACGACGTGGCCATCGAAGGCCAGGGCTTCTTCCAGGTCGAGCAGACGAACGGCGAGCTCGCGTATACGCGTGCCGGCTCGTTCAGCATCAACGACCAGGGTCGGCTCACGACCGCGCAGGGCATGCCCATTGCGCCGGAAGTGACCATTCCTCCGAATGCCACCAACATCGTGATCGGCGAGGACGGCCAGGTGTCCGCCAACCTGCCGGGTCAGGCCGAGCCGGTGCAGGTCGGTCAGCTCACGCTGGTGAATTTCATGAACCCCGCCGGCCTGCTGGCGCTCGGCGACAACCTGTATCAGGAAACCGTCGCGAGCGGCGTGCCCATCGAAGGGACGCCGGGCCAGGACGCGCTGGGCAAGCTCCGGCAGGGCTCGCTGGAAGGCTCGAACGTGCAGGTGGTCGAAGAAATGGTCGACATGATCGCGGCCCAGCGCACCTACGAAATGAACACGAAGGTGCTGAGCTCGGCCGACAACATGCTGCAGTACCTGGCGGCCGCCGTCCGGTAACGATCATGAACGTGCGCACCCTGTTCGCTGTCTTCGCCGCAACGCTGCTGCTGTCGGGTTGCTCGGTGCTGCCGCGTCAGAAGCCGGCGGACGAGGAGCCGGTCGTGCCGGAGTTCACCGCGTTGCCGAAGGGCTCTTCAGGTGGCGTGTTCACCGCGGAGCGGCCGTGGGCCCTGGTGGCCGACGTGCGCGCGTTCCGCCCGGGCGATGTGCTGACGGTGGTGCTGCTGGAAACGACGCAGGCCCGCAAGAGCGCCGATACCAACATCAACAAGAGCAGCAGCGTCGACATTCCAAACTTCACGATCGGTCACAGCACCATCGATGCGAACACCAGCATCTCGGCGGATCGCGGCTTCAAGGGCGGCGCCACCAGCACTCAGCAGAATGCCTTGCAGGGCGCGCTGACAGTGATCGTGCAGGAGGTGTTGCCGAACGGTCTGCTGCGCGTGCATGGCGAGAAGAGCTTGTATTTGAATCAAGGCGAAGAATTCCTGCGCGTGTCCGGGTTCGTGCGCGCCGAGGACATCGATGCCGAAAACCGAATTTCGTCACAGCGCGTAGCAAACGCACGCATTGCCTATTCAGGTCGGGGCAGCCTGGCCGATTCCAATCAGGCGGGCTGGCTGACACGTTTCTTCAACAGTCCGTGGATGCCGTTCTAAGGACCTGGTTCATGTTGATGACACGAATCCTCCGCACTCTGGCGCTGGCCTTGCTGGTCAGCGCTTCGAGCGTGCAAGCCACGGCGAGCATGCCGCTGTCCTCGACCAAGCCGTTGCGCTCGCTGGTCAGTGTCGAGGGCGTGCGTGAGAACCAGCTGCTGGGCTATGGCCTCGTGGTCGGTCTGCAGGGCACCGGCGACGGCACGCAGGTGAAGTTTGCGGGCCAGTCCGTCGCCAACATGCTCAAGCAGTTCGGTGTGAAGCTGCCGGAAGGCACCGATCCGCGGCTGCGCAACGTCGCGACCGTCATGGTCAGTGCCGTGTTCCCACCGGGCTATCGTCGCGGCCAGAAGATCGACGTGACGGTTTCATCGATGGGCGACGCGAAGAGCCTGCGCGGCGGCCTGTTGTTGCTGACGCCGCTGCGCGCGGCGGATTCTGAAGTTTATGCGCTCGCTCAGGGCAACCTCGTCGTCGGCGGTCTGGCCGCTCAGGGCGCGAGCGGTTCGAGCGTGACGGTGAATTCGCCGACCTCGGGACGCGTGCCCAACGGTGCGACGATCGAGCGTGAGATCGAAACCGACTTCGACACGCGTCCGACCGTGCTGTTGAGCCTGAAGCTGCCCAGCTTCCAGACCGCGACAAATATCGTACAGGCCATCAACAAGCGCTACGGCGCCGTTGCCACGACACGCAACGCCACGAGCGTGGAAGTCATGGCGCCGATGGATCCGACGCAGCGGGTCGCGTTCGTCGCTGGCTTGGAATCGTTGCCGGTGGACGTGGGCACGCAGTTGCCCAAGGTCGTATTCAACTCACGCACCGGTACGGTGGTCATTTCCGAAGGCGTGCGGGTGCGCTCGGCAGCGATCTCTCACGGCGGCCTGAAAGTCATCATCAGCGAGAATCCGCAGGTGAGTCAGCCGAATCCGCTCAGCCAGGGTCGGACGGTGGTCACGCCGCAGTCCGATGTGTCGGTGTCCCAGGATGAAGGCCGCATGTTCCAGTGGCCGGATGGCGTGAGCCTCCAGGCCATCATCGATACGGTCAACAGCACCGGCGCAACCCCGGATGACCTGATGGCCATCCTGCAGGCGCTGGATCAGGTCGGCGCGATCGAAGGCGAGCTCACGGTCATCTGAGGAACATCGTCGTGAACGTCACTGCCATTTCAGCCGCGCCATCCGCCGAAGACACCGCCTATCGCGCCAAGGTGCAGCACGCGGCCGAGCAGTTCGAAAGCTTCTTCATCGCGCAGATGCTGCGCCAGATGCGCAGCGCGACCAGGGAGATTGCCGGCGAAGACAGCATCTACGGCAAGAAAACCAACGCCGACATGCTCGACTATGCCGATACCGCGGTCGCCGATGCGATGGCTCAACAGCGCGCCTTCGGCATCGCCGACGTGATCGTGCGTCAGCTGCTGCCGAACAAATAACACTTAAGTTTCGAGCGGCGCGGGTCGCTTTTCATTCCAGCAATGAGCATCATCTATAACGCATTGTCGGGAGCGATGGCGGCCCAGGCGGGCCTGGCGGCCACCAGCCAGAACGTCGCCAACGTCATGACGCCAGGTTACACGCGTCAGGGCGTGCTGCTCGCGTCGCTCGCACCGTACCAGGCAGGTCAGTTGAGCGCCGGCAGCGGCGTCGCGGTGCCCGCGCTGATCCGCTTCAGCGACGGCTACAAGAGCCTGCAGATGTGGAGCGCGGCTTCCGAGTTGGGCCAGCGCACGACCGCGCAGCCGTATCTGACGCAGCTCGAGCAGGTGATGGGCGACGAGGCGTCCGGGATCAACAGCGGACTCGACGCATTCTTCGGCGCGCTGAACGCGGCCAGCGTCGATCCCACGTCGAGCCCCTTGCGTCAACAGATCATCACTGCCGCCGACGCGCTCGCACAGCGCTTCAACAGCCTCACGCAGGTGCTGTCGAATCAGCGCTCGGCCATCGTGCAGCAGCGCAATATCACCATCACGCAGATCAACGGTCTGTCGAACGACATCGCCGAGCTGAACAAGCAGATCGCGGCCACGCAAGGCACCGGCGTGAATCCGTCGGCGCTCATCGACGCTCGCGACAACAAGATCGATGAGCTGGCGGGCCTCGTGGCATTGCAAGTCGTGGAGCAGGCCGATGGGACGCGCAGCATTTCATTGCGCGGTGGTCAGCCGCTGGTCGTCGGTGGCCGTGCCGCGACCATGAGTGCGACCACCAACCCCGATGGCTCGCAGACCCTGCAGGTGGCGTTCGCCTCGGAAGCGTTCATCCTGCCGAAGACGGGATTGGGCGGCGAGCTCGGCGGCCTGGAAGATTACGAGACCAAGACGCTGCTGCCGATGATCGAATCGATCGGCGACATGGCGGAGCAGTTGGCCACTGCCGTCAACGCGCAGCTGGTCGCGGGCTTCGCACCGGACGGCACGCCGGGCACGCCGTTGTTCGAATACGATTCCTCGACCGCCGCCGGCATGCTCCGCATTCGTCCGGGCGTGCAGGGCAGTGACCTTGCTTTCTCTACGTCGGCCACCGCCGGCGGCAACAGCGAGAACCTGTTGGCGCTGATCGGCTTGCGCTCCTCGACGGTGACTCTGCCGGGCCTCGGCGTGGTGACGCTGTCCGACGCGTCGACTCAGCTGGTCGCGAAGCTCGGCATGGACAGCCAGCAAAACCAGGCTGCCATGGACACCGCGCAGACCGTGCGCAACCAGGCGGAGGAGAGCTGGAAGTCCACCAGCGGCGTCAACACCGACGAAGAAGCCATCAACCTGATGCAGTACCAGCAGATGTATCAGGCCAACATGAAAGTGATCGCCGTGGCCAACGAGCTGTTCGACAGCACGCTCGCGCTGTTGGGCTGACGATCTTCGAGGGGCTCACTCATGATGCGCATCTCCAGCACGCAGTATCACACCACCATGAACACGGCCTTGCAGAAGGCGTCCTACCGTCTGGAGGACATTCTGCAAAAGATGGCCAGTGGCGAAAAATACTCGTTGCCGTCCGAGCATCCGGTGACGACGGTGCGCATGTCGCGCCTGTATCGCGAGGAAGCGGCGCTGGATCAGTACCGCGACAACATCTCCGCCCTGCAGAGCCGCCTGACCCAGAACGAGGTGTATCTGAACAGCATGTCGGATGACATGCTGAGCGTCCGCGATCTGCTGGTGTGGGCGGGCGACGGCTCGAATACGTCGGAGGACGTTTCGGCCATGGCGCAATCGCTGCAGCCGCTGCTCGACAGCATGTTCTACGTCACGAACAGCTCCGACGCGGAGGGCCGCTATATTTTCTCGGGCACGGCCGTCGCTTCACCGACCGTGTCTTACGACGCCACCGCACCGGTGGGCTCGCGCTATACGTTTACCGGCAACACCGAAGCGCAGCGCGTCGCCGTGGGTCCCGGCGTGACGCAGCCGTCGAACGTCACCTTGCCGGAAATGGCCGGCATGTTGAACCAGCTGGAGCGCGTGCTCACGACGTTGCAGACTCCGGGCGTCAACGTGAACGATCCGGCCGTGCGCGCCGACATCACTGCCGCAATGGACTCGCTGGATGAGGTCATCGAAAGCATCAGCGGCCGTATCGCGGGGCTGGGTGGCGCGCAGAACATTCTGGCGACGCTGGAGACCAGTCACGCCAACGTCAGCCTGTCGAACAAGCAGGCGGCGCTGACGCTCGGGCAGCTCGATTACAGCGACGCGGCGGTGAAGTTGAACGGCTACACGACGGCAGTGCAGGCGACGCAGAAGGCGTACGCCCAGGTGAGCAAGCTGTCGCTGTTCGACGCGATCTAACAGCGCCTTCGGGCACAGTCTTGCATGCAACTCTCAGTCATAGATTCAGGCCGGCAGGTTACAGCGCGGGGCGCCGTCGAAGGCGTCTCGCTGACGCGCACTGAATTTCCCGCGCCGGTCGGCAAGGTCGAGCCGGTCGCCCGGACCACGCTGCGCGGTGGCCTGAAAACCTACAACAGCCAGCTGAATCGACAGGTGTCGGGCGCGCAGCAGGCGCTGCAATTCCTGGCCGAAGCCGATGCCCGGTTGCGTGTACTGCGCAAGCAGCTGATGAGCGGAGACGCGGCCGCCGGCATCGAGAAGTTCGACAAGTTCTGGCAGCAGCGTTCGGCCGCGAGCGCCGGCACGCTGGATGCCAATCTGAAGTTCAAGGCCGACGCCAAGGCGACGCAGGAATTCGCCGTGCGCGGCTTGAGCTTCGAAACATTGCGCAATGGCGATGCCGAAACACTGAGCTTTGCGGTCGGCCGCTGGTCGCGGCAGTCCAGTTCCTTCACCGTCGACCCCACGCAATCCGAGTCGGCGATGGTGGGGGCGCTCGATCGCGCGTTGGCGCCAATGGGCGTGCGTGCGACTCGCGATGCGAAGGGCGAGCTGGCGTTCAGCGTCGCGGAAGCCGACTGGCCGCAGGTGCGCGACTCCCTCGCGATTCGGGGAGGCGGTCGGCGCTTTCCCACGGGCCAGTTCAATCACGTCCGCACCGTCCTGGCGGAGCAGGCGATCCAGCCGTCGCAGTGGAACGCAGCGGATCCGCGTAAAGCGCTGCAGGATATCCACCAAGCTCAATTGCTGATCCGCAAGTCCTATGGCGATGTGCGTGGCGTCCTCGCAGAGACCACGCAGCACGTCGACAATGGCGCTGCGGCGGACGCTCGCGGTGCCTATCTGCAGGGGTTTGCCGAGCAATATGCCAACACCCTGGCCCGGGCCGACGGCGCCGCCCTGGCTGCAACTGTACCGGCCGTTGCTGGTATCTCCAGGCGCACAGTGTCCTCGCTGCTCGCGGCCGCGCCAGGAACGACTTAACTTTTGCTAGCATCGTCCTCCGGCGTCACCTCGACGCCCGAGCGACGAGGCCATCGTGAGCGTGGAATATCAATTGCGGCCAGCCAGTGCCGCGGACGAGCCCATACTTCGTGATCTGATCGCACGCTCGATTCGCGAGCTGGGCGCCGGGGATTACACACCCGCTCAGATCGAAGCAGCGCTGCTCGGCGCATTCGGCGTCGATACTGCATTGATTCGCGACCAGACCTACTTCGTCATCGAGACGGCGGCGGGCGAAATCGTCGGCTGCGGTGGCTGGAGCCGGCGCAAGACCCTGTTCGGCAGTGACACTCGGGAATCCCGCGACGATTCCTGGCTCGACCCCGCCGTCGATGCCGCTCGCATCCGCGCCTTCTTCATCGATGCACGCCACGCCCGCCGCGGCCTCGGTCGTATGCTGCTCGATCGTTGTGAAACCGAAGCCGCGCGTGCCGGATTCACCGAGTTTGCTTTGATGGCGACTCTGCCCGGCAAGCGTTTGTATGAAGCCTGCGGCTATGTGGGCGACGCGCCGATCGAGCATCCACTGCCTGGCGGGCTGCACATCACCTTCGTGCCCATGACGAAGAGTCTCAGGAAATGACCGATCGCATGCAATGTCGAAGCTGTCGTCGGGTGCTTCCCCTGGGCGTCCTCATCCTGGGCGGGACCGCAGCAGCAGCGTCCGCCGCTTTCCTCGATGTAACGGCTACACACGTGCCGGCGGCCGATCAGTTGCATGCGCTCGATGCGGCGTTCGTCGACGTCGACAAGGACGGTGACCTCGACGTGGTGCTGGCGGTCGAAGGCGCTGTGAATCGTCTCTATATCAATGACGGCAGCGCCAGATTGAGCTGGCGAGAGGGAGCGTTCGGGACGGTCGCCCACGACACCGAGCATGTGCTCAGCGCCGACTTCAATCGGGACGGGAGCGCCGATGTGATGTTCATTGCCGAGGACGACCAGGTGCATCAGCTGTTCTTCGGCGACGGCAAGGGCGGCTTCACGGACGCGAGTGACCGCTTGCCCGCGCGCAGCGAAGGAAATGGATTCGCCATAGGCGACGTGAACGGCGACGGCTTTGTCGATATCGCTCTGGGCAACACCGGCAAGGGCGCCCGCAACTTTCTGTGGTTGAGCGACCCCAGCCGGCCCGGCTATTTCATCGATGCGAGCAAAACCAATCTGCCCGACCTCGAGAATGCGACCCAGGATATCGCGCTTGCCGATCTCGACGGCGACGGCGACCTGGATATGGTGCTCGCGAACGAGGTGCCGCCGAATCGATTGCTGTTGAACGATGGGCGAGGGCGCTTTGCCGATGCCTCGGATCGCCTGGTGTCGTCCGTGCCATTGCATACACGCGAGGTGCACGTCTTCGATGCCACGGGCGATGGCAAGCCCGACCTTCTGTTTCTGAATCTCACCAGCAATGCGCGTCAGTATGAGCGCGACCCGCAGGCGAGGTTGCTGGTGAACGACGGGCGCGGCCGATTCGTCGACGAATCCGCCCGGAGATTGCCGGTCAATACGTTTTCTTCCTGGGGCGGCGCGGTGCTCGACTGCAACGATGACGGACATCCCGACCTGATCGTGGGCGCGATCGAAGTGCCTGGCTTCAAGCCGCTGCAGGCGCGAGCGTATACAAATGACGGCAAGGGAAACTTCAAGGACGCGACTGCCGGGATCCTGCCGGCCAGCGTCGTGGGGCGCAGCTGGAGCATGGCGGTCGGCGATCTGAATGGTGACGGCAAGGACGATGTGTTCATCGGCGGCTGGGGTACGCAAGCCCGCCTGTTACTTAGAAAATAATTGCGCTAGCATCGGCGCGCTCGTCGCATGCATGGAGGCCGAATGAAGCGCAAGTGGCAGCTGATCGCCGGTGCAGGGGTGCTGCTGATCGGTATCGGTGTGTGGAGCGCAAAAGATACATTTGCGACCGCACGCATCGGTACCGCCTATGTTGCCAAGCAAACCTGCTCGTGCCTGTTCGTCGCCGGCCGTCTGCTCGATTCGTGCAACACGGATTTCGAGCCCGAGGCGCTGCGATCCGTCGACGTTGTCACCGGCAACAGCGCCGTGACTGTCTCCGCTCTCGGCGGCCTGATCTCTTCGCGCGCGGAGTTCCAGAACGGTTTTGGCTGCCATCCGGTGAACTGAGCGACGACACTGCATCGGGAGGGACCTCGCGATGGTGCGATCTCTGCTACTGGCGATATTGCTCGGCGCGCCGATATCTCACGCCTACGCCGACTTGGTTCCGCTGCCCACACAGCCCTACGACGTGCCGTGGCCAACGGTGGAGTGGCCAGTCGGCGCGTTGCCTGCCGACATGGACACTGCAGCATTCAGCGCTGCAATGGTCGATGCATTCGATCGGTCCGCTCCAGGATTGGGAGAAACCCGCGAGGTGGTCATCATTCGAGGCGGGCGACTCGTCTACGAGCGCGCCGCATCGGGGTACAGCACGAACATGAGATTGGTGTCGTGGTCGATGGCCAAGTCGATCACGCATGCGTTGGTTGGAATCGCGGTCGCGCAGGGAAGAGTGAACATCAACCAACCGATGGGCAGTCCACATTGGTCGGCGGATGATCGTCGCGCTCGAATCCCCTGGCGTCATTGGCTGCAGATGACGGATGGTCAGCGCTATCTCGAAATCGAAGCAGCCACGATTGCGCACAGCGACGCATCGAGGAAGTTGTTCGGTCCGGGTCGTCTGGACGTCGCGCGCTACTGCGCGGGTCTGCCGCTGATCCATGAGCCCGGCACCCACTGGAACTACAACTCCTGCGGCATCGTGTTGACGGCCGATGCGCTGACTAGAGCGATCGTTCCGAGCCCCACCTCACCGGAACAGCGTCGCGCGACGATGATGCGATGGATGAATGTGAGTTTGTTCGACGTCATCGGCATGAAGCCGCAACCGGAGTTCGACGCCACCGGTTTGCTGTACGGCAGCGCGCTCATCTATGCATCGGCGCGCGACTTCGCCAGATTCGGGTTGCTCTACTTGCGCGATGGAATGTGGGATGGCCGGCGGGTGCTGCCGGAAGGTTGGGTGGACTTCGCTCGCACTCCCGGCACCGGCACCAATGCGGACATTTACGGCGCAGGGTGGTGGCTCGCACCAAAAGAAGGAGACGGACGGCCTTATCCCAATTACGTGGACACCGGTCCCGAGCGCGACGGCTTCAGCGCGCAAGGCTTCGAAGGCCAGTACACGCTGCTGGTTCCTTCCAAGGATCTCATCATCGTGCGCTTGGGCATGACGCCGGAGCAGGATCTGCGCAGCGGGGCGCTGAAGGACTGGATGGGGCGCGTGGCGCGGACGTTTCCACCCGTCGCCAACACGTCCTCGTTCACTACTGAATAGCGCTCAACGTGAGGCGCGCTTCCGAGTGCTCTTCGCGGTCGTCGAACGACGCCGGCGCCGGGCCGCCTGTTTCGCTTGCCGCGACAGGGCGCGATGCGAAGCGGCCGATCTGGGCTCGTTGCGCAATGCCTTCGTCGTAGCGCGTCGGCGTCGTGCCGACGTGGATCGAGGCTTGCGGCGACCCTGACCGGTCGCCAGATCGCGTTTGGCGCTCTGACGAGTGCGTCGCGAGGTGCTGCCTTCCTCGGGTGCTTGCAGCGGCACACCGGCACGACGAGCTTTGGACAGACCGATCGCGATCGCTTGTTTCGTGGAGCGAGCACCATGTTTGCCTTCGCGAATGTGCTCCATCTCCTCACGCACGAATTCACCTGCGGCGGTCGATGGCTTCTTACCGGCGCGCAAATCCGCCTTGGCACGCTTTACCGTGGTCTTGCTGGGCATGACTGACTCCTTTGCGGCTGGTGTAGCGAAATGACGAACGTCCTGTGGCCGGTGTTCCGTGCCATGCTGGACATTCGCGCCCGGCGCATGTACATCTGCGCCATTCCTTTTTCAGACAGGGTCCGCAACCCATGAAATTGGCCGCCGCGCTTCGAATGACCGCGTTGCTGCTGACGTTCAGCCTGGCCGGCCCGGCGCTGGCCGAAGAAAACACGCTCAAGGAAGGTGCCAGGGAGGTTGGCCGGGCGGTCGGAACCGCCGCCCGGGAAGTGGGCGACGGTGCCAAGCAGGTCGGCAAGGCCGTGGCGAATGCCGCCAAGGAAGTGGGCGAGGCCGCCAAAGAAGGCGCGAAGGAAGCCAAACGCGCCATGCAGAAAGATAAATAGCGCCTCAATAGCGCTGGGCCGCGAGCGTTACCAGCCGATCATCGTTCGCATCCTGGCCATGAATTCCTGCTCGGTCAGCGACTGGCGCAGCTGTGCGAGCATTGCGCTGTCCGCACCTGCGGGATAGCGCAACTTGTCGTCGCTGCTGGTCGCGGCAGCGTAGGCTGCTTCGGCCACATCAGTCTCGGTCGTGTAGGCGGTCGGGTACTTCTGCATCGATGCGAGATAACGCGCGGCGAAGGACGCGTAAGCGGCGGGAAGAAGATCGTCTCTGCGACCGCCGGACTTGGCGGCGAAGCTGGTCGTAGGCGCAAGACCGGGTTGGACGATCTTCACGCGCACTCCGAACGTGGCCAGTTCGTGGGCCAGCGACTCCGAGTAGCCTTCGATCGCGTATTTGCTCGCGGTGTAGACCGCCACCAGCGGCATCGGTGCAATGCCGACGCTGGATGTGACATTCACGATCGTGCCCGAGCCACGCTCGCGCATGTGAGGGATCACCGCGCGAGCGGTCGCCATCACACCAAAGGTGTTCGTTTCGAACACCTGCTGCGTGACCTGAGCTGGCGTCGCTTCGGCGGCTCCAAACAAACCGACGCCCGCGTTGTTCACCAATGTATCGATTCGTCCGAAGCGGGTGATCGCTTGCGTTACGGCCTCTGAGATGCTGTGTGCATTGGTGACGTCGAGCGCGGTCACCAGCAAGCGGCTATGGTTGTCGAACAACCCTGCATCGGGCGAGCGCATGGTGGCGACGACATTCCAGCCGCGGGCCAGGAACAATCTGGCGCTCGCCAGGCCGAAACCGGAAGAGCAGCCGGTGATCAATACGGTGTGGGTCATGGGGGTCTCCGTGGGTGATGCGGAAAAGGTAGCCGCGCCGCTCTGGACGAGCTATAAGAGACCGTCCGAGATTCGTTTTAGAGAGTCCGAAATGGATGCTCTGGCGGCCGTCGTCACCCTGCTGAAGCCACAAACCATCCTGTCCAAAATCGTCCGCGGCGGAGGTCGCTGGGGCGTGCGGTATCCGCGCTTCGGGCAACCGAGCTTTGCCCTGGTGATCGATGGGCCGTGCTGGCTCACGGTGGAGCAGTCGCGTCCGACGATGCTCGAGCCCGGCGATTTCATCCTGTTTCCGGCGACGCCCGAATTCACACTGGCCAGCGATGCACAGGTGAAGCCGAAGGCGATGCAGACCATTCCGACGGAGCACGTCGACGAGGTGATCCACGGCGATCTGAGCGCGGCGCCGCTGGTGAGCCTGCTGGGCGGCTATTTCGCATTCGATCCGATCAATGCGTCGATGCTGGTGGATCTGTTGCCGCCGATGTTGCACATCCGTGCCAGGGATCCGGCGAGCAGGAACGTCGCGCCCATCGTGGCGCTGATCGAGCGGGAAACGAGCGACAAGCGCCCGGGGCAGGCGCTCGTGCTGACCCGACTCATCGAGATCATGCTGGTCGAAGCGCTGCGCTCGGCGCCCCCGGATCAGCAATCCGGCGGACTCTTGGCGGGGCTGCGCGATTCGCAACTCGCCATCGCGTTGCGCGGCATTCATATGAACACGTCTCATCCATGGACGCTCGCCACGCTGGCGCGCCTGGCGGGGATGTCACGATCTTCTTTCGCCGAGCGGTTCTCTCGTGTCATCGGCACGACGCCGCTCAATTATCTGTTGCAGTGGCGGATCGCGGTCGCCAAAAACATGCTGGCTCATGAACAGAGGTCGGTGGCGGAAACCGCGCTCGCGGTCGGATATCAATCGGCCAGCGCGTTCAGCACGGCGTTCAGTCGGGAAACGGGGCGCTCGCCGAAGGAGTTTGTCGATGATGTCGACCGAGCTTACATGGCCGACGCCGCGCCTCGCCGTGTCGTGACGTAATGTGCTGACGGAATTTTAGTTCTTCGGTCGTGGCACACGGCTTGCTGCGACACGCATCGTCGTCATCAGCTCAAGGAAACACATGAGCGCTCTGCACGAGAGGATTCGAATCCCGGCACTGCTCGGTTTGGCCATCGCGACCTGCCTTGCGTCGACGGCCAACGCGACCATCATCTATAGCGGCCCGTCCACGTACACCATCGACTCGACGGTCAACGACAACGTCATCGTCAATAACAGCGCCGCGGTACTCAATGTCGAGTCGGGCGGCGTCGTGCAGGGAGTGAACGATCCGACAGTGCTCGGCGCGGTGCGCACTCAAGCCGGCACGCTGAACGTTCGGGGCAATGGGCGAATCGAAGCCGGCGCGGGGCAGAGCACCGCGATCAGCATGCGTGGCAATCCGGCCATCGTCAGGCTCTCCGAGCAGGCTTCGGTGACCGGCAATGTCGTCATGGAATTCACCCCGGCCGGGTGGAGCACCGAGTCGTCGTCCGTTCAGCTTCATGTGCAGGATCAGGCCGAGATCAATGGCAACTTGGTCTACGCGGGCTACGTGCGGCTGCAGGATCAAGCTCGCATCAACGGCAACATCAGCAATGGCGACAATGGCAGCATCCGCCTGGACATGCTCGGCGGCGAGGTGGCCGGGACGGTCACGTTCGGCGGCTTGAACGACTACGTATTCAACATGTCCGGTGGCTCCATCCTCGGTGGCTTCCGGGGTGCTGCCGGCTATGTAGACATGACGATGACAGGCGGCTACATCGGCAACGGTTTTCGCACCGGTGACGCTGTCGATGGCACGATCAGAGGCGGCAAGATCGACGGTGGCATCGAGCTCTTCGGCCGTACCGGCGGCGGGAGCAATCTGATCGTGACGGGCGGGCGCTTCGACACGGTCGCGGGCGACTACCTGTTATCCATGACGAGCTCGCTCTCTCCGAGTTCGCCGTGGCCCAACAGTCTCGACATCCTGGGCGGCCAGTGGGGCTATGACGAAGCGGGGTTGGGGTTCCTGTTCGATACGGGCGTGAACTTCAGCATCACTGGCTGGGACCTCACCTTCATCGACGGCCTGCTGAGCGGCTACCTGCTCGACGGCAGCTGGTTCAGCAATCAATTCACCTTCGGCGCCAACTGGTACGGCACCTTCACGATCAACAACGTTCCTCAGAACGTGCCCGAGCCGGGCACCCTGGGGCTGCTGCTGGCAAGCGCGGTGGGGATGATGTTTGCTCGGCGGCGTCGGGCGGCGGGCTGACAGCTAGCTCTGGCCCGCGTCGTCCGTCGTCGCTTTGTCGATCGCGTCGAGCACTTGCTCGGGCGAGACGTCGCACTCCAGTTCGTCGAGCTCCGGTATTGGCAGCTGCGCGTCCACTTTCTTCGCGATCGCATTCACCAGCTGGATGACGCGGGTCAACTCATGCTCCGTGAGCAGGCTGATCTGCAGATCGAGATCCGCGCGCCGATCCGCCTCGCGCTGCATGCGATTCTGGGTGACCAGCACGAACGTGCTCAGAAAGATGGCCTCGACCGACGCCGCCGTGGCGAGCAGGACGAACGTGGGATCGAAAGGCTTCAGTGGCGTCCAGCCGACGTTGATCAGCGTCCAGACCGCGACGATCGCGAGATGTACATAGACGAACGGCAGACTGCCGGCGGCGCCGGTGATCGCGTCAGCGATCCGCTGCTGTAACGTCCGCGATTGCTCCTCTCGACTTTGTCTTTGCAACAGGGCATCGATATTCCTCGCAACGACACTCGGGCCACCGGGCGATTTGGTGAAGGTCTGCCGCTCCATACCGACGCGAACGCGTGCCCGACGAATCAGTTCCTGGCGGTCGACCGGCTGCGTCAGCGTACAATGCAGCCTGAACTGTCATTGCCTGCCATTCTCATGTCATCCATGCTCTCGGTCGACGCGCGCCTCTATCTGCCCCTGAGCGAGCAACAGCTGGCGTCCGTCCTGGATGACAGCGTCGACTTCGAGACCGCCATCGCCGCGCTGGACGTTCCCCAGCTGGCCTCGCTGATCCTGCTGCATTCGCTGCCTTCGCTGCCGGTGGAGCAGGCGTCTCGTGCGGAGTTCATGCTCGGTCGTGCCATCGAGCTGGCCAATGCGCAATGTGCCAATGTGGGCCTGGCCGAGTTTCGTCGAGGCGTGAGTCGCGACCTGAACCGAGCGCGCCTGCAGGCCGGGCAGCGCCTGATGGATGACTACGGCATCGCCCTCCTGGACAACGAGCTCGCCACTTGGCGCAGCTACCTCGATGAAAACCGCGAGTGGGATCGCGAGTTCTGCGACCGTCACCGAGAGCGGCTGCGGGAACGGCTGGAACGAGTGGTGTTGCCCTCGGGAGAAGGGTGCCTGCTCACCGGGCAGCAAAGCGGTGTCTACCGAACGGTGATGGCCCAATCGGACGATCACCTGCATGTGCAAGGGTATGCAGGCACCGGCAAGTCTCTGCTGATCCACGCGCTGCTGGATTTGTTGGGAAGCGGGCCGCGGCAAGTGCTGGTGCTGGCGGAGCGACCGCGTCAGCTGCGCGCGCTCATGGCGGGTATCGAGGGCATCGATCGGGTCGAAGGAATGACGTTCGGCCAGCTGGCGGCGCAGATCACCCCGGCCGATTTGATCGGTCGCGGTCAACGGGGCCGATACTTCGACAACGACAGTCGGCATCCGATGTACGACGACGTGATGGTTCGTCACCTGGGCGTGCATCCCGTCGGTGCTTACTCCGCGATCCAGATTGTCCGGCTCGCGCGCCGGACCGTCGCTTCGTTCTGTGCGACGGGCGACAGCGAGATTGGAGAGCAGCATCTGCCGGGGGGAATCGATGACCCGGTCGCGCGACAAGTTGTTCTGCATCACTCAGCCGAGCTGTGGGCGGCGACGATTGCTCCGCCGTCCAGCGATTTCCGGCCGCCGCTGCGCGTCTTTCATCAAATCAAGCTCGCGGCGCTCCAGCGGTGGCGCGTCCCAGCGAAGTACACGCACATTCTGCTCGACGAATGCCACGATCTGTCCAAGCCGCTGCTGCAGATCCTGGACGCCAGTCCGCAAGCGGCCATTTCTTTCGGAGATGAATATCAGCACTTGCGCGGGCGCGCTCAGTCACGCGGCAGGACCATCAGGCGATGCGAAATCACTCATTCGGTGCGTTCGGCCAAGGCGATCGAGGCAATTGCCAATCCCATCATTCAGGCGCATCCGGGCGACACCAAGGCGCCGTTCCTGGGACATCGCAAGTTTCGCGCTGAAGTGGTCTATTACCCGACCGCGCAGATCCCGTCGCGACCTGCCGCCATCCTGGCGCGAGATCGTTGGGAGCTGTTCGACTGGGTGGACCGGCTGGCCAGTCGGGGGCTCACGATGCGACCGTTGAGCGACTTCGCGCAGCTGGGGCAGTGGGTCAACGATTGCATCGAGCTCTATGCTCATGGCTCGCGCCCGAGGGACGCGTCGCTGTTTCGTTTCCATTCTTGGGACGATGTCCGCGACGCGTTTGGCACGAATCCTGGATTTCAAACGGTCGATGAACTGCTGCGGAAAGGTTACTCACGCGAGCACTGGGCGCGAGCCGCCGATCATGTCGTTCCGAATGCGATTGGCGGATATGCGGTGGGGTTGATCGAAGACGTTCGCAATCTGGAGTTTCCGGAAGTGATGGTGGCGCCGAACGTCGTGACGGATCTTTGGAGCGAGGTGCCGAGCGTTCGTGTCACCGCAAGCTCGTTGGTGTACGTCGCGGTCACGCGTGCTCAGCATCGGTTGTTCGTGCCGCAGGCGTTGAAGGATTGGATTGAGGATCGGCGGTAGGGACTGATGGACTCGGGATCACGGCAGTGTGGCCTGTCCCAATGCGAATCCCTCCAGGTGGAAGAACTTATTCGACGCATAGTCCACCAACGTTGCACTCGCCTTGTCGCTATGCAAGGACGCGAGCCGCCCGATGACGTTCAACAGCGCGCCGCGACTGAGCGGGCAGGTCACATAGGCGCAATGAAGTAGCGGCACGTCGATGCCTGTCCAGCGTTTCGCAGACACGACGATGTGAGGCTGGGCGC
Organism: uncultured Steroidobacter sp.; assembly: GCF_937958065.1. Taxonomy (GTDB): domain Bacteria; phylum Pseudomonadota; class Gammaproteobacteria; order Steroidobacterales; family Steroidobacteraceae; genus Steroidobacter. Next base: position 29,905 of record NZ_CALFXI010000086.1, read on the forward strand.
CTTCCCGGCAGAAGTTCCAGATCAGTGTGCGGGTTTCCTCATCGGAGAGCGTCGACGAAAGCACGGCGACGTACGATGCATCGCCCAGCTGCTCGTGGATGACGGCCCTCTGCAGCTCGTGGCAGAGCGCGTTCGCCGTTTCGATGGAATCGACGACCACCAGCGCCTTACCTGCGAAGATCTGCTGGCGTTCGGAGAAATGTGCCACGATGTCGCTGGCCAGCAGTTTCATTCCGGCTTCCGTCCAGCGGAAGCCCCGTGGCTGGAGGACGTCGATTTCATCGACGGTCAACCATTCGTCCAGTCCCGGGTCCAACCAGTCCAACTCGTCGGCGCGGGGCAGAATTCTTTGCAACAGATTCACCGGGGTGGCGTAGCCATCCTTGATCGCCTCAGGTAGCGAATAACTTCCAATGATTGGCACCGGGGGCTCAGAGCCCGGCCGCACTCGGACCAGGTGGTGGAGGAATGAAATGACGTGCGCCTGGGGCAGCAGCTTGCGAACGGCGTGATCGATCACATCGAAATCGTAGCCGATCAGCAAAACATTCTTCTGAACGGGATCGCGCGCCAGGGCCTGCATCAGCCCCTGAATGGTGATGATGTTTATGGTGCCAGCGGCTCTAACACTCTCGCTGAACCCTTTGCTGCCCGGCGCACGTACCGGGCATGACCCCTTTCGGTCGAGATGCTCGAGGCGGTAATACAGCTGCTGCGTGCTCGCGCTTCGGTCCGCAACGATGAGGACAGCCCAATCCGCCAGGGGCAGTTGTTGCGATAGCAATGTGACATAGGCGTCGACCGTGAGTGACAGCCCGGATCCCACCGATTGGCACACGTATCCGATCTCATGTCGGCCTTCATCAATACCTTTGAGCGTGGCATCGACGGCTCGTAACGCGAGCGTTGCCTGGTACTCGCGCAAAGGCGCTTCCACGCGTGCCTTCAACTGCTCCAACCGCTCCTGCAGGGTGCGCAATTCCTGCGGATTGGCGGCCACTTCCCGTTCGTCGGCGAGCGAATCTGCGATTGCTTCGGCCCTGCTCAACGCATCGATGAGGTCTCGGCTGGTATCTGGCGCATCCTCGTTCAGAACGCTGGCCAGCACTTGCTCGTCGGTCGGCGTGACCGCGGACGCCGCAGCAATGAGATCGCGCAGCGCTCCGATGTCTTTGCGAAGCTCGATGACGGCCGCGAAGATCTGATTCTCGGGCGACGGCGCATGCGTGGTCTGGATTTCTACCGGTTTGCCGGAAGTCTCGGCAGCCAGCAGCGCGTCCGCATCCACGTTGAACAGGATCGAGAACACCCAAACCGCGATCCCCCGCAGCGACTCGACATCCTCTCGCTTGGGTACGCTGACACTGTTGGCGTGATATAGATCGTTGCGAATGCGGTGGTAGTAGATGATCTCGGCCCGTTCCACGAGCATCTGCTCCTGCAGCACCCGGCAGACGTAATGCTCCAGGAAATCGAGCTTGCTGTGATAGTTCCTCAACCACTTGGAAACGTCGGCCTCCGGGAAGCTTCGGTTGGCGCGCTGCGAAGGGTGCAGATCCAGATAGGTCGTGATCGCCAGCTCGATGGCATTGTCGTAGCTGATCAATGCCATGCGGCGATCGAAATCGCCACCGTCGTGACGATGCTGATCTGCGTGCCTGAGCAGCTCGTAGGGGCCGATAGCCCACCGTTTCAAGGTCGCCATGGTGACCGATTATTTATCAGCCGCGGCGGGTTGTGAATCTTTCGATGTTGGAGCCGTTACGGCGAGGGTAATCCTGCACGTGGAGGATTCTTTGCCGCTCGGCTTCGACGCAGCAGGCTCGCGACGGCCATGCCGAAATCCATTGGCCCGCCGTCCCAGCGGGTGATGGCGGTCGTTTTGTCGATGATGATGTCTTTCCGCTCATGCTGGCGAGGCAGTTCGCGCCAGTCGCTCACCGGGTGGCTGTGACCGGTTGCGATGCTGTCGAAGCACTCGCCGTTCGGCTGCACGAAACGAATCGCGCCATCGTCCAATACTTGGATTTCAACCTTGCCTTCGTGTACGGCGCGGTGGTGGAAGCGGCACAGCGTCACGAGGTTGGATAGCTTCGTCTCGCCGCCGTGTGCCCAATGGTGGATGTGATGAGCGTCGGTGTATCGGGTGTTGCAGCAGCCGGGGAATCGGCAGCCTTTATCACGAGAGCGGAGTGCGCGTTGTAGGGCGGGTGGGATGCTTCGCGTCTTGCGGCCGACGTTGAGTGGATCGCCGTTCTCATCTTCCACGATGCCGACTACGCTCGCATCGCACGCGAGCCGTCTCGCGGTCTCTGTTGCGATGTGAGTTCCGTGTTCGATCTCGCAGCGGCCGGCGCAGCCGGTTTGCAGTGTTTCGGCGTCGACGTGGACAACGATTTGGTATTTGTCGCCGCCGTTGGTCGTTGCGGCGCCGTTGGCTAGAAAGCTCTCTGCGAGTAGTTCGAGGGCATCGGCGCGGCGCGTACGAGTGGGTGGGAATTTAACATTCGGCACTCCAGCTGGAGGATCGGACTCTACGGCCTCCGGTTCGGTCTGCTTTAGATCCTCGGCGGCCGCTTCGAGTGCTTTGATCAGCAGTGCGCCTGCTTGAGCGGGGAGGCGGCCTTTGATGACGAGCGAGCCGTCATGATCAAACCAGTACCGCAGTTCTCGTCCTTGCTGTTGGCGCTTTTCGCGGGAGAGTTCTTCGGATTCCTTGGCGGTGCGGTAGTAGTGAACGAGGCGCTCTACGTGCTGCGCGGTTCCGTGGGTTGCGATCATCAGGAAGTAGTCTTCCGTCGCGGGGCAAGCGACGCGCGTGATCTCTCGCACCTTCGAGTAGCTGATCTCGCCGCGCTCCATCGCCGCGCAGATCTTCGGCAGGTTCTCCAATGCGCGCGCCGTCCGCACCTTCTCGCGCGCCGCGCAAAAGCCGATGCCGCACTTCCAGTTCAGCCAGTGTGCGCAGGATTGCGTGGCGCCGTCGTTCCAGCCGGCGCGGCGGTCGAACTCGGCGATGAGAGATAGGAAACGATAGTTGGCGGAGTTGATGTGGCCGGCGAGCTCAGTGATCTGGTCGGCGAGGGCGCGTGTTTCTTCCATGCGCGCGAAGCGGGCAGCTTGATCGTCGGCGAAGGAGGTTTCCATCGGCGGTCTCGACGAATGGCTCACGAGGGAAGCAATGTTACTTGGAAGTCTTGCGGCTGTATATAGAAACAGTCATGCGAACCATACGGACATGGTGGCGCCAGATGTGGCGGGCACATCGAGATTCGTGCATGTTGTCGTCGTCGCAACCGGTGGGGCGCTAATGGGGCATCCCTCGGCGCCCGTCAATGGCAACGTAGCGCCGCAATCGGCGTATCATCCGAATGATCTGAACTGATAGTGCTACGTTGTGACTGGCGATCTTTTCGAGAATGGCGAGCCGCGCCGTCTGGACTTGCCCGATGCTGACATTCGCTACTGGTCTCGAGTTGACCTGGGTGCGCCTGTTGATCGCGTCCTGCAAGAACTCATCGAGGAAACGCCGTGGCGAGCCGAGGTCATCACTCTATACGGCCAGCAGTATCCACAACCGCGATTGACTGTGTGGTACGGCGAACCAGGCGCGCATTACACATACTCCGGTCTGGCGCTCCAACCGTTGCCGTGGACGAGCTTGCTCGCGGACATCCGTAGCCATGTCGAGGCGATAGCAGGAGCTTCCTTCAACAGCGTGCTCATGAATTACTACCGCGATCACCGCGATAGCATGGGCATGCACAGCGACGACGAGCCGGAGCTGGGCCGCAATCCGGTGATTGCCTCGCTGAGTCTGGGCGAGCAGCGCACGTTCGTGCTGAAGCACAAGTCCAACAAAGAGCTGAAGCCCGTCAGCCTCGTGCTGGAGTCGGGAAGCTTGCTACTGATGCAGGGCGCGACTCAGCACAACTGGAAGCACGGAATCAACAAGCTCACTCGCCCGTGCGGGCCTCGGGTGAACCTCACTTTTCGGCGCGTGTTCTCGTGAGTCGCGCTGGAATTTAACATTCGTCACTCCAGCTGGAGTGTGGGCTACCGATGCGATCAATGCGTTCGCGCTAGACAGCACTGCTTATATTTCTTACCACTTCCGCACGGACACGGTTCATTGCGGCCGGTCTTCGGCTGGCTACGCACGAAAGTTGAGACCATCGGTCGTGCGCGCATCGGCGCGAAGTAGCGATACATCTGCACGATGCCCGCTGTCATCCTCTGCAGCAGTTCTGTTCGCTTTTCGGGTGACGGCGACTCGAAACGCGACTCCGGATTTGGATCGTTCTCATGCGCCAGGGCCATCATCGGGATGATCGCGCCGGCGCGCTCTTCATCGTGCAGGAACGTCTGCCAGCTGACAGCTCGCAGGCTTACGCCATGCATGAAGCCTTTCGCCCATTCGTTACCGCGTGCCTGGCCGTCGTCATCCAGCATGACGATCGGGACGTAGATGTCGCCGCGCTCGAGCGTCCTCGCAATCGAGTTCCAGTGGCGCGTGAACATACCCATGATGGTCTGCGCTTGCTCCATCGAGTCGAACGCCGGGCCGTGCTCTGCCGACTCGCCGCCGAGGATGTGTGGCCAGTATTCGCTCGGCATGACGAGTTCCGGCCCAACCACGAGCGCGCAGAAGAATCCATCCATGCGCTCGATGTTCATCGCCGTTGGGCTGGGGAGAGAGTCGAGGAACTCGGTGAGTTGGTCGAGTTCGTCGTCGGAGAGGGGCGTGGTGAGGGAGGTCATGGGGGCGGATTGTACGGCATTTGGGGTGGGTGCTTGTGCGCGCTATCGAGGGTGAAGGGCTTCAAGGCTACCGCGGTGATACGCGCGCCGCCAAATGCGCGCATTCTTTAAGAGCGCTGAGTCGACGGGTGCGAGCAGGGAGTATCCCGGCGCGAGGCTGAGTGCTTGGTTGTGGTATTGCGCTCTGCCGAGCGGGTTAGCCTATGGGCGCGGTGATCCATGCGTGCTTGCCGCGGGAGGTCGCGCGCGTGACGCCGCGTATCTTTCACACGTGCGCAACTGACGCGGACCTCCAAATGCGGATTGTTATAAGTGGAATGTCTTCCTCTGGACAGAAAGGCATCGCGGAGTAATATAACAACCGGGCATCGCCCACGAGGTCTTCGTATGGGGCCGCCTCAAAGGCTCAGGCACTGTCTGGGTCTTTGTTGTTTGTAGCGGTCGGGTCGATGGCACGCACTCATACGCTTGGACGTTCAACCATGGCGAGAACAATGTATTGCTGGCGATGTGGAATGGACGTTCCGATGCTCGATGATCAGGAATGGTCCCGTACCGGAGTATTGCTTGGGCAATCCATTGAAGCGATCAAGGGTTCTCAGAGGCCATGAAGGCAGCATCCTGTGAAGCGCTTCACCTCTACCGAGAGATCACGGGATTCGCGGAGACCAATCCGCATGCCTTATGGCATCACCTCGATTTACGGATCGCCGGGCGGAGAGCGAATTTATCACTGCGCACTCTAGCTGCAGTGCGAGCGAATGAAGCGGGATTCATTCGCTCGCGTTGATCGCCGAGTCAGGTGTCCGCCGGAACGATCGTGATGCAGCGATCGGTGACCTGGATGTTTACTCGGTGGCCGATGAGGTAGGCCACGCGCGGATCGCATACGAAGGTCTTGTGCGATCTCATGCTGCGATATGAGTTCCGTGTTCGATCTCGCGGTGGCGCAGCCGATGCGAGAAGCACGCGCAGTTCGTGGGTATCGGCACGGACGGAATTTCCAGAGAATGTGTGGCGCCGTCGTTCCTTCCGGAGGGGCGCATTCCCTGACTCCTTCGGGCTGTGTATGGGGTGAGGTGGCTTGAAGGTCAACCTGAGTCGTTTGGAGTTGATTTCGGTCTTTGGCCGGACATTACTTTTCGGCTTGATTCCGTTTAAGCTTGGCGCGGGGCCTCATCTGGGCTGCATGGCGCGAGGGTATGTTCAGCATTCGCACAATGTGGGTTTTTCCAGATACAAGGATATGAGACCACCAGTTTAGTTCTCGGATCCACGGCTAGATGGGATGCGTCGGAGAGCTTATGGATTGCGATTCGTTGCGGCTACTGCGGATGAAAATGGGCGTGATAAGCTCAATGCAGCCTACCCCCTCGTCAGAAGCAGTATCTCTCGTGCGAACACCCTACACCGCGCATGTGATTTCATCTTGGCTACTCCGGCCAAGCGGTACATTCGCGGTCCGCACGATAGAGCAGTATTCGAGCGTGCTGGGAACTTCAATCGGTCGAGTTCGCGAGGACAATCAGGATAGAGTCATTGCCGCGTCTTTCGAAAGCAAGAATCCAAAAGAGTCTTTTGAGTTCTTCGCTATTTGTGATGGCATGGGCGGCATGCAGGAGGGTGCGCAGTGCGCGGCCCTTGCCCTAGGGCGGATGATCTCAAGCCTCCTGACTACCAGGAGTCAGTTTGATCGAGTCGCGCGACTCAGATCCGCAGTCATTGCGGCAAATACTAGTGTTTTCGAGAGATATGCTGGACGTGGTGGGACCACCCTTACTGCCGTATTGCTGACCCGAAACGGTGGGACAGGCGTATCCGTGGGCGATAGCCGGCTTTATCAGCACGAGCATGATGGTTCCGTAAGGCAGCTGAGCGTCGATGACACCATTGCTGGTCGCGTGGCAGGCCTTGAAGGCACTAATGAGGAGATCGAGCACAGTCCATTTGCCGATAACTTAGCCCAGTTCATCGGGCAAGGTCGGGCTGTGCGGCCCCAGATGATGGATTTACGGCCGCTATTCAGCGATCACCGTGCGGGCGAAACTTCCAGGCCAAAAGGAGTTCTGCTGACAACGGACGGCATTCATCGAATCCTCAAGCAAACATTCGCTGATGTCGTCAAGTATGCGGCGCTAGCCAAGGAAATTGTGGAGCGGCTGATTTCCGTGGCGGAATGGTGCGGTGGTCATGACAACGAATCCGCCATTTACGTCGCCGCGGAACCTCGAAACAATCCTGGCGATCGTGGCGGGCCAGAGTACCCCTGTCTGTCGCTGCAGGATCCGTTTGGTACCTTTCAATTGGTATTTGCTGCCACCGATGAATTGGGCGTCGAGACTGAACGTGGCGTTCAGTTGGTGCATGACGGTCATCATCTGCGCGCAGACTCGTACCCGTCCTCCTCGAGTAGTCAGCGACCGAGCGGTGTGCGTGAGGGGGGTGGGCCCTATGCGGAACAAAGGGGCACCAAGGGGGTGTTTGAGCGAGGCGATACCACCGGTTCGTTGTTTCCCCAGGCAGCGCCGCGAATCTCTCGTGCGCATAAGGGGACTGGCGTTCAAGTATCGGGAAAGAGTGATACCCCTGCGAAACGAGGCGGCCGCACTGTATCTAAAGGTCGCCGCAAACAGGGTAAGGGCCGCAAGCCGAAGGGGGGGCGAAAAACGAGCTTGCGAAGTACCCACCCGGAGTTCGACATACTCATATCAGAAGAATCAGAATAATGAAGGTGAAGCCGCCGCTGTTTTCCTTGCCGTCGCGCTACGAGTTTCAACATGAAATCTTGAAGGGCGGGCAGGGAAGCGTGTATGTCTGCCGAGACAGGAATCTTGATCGCTTGGTCGCCATCAAGGCGTTGCACGATGTCTCTGACCCGACGGCTCTCACGAAAGAGATCAACGGGCGGGCTCTAATCAAGTCGAAGCACGTTGCCGAGCTGTACGACTGCATCTTGGACCCTGTAAATGCGGCGCCTTTGGCTCTGGTGTTGGAGTATGTGCCGGGCGTGAGCCTGGCGGATCAGGCACAGCATCCTGCTGGTGTGGAGCATGCTGTGCGCATCTTGTATCAGATATGCAGTGGTGTTGCAGATATCCATGCAGCAGGCGTCATTCATCGTGATATCAAGCCGCTGAACATGAAGTTCGATGCAGCTGGCGTTCTGAAGATCTTTGATCTGGGAATCGCCAATTTGGACGCAAGCTCCGCGCACACGGTCGGAGGCGCGGGAACGTATGTCTTCCGTGCTCCAGAGCTATACGGCACGCCACCGATCAAGGTCACTCCGGCGGTCGATGTTTATGCAGTGGGCGTTATCGTTCGTTATGTGCTGGGCAAAAATTATCCCGCTACGCTGTTGGAGATTCCGCCTTACCACTCTGGCGGATGTGTGGAGAGCATCGCCATCGAAGTGCCGGAGCTGGCTGCTGTAGCCCCCATTCTGGACGCGGCGTTGAATCCAGATCCCGCTGAACGGCCGACCGCAGCGGAGCTGCGCGATGCGTTAGCCTCGTTTCTTACGCACGCTCAACGCCGCGCAATATTCTCGTCTGAAACTGGGGTTTTCGAGCTGAAAAAGCTTGGCTACGCGACGCGCATCGAAATCAAGCCCTACGGGACGCTACGAGTGGCTTACTCACAGGATGGGCGTTTCATAATTCGTGAAGTCGAAGGAGCTATCTTTGTAAATAACGTCCCGGCCGTAGTTGGTCAGGAGCTACCCAATAGCTGCGTACTGACTTTTGGGGCGGCGGGCGCTGCGTGGCAACGCAAGTTCGTTCCTTTCGATGTATCTCAGCCGGAGATCGTTTTGTGATCCATCTGCTTTCAGACGGTGAGGTGGTTGCAGGTCGATATGTGATTGATGGGTACGTCGGCGAAGGAGGCATGCAAGAAGTCTACCTCGCGCGTGATCGAGCTATCGGGCGAGCGGTCGCGCTTAAAATTCCAAAGAACAATTCTGCGACGAAGCGCTTTCAGCAGAGCGCCGCTGTCAGTGCGCGTGTCACGCATCCGAACGTTGCCAAGACGTTCGATTACGTGGAGGACGGCGACCGGCAGGTGTTAATTGAAGAGTTCATCCAGGGGCAAGATCTGCGAGCGCGGCTGCTGAGCAGCTTTCTCTATCTGGACTGTCATTTGGCCGCTCATGTTTTCCACCATCTGGCCAAAGGGCTTGCAGCTGTGCATAAGGAGGGCGTGATTCACCGAGATTTGAAGCCAAGCAACATCATGCTTTCCTCGGACTACGATCTGGCGACAATCAAGATCACGGACTTCGGCATAGCAAAAATGGCGGAGGCGGAGATTCAAGACAACGTGCAGGATACGACGCTCGCTTCTAGGACGGTGTTTGGCGCGATTCCATACATGGCGCCGGAGGTTATCCGAAATAAAAGGAATATCGGGACAGCTGCCGACGTGTGGTCGCTTGGTGCGATCTTGTTTCATATTCTCACGGGTGAGCTGCCATTCGGCGAGGGGTTGGAGGCAGTTGAGCGCATACTCGCGTCGAAGACACCTGAGAAGCCTGCGATCCTGCACGTCGGGGCACAGTTCCGGCAGCTTACGGACGATTTATGGACATTGATCCTCGCTTGTCTGCGAACAGACCCGAATGAACGGCCGTCCGCTTTGGAACTGGTCGGGGCCTGCAATTCTCTGTGCTATTCCAGGGAGCCACGTACTGCAGGGAAGATCGGAACGTTCAAGCCAAAAAATGGAAAGTGGGGCTTCATTGAATGTGCCACGTTCAAGGAACCTACGTTTTTTCACGAAGACAGCTATTGGGGCTCGACTCCGCAAGTCGGCCAGCGCGTATCGTTCGCTAGATTCCCGGGAACGCCTTGCCATCGCGCACATCCCGTTTTGTTACTTCGCTGAAGATTTCGTGCCTGCGGTTTGGATTTGTGAGCCGCTGCTTGGGGGCGTGGTGTACGGGGAAGGCACCCAACCCTTGCCATCTCCCCTCCGCCCCCCTTAAACTCCGCGGCCCTTGACGGTCGTCTCCTCCTGGTGACAGGTGTCAGCCGATCCGACAGGGGTTGTAGGTAGCGCTTCCGGGCATATATAAGGTGTCCGGGTTTGAAAGGGCCCGATTTGAAGGGCCTTTTTCGCTTCTGGAGCCAGCCAGGACCGGTTCCGGCGCAATACCTACACGACGAATTAGGGGAGTCGGGCGGTACCTCAAGGCTGCCTGGCAGGAAGGGACGGAGAGTGAGAATGGGCCTTGGGGCCCATTTTTCGTTTCGGCGACGGTAAAAACCGGCCCGGCGGAGCTCTTCCGGCGCGGGTAGCAAGCGCCGGAGCGGGGCAGCCTGGCCCCACAGTCAACCGGAGGTGTCCGATGCTGCGAGACCAGCTGGGCGAGCTGCTCGGTCCGGTCGTGGCCGGGCTGGGTTACGAGCTGTGGGAAATCGAGTACGCGCCGCGTGCAGGCGGCGGGCTGTTGCGGCTGTACATCGACAGCCCGGACGGCATTTCTCTGGACGATTGCGAGAAGGTGAGTCGGGCCGTCAGCGCCGTGCTGGACGAGGCCGATCCCATTCCGAACGAGTACACCCTGGAAGTGTCCTCGCCGGGGCTGGATCGGGTGCTCCGGACTCAGGCCCATTTCGCGCGCTTTGCGGGCGAGCGGGTCAAGGTGGAGATGATTCAGCAGATCAACGGTCGCAAGCGGTTTCAGGGGCGCTTGCAAAAGGTAGGCGAGAGCGAGATTACGCTCGCGACGGACGGCGGCGAGGTGAGCTTGCCGATCGAAGACATTCACCGGGCGCGGTTGATCCCGGACGTATGACGTATGAGCGACGGGAGTCGCGGTAAGCGTATAGCGGAGTTCGCACGATGAACAAAGAGATTCTGATGGTCGTGGACGCAGTCTCGAACGAGAAGGGCGTCGACAAGGAAATCATCTTCGAGGCGCTCGAAGCCGCGCTCGCGTCCGCGACCCGTAAACGTCACGGCGAGGGCATCGACGTGCGCGTCTCCATCAATCGCAAGAGCGGCGACTACGACACGTGGCGGCGCTGGAAGGTGTTCGCGGACGACTCCACCGAGCTGGAATTCCCGGACAGCGAATTGCGCCTGGAAGACGCCAAGGACATTTCCCCGGACGCCGAAGTCGGCGGCTACGTGGAAGTGCCGATGGAGTCGGTCGCGTTCGGCCGTATTGCGGCGCAGACCGCCAAGCAGGTGATCGTGCAGAAGGTGCGCGAGGCCGAGCGGGCGCAGGTCGTCGATGAGTTCAAGAGCCGCCAGGGCACGCTGGTGTCCGGCATCGTCAAGCGCGTCGATCGCAACGGCGTGTTCGTGGACCTCGGCGGCAACGCCGAAGGCTTCATCGCGCGCGATCAGATGATTCCTCGCGAGCCGATCCGTTCGCAGGATCGCGTCAAGGCGTACCTCGCGGACGTGCGCTCCGAGCAGCGCGGCCCGCAGTTGTTTCTGACGCGCACGGCCCCAGAATTCCTGATCGAGCTGTTCAAGCTGGAAGTGCCGGAAGTCGGCCAGGGCTTGATTCAGATCCTCGGCGCGGCCCGTGATCCGGGTGTGCGCGCCAAGATTGCGGTGAAGAGCAATGACAGCCGCATCGATCCGGTCGGCGCGTGCGTCGGCATGCGCGGCTCGCGCGTGCAGGCGGTATCGAACGAGATCGCCGGCGAACGCGTCGACATCATCCCTTATGACGACAATCCGGCGCAGTTCGTGATCAACGCGATGGCGCCGGCCGAAGTGGTGTCCATCGTCGTCGACGAGGACTCGCACTCCATGGATATCGCGGTGACGGAAGAGAAGCTGTCGCAGGCCATCGGCCGCGGCGGCCAGAACATCCGTCTGGCCAGCGAGCTGACCGGCTGGGAATTGAACGTGATGACGCAGCAGGCCGCCGAAGCCAAGAGCGAAGGCGAGTCGCAGAAGCTCATCGACCTGTTCAAGCAGCAGCTGGACGTGGACGAGGACGTGGCGCAGATCCTCGTGCAGGAAGGGTTCTCCACCATCGAAGAAATCGCCTATGTGCCGGCCTCCGAGCTGGCCAACATCGAGGAATTCGACGAGGAGATCATCAAGGAGCTGCGCAATCGTGCGCGCGACGTGCTGCTGACGCAGGCGATCGCGAGCGAGGAAGAAATCGACAGTGCCGAGCCTGCAGCGGATCTGCTGGAGGTGGACGGCATGGACGACGACCTGGCGCGGAAGCTCGCCAGCAGGGGCATCGTGACGCGTGAGGATCTCGCCGAGCAGGCGATCGATGACCTGACGGAGATCGAAGGCGTGGATAACGAGCGCGCGGGCGCGCTCATCATGGCGGCGCGTAAGCACTGGTTCGACTCCGCGGGGCAACAGGCTTGAGCGGGGTCGTAATTAGTAGCGGGTCGGGAGGGCGTATATGGCGGATGTGACGGTAAGCCAGTTTGCCGAGGTACTGAAGGTACCTGTCGAGCGGCTGCTGACGCAGCTCGATGAAGCCGGGATTCAAGTCTCCGGCGCGAATGACACGATCAGCGACGACGCCAAGATGGAACTCTTGACGTTCCTGCGTCGTGCGCACGGGCGCACGCAGGAAGCGACGGCGCCGCGCAAGATCACCTTGAAGCGCAAGTCCCAGGGCGAAATCAAAGTCGCCTCGGCGCAGGGTCGTGCGCGCATGGTCAACGTCGAGGTTCGCAGCAAGAAGACGTATCTGAATCGCAGCGTGCTCGAAGAGCAGGCGCGCGCTCCGGCGGCGCCTGTGGTCGAAGATCAGGCTGCCGAGCGTGCGAGCGCAGCTGCGGCCGAAGAAGCGGCTGCACGGGCTGCGGCCCAGAAGGCGGCGGCTGCTGCCCAGGACGCCGCGGCTGCTGCAGAGCAGGCTGCGCAAGCTGCCGCAGCGGCAGCTCAGACGGCTGCGCAGACTGAAGCAGAGCGTGCAGCGCAGGCGGCCGCTGAAGCGGCGGCGGAAGTGGCGCGCCAGGAAGCGGCTCGTCTGCAGAAAGAGCAGGCCGAAGCCGAAGCGCGTGAGCTGGCCGCTCGCGAGCAGAAGAAACTCGAGGACGAAATTCGTCGCATGGCGGACGAGGAAACTCGCCGTTCCGCCGAAGACGAAACCCGTCGTATCGCTGAAGCTGCGGCGCGTGCCGAAGCCGAGCGCAAGCAGCAGGAAGCCGCGGCTGCGGCTCCAGCGCGTGCTCCGGAACGTGGCAAGCGCGGCGGCGACGAACGTCCGCAGCGTGCCGAGCTGCACGTGTCCAGCGACGCCAGCGCTCGTTTCAAGAAAAAGAAACAGCAGGCGGCGACCACCAGGACGCGCGGTCGTGCCACGCAGATCAACGTGGGCACGCAGCATGGCTTCGAGCGCCCGGCCGCGCCGGTCAAGCGCGATGTGCAGATCGGTGAGACCATCACCGTCGGCGAGCTCGCGCAGCGCATGGCCGTGAAGGCCAACGAAGTCATCAAGGTCATGATGAACATGGGCGTGATGGCCACCATCAACCAGCCCATCGATCAGGACACCGCGGTGCTCGTCGTGGAAGAGCTGGGCCATAACCCGGTCATTCACAAAGAGAGCGCAATCGAGGACGAGTTGCAGGCCACCGATGCCTCGCACGAGCTCGAAGCGCGGCCGCCGGTCGTCACCATCATGGGTCACGTCGACCACGGCAAGACCTCGCTGCTCGA
>NZ_CALFXI010000087.1 GCF_937958065.1 uncultured Steroidobacter sp.
TCACTGCCAACGTGCAACGGCTTGCTCGAATGGCGGCGGTGGCCGAGTCACCGTGCTTGCGAACTTCCCGAGACCCCCACCTTTCCCCAGCTCGAAGATGCGCGCTTCGAGACACGCTTCGCGGGCGCCTGCGCTTCGCTGGGCGCTGAAAGCGACGCGCGGCGGGGCCTGGCGGTGCACATCGGGTGCGGCGGTCGGTGGGGGAGAGGAGAGGGCGCTTGCGTACGCAGAATGTTCGCGCTCCAGGGAAACTGCTCTGCTTGGTTCTCGCGAGCTGAAATATCCCGCTCGATTGCTCGTGCGCGCCGGCAGGCGAATAACTTCCGGAAAGCGCGGCGTGTCCCGCGCCGGCGAGCTTTGCACACGACCGTCGCCGGGCCCACCGCCCATTCTCTCCCCTGCCAAACCTCTTCAGAGCGCCGGCAAGTTCAACGCCTGAGCAATCCTCTCCCACGGCACCAACTTGAAGTTCTGCGCCGCCGCCGGAGACGTATTCTTCCCATCCTGCGCCACAAACAACCCATGCGGGAACGCGGAGCCAAGAGGCGCGCTCGTCACATCGATACCGTCCGTATCGCTCGTGCCATCAATCCCCTCCGGGCTCTGCACGATCGCGAACTTTCCAATGAACCTGTTATCGCCATCGCGCTGGTATACGTTGTAATCATTCGAGCCCTGGCTCGACACGATCAGGTATCCGCTGCTTCCAGGCCCGTAGTAAATCGTCACACCCTCCGCATCGTCAGTCAGATGACCTCCCGCCACCGTATCGATCGAAGTGCGCGCGTTCCCGCCATCGGGGGCAGCGGAATAGCGCCAAAGCCCGACGTCTTCTTCAGCAATGTAGAGAGCGCCAGTTCCGTCATCCGCCGCGCAGCCTTCCGCCTGTGACCCGACACCGAATTCACGGACCAAACGAGCACCTACGCGGTCGCCGCGCGCTTCGAGTTGCCATTGTTTGAAGTGACCGGTATCTCCGTCGTTGGCGAACACGTAGTACTCGCCGTCGGCACTGCGATACATGCACAAGCCGTACGGATCCGCCATGCCAGTGGGGATCTTGTCATCGGCGATGTTGCCGAGTCGGCCGTTGGCGTCGACGGCGTACAAGGCCAGCGTTTGGTCCGTGCGATTGGTTGCGGCCACGATGGCGACCTGTTGGCCGCCGAGCACGAAGCCATAGCGTAGATCCACATTGTTCATGCGGCCGTCGGCCAGCCGCTGCACGCGCTTGCCGGTGAGGTCGTAGACCTCGAGGCCGCTTTTCTTGTCCGTGGCGATGATCAGGCTGCGGGACGGGTCGGTGGGATGCACCCAGATTGCCGGGTCATCGGCGGCGTCATTGAGGCTGGCGACCGGTTCTGTTTCGACGGAGGCGAAGACCGGCTTGGCTGACTTCGAAGGCAGCGTGCCGTTCTGGGTGAGGCCGCAGGCCGTGAGCAGGGTGAGGGACAGGGCGACAGGAACCAAACGTTGCATTCAGAAACTCCACCGACGCGTGCCGCGTCGGTATCACAAATGAAATTTTAGCGAGCGGATGTTGCGATTCTTCTACGTCGTTGCGCGCACTGTAGCGGCCGCAAGCTGACGTGTACCTGTCGAGCGGCGTCAGGTGGGGATCAGTTGTGTAACGTGACTGTCATCTGGCGATCAGCGGATCGGCAGTTCGCGGGCCTTCTGCACCGTGCGCAACGCGAAACTGGAGTGCACTCGCGCCACGCCAGGGAGCCGGGTGAGGTGCTTGCTGTGGAGTCGCTCGAAGTCGGCCGTGTCCGCGACCACGACGCGGATGACGTAGTCGTAGTCGCCGGTCATCAGATAGCACTCCATCACCTCGGGAATCTTGCGCACGGCCTCTTCGAATTTGCGCAGGTCGGTTTCGTCCTGCCGGTCCAGAGTGATGTTGACCACCACGTTCACCGGGCAGCCGACCTTCTGCTGGCTGATCAGTGCGGTGTAGCCCTCGATCACGCCCGATTCCTCCAGCTGGCGGATGCGGCGCAAGCAGGCGGATTCCGACAGATTGACGCGCTCGGCGAGGGCGCTGTTCGGGATCCGGCCTTCGTGCTGGAGCGCCTGGAGGATGGCGCGATCGAAACGGTCGAATTTCATGACGCAAGATTCCGTCAGGATGGGGGAGAATCGTCGCAGAGTCTGCCACAAAATCGGTGGAAAGCGCCCGATTGGGGCAGCTTCGTGCGCCGGCGCGGCCCTAAATTTTTTCGGTGTCGTCGCGCTCACGAGGTTCTATGCGTATCGGCGTCCCGAAAGAGATCAAGAACCACGAATATCGCGTCGGGCTGGTGCCTGCCGGCGTGCGAGAGCTGGTGGCGTCCGGTCATCAGGTGCTGGTGCAGAGCACGGCCGGTGCGGGCATCGGTGTCGACGATGCGGCCTATGTCGCGGCGGGAGCCCAGATCGTGGCAACCGCGAAGGAAGTGTTCGACGCGGCGGAGCTGGTGGTGAAGGTCAAAGAGCCGCAGCTCGTGGAATGTCAGATGCTGCGCCCGGGACAGGTTTTGTTTACGTATCTGCATCTCGCCGCGGACCCAGCGCAGGCGAATGCGTTGATGGCGTCGGGCGCGACGGCGATCGCTTATGAAACGGTCACCGCGCCGAATGGGTCGTTGCCGCTGCTGACGCCCATGAGTGAAGTGGCGGGTCGCATGTCGGTGCAGGTGGGTGCGACGTCGTTGCAGAAGGCAAATGGTGGATTGGGTGTGTTGCTCGGCGGTGTGCCGGGCACGGCGCCCGCGAAAGTCGTGGTGCTCGGTGGTGGCGTGTCGGGTACGGCGGCAGCGGAGATTGCGGTCGGCATGCGTGCCGACGTGACTGTGATCGAGCGCTCGTTGAAGCGCTTGCGTGAGCTGGATGCGTTGTTCGCGGGCCGACTGAAGACGATGGCCTCGACCGCCGAAGCCATCGAATCGCTGGTGACCGACGCAGATCTGGTCATCGGGGCGGTTCTCATTGTGGGGGCGGCCGCGCCCAAGCTCGTCACTCGCGAGATGGTGAGCAAGATGAAGAAGGGCGCGGTGATGGTGGATATCTCCATCGACCAGGGCGGTTGCTTCGAGACCAGCAGGCCGACCACGCATGCCGATCCGACGTTCGTGGTCGATGGCGTCGTTCATTACTGCGTGACCAACATGCCCGGCGCCGTGCCGCGCACGTCGACGTTCGCGTTGACCAACGCAACGCTGCCTTACGTGAAACTTTTGGCCGATCTCGGCGTCGAAAGGGCATTGGCTGCAGATCCGCATCTGGCGGCGGGCTTGAATGTTCATGCCGGCGCCATCACCTGTGAGGCGGTCGCTCACGATTTGAAACTGGCCTATCAGCCGTATCGTGTCGCCGCTTGACGACCCAGCCGTACTTTTGAACAAGTGTCAGCGTGGCACGACAGTGATGTCATAGCCGGCGCTGACACTCCGATCCCCCTGTTGAGCCCGCTCATGGCGGGCTTTTTTTTGTCTCGATCTACCGGGCCGTGCCGCGCAGCTCGACGACCCGCTGGCGCAGGCCTTGGATGTCGGCCTGCTCGGCCGGGACCGGCGCGCCAGCGCGCAACGTGATCTTGGCCAGGAAGCGGCGGGGCCAGCGTTTCCACACTTGCTTGTACTTGCGCGAGAACATCGAGTCCCACAGACCCGACAACGACAGCGGCACCACCGGCACCGGGGTTTCGTTCAAGATGCGCATCATGCCGGCGCGGAATTCGCCGATCTCGCCATCGGGCGTGAGCCGGCCTTCGGGAAAGATACAAACCAGATTGCCAGCACGCAGCTCGGCGGCAACCAGCTGGAACGCGCGCTCGTAGACTTCCGGGTCCTCCTTCTGGGGCGCGACTGGAATTGCTTTCATGCCGCGGAAGATCGTGCTCAGCACCGGAATCTTGAAGATGCTGCTCTCCATGATGAAACGAATCGGCCGGGGACACGCCGCCGAGATCACGATCGCATCGGCGAAGCCGACGTGGTTGCAGATCAGCAGCGCCGGGCCTTTTTCAGGAATGTTGTCGATGCCGCGGCGATCGAGCCGATACACGAAATGGATCAGCAGCCACGCGATGAAGCGCAGCAGGAATTCGGGCACGAGGCTGTAGATGTAGATCGCGACGAAAGCGTTCAGCACGCCGGTCAACAACAGCAGTTGAGGAATGGTCATTCCAGCGTGCAGCGCGAGTGCGGCGAAGCCGGCGGCGACGACCATGAATACCGCGTTGAGAATGCTGTTCGCGCCGATGACGCGCGACATGATCTCGCGACGGGTGCGCTGCTGAACCATCGCGTAGAGCGGCACGATGAACAAACCGCCGAACATGCCGATCAGTGCCATGTCCACGAGCACGCGCCACGAGCCCGCGGCTTGAAGGAAAGCGCGCGCCGACAGGTTGTTTCCGGCCAGCGCCGGCGTCGCGAAATACAGATCGACCGCGAACACCGTCAGACCGATCGAGCCGAACGGCACCAGGCCGATTTCCACCTTGCGTCCGGACAGGCGCTCGCAAAGCAACGAGCCGATGCCGACGCCCGCGGAGAACATCACGAGCAGCACCGTGACGACCTCTTCGCTGCCCCCGAGTACGTCCTTGGTGTACAGCGGCAGTTGTGCCAGCACCAGCGCCCCGTAGAACCAGAACCAGGAGATGCCAAGGATGGAAAGAAACACTGTGCGCGACTCACCGGCAGCACGCAGGTTGTCCCACGTCGCGGTCCAGGGACGCCAGTCGATCTGGAGCGTCGGCGCGGCGGGCTGCAGTTTCGGAATCGCCAGGCTGCTCAGAAAACCGAGCAGGGCGATGGCCAGGAGCGTTGTGACGATCAGCGGGACACTGCCCTGCGCAGCAAGCAGGCCGGCGACCAGGGTACCGAGCACGATTGCCACGAACGTGCCCATTTCCACCATCGCGTTGCCGCCCACCAGTTCCGAGTGACGCAGTACTTCGGGCAACAGACCGTATTTGGCGGGCGCGAAAAAAGTGGAGTGCATGCCCATCAGAAACAGCGCGCCGAGTAACACTTCCATGCTGCGGGTCGCGAAGCCGAAGCCGGCGATCGCCATGATGGCGATTTCGGCGCCCTTCACGAACTTCAGCACGCGGGCCTTGTCATAGCGGTCGGCCAGTTGTCCCGCCATGCCGGAGAACAGCACGAACGGCAGGATGAACAGTCCGGCCGCAACATTGGTCAGGAGCGCCGGATCGAGCCGGGTGTAGCTCGCGGCATGGTAGGTCGCGACGATAACCAGCGTGTTCTTGTAGACATTGTCGTTGAACGCGCCGAGCGCCTGGGCACCGAAGAACGGCAGGAAGCGGCGCTGGGACAGCAGTTTGAACTGTGACTGTTCGGCCATTCGCTCGACCATGAGTCCGATCTGGGCGGCATCCTACACGTTCGGGGAACTGTCGCGCGCGACCAGGGTCGAAATCCAGGACCCCTTGCTGTAACCTCGATCCCCTTATGAGCCCACCACATGGTGGGCTTTTGTTTTGGTGCCCGTTTCAACTCCTCCGGTCCGCCCGCATACAGCGTTCGATGCCGACAATTACCCCCGTCAACAAGATACTGATCGCCCTCAACGTCGTCGTGTTCGGCCTGCAATATCTGCTCGGCGGGCTGGTCGATGTGCTGTTTGCATTATGGCCGCCGCAGGGGGCGCAGTACGGCTACCCGTCATTCCATGTCTGGCAGTTGCTGACTTACGGGTTCATGCATGGCGGCTTGACGCATCTGTTCTTCAATATGTTCGCGCTGTACATGTTCGGCTCGGATATCGAACGGCTGTTCGGCACGCGACGCTATCTGGCGTACTACCTGCTGTGCGTCATAGGCGCCGCGATGATGCATCTCATCGTGGTCACCGCGGCGGGCAGTCCGCCTTCACCGATGGTCGGAGCCTCGGGCGGCGTGTTCGGCCTGTTGCTGGCATTCGGCATGGCTTACCCGAAGCGCACGCTGTTACTCTTGTTCCCGCCCATCCCGATGCCGGCATGGCTGTTCGTCACGTTGTACGGCATTCTCGAACTGGTGCTGGGCGTGACGCAGACGATGGCGGGTGTCGCTCACTTCGCACATCTCGGTGGCATGGCCACCGGCTTCGTGATCATTCGTTACTGGCAGGCGCAGCGACGCAGGCGCCGTTGACCTTCGCCCCAGCGTCGAGCGTGCTGCCGGCTGCACTACATCTGCAGCAGGTTGAGAGGTTCAGCAATGACCGATCAAACTCGTCAGCGGAGCACGGATGACGTTCGCCCGGTGTGGAATCGCCGTGAGTTCATCCGCAATGGGGTGGCGGGGGTCGCGTCCATTTCATTTGCTGCGATGCTGGCACGTGGCGAGGCGGATGCGGCCGAGCTGCTGTACTCGAAGGATTACGGTCCGGTCGCTCCGGTCGACGATTTGACCACCGGCCTGCCGCTGATCGCGTTACCCCCCGGCTTCACCTGTCGCAGCTTCGGCTGGACCGGTCAGCCCATGAGCGATGGTCAGCTCACGCCCGGCCTGCACGACGGCATGGCCGTGGTCGCGGCGAAGGGCAGTCAGATCGTGATGGTTCGCAACCATGAACAGAGCACCGGCGGCCTCGCGTTCAATGCGCCTGCTGCTTACGATCCGACCCATGCCCACGGCGGCACGACCAACCTGTTGTTCGATACCGCGACCGGCAAATTCACCGGTTCCTATGCTTCGCTCACGGGCACGCTGCGTAACTGCAACGGCGGCCGCACATTCTGGGGCTCGTGGCTGAGCTGCGAAGAAACGACCGATGTTTCTCCGAACGGCATGCTCCATGGCTGGATCTTCGAAGTGCCTGGCTACGGCGCGGGCACGGGTCGGCCGTTGTACGCAATGGGCAGGTCGGTGTGGGAAGCCGTCGCCGTCGATCCCATGAGCGGCATCGTGTATCAAACCGAAGACGCCACGCCGAGTGCGCTCTACAAGTTCGTTCCGAATCGTTACGGACAGCTGCAGCTTGGAGGCACGCTATGGGCGCTGAAGGTGCGGGGCGTCGACGACTTCAACTTCAGCGGCTTGAACCACGTCTACCTCGACTTCCCGGCTGGCACGACCTGGGACATCGAGTGGGTGCAGGTGGCGGATGTCGGAGCTCGCAACGGTCGCATCTACGAGTCCGCTCCGGGGCGCGCCGCCTTCGCTCGCTTGGAAGGCGCCTATTACGACAGCGGCAAAATCTATTTCGTCAGCACCAGCGGCGGGGTTGCCCATCAGGGTCAAGTGTTCTGCTACGACCCGATTCGTGAGACCTTGACCATGGTGTTCAACTCTGCCGGGGCCGGTGTGGGCAACAACCAGGCCAGCAATCCGGACGCCATCACTGTCAGCCCGCGTGGCGGCATCCTGTTGTGCGAAGACGGTGGCGACAGCATCCAGCGTCTGCGCGGCCTGACGCAAGACGGCGGCACGTTCGTATTTGCGGAAAACCGCATGAGCTTCACCGCGGCTCAACTGCAGCAGGCCGACGCGGCATTGAGTGCGTCGGGGCAGGTCGCCACGCTCATCTCGCCGGGCAACTACACCAACACCGAGTGGTGTGGTGCATGCTTCCACGAGAGATGGCTGTTCGCGAATCTCCAGAGGCCGGGCATCACGCTCGCCATCACGGGGCCTTGGGAGAACGGCGCGCTGTGAGGACGGCGATGCCCGTTATGCCGGCTTGCGATACTCGCCGATGACCTCGATGAGTCCGACGATGTTGTCGTTGAGCTGCTCCAGTTCTTCGGCGGGGACCCACCATTCGGTGTGGTGGGATGCGCCGACTTGCTGGATCTCGTATCGCTGCATGTGTGAGCGTCGCACCTCGAACCGGGTGACATAGCCCACGGCATCGTCCTTCACGTTCCAGCGGCTGGCGATCTCGATCGCATACCGCTCGTTGGTCACCGGGTAGAAGATCGGCTGTTCCGGCAGCCGTGGCGGCCAGCGGCGCATGCCGCTGTCTTTGAGCAGTTGTAGTTCCTTGGGGCCGACCGGGCGGTAGAGCGTGATGGTGTCTTCCATTGCGAGGATCATAGCGGAGCGGCGGCCGGGTGGGGTCATGAATGCGATAGCGTTCAGCCCACGACCACGCGCAGGTCGAGTCCGTCGCCGACGGAAATGATGTCGTCGACGGTGAGCAAGCCCATGCACGGCAGGGCGCCGCGAACCGATATTTCATCGCGCACCAGCTTGCGTGCCAATGCGATCGCGGGGAAGCAGGGAATGAAGGGCCCGTGATCCTGGCCGGCCAGCAGAAACCAGTTGCGTACGGCAGGTTCGCCGTTCAGCCCGATGCCACGAACGGTCACATGCATGGCGCTGCGCTTGGAGCCGTAGCGGGCCAGGGCGCTGGCGGTTCGATGCAGCGCCGGCACCCAACTTTGCAACGATGCGAGCAATCCGAGCCGCACCAGCCAGGAGGCGAGCCAAAGACCGATCATGCTCGAGGTCGGTCCGACGCCGGCACGGAACTGCACTGTGTGCACGGGGCGATAGCGTTCAGGAAACAAGTCGAGGTCCGGAACGTCGCAGTTTGCGATCCAGCGGCCGTTGATCGGCGGCGGATACGAACGACGCGTCAGATCCTGCCAGCCGCGCGCCTGTTGCCACTGTCCGTCGCGCCATTGCTTGAATGGCTTGCCTGCATAGGCGAGCACGCCATCCATGGTCGCTTTGCCCGGAGGTCTGGCGCCAGAGCTGATGCCGTGATCGATGCTTTCGATGGATGTGAATTGCGCGCCGAGTGCGTCGACGACGGCGGACGAAAGCGCGGGCAAGGAGCTAGCGCCGCTGACGACCAGAGCATCATTCAGTTTGGCTTCTGCGTCGAGCGCCTCGATGCCGCATACGAACTCGCGTCCATCGGCGAGATCGATATAGTGCGCACGCGCTGCGATACAGGCGCGTGGTACGGAATAGCTTTGTCCTTGGAACGGCCCCGCAGTGTGAACCACCACGGTGGCGCTCACTTTGCGCAGCTCGGCAGTGAAGTCAGCCGCGTGCGCGTCGAGACGAAGCGGCTCCGCAGCGCCGCCAATCTCCTGCGCGACGGCGGTCGCTTGTTTCGAGTCGCGACCAGAAACGAACACTCGAGTGTTGGGCTCGTGCGCCAGCGCCGCGACGATGCGGCGGCCGAAATTGCCATACCCGCCCAGAACGACGACTGACTTCATCGGTCGACTCGACGATCCGCTGACCGCGCAGAGCATGCGAAGGCATCCGTGTCCATCACGATACATTCCTGCTGTACAGACAAATCGACTATGAGCATGGGGCGCGACGAGCTGCCATCGGGTCGGTGGCCGAGGCTCATTATAGTGATCGTCGGCCAGCTGTGGCGGATCATACCCCCGCCCGAGCTTCGCTCATCGTGCCTGCGAGTCGAGCGCCTCCAGCAGCTGCGCGGCCTCCGGCCGATCGGGCTGGATCCGTTGCAACTCGCTCAGCAACGAACGTGCCCCCTCGCCGTCCGTCGCGGCAAGAGCGGCAGCCATGCGGACCAGCGGATCGTACGCGGGGCGGAACTCCGGGCTGATATGCAGCACTTCCAGCAACGGCTGGCGCACTTGCGCCAGCATGTCGCGCACGTCGGGGCTCGGGCGTACATTTCGGCCCGCTTCGATGAACCGGTTGCGGGCTTGCCAGTAGGCCGTGAGCCTGCGATCCCAATCTGAGTCTGGCTCGCCAATCAGGATGTCCCTTGGGCTGATTGCGACGTTGCCGAGCAGCTTCACCAAGCGTTCGCGCGGCGTGGAAATGGGCGAGTAGGTGATGTTCGGTGCGCGATACGCGACGATCGGATGGTCGTCCGTGTTGAGCGGCGCGCCGCCCGCGAACGTCGCGAGCGAGCGCGGCCCCGCAATGAAGTTTCCGAGCAATGCCAGATCGTCGGAGATGCCGAAGCTCGCAACATCGTAGGCCTGCGCGTTGGCAACCTGAGCGCGCACTTGTTCACGACTGAACAGCTCGCCATCACGGTGTGCGACCAATCCCAGGGTCGGTGTGTCGAGGCTGAGCGTTGCGAGCACTGCGGAGCCTTGCGGGTAAACGGTCAGGAAGGAGCGAACGATACTGCGCAGGGTGTCCAGATCGAGCTGATGCAAGG
The DNA here is from genome assembly GCF_937958065.1 of uncultured Steroidobacter sp. Lineage (GTDB taxonomy): Bacteria > Pseudomonadota > Gammaproteobacteria > Steroidobacterales > Steroidobacteraceae > Steroidobacter. Next base: position 10,105 of record NZ_CALFXI010000087.1, read on the forward strand.
GCAGCCATTGGCAGAACAGACCGCCTTCGGCCAGCCGTTGTCGGACCGCGTCGAAATGCTCGACGGTATATAAGGAAGCGGAGCCGCTGCGTGCCGGGTGAAAATTGTCCGCGACGATCACGTCATACCGTTGCTCGCTCGTGCGAATGAAACGTCGAGCGTCGGCGCTCATCTTGTGCATACGCGAGAGATCGGCCGAGCGTGAATATGAAGCCTCGAAGTGGCTGGCGGCATCGATCACCTCCGGCACCAGCTCGACGACATCGACCTGCAGCGATGGCTGAACTGTTGCCGAGGATGCGGTCAGTCCCGTGCCGAGGCCGAGAAACAAGGCACGCTGCGGGTTGGGATGGAGGAGGATGGGCACGAGTGCCTGCCGTGCATCCGCGAGCAGGGTGCTGCTGCTGCCTTCCTGCTGGCGGTTATTGATGTGCAGGGTCGAGACGCCAGATTCGTCCTCGATGACGCTGACGCCGGCCATCACGCCTTCGAGGTAACGTACCAACCGGCCGCCTTCCGGAATATGCGCGTTGTGTAGCGATGGGCTCCAGATTGCGAACGCCACAGTTGCCGCGATCACGGCCCATTGCGCGGGGCCGGACCATGCCTTGCGCGCGACTAGTAACAAATATCCGGCGGAGATGAGCAGCAATGCCAGTTTCAAGCCGAGGACGGGCAGCAACACGACGCCAAAGAACAGCGGGGCGATTGCCGCACCCAATGTGTTCACTCCGATTGCGTGGCCGAAGCTGATGCCACCGTCGCGTGCGGTGGTGCTGAGATGGCTGAAGAGCGCGCCCATCACGACGGTTGGCAGCAGGAATGCGATGACTGCCATGGCGACTTCGCCCGCCAGCGCCGTTGCGACGCTTGGGCCCAATGCGGCAATCAGCCCGTTCTTGATCTCGTCGGCGCCGGCGAGCAGGAGAGTGCCGAGGAGGCAGGCGGCAGCGAGCGCTTGAACCAGAGGGCTGAGCAAACGATCGGACGCCGCGGTCGACGCAACGTCGGCGTTTGTTGCCGAGCTGACGTCGAGCGGCGTGTTGCCGTCTCTCGCTGACTTGCTCGCCAGCCACCGGCCGTAAATTGCCGCGCCAACCGCCGTGCCGATCAAATAAACCGCCAGCAACAGTGCGAACGTATAGACCGTATTCTCTGCAACCTGACTCAGGGCCCGGACAACGAGCACCTCATAGCCGATGCCGAGCAAGCCTGTCGCAGCCAGCAGATACAGCACATGAGAGGGACGCTGCGCGACATGGCTGCGCGGTGCGGCGGCCGCCGCATCTGCGCTGGATGTTGCATGCGGAGCTTGCGTGCCCCTAGCCCCTCCAGTCCCGTTCGTTCGCAAACTTAGCGCCGCGGCCGCGCAGGCGAAGTTGAGCACGGCGCAGCCCAGGGCTGAGTGGGCCAGCCCAAGTTCGGGCACGAGCCAGAACGCGGCGGCGATGACGCCGATCACCGCACCAGCGGTGTTAGCTGCGTAGAGCGCGCTGATAGAAATGTGTCTCGACGAGGTGCTCGCAAACACGCGCTCCATGGCGGGCAGCGTTGCGCCCATTGCGACCGTGGCAGGAAGGAGCAGCAGCGCGGTGCCGAAGAACGCGACGAACCAGTGCCACGTTGCCGACGGCTGCGGGCCGATCAAACCAAGCAGCGCACTCGACGCCGGTTCGAGAACCGCGGCCAGCATCAGGCTCCACGCGCCGATGGCAATCTCACATCCCGCATACCACCGAGCCGGCCGCGCGCTTCGATCAATGCGTGAGCCGAGCGTCAGTGCGCCAAGTGCCAATCCACCGAAGAACGCAGCAACGACGGCGAGCACGGCTGCCGACTCGTGGCCGAGCCAGGACGTGCTCTGCTGAGTCCAGACGATTTGATAAGCGAGGCCGGCAAAACCGGAAGCGACCATCAACAAGCAAGCGAGCACGATCTGACGCGAACGCCCGGCCTCGATGCAGGCTGTTGCCGCGGCGGCGTCGTGCAAGCCAAGCAGTTGCTCTCTGGAAGCCATTCACTATCTCGCTGCTGCGCGCGATGCGCAATTGCAGGAGGCTGCAATTCGTTGCGCGCTCAATGGTTGCCCGCCGCGGGCCACTACGACGCGGGTTGCAGCGTCAACCGCTGAACCCAATCTTGTATCCCCACGAATCCAGCTGCGTCGGGATGGCGTTGAACGCCAGCGTGATGCGCCGTTCGCCCGGGTTGGGCGGCACGGCGTGCATGATGTAGCTGGGAAACAGAACGATATCGCCCGGCTCGGGTTGCGGGCTGATCCACTTCTCGGCGTTGTACGGGCCCGTGACCACCCCGGCGTGATCGTTCTTGAAAGAGAAGTCCGTGCCGCCCGGCGACTTCATGAACACCGTGCGCGAGTCCGGATGCGTCGGCGTCAGGTAGGCGACGCCGGAGATGAAACTGTTGGCGTGATTGTGCATGGCCTGGCGACCGCCAGTGTCGAGCAGGTTGACCCACATCTCTTTCAGTGCCCACGGCAGCCGCTCGCCGAACAGCAGGGCGCCGAACTCGCTCAGCATTGGAGTTATCGCAGTCGCCGCGGTTATCAGCAGCGGGCTGTCGGAGGGCTTCAGCATCGTCGTGTGCGAGAGGTTCGCTGAAGAATTGTTCTGCGTGCGCGCCTGCTCGCTGAAATGCGCGACCAGTCCATCGACCAGCCGGCGCTCCAGCGCGCCGGGAATCCGCATGAACGGCGTGGGAAAAAGGCCAATGACCTCGGGCGTACCAGACATGGTGAAGACTGCTTCGATGAGCTCGCGCGCTGGCGCAACCTTCTATTCTAGGAAGCGAATTGCTACAGCTTCATGACGGCGGCGCGCGCCGACTTCTCAGAAACGGTGCAAGGATCATCTATTGTTCACAATGTAGTCATATCGGCTCTCTAGGCTGCGGAACCTTCTCACAACACCCGACAGCTTGAAGGGAGCTTCGATACAAATGACAGTTGCAATCACCCGGAGCCAGATCGCGGCCGCGGTCGCGGCGGTTCTCAGTGTGGCCACGATGGCCGCAGCCTCAGCCAAGGATTCGGGTAAACCTGCACCGGATGTGGGTCCGCGCTCGAAGGGCGAATACCTGACCGGTGACTTCCACAATCACACCACCTGCTCCGACGGCTCCATCTCCATGGAGAAGTTGATCAAGAAGGTCACGGACAAGCAGGACACGCCGTGGGGCCTCGACTGGTTCGTGCAGGCCGGCCACGGCGGCAACGGCAATCGCAATTGCACGCTCGTCGAAGACGCGTCGCTGAGCTCGGAGCCGTATCCGTACGTCGAAGGCCGTGGCCCGACCACCACCTGGGCGAACAGCATCGGCGCCGCTGCCGTGAAGGGCAACACCGGCTCGTCCGATGGCAGCTCGACCACCGCGCTCGCCTCGCAGGCGAATCCCAGCATGTGGCGCTGGCAGTCGATCCAGGAGATTCAATATCCCGTCACCGAATATCTGAGCGGCCAGAAGAACCTGCCGATCTTCATGGGTCTGGAGTCCGTGGTCGCCGGTCACGAGCACACCTCGATGTCCGTGGTCAGCGGCCAGGTCGTCGGCAAGAACGGCGCCGTGGGTCCGGGCAGCTACGTGCCGATCGGCGATGCCACGGCGCTCGCCCAGTGGTCGTACTGCTTCGATCGCGGCGACACCGACAACAGCCGCGGTGGCGCCAACAACTGGGATTGCTCGGTGCCGGGCATCGACTATTCCAACAATCCGGATTGGAAGCCGAATGCCGCCAAGCTGTTCCCGGCCGGCGGCCCCGGCACTGGCCTGCGCGGTCACCAGAAGACCCTCGATGCGCTCAAGTGGATGGCCAACTTCCACCCGTACACCAGCTACTACGTGCCGGCGCACCTCGAGCGCGCTGGACCGTTCAACCCGGACGGCAACAACGGTTTCAACATCGAGCACCTGCGTAACTTCAACAATGCCGCGCCGAAGATCGCGTTCGGCTTCGAGACGCAGCCTGGTCACGGCGCTTCCGACAACCGCGGCGAGTACAGCCCCGATCGCAACAGCATCGGTGGCGTCCGCGTCGACAGCGTCGGCGGCACCACTTGGGGCGGCACTGGCGTCTATGGCGCGCAGATCGGCGGCGTGTGGGACGCGCTGCTGGGTGACGGCCGCAACTTCTGGTTCTTCGCCAGCTCCGACTGGCACAACCGCGGCAGCTTCGCTCCGGACGATCGCCGTTCGACCCAGGACTTCTATCCTGGCGAATATCAGCGCGATTACGTGATGGTGCGTCAGACCAGCCGCGAGAAGGGCGGCATCGCCAATCCGCAGGAGATCGTGGACGGTCTGCGCAGCGGCAACAGCTGGACCGCGTCGGGTCAGCTGATCGATCGTCTGGCGTTCGTCGCGTGCTCCGACAAGCGTTTCAAAGGCGCCAACGGCAAGGCCGAGCTGGAAGCCATCGCTCTGCAGGCTGCAAAGAACGGCACCGAAGTGAACATCAATGCCAACTGCGCGGTCATGGGCGAGAAGCTCAAGATCAACAACAACGACGACGTGCTCGTCGTGATGGTGGTGCGCGATCCGTCCGGCACCAACTACTCGCCGTACACCTTCGCGAATCCGTCGCTGCTTCAGATCAGCAAGACGCAGCCGTTGAACCAGCCCGAGCTCGATCACTTCGACGTGATTCGCGGTCTGGTGACCGGCATCAAGAAGCCGGGCCTGCCCGAGTACTCGGGTCAGTGGCCGGACAACTGGATCGACAATCCGGACATGAACACCGTGCCCGCGGGCGCCAAGAACACCACGGCCGGCATTCTGAAAACGTTCGGCGAGGGCACCTGGACGTCGGAGGGCGAATACAAAGTCGCTTCGTTCCGCCTTTCCAAGGTGAAGAATTCGCAGTACCTGCGTCTGCGCGGCACCAACCTGCCGCCGTCTACGCCTTATGAGACCGATGCGGACGGCAACCCGCTCGCGGACATCTTCACCAACGCAAGCGATCCGTCCAAGCTGCGGATCCCCTGCACGACGCGGATGACCACGGCGATTCCGGCCAACACGGTCTACACCGGCGACAGCATCGACGGCTGCCCGGACCACATGGCGCGCTATCCGGCCGTCACGGGTCAGCAGTACGTCAGCTATGACGTGGCCGCCTGGGCCGATCTGTGGTTCTACAGCAACCCGATCTTCATCGAAGTGAAGAACGGCATTTCTGTGGTTGGCGTGAAGTAACCCTTCGGCGTCACCGAGACCCTCAGAACGCCGCGCGGCAACGCGCGGCGTTCCTTCGTTTCTGTCGGGGCGATTACCTATGTCATCTGTTCTGTCGAGTTCCGGGATCGGTGCGGCTGCCAGCTCGAGCGTCGCGCCGGCCAAGAGCGTCCGCTGGACGCGCGAGCCGTTGTTTCATTTCATTCTGATCGGGGCCGTGCTGTTCGGCGTCGATGCATTTATCGCCGGCCAGGCCGACGATCCGAATCGCATCGAGCTGGATGCCCAGGTCGACGCCGAGGCGCAGCAGGCGTTCGAAGCCGCTCGCGGCCGCAAGCCGAATGCCGAGGAGCTGCGCGCGCTCCGGCAGGTGTGGCTCGATAACGAAGTGCTGTATCGCGAAGGTCTCGCGCTGGGCCTCGACAAGGGCGACAAGTCCATCCGCGAGCGCGTCATCTTCAAGGCGCTGAGCATGGTCGACAGCAACACCAAGCGCCCCGAGTACGACGAGAAAGTGGTGCGCGAATGGTTCGAGAAGCACCGTTCCCGCTATGACATTCCACAGCGGTTCAATTTCCAGGAAGCGGTGCTGTCCGGCGAGGTTTCGGAAGCCACGGTGCGTTCGTTCGTCAGCGCGCTGAATGCCGGCGCCACGCCCGACGTGCAAGCCGGCCTGCGCGTGTTCACCGATCGTCCGCACGCAACCATCGTCCAGAGCTATGGCGAAGAGTTCGCGGCCACGCTGGAAAACTCGCCTCCGGGTGAGTGGCGTGCTTTGCAGACGAAGACCGGCTGGCGCGCGATGCGGCTCGAATCCACCGTCGCCGCCGAGCCGGCCGATTTCGAGCGGCTGCGTGGCATCGTGACGCAAGATTGGACGGATGCGGTGATGTCCGAGCAGCGCAGCGCCGCGGTCGGCGCTCTGGCGAAGAAGTACACCATCGTGATCGATGGAGTGAAGCAGTGATGCGCAAGCTTCATCTGCTGTTGCTCGCGCTGCTGGCGCTGGCTTCGAGCGCTGTCTCCGCCCATGAGCTCAGCATGGCGGAAATGGAAGTGCGCGAGACCTCGCCGGGAGACTTCTTGTGGCAATGGACCGCCAGCAGCGACAAGGCGCCCGCCGTCGTGCTCGCGCCGGTGTGGCCCGAGAGCTGCACTGTGGACACGAACATGCTCCATTGCGGCGAAAAAGGCTTGTTCGGCACGCTGCGCGTCGACGGTGTCGGCGAGGACTATTCCGCCGCCATCGTGAAGATCTTCTGGCTCGATGGGCAGAGGCGGGTGTTTACGCTCACCACGCGTCAACCGGAAGTGCATCTGTATGGTTCGGCTGACGACAAGCGCGGCATGGGCGAGATCGCGTGGGCTTACGTGACCCTGGGCGTCGAGCACATTCTCGCCGGCTTCGATCATCTGATGTTCGTGCTGTCGCTGCTGTTCCTGGTCGGTTTCAACAAACGACTGGTGTACACGATCAGCGCCTTCACGCTCGCGCACAGCCTCACGCTGGCACTGAGCTCGCTCGGGCTGCTGACGCTGCGCCCGCCGCCGGTGGAGGCGACGATCGCGCTGTCGATCATGCTGGTCGCGGGCGAGGCGCTGAACAAGGAACAGACGTTGTCGCGGCGCTGGCCGGCACTGGTCGCGTTCCTGTTCGGTCTGGTACACGGGCTGGGCTTCGCGGGCGCGCTTTCCGATATCGGGCTGCCGCAGAACAATCTGTTCGTGGCCTTGCTCACATTCAATCTCGGCGTGGAAGCCGGTCAGCTGCTGGTGGTGGTCCTTTGCTACGGGGTGTATCGCGCCCTGGCGTCGCGACCGCAATTCGTCGCAGCCCGCACGCCGGCGCTCTATGTCATCGGCGGGGTGGCTGCTTATTGGTCGATCAGTCGCGTGGTCGGCATCCTGGCAGTCTGATTCGCGAGACCGGCGGCGCCCCTGGCCGCCGTTCTTTTTATCACTGAGGCGCTGGCGTACGTCGATTACCGGCTCGGACAAATCGAGGTCACGTGTCGTCGGCGCATTGGGCTCGAAAACAACTGCGCAGCATGGGCCGAGTGCGACAGCTCGCGGTAGTCTGGATCGCTCGCAGGTCAGGTCGGTCGCACGTTGCGTGTAAGCCGGATCGCTATTTTTATTCTTGTTCCTGCTCGGCCAGCGCCGCTTCCACATCGTCGAGCAGCGACTGGGCGGTCTGGGTGACGCCGTCGTTGTCGCTGTGATAGATCGCGCGGCGCATTACGTCCCTCACCTGGCTGTCGCGATCCCCGTCGCGCAAAGCGAGCGTGTGCAGCGAGCGAAGCGCGATGTGACGATCGACTTCGGGCTCGCCGGTGTCGAGCACTTGCTTGAGCACAGGCAGGGCTTGAGATTTCGGGGCATTCGCCAGCTTGGCGATGGCGGCGGCACGGATCTTGGGGTCGCTGTCCTGCGTATCCTTGATCCATTGCTCGACCGTGTCGGGTCGCGTGGATCGAGGTGCGGCACCGACGGGATCTGATGCAGATTCAGAAGCAGATGCAGTCGAGGTTGCTGCGGCGGTGCTGGCCGCGGTCGTCGGCGTTGCTTCGGTTCTATCTTGTTCGGTGGCTGCTTCTGCGGCCCGCGCCGGTGCTGACGCGCCAGGTGCCTCGGGCGAATCGCGACTCGCATGCATGTACGCAAGGCCGCCGCAGGCGGCGAGCATGCTCATTGCAGTGACGATGACTGAAGGCCGCATTCGTCTCGCTCAGTGGATACCGGGATTGGTGCCGAGTGAATTCCAGGGCAGCGCTCGCACGAATGCATCGAGCGCTTCGTCGCGCTCATTGTCCGCGAGGCTGGCGTGAGCCAGGATTTTCACGTGCCACCGATCGGTCGTGAAGTAATACAGATTGGTTTGCCCGCCGGGCGATTCCGTGTCGGTCGCGTACTCGATCTTCACGCCCTGCAGCTCTTTCTCGCCCTCGATTTGGAACGGCGCCTCCGACTGAATCTTCGCGCCTTCGCCAGCCTTACGCGCCGCCGTCGCTTTCGCGCCATCGATGTTTGCATCGGTCGCCGCCGAATCCGCGGCATACACATCGACTTCGATCGACCCTTTCAGCTGTCCCGACTCCTGTCGATACTCCGCGCCCGCATCGTTGTTGCCATCGATATTGTACGGCTGCAACACCCGCGCGAAATTGCCCACGTCCTTGGGGAAGATCCAGCCGCTGTCGACATGGCACCAGGCACCTTCATCGCCGTACTTGTGTAACGGATCCGCCATGCCGGCGGCACTGGTGAGAGTGGCAGCGATGAGCAACGCAAGCAGCGCGGGAGCTTTTCCGAACCGTTTCATGAACCGAACCTGTCGTGAGCGAAGATCGCCGTGAACAGGATATGTCCGGATTGTGACAGGCGTATGGATACCCCAGCGCGTTCTGCGCTGCTGGTTGATCGACGAACAACAAGCCTACAGCGCGGTGTCAGCCGGCCGCGAGCGGCGTCCGAAACGATGCGCCTCGCTGCGAGCTCATCGGCATGCGTGGCGGCGGCCCGCATACCGTGCGATTCGCTTGCCCGATTTCCGAATCGACTCACGGCAATGGGTTCAGTAGATGTTCTGCAGCCCGATGCGCCGAACACGATTCGCCATTGGGTCGAGCGCGGCACCAACGGCTTCCGCCTATTTACCGGTGGGAGCGCGGCGGCATTCGATCCGAGCACGTTGGATGATCCGCGCTCGTTCCCATCCTGGCCGGAGCGGTGCACTGAGCCGGGCGCCGACATTTTTTCCTACCGATGGGTCGACAGCAGCCTGCAGCAGGTGCGGACCGAGCCCCCGACGAATCTCGCCGAGCAGCTACCGTAGGGCATCGACCGGCCTGGCAAAATGCCATGACAGGATGTCGGCGGCCGGGGCTCTCGCTCGTCCTTGCCTCGAATGCTCGATTTTCACCCTCATTTACAGGAGAGAGCCATGCAAGGCACTGTCAAACTGCATCGCGTGCTGCGTACCAAGCCCGAGCGCGTCTATCGCGCGTTCCTCGATCCCCAGGCCTTTGCGAAATGGCTGCCGCCGTATGGCTTCACCTGCAAGGTGGACCAGCTGGATGCGAGAGTCGGCGGCAAGTACCGCGCCTCGTTTACCAACTTCACCAACGGCCAGGCGCATTCGTTCGGCGGCACGTACAAGGAGCTGGTGCCGAATGAAAAGATCCGCTACGTGAGCACCTTCGACGATCCGAACCTGCCGGGCGAGATGCCCACCAGCATCACCATCACACCGGTGTCGGTGGGTGTGGAGATCCATATCGTGCAGGAAGGCATTCCCGACGTGATTCCAGTCCACGCTTGTTATCTGGGCTGGCAGGAATCGCTCGAACAGCTCGCCAGGCTGGTCGAGCCGGAGATTCCTGGCTGAGCGATCGAGCCACTGGTCTCGGGCCCGTGACGGCCCGAGGCCGGATGCTCAGTCCCATGGACGGGCTCCATGGGAGCGAGCGGGCGAATGTGACACGGCTCACGTAGCAATCCCGGCCGCCCCGGTACTTTAAGCCCCTGGCCTCGGTCGAGGGCGGACTCACATGCGAACGCCGAAAATCCCATCCATTGCGCGTGCAGGCGCCGCGATGCTGCTGCTTGCCATGAGCGGCTGCGCGACCATGGATCGGGAGGAATGCCTGACGGTGGACTGGCGCACCGTCGGTTTCGAGGACGGCGCTGCTGGCTATTCCGGCGATCGCATCGGCCAGCACCGCAAGGCATGCGCGAAGCATGGGGTGACTCCGGATCTTGCGGCATACCAGGAAGGGCGCGCCGCAGGATTGCGCGAGTATTGCGTGCCCGCCAACGGCTTCAGGCTGGGGGCGCAGGGCGGCGGCTACAGTGGCATCTGTCCGGCCGATCTGGATCCGGCCTTTGCCGATGCGTATCACTCGGGCCGTCAGCTGTATACGCTCGAGTCCCGCCTGTCGAATGTTTCTTATCAACTCGACGCGAGACGCGGCGATCTGCGGGCGGCCGAGTCGGATATCGTCAAGCGCTCCGCGGTCGCGATCAGCAGCGAGGCGACTGCGGAGGAGCGTGCGCAGGCCGTCGTGGATGTCAAACATCTCGGCGAGCGCGTTGGGCAGCTCAAATCAGAAATCCGGCAGCTGGAAGAAGAGCGCGTGCATCGCGAGCGCGACCTGCAGGATTATCGGGCGACCTTGCAGATTCCCTGACCCAGGGTGCGCGCCGCCGCGCTCTTACAGATTGCTGCGGCCCCCGCGAACAGCCTACGATCACCAGCGCGTCGCCGCCTCCAACGACGAGGCGAGCGCACACCCGGCGCTGGACAATGACAACTGAAAAACTTGCAGAGTTCCTGGCGATCCATCTCTGGGCGGTGCTGTTCGTCATCACGCTCGGCATGCTGCTGGGCGCTTGGCTGCTTTGGTACGTACTGGAACGTTATGGCGCTCGGGTCGTGGCGCGGGTGCAGGACTTGCTTGCTGGCATTCGTCCTCATGTGCAGAGGCTGCCCATTCCGGGCGCTGTTCACGGGATCTGGCAGCTCGCGCGGCGATTGGGAGTGCAGGCCCTCTTGAGCATGGTGATTGCGATCACGGCATGCGTGGGCTTCGTGGAGATCGCGGACGAGATCGGTGTCGATGAGGATCTCGCGCAATTCGACGACGCGTTGAGCGCGGCATTGAGCCAGCACGCGAGCGATCAGCAACTGCGCATCTTCGCGGCCGTCACCGATCTGGGCGATAAAAAGTTCCTGATCCCATTGGTTGCGGTCATCGCCCTGGTGATGCTGGTTCGGCGCCGTTGGGTGCTGGCCATCACGTGGCTGGTCGTAACCGCCGGCGGCGGGTTGCTCAATGTCGGCTTGAAAGCCCTCTTCGAACGGTCCCGACCCGAACATCTGCATGGCTTCGCTTCTGCGCACGGTTGGAGCTTTCCGAGCGGTCATTCCTCGGGGGCATTCATCGTCTATGGCTTGCTCGCATATTTGATGGTGATTCACTCCTCGCCGCGCTGGCATTTGCCGGTGGCCGCGATCGCCATGACGCTGATCGTGTGCGTGGGTTTCAGTCGAGTGATACTGCAAGTCCATTACTTCAGCGACGTGCTCGGCGGGTACGCGTTCGGCGCGGCTTGGGTGGCGGCGTGGATCGCAGGGCTCGAAGCATTCCGCCGCAGGCAGCAGGACCCGGCTTTCAAGGGAAGCAGCATTTCATAACAGGGGCGGGGTATGTGGGCACAGAGTTACGATCCGTTCGGCAACGCCATTGTGTCCACGTTCATGGCGGCCGTGCCGGTCGTCGTGCTGCTGGGTTGTATCGGCCTGCTGAAAATGAAAGCGCATGTGGCGGCGTTGCTCGGCATCGCGAGCTCCCTGGCCATTGCAATCGTCGCGTTCGGGATGCCGACGGGTATGGCAACGCGGGCGGCGGCATTCGGCGCGGCGTATGGGCTCATGCCCATCGGCTGGATCATTCTCAACGTGATCTTTCTCTATCGGCTGACCGAGCAGCGCGGGCAGTTCCGCATTCTTCAGGACAGCATTGCCGGAATCACGCCCGATCGGCGGCTGCAATTGCTGTTGATCGCATTCGGGTTTGGCGCGTTCTTCGAGGGCGCGGCGGGATTCGGCACGCCGGTGGCGGTGACCGGCGCGATGTTGATCGGGTTGGGATTCTCGCCGCTGGCCGCGTCGGGGCTGTCGCTGATCGCGAATACCGCGCCGGTCGCTTTCGGCGCCTTGGGAACTCCAGTGCTGGCGCTCGCCAGTGTGACCGGTCTCGACGTGCACGAGCTGAGTGGCATGGTCGGGCGGCAGTTGCCGTTCTTCTCGATCATCGTGCCGTTCTGGCTGATCTGTGCGTTCGCCGGGTGGCGCGGCATGTTGCAGGTGTGGCCTGCGATCCTGGTCGCCGGCGTGGCGTTCGCGATTCCGCAGTACCTCGTTTCCAACTTTCATGGGCCCTGGCTGGTCGATATCGTTGCGGCGCTGTGCTCGATGGGGGCGCTCACGTTGTTTCTGCGGGTGTGGCAGCCGGCCAGCATCTGGCATTCGACCACGCGGGGCCAGCCGGAGAAGGCTGTCGCGGCAGAGCCGGCGGCCACGGCTCATACGTCGGAGCAGGTGTTCAAGGCGTGGCTGCCGTGGATCGTGCTCAGTGTGTGCGTGTTCCTGTGGGGCACCCCACAAGTCAAAGCCTGGCTGGATTCGTTGTTCAGCATCAAGCTACCCGTGGGCGGGCTGCACGAGCTGGTACAGAAAGTACCGCCCGTCGTTGCCGCGCCCAGCGCCGAAGCCGCCGTTTATAACTTCAATCTGCTGTCGATGACCGGCACTGGGATTCTGGTTGCGTCGGTCATCAGCAGCATGCTGATGAAATTCTCGCCGCGCGAGTTCCTGCGCGAATATTTCCAGACGCTGGTGGTCGTGCGACTGTCGTTGCTGACCATCGCGGCGATGCTCGCGCTCGGCTACGTCACGCGTTACTCGGGCGCGGATGCGACCATGGGCCTGGCGTTCGCGCAGACGGGTTGGTTGTATCCGCTGTTCGGCACCATGCTCGGCTGGCTCGGTGTTGCGCTTACCGGTTCGGATACCGCGTCAAACGTTCTGTTCGGCGGCCTGCAACGAATTACGTCCGAGCAACTCGGGCTGAATCCCGTGCTGATGGCGGCGGCCAACAGCTCCGGCGGCGTAATGGGAAAGATGATCGATGCGCAGAGCATCGTGGTCGCGTCCACAGCCACGCGCTGGTACGGTCACGAAAGCGAGATCTTGCGCTATGTGTTCTTCCACAGCATCGCGCTGGCGCTGCTGGTCAGCCTGCTCGTGCTGGGGCAGGCGTACGTGTGGCCGCTCACTACTTTGGTCCACTAGACAGTCGACCAGCAATCGCCCGGGCGTAGCGTTGTTGTGCGCCCGGGGCGAGCGATGTGAACAGGCAGGGCTCAACGATCTCGACCTCCTGCAGCCGTACGACGCCATCGTTGTTGGTCGCGAGATCGACTCGCGCGTACAGCGGCGCTTCCTCGATCTTCTCCAATACCTGCAGCGAGAGTTGCAGCTCCGCCTCGATCGGCGGCATGTGGTGAGGCGCATCGAAGCCGCGCGGCGCGGACTTCAGCGTCGGCGGGCGGCGGACCGCATGGCTGAAGACGCCGTCGAAGAAAACATACGAACGCTCGCCCTCGGTTTCGAACGCCAGCAGATAGGGCTGCACCATGAGGTTGACTCGGGTCACGAGCCGATCCAGGGTTGCCTGCGCCAACTCCATCGTGTCCGCGTCGAAGATATGCGTCTCGGTGGCGCCGGCGGACACGACAGGCTTGATGATGAAGCGAGTCCAGCCGCGCTCCGAGACTTCGCGGCGCAAATCGACAGCGCTGCCGGCGTGCACCCACAGCGTGGGCGTGATCGGAATCCCTTGCTGTTCCAGGTCCTGCAGATAACGCTTATTGAGATTCCACTCGAGCAAGTGGAGCGGATTGAACAGCGCGGTCCGCGCGTGCACCCGGCGTGCCCAGTTGGCGAAGGCGGGCGCATCCAGATGACTGTCCCAGGTGGATTGCACGACCACCGCCGCAAACTTGTCGAGGCTGGCAGTCGCATCGGTCCAGATCAACGGTGTGGCCCGAATGCCGAGCCCGGCCAGTTCGGCGATCACGCCACGGTCTTGGGGAGCCAGCTCAGGATGGTACGAACAGGTGGCAATCGCGATATCGATCATTCAGCGTCTTCTTCGGGATCGTCCGTGGGCACCATCCGCGAATGTGGATGGCACGCCTAGACTGACACGAGTCGCGAGGCCGGTCTACGATTCGAACCGATAGCTGAGCTTGACCAGCAACTGATCGTCATCGCGCAGGCTGAAGGTATCTCGCAGCAGCCGAGTGCGGTCGTCGCTCACCGCCTGCTGCTCATATCCGCCGCGCCCGTACACCACGTATAGATACGACAGCGGCGCAAATTCGAATCGGTAGCGGATTTGCAAGCCGAGATTGCGGACGCTGAAGTCCTCGATCGTTTCGTCGGTGGGTACGGCGTTACCAGTGACATCGACGCGGTAGCCCTGGCGCAGCTCGGCATTGACTGCGACGGCCTGCAGTTTCAAGCGCAGCTCCTGCCGGTTGGTCATCACCCAGTTGAAGCCGCCGCTGAAATGCGATTCTTCGCCGTCGAAGCTGCCGATCAGAGTGTCCCGTTGCCACACCAGCCAGTCCGGCTTGCGGCTGGCATATAAACCCAGATACACGTTCAAGGCGTCGCTGATGAAGTACGTCGGCTCCAGATTGATGGCGTAGCCCACTTTGTCGTTGCCCGACAGGCCACCGCTGTACGCCTCGAGCTCCAGGTGGCAGGCCCAGTTGCCCTGTCGCGGCGTTTCGTACTCGACATAACTGTTGAAATTCGGCGGCAGCTTCACCGCGCCGTTGCCACGTGTCAGCAAGTCATCGACGCCCGCGCTGTTGATGTTCACCTGCGCGTACTCGTAGCTGCCATTGCGCAGGCGGCTTTCGCGGCTGATGCGGAACTGGTGGTTCAGCAACTGGCCGTGATCGTTGTAATCCGTGCTGATCCGCCAGCGCCAGTCCTTGGAGATGTAACGCGATTCGGCGGGCAGCTGGGTGAAACGACGATTCAGTTGCCAGTGCGCGTAGTTGGTGCTGTTGCGCGACAGGTAACCGGCATCGTTGATTTCCAGAGCGTTGCTGAAGTGCATGCCGATCCATTGCTGCCGCCAGCCATGATCCATTTCGTAGTCCGCCCAGATGGTCGCGCCATCGCCGCTGGTGCTTTGACCGAGCTGGTCGATCTCGCTCGCCATCAGGCGGGTGCGAATGTTCCAGCGCGCCGTGGGTCGCCAGTTGTGATCGAGGCCCACCACACTGGCGGTTCGATCCAGATACGGCCGCTCGACGCGGGTGGCGATCATGCCGAGATTCTGCTGCTTGAAGTCGCGCACCACCCGGAGCGCGCCGAATGAGCGGCCCGCCGCGTCGGCTTCGTCGGCAGCGAACACGCCATACTTGGTCGCACCGATGCTGCCATTCAGTTTGGCTGCGCCGGTGATGTCCGCCGCACCCTGGCCGTCGTCGGCCTGCGCGCCGATGCGGCGCGTGTACAGGATCTGGCTGAAATCGGACGGGGTGGTGAACTCGAAGATGCCCTGGTTCTCGGTGAAGAACGGCCGTTTGTCGCTGATGAAAATTTCGGTGGCGTCGAAGTTCACCACCAGCTCGTCGGCTTCCACCTGGCCGAAATCCGGATTCACCGTGGCGCTGAGTTGCAGCTGGCCGTTGGGTTTCCAGAACAGGTCGACGCCGCCGTCGAGCTCGTTGTCCGTGTCGATGACGTCGTAAAGGCTCGAAACATACGGCGTGATGGCCAGCAGCGATTGATTGAAGCTGGCGACTTCGAGCGGCGCGAACTCGGACAGGAAGCGCGGCCGCTCCCAGCTGGCCAGCGGCCACGAGACGCGTTCGCCGGTGGAGCCGACGATCCGGTCGAGATAGATGCCGATGGTGCGGACGTCGCCGGTGTTCTCTCGCATTGGAGCGATGTGCCACGGAATCAGCACTTCGACCGTCCAGTGGTCCGCATCGCCGCCGACGGCGTGGCGCCAGTTGCCGTCCCAGTCCGGGTTGAATTCGGTTTCGTTGGTGAGGATGGCGTCGTAGATGCCGGCGGTGGAGCTCACCTTGAAGTTATAGCCGGTGCGGTGATCGCCATCGAAATCGATCATCACATCGATGCGATCGACCAGGTCCTTGAAATCCCGCTGCACGCGTTGCTGGGTACGAATCACCGAAGGCGGCTGGAAATTCCGGAACGCCACCGCGAGCCCTTCCGGTGTCGCCAGCACCCACGCCTCGGTGGCCAGCGAGGCGGGCTCGCCATTCAATGGCTGGGTCTTGCGGAAGTCCGTGATATGCCGGGCTTCTCGCCACTCATCGGCATCGATTCGACCGTCGATGTCGACGGCAAAGGCTCGGATGGCGAGCATGGCCAGCAGCAGTCCCAAACAATGGGCACGGCTCGCGATCATTGGGCTTCCACAAAAGTGTACGGTACCGGTAGGACGCGGCTGCTCTCGCAAAGGTTTAAAGCGAGCCATCGGCGCGTGCTTGCCCCGCGCACTTACTCTTTCCGGTTTCGAATCCAACGGGATTCTGGTGAACTGGCGCCATGAACGAGATCTACGTCAGCACCGATGTCGAAACCGACGGTCCGATTCCCGGCCCGCACTCCATGCTCAGCCTCGGTTCGGCGGCTTACACCGCCGACAAGGTATTGATTGCCACTTTCTCCGCAAACCTCGAAACGTTGCCTGGAGCGCAGGCGCATCCGAAGACTGCGCAATGGTGGGCGACGCAACCCGAAGCCTGGGCGGCGTGTCGCAAGGATCTGGAAACGCCCGAACGGGCGATGGCACGCTATGTGAGTTGGATCAAATCACTGCAGGGCAGGCCGGTGTTCGTGGCGTATCCGGCGGGGTTCGATTTCCTGTTCGTGTATTGGTACTTGATCAAATTCGTCGGCGAAAGTCCGTTCAGTCACTCGGCGCTGGACATGAAGACGTTCGCCATGGCGATGCTGAAAACGGACTATCGGGCGAGTACCAAAAGAAACATGCCGAAACGCTGGTTCGACAAGCTGCCGCACAGTCACGTGGCCTTGGACGATGCGATCGAGCAGGGCGCGCTGTTCTGTAACATGCTTGCGGAGAATCGCGCGTCGTGAGTGGGCGCCGCCGATAGTTGTCGGTGGCGCCCGCTCCAGCTCACTTCTCGCGCTTTCTGAACGCGGCCTCGCCAGCGTCCGACACCTCGACCCACTTCGGGTCCGGCGGCGCGCCCGGCACGTAGCTGTCGTGCCAGTTCCACCATTTGTAGGGACGGCTCTGCGGATAGCCCTTCGGTGAGTCTTCCCATTCTTCCTGGCGGCCGAGCGCCGTCATATCCAGGAAGCTCCACACCGTCCCGATCGCCTCGTCGCCACGGTTGTTGATGAAGTAGGTGCGATAGATGCGCTCGCCGTCGCGAATGAATGCGTTATGGCCGTGCCATTCATTCACGCCGAAGTCCGCGTCGAAGCTGTCGGTGATGGTGTACCAGGGCATGGTCCAGCCCATCTCTTTTTTCAATCGCGCGATATCGGGCTGCGGCGCACGCGAGACATACGCCAGAGTCGTATCGCGCGCGTGCAGATGAGATAGATGAGAGACTTGATCGGCCACCATCGAACAACCCACGCAAGCGTGCTGCGGCCAGCCGTGCACGCCGGGTTCGAAGAAGGCGCGATAGACGATGAGCTGGCGGCGACCTTCGAACAGATCGAGCAAGCTCACCTTGCCCCGCGGGCCTTCGAACGTATATTTGTTTTCGACGGCCAGCCAGGGCATCCGACGTCGCTCGGCCATCAGCGCGTCACGCGCGCGGGTCATCTCCTTCTCTTTGACCAGCAGCTTCGCGTGCGCAGCCGCCCAATCCTGCGCCGACACGATCGGCGGGGTGTCGAGGCCTTGCAGTTCCTTGCCGGCTTTTTCAGGTGATGCACTCATCGCAACCTCCGAATCGATGCGTTCGCGTGTTGGGAGGAGTATTGCGCCCGCCGCCGGCAGGGTGGGAGTAACAAGTGTGGCGGGAAGCTTCGTCTGGCGCCTCGTACTCGATATCGGGCGTTGCGCTACCGGCGGCCCCGTACATCTGGCCGGCACGGGGCCGTCACGTTACAATGCCGGCTCCGCGCCCGTAGCTCAGTTGGATAGAGTACTGCGCTTCGAACGCAGTGGTCGGGAGTTCGAGTCTCTCCGGGCGCGCCACTCTTCTCCTGCTCACTCCTCCACGTGAGTGTTCGCCGTGTAGCTCAGGCTCACTCGCCAGCCGCGGTCCTTGGACGGCTCGGCGACGGACGCGTGCGCTTCGGAGATGGGGCCATCCCAGAATGCGACCAGCGTGTCGACGCGAGACAGCGTGGCGCCGGCGTCGCTCATTTTCTTGCGGTGAGCGGCGGACGCGAAGTCGTAGGACGGTGTGCCCCGCTCGCGGCTGACGCGCTTTTTGATCCTGGCGTACAGCGCGGCTGCGTCCGCCTCATCCTTGGCCTCGAAGATGTAGCCGCCGCGGAAGAGCTTGCCGTCGTCGCAGGAGTAGACCGCCAGGGCATCGCGATCCAGCTCGCGAACCCGGAAAGCGAATTGATAGCCCGAAGGCAGCTTGCCCTCGAACGACCGCGAGCCGCGGGCATCTTCCAGCACCACGATCCGGTCGCAGGGCGCGCCGAAATCCAGGACCCGAAAACCGGTGCCCGGACTGGCCGCCGGGACAGCGCCGGAGAAAACACAACCGGTCAAAACAACAGAAGCCGCGATAGAGCTGAACCGCACGAAACCACACTCGACTGACCAAGGGGGACGCGCGAATTTACCGCATTCGGGCGTCCTGCCCAGCCCCGAATGTGCGTTCGATCGCTCTCCGACCCTCCCTTAAGGGCGAGGCCGGGCACGGATGGCGCGGCCCGGGCATACAATCCGGCCATGAACAAAGAAGCGGCGCTGGCATGCCTGGGTCTGCAGGGAAACGAAGATCACGCCACCGTGGCGAGGGTCTATGGCGAGCAACTGGCCGTCGTGCAGGACCGGCTGGTGAAGGCGCAGACCGATGTCGAGCGCAACACCCAGGGCGCCAGGCTCGCCGAGCTGAGCGACGCTTACGAATACCTCACCGGCACCGGCCGCTACACGAATTCCAGCGACGCGAGCGCGACCGTGATGCGTTCCGCGACCACGCTGACACCGGCGCCGTCGGGTGACACGTTCGTTCGCATGGAGCCGGGCGCCGTCATCGCGGACCGCCTGGAGATCGGCGGCCTGCTCGGCCAGGGCGGCATGGGGAACGTGTATGCGGCGCGCGATCGTCTGAAGGAGGAGGACGTGGCGATCAAGGTGCTGCGCCAGGACTTGCAGTTCAGCAGCGCCGCCAAGGATCGGTTTCTCGCCGAGGCCAAAGTCTCCTGCAGCCTGTCCCATCCGAACATCGTGCGAGTGCACGACGTCGGCATCAGCGGCGGGCTTTACTACTTTTCCATGGAGCGGCTCAAAGGCCAGACGCTGCGGCAGCGCATGGAGCAGTATCGTCAGAGCAATCGCGTGTTCAGCATCGCTGAAGTCACCGACATCGCCCGTCAGCTCATCGACGCACTGCGCTATGCGCATCGTTACATCGTGCATCGTGACATCAAACCAGAGAACATCTGGCTGGCCGAGGATGGCACGGTCAAGTTGATGGATTTCGGTATCGCGCGCGCCTTTGCCAATTCACAGCTCACGCAGACCGGCATGGCGCTCGGCACGGCTTATTACATGTCGCCCGAACAGCGCATCGGCTCCAAGGAAGTCGACTGGCGCACCGATCAGTACGCGCTCGGTGTGGTGTTGTACGAGCTGTTCGCGGGCACGCTGCCGACCGGCGCGGTGCAGCCGATCGAGACCATTCGTCGTGACCTGCCGAAGCGATATGCGGCTGCGCTGATGCGCGCCATGGCGGTGATGCCGGAGGACCGCTTCCAGTCGTTGAATGAGTTGCTCGCCGAGATCGAAGCGCCGCCGCCGAAGAAGGTTCGTTACGGCAGCCTGATACTGATCGGCGCTGGACTCGCGGCTGCGGCGGCCGGAGCGTTCGTGATCGTCAGCAATCAAGGTCAGCCGCCGAAGCCGGCAGCGGTCGCGTCGGCGCCGGTCGCAAAATCGGCGCCAGTGCCAGCCGCGGGCTCGGCACAACTGGCGGGTGCTGACGGAACCGATGGAACTGCGCCAACCGACCCGCCACCGCCGGAAGAAACATCGGCGCCGGCTGCGGCTTTACCCGAGCCTGCATCCGACAAGTCCACATCGGCTGCACAGCAGTCACCTGCCGACGCGATCAGCGCGACTTCCTTGCCCGCGCCTGAGTCGTCACCGCCGCCGCAGCGAGTGGCGAAGGCGACGCCGTCCAATGAATCGTCCTCTTCGTCATTCGCCGGAAGCGGCATCGATGCGCGGCGCAAGCAATGCATCGCTCAATGCGAGCGCGACGATGGTGAATGTCGAAGCCTCGGCCGCCGCGGCAAGCAGGAGTGCATGCGAGCGGTCGCGTTCGGCGCAACTCCGGGGCGGATCACCACAACGAATCCGGCCGCAACCAGCTGCGCCTTCTTCGGTCAGGCGCGCTGCGATTCGGCCTTCAATCGCGAAGCCTGTCTGGCGCGCATGACGACGAGATACAAAGCCTGCGTCGATGTGCTGGGCGGCTCCGTCGCTTCCCGCCGCCAGGACTGTGACGACAACGCTCGCGCGTCCGACCAGCTGTGCCTGGACGAACTGCGAGATTGCCGCCAGTCGTGCGAATGACTCGAGCGCTCATTTCACCGGCACCATCAGGTGCTGATACGGCGATCCAGCCCACATGATGTAGGGCACCGCGGTGTCGGGTGTCGCGTCCTTGGGGTAGTTGTCGTAGAAGCTCGCGTCGGCGCCCACGATCATCACGTGCGGGCCGGTCTTGATCCAGTGATTCTCCGACGTGGGCGCGGTCGCGTACGGATCGGTGTTGCTGGCATCGGTGCCGCCGGCGAGCATGTACATGAATCCCACCTTGCCGCGCGGCGGGTCCTTGTGACCGACCCAGGCGTGCACCCACTCCATTGCATTCTTGTCCATGCACATCGGGTCGGGGCCGGGCGTCTCCGGGTTGTCGCCCATGCAAGTGAAACCGTTCGTTCCTTTGCGCAGCGTGCGCATCTTGCCGTTGGCGTCCATGGCAACGACCGTCGCGTGTTGCGAGACCTTCATCGGCGCAGCCGTCATGGCGCTCTTGATGATATCGGCATCGCTGGCCGCCGGTCTGGCGTCTTTGTCCGCTGCTGTTGCAATCATGCTCGAAGCGATCACGAGCACGGCCGTCGATAGCTGCACGAGGAATCTGTTCATGGCGCTCCCCTTCGATCTCAAGTTGCACGGCGCTCTGTGAGAAAGCACAGATGCGAGCGCGTGCGAGGATACGCCGTCGCGCCCATGCGAGAATACGTAAGGTGCGCCGTTCCTTGCGGGGCGCGCCGCGACATTTCCGGCGGAGTGCTGCGTTAGCCGACGACGCTCTTCAGATAACGAAACAACAGTGGATGTCTGGCCTGCAGCGCCTTGCGCTGAGCCAGCTCTTCATCTTTCTTCTGTGCACGACGGGCCTCCAGCCAGCGATGCACGCAGCGATAGTGTCGTTCGCCCGCCGTATCGGTGCGGGCCAGCTCGATGCCCATTTGTCTCGCGAGACCGGGCTCGTGCAACAGCATCCATGCGGGGAAATCGCCGGGGGCGAGCACCGAATCTTCGGCGTCGTCATCGGCCAAATCATCTTCGGTGGCCAGAAATTCCTGCCACGCTTTGCCGACACCTGCATCCGGCTGCTGTGGTTTGCTCAATGCGTCGGCGGCGACCGCTGGCGCGTGCCAGCACAAAGCGAACCAGCCGGTGAGGGACTCGATCCGGCGATGCTGAAAGGCGCCGCTCTGCGCGAGCGCGAGGCAGAGCGCAGGCCGACGCCACCACTCGGGATCCTGCAAAACACAGGCGCTCACCCCAGCCCAATCCTGCGCCTGAGTCAGTGCATGGCTGCGGTGAAGCTGCGGCTCGTCGGCGCTGAACGGTTGATCGTTCAACGCATCGGCCAGCTGTCGCCACAGCGGCGTCAGCAGCTCGCGCCATTGCGAGCCGAGCAGGCGCTTGGCCGTCGGTGCGGTTTCCTGCAGGAATGCCAGCGCTTCGCGTGTATCGTGGACCGGCTGGCCCAGACGAGCGAGCGCCCCCATCAATCGATCATAGCCGGCCAGGTCCGAATGATTCGGCGCGATTTCATACAAACGATCCAGCTGCCGTTGCGCATCCGTGGCATTCATCGCAGCCAGTGCCTGAGCGATGCCGTTGGTCAGCGTGGCCACGGGATTGTCGAAGAACAGATCCATCTGCGGCGCCAGCTTTGCCGGAATGAATCGACCCGCGATGAGTCGATGCAAATCGGTCTGAGCGCTGATGCGCAGCGGCTTGTTGCTGGCCGGTGCGTCCGTGTGCCAGGCAGTGAAGTCCTGCGGCTGTTCCACCAGCCCGATGCTGCGAGCGTAGCTCACCGACTGTTCGATCTGCGCGCGGATCTTCTCCGGGCTGCCCATCAGCACGCCGTCGAGGAATTCGATTTCCTGGCGACGCCAGCTTTCGTAATCGCTGTAGGCCAGGCGGCCGGTCGCGAGCAACAGCTCCAGCACGGTGAACGCGCCTTGTTCCAACAGCTGGTCGTCGATCTGCTTCTGCAGGCCAGGGTCGATTTTGATCATGGAGCGAACAACATTTCGAGATCGGCCGCATCCAGCTGCAGCGGTGCGGCATTCTTTTCGGTGTACAGCTGGTTGGCCAGCTGATGTTTCTGTTCCTGGAGGCGCACGATGCGCTCTTCGACCGTGCCTTGCGCGATGAGCTTGTAAACGAACACTGGCTTGTGCTGCCCGATGCGATGCGCGCGATCGGTGGCCTGCGCCTCGACGGCGGGATTCCACCATGGGTCATAGTGAATGACGGTGTCCGCGGCCGTGAGATTCAAGCCTGTGCCGCCGGCTTTCAGGCTGATCAGGAACAACGGCACGGCGCCGCTCTGGAACTTCTCGATCAGCGGCATGCGGTCCTTGGTCTCGCCGGTCAGCAACAGATAAGGAATGCCCAGTTCCTGCATCTGTGCTTCGATCAAGGCAAGCATGGACGTGAACTGCGAGAACAGCAGGATGCGCCGGCCTTCCTCGATCATTTCCGGCAGGGCGTTGCTGAGCCAGTCCATCTTGGCCGACGGAACGGCTTCTTCCGACTGCTCCGGCGACGTGACCAGTCGTGGATCGCAACACGCCTGGCGCAGCTTGAGCAGGGCATCGAGCACGGTGATCTGGCTGCGGGCGAGGCCGCGTTCTTCGATGGTCTCGCGAACGCGCCGATGCGAGGCCAGGCGTACGCCGTCGTAGAAGTCGCGCTGTTTCTCGTCCAGCGCGATGGTTTCGATGATCTGGGTCTTCTCGGGCAGCTCCGGCGCGACCGCATCTTTCGTCCGTCGCAGCACGAACGGAGCGATGCGTCGGCTGAGCGATGCCGCGCGCTCGCGATCGTTGTTCTTTTCAATGGCCGTGCGGTACTGGCGCTGGAAGTCGCGTTCCTCGCCCAGCATGCCGGGTTGCAGGAAATCGATCAGCGACCACAGCTCGCCGAGATGATTTTCCATCGGCGTGCCGGTGAGGCAGAGCCGATGCTCGGCGTTCAGTGCGCGTGCCGCTTGAGATACTTTGGCGCGAGGGTTCTTGATCACCTGCGCCTCGTCCATCACCACCAGATAGAACTCGTGCGCTGTCAGCACCTCGCTGTCGAGCTGCAGCAGCGGATACGCGGTGATGACGACATCGACGTTGCGGATCGAGGAGAACAGCTCCTTGCGGCGCGCGCCATGCAATGTCAGCTGTTTCAGATGCGGTGCGAACTGCTGGATCTCTCGCTGCCAGTTGCCAATGACGCTCACCGGCGCGACGATGAGCGAAGGTTTGGTCAGGCGACCGGCTTCCTTTTCCAGTGCGAGATGAGCCAGCGTCTGCACGGTTTTGCCCAAGCCCATGTCGTCCGCGAGGATGCCGCCGAGATGGCAGCGTCGCAGGAACTGCAACCAGCCGAGGCCCTCCTGCTGATACGGGCGCAAGGTCGCGTTGAAGCGCGGCGGCGCTTGCAGCGGTTTTATCGCAGAGAAGTTCTTGAGCTCGGCGACGGATTCGAGCAGCGCGGTGCTCTTCGATCGAAGCACCGGTGCTTCGGGTTCCGAGGTGAGCTGCGCGAGCCGGCTCGCTTGCGATGCCGGCAGCGCCAGCGCCTGCTGCTTGTTGAGCGCGTCGTGGTCGAACAGCTCGACGAGTGTGTCGGCGATGCGCTTGATGCGCTCGATCGGCACCGGCAGATAGCGCTTGTCCGGCAACTGCACGAACAATTGCTCGCCGATGCGATGCACGCCGGCTTCACCGGTGCCGAGCGCGCCTTGCAGATAATCGACGAGCGCCGGCAGCAGATTGATCTGCACGCCATCGACCACCAGGCCGAGCTTCAAGTCGAACCATTCGCGATCGCGGCTGCTGTCGGCGTCCACATACCATTCGCCGGCGGACGCGAGCCGATATGGAAAGTCGTCGTTGATGACCACGTCCCAACCTTCGGCGCGCAGCTTGGGGATGCCGTCGAGCACGAACGTCAGCCAGAAGTCGCGGCCTTGCGAGCTGTGCGCGAGCGCGGCGTCGAAGCGTTGCTGGATCCTGCGCTCGGCCTCGCGGTCTCTCGGGATCTCGTGGAGCTTGCTGTCCGCGACGATGCGCACGTGGCTCATGTCATCGCGCAGCGAGCGGCTGTAGACGGGCAAGCCGTTGTAGACGAAGTACAGCGTGGCGATCGGGTCTTCCGACAGATACAGCTGCGCGCCAACGCTCTTGCGTGCGCGCCGTACCGCTTTCAGCTCTCGCAGCTTGGGCAACGCGGGACAACTGTGGGCGATATCTGCATTCAATTCCGCGACTTGCTCTGGCGCGACCGGTGGCGCGTTCCAGAAGCGACGGAATTCTTCGATGGAGCAGGGCAGCGCGAGCGCGCCGACCTCTTTGCTGCTGGGATCCACGTACGTCGCGACGTCCAGATCGAAGAACGTCGCGATCGCATCGTCACCGCGCTCGCAGACCTCGCATTGCAGGTACTGCTCGCCGTTCTCCAGCTGCTGCCACGAGAGCTTGGTCTGTCGCGGCTTGCCGGCCTTGAGCGAAGCGGTGTCCAGTGTCTGCCAGCGGGCGCGGCCGGTTGCGACGACATGATTGAGCACCGTCGTGCCCTCGGTATCGCGCAGCAGCCAGGGGCCGTCGGTTCGCTGTGAAAGTAACAACTGCAGGATCTGCCGATCTTCCGAATCGACATAGCGAGGGAAGTCGTTGCCTCGGGGCACGAAGATGCTCGAACTGCCGCGAGCGAGGCGGGTGGAGCCGGGGGCTGTTTGACCCACCCAGGTCGAGAGTTGCAATTCGCCAGCGGAAGTCGACTGCAGCAGATAGTACAGCCGTTGTTGTAACTGCGGCCCGGCGGGGGCGGAGGTCGCGCGTTGCAGGGAAGACGTCGGGCGCTGAGGCGCGGCAACGCCCGGCGGGCTGCTCACAGCCGCAATGGACACCGCTGCGATGTGCACGCAGGGGCTGGGCTTTCCGCAGCTGCATTCGGCTTCCGCGATCTGCTGATCGTTCGGCTTCGCGTGTCGAATATAGACACGCTGCCGCTTGCTCGCCGCGCTCTCATCGGCGACCACGCCAGTAACGACCAGGCCGGATTGCAGGATCCGCAGCTCGCTGACAGCGCCGCCGCGGACCAGTTGTTGTGCGGCCAGGAAGAGGTCATCGCCAAACCCCGCCCTTGACCCGCTCGAAGACACGGGCTTACTCCATCAAGCCAGCGTGTGATACACCTTCTGCACGTCCTCGTCCTGCTCGAGCTTGTCGATCATCTCCAGGACTTCGGTGGCCTGCTCTTCGGGCAGCTCGGTCGGCGTGAGACAGATGTATTCGTGCTCGGCGGACAGCGGCGTGATGCCGCGATCTTCCAGTGCTTTCTGCATCTGGCCGAACTCGGGGAAGTTGCAACGGGCCACGATCTGCGGCTCGCCTTTCTCGCCGGTGCTCTCGCCCATTTCCTCCAGGCCGTGGTCGATCAGGTACAGCTCCAGGTCGTCCTGGTCGATGCC
>NZ_CALFXI010000088.1 GCF_937958065.1 uncultured Steroidobacter sp.
GAGCTGGCTTCAGCGCTGTTGTTGCTCCAGGTGTAGCCATTGCTCCAGGTGTAACCGTTGCTCCAGGTGTAGCCGTTACTCCACGTATAGCCGTTGCTCCACGTATAACCGCTACTCCAGGTGTGATCGGTGCTCGCTGGGGCGCTGCCGTCCCAGAGCAGTCCATCCAGCGTCGAGGCGAGCCCGACGATCAGCTGCTCGACCAAAGGCAGAGGCCGGAGCAACTGCGCAAGCCCGCCGAGCAGGCTGCCGAGTGGGCCTTGCTGCACTTCCATGACATAGAAGTTGCCGTTTGCATCCTGGTTGGCGCGACCGCCGTAGTGCTGCACGCCAGCCAGGTCGAGCGCCACGTTGAGCCCCTGGTTGGCGCAGTTCGAAGCGGTGCTGTAGACGGCGTCCTGCGCGTTCACCAATCCCGCGCCCTGTTGGAAAACCGTGTAAGCGAGTGTTCCGTCGGGGCTGACCGCGGGACGCGCGCTCGACATCAAGCGACATTTCACGTCGTCCGGGCGCAGTCCTGGATTGGCATCGAGCATCAACGCAACGACGCCACTGGTGACCGCGGCCGCCTGAGAGGTGCCGGAAATCGTCAGCTCCCGGGCTTGCAGATCGACCCACTGCGGATAGCGTTGCGCGAGCGTCCCGGCATCCGGCGCATAGGCCCGGATGTGGCCGCCCATCGCGACGACTTCCGGTTTCACGAAGCCTTCGTGCGTCGGACCGGCGGAAGAAAAGCTCGCCAGGCCATACTCGCTCACGTTGTACGGCTGGTAGTTGTCGGTAACCGCGCCCACGGTGATCACGTACGGAACGTTTCCTGGCACGCCGATCGTCATCGGGCTGGGACCGCTGTTGCCAGCGGCGGCGACCACGACGATGCCCGAGGCCCAGGCACTCATGACGGCTTGATTGAGCGGATCGTCCCAGTAATGAGAGCGGGGCGGGGCGCTCAAGGAAAGATTCAGGACGCGAATGCCATAGGTGGCACGGTTGGCGACCACCCACTGGATGCCGCGAATCACGTCGAAATAGCGCCCGGCACCCTCTGCATCCAGCACGCGCACCGAGACCAGATTCACCCCGGGCGCGACGCCCTGGTAGTTGCCACTGGCAGTGGCGGTGCTGTTGGCGATGATGGAAGAAACATGCGTGCCGTGGCCGTTGAGATCGTCGATGTCACGGTCATATCGACCTTCGCTATAGGCATCTGGCTGCTCTCGCGCCAGGATCACATCGTACTGCGCGAGGATGCGCGGCTCGCGCCCGTTTGAGTTTCGCTGCAACGGGCCTTTTTCCTGCCACAGTCCCGTATCGAGCACTGCGACGGTCACACCGCCGCCGGTCACTCCGCCCTGGTGCAGCGGGCTGGCCGCCACTTGCGTTGGATAGTACGTTTCCGCGGGAGCGGCCGTACCGCTGGTGCTGACCATCGCGTCGTCATAAACACGCAAGCCATCGACCGGCTTTTCCAGCAACGCCGCGAACTCACGGTCATCGAGGGACGCACCGACAGCGCGAATGATCGTCAGTTCGCCCGTAACCACACCGCCGGCGCGCTCGACCGCGCTGCGCGCGAGATCCACATTGGATGCCTGCACGATGTAGTCGTGCCGCACGCCGGGAGTCGGTTTGGTCGCGAGCGTGGGCTCGGGGGCGCCCGCCGCTCCAGTGGAGGTGGGTGCGGCTGCGAGCGGGGGTGACGCTGCAGGGATGGGCTTGGCGACCTCAGCATGGGTCGGGGCTGTTTCGGGCCGCGGCACCATTGCGAAAGCAATGAGCAGAACGCCGGTCGCAATGGCAGGCAGTTTCCAGCGCCTGCGCTCCCTGATCTTCTCCATGGGATCTCTCGTCATTTACCGTATGCGCGCCATACCTAGTCTGTTACTTCTACCGTAGCCGGTCGGCGCGGCATAGATGCGGGGTGTTTCAAATGTGATGGGCCTCGCAAACGAGCCCTCGACTCAGGGAATATCTGATGGCGCCCCGAGCGCTAGCCATGATGCATGCGTTGATATGTCGACCGTCCGCTACCGGGCATCGGGCGCCGCGGCGCCGGGTATCAAGCCGATCGTGTGCAGATAGCATCAATCGGCGGTAGCGCTACCGGCCGCGGCGAGCGGCTGTCTGCAAATTGCACTCTTCTCCGGTGACCGGCGCACGGCTCGCCCGTTATCTTGATCGCATGGAGCTGGTTCCGAGCGCTGCATCGTCAACCGCCGTTCGCGACGGCCGCGAGCTCCTGGCCGACGCGTTCCAGGTACTGGTCGAGGACTGCTTGAGTAGCCGAGTCGAGGGTCACGAAATCGCGGCGTGCGTCGGCGGGATCGGGGACACGCTCGATGTGCCCGGCTTTGACGAGCTCCTGTACACGGCGCAGCGCCGTCGTCGAGGACACATTATCAATCGACACACACAGCGCGGAGACCGACAGGCGCTGCCCTCTTTGTTCGGCGCTGGCGAGCTCCAGCAGCAGATGCCATGCGACGTCGTCGAACTCGCTCAATGGCGGAAACGAGCGGCGCAGGCGCCTGACCTGCTCCATGCCGAGCAGGGCGAAATCGCGGCGATTGTCGGTGGCTGGCTTGCGAGCGGCCGGCACGTGCGCCGGGCTCTCGTTCTGTATCGGCAGCTGCGACCATCCTTTCAGCGCAGCCGCCAGCGCGTCTGCCTGCTGAGCCAGGCTGACCAGCTGCTGGGGCGTTTGGGTCGCGCGATTGCGCTGTACGCGTTCGACCGCTCTCGAAACCGCCTGCAGCAGCTCCTTGGGCCGCACCGGCTTGGTGAGAAAGTCGAGCGCGCCCAGCCGGAGCGCCGCCACTGCGAAATCAACGCGCGCGTGCGCGGTGAGAAACATCACTCCGGGAGCGGCCTGCGCGGACACTTCCGAACCGAGCCGTTCGAGAAACACGATCCCATCCATGCCCGGCATGTTGATGTCGCTGATGGCGAGCACGATGTCGGGCGTGGCGCGGAGCGTGGCAAGTGCCTGTTCGGCGCTGGTGGCCATCAGCGGCGCGTAGCCATTCGCATCGAGCACGCTGTGCACCAGCTGCAACGTAGCAGTGTCGTCGTCGATGACGAGGATGCGTGGGGTCGCAGGCAGCGGTTTTGTTTCCATGGTCGCGGATGACTTGCGCAAAAGAACGCGCCTGTCCTGGCGTCATTCCGACGAGGCGCCCCCGCAGTCTAGTCAGCGTAGCGGTCGCGCGCCAATACGTGAGCATGTCCAATCAGTGAATCCCTGAGCGGCGGCTAGGGGCCGCGAGAGCTCTGTGCGAGCAAAGGAGGGTTGATGGTTGCGCCGCTGAGAGGATCGCGGAGCCAGGGTCGATTCGCCGCGGGCAGTGCGGCCGGGGAGCTCGAGCCGCGGGTGCTCGACACGACCTTGTTTGGGGAGTTGCTGGGATCGTTCGCAGGCGATCTGGATATCGTGATTTCCATCTATCGCACGTTCGTAGGCACGACGATCCAGCTCATCGACGCCCTGCCGGACCAGGACTGCGCAACTCAGACCAGAACGTTACATACGCTCAAGGGCAGCGCCGCGATGGTCGGTGCGGAGCGCATCGCGCAGCTCGCGGCTCGGTTGCACCGCGTGGCCGCCAGCTCGGTTCATCCCATCGTAAAAACCCGCATCGATGAGCTCACCGGCGAGCTGGACAGCTTTCGGGAGGCCCTCAGGGCCCATGCGGATTCGGTTCGACAGCGCTCGGGGACTTGAGTCCACCGGGCGGCGCGATCGTCGATCGCGCCGCCTGTCGTGGCTCAACGTGAGTTGCGGCCGGTGATGGCGGGTTCCCCGACCTCCGGCTCCAGGATCGCCCGATACAAAAAGCCGGCGATGAGCGCGCCCAGCACCGGCGCCAGCCAGAACAGCCACAGCTGACCCATTGCCCAGTCGCCGACGAACAGCGCAGGGGCCGTGCTGCGCGCCGGGTTCACGGACGTATTGGTCACGGGGATGCTGATGAGATGGATCAAGGTGAGCGCCAACCCGATGGTCAGACCCGCAAACCCGACCGGCGCGCGTCGATGAGTGGCGCCGAGAATGACGGTGAGAAACATGAAAGTCATCACCACTTCGGTGACGAACCCGGCGGTGAGCGAATAGCCGCCCGGCGAGTGTTCTCCATAACCGTTCGAGGCGAAGCCGCCGGCCAGGCTGAAATCGGCGCGACCGCTGGCGATCAGATACAACAGTGCGGCGCCGGCGATGCCGCCGCCGACCTGGGCTGCGATGTATGGAAACAAATGCGCCGCCGGAAAGCGGCCACCGGCCCACAGTCCCAGCGACACGGCCGGATTGAAGTGCCCGCCGGAAATGGGACCGAGCGCATACGCACCGGTGAGCACCGTCAGGCCGAAAGCCAGCGAGACGCCGACAAACCCGATCCCGAGCTCGGGAAAAGCCGCGGCCAGGACGGCGCTCCCGCACCCTCCGAGCACCAGCCATAACGTGCCGATGAACTCGGCGGTCAACTTTGCGAACATGACATCCTCTTCCAGCACGAAATAGCAATGAGCGCCCGAGCGGCGCCGACCCTGGTCGCGGAATCTAACTGCGCCCGAGGGGTGACACAACAACACTCGCATGCAATTTGTACTCGTATCGCGTGCCGTCGCGCGGGCTGACTCATACGATATGCCGGTCTAGAACGATCGGGCCCGGTGCACGGGCCCGTCCAGATTTCAAGCAGCTTTAGAGATCCCATGAATAAGCAAGTCTTGGTTTGCGTGATTGGTCTGGCGGCCGCAGCGAATGCGACTGCCAGTGACGTCGGTCGGTGGTACGTGACACCGCAGGGCGGCGGACTCATCACCGACGACGATAGAAACATCGAGGATGGCGACGCGCTGCTCGGCCTGAGCGTCGGCAAGCACTTGAGCAAGGAATGGAGCATGGAGCTCAATGCGAATGGCGCGCGGCTCGATGCGTTCGATCCGTACGCGGCCTCGCTCGACGTGCTGCGTGTGTTCCGCCGGGACGAAGCGTTGTCTCCTTACCTGACGCTCGGCGCCGGCGCCGTGCGCAACGATGTGGAAGTGGGACGCGACACTACCGATTTCATCGCGCAGGCGGGTGCGGGCTTGATCTGGAAGCTCGGCGAGAACCGCCGGGGCACCAGTTCCTTCAGCCTGCGTCCGGAGATCAAGGCGCGCTGGGACGATGCCGGCCGCGAAGGTCATTTCACCGATTACATCGGCACGCTCGGTTTTCAGTTCGCGTTCGGTGGCGCACCGGCCCCGGCACCGCAACCGACCGTGCAGGCGCCGCCCGCTCCAGCTCCGGCGCCAGCGCCGGCACCGGTTGCGCCGGCGGACACCGACGGCGACGGTGTGGTCGATTCCGCGGATCGCTGCCCGGGCACGCCGCGTGGCGTGGCGGTGGATTCATCCGGCTGTCCGCAGCAAGGCGAGATCACATTGGTGGGCGTGGGTTTCGAAACCAACTCCGACACGCTCACGGCCGCATCGCGCGCCGTGCTCGATCCGGTCGCGGCCAATCTGAAGAAATATCCGGAGCTGCAGATCGAGCTGCAGGGCCATACCGATAGCGTCGGTGCAGACAAGTACAATCTGAATCTGTCGCAGCGTCGTGCCGATGCCGTGCGTTCGTATCTTCTGTCGCAAGGGGTCTCTGCATCGCAGGTCGTGGCTCGCGGTTATGGAGAATCGCAGCCGGTCGCCGATAACGGCACTGCTGAAGGCCGTGCACAGAACCGTCGCGTCGTCATGAAGGTGCTGCGCAATCCAGGCAGCGTCGAGGTCAAGGGCGAAGCCGCAGCTGGTTAGCCGTGGGAGACGACGACCGCGCGGCAGAGCGCTGCCGCGCGGTCGTTCGTTGTCATTCCGGAAGGATCCGCAGCATACGCGACGATTCCG
>NZ_CALFXI010000089.1 GCF_937958065.1 uncultured Steroidobacter sp.
AACCGGCGACCTCTTGCATGCCATGCAAGCGCTCTCCCAGCTGAGCTATAGCCCCACGCGAGAGGCGCGCAATGTAGGGAAGCGGCGCCGGACTGTCAAGGAGCGTTCACCAGATTTTACCGGCTGGCCTGTATTTGCCCGGGTTTCATGCACCCTGCCCGCGCGCGTAGGCCAGCGCCCGCTCGAGCCGCGCGAGCGTCACTTCACGGCCCAGCACCTCTAGCGTGACATCGATAGGCGGCGATACGGTACCGCCCGAAACTGCTACGCGAATCGGCTGAGCAACTTTGCCCATCCCGAGGTTCAGCTCGGTCGCGGTCTGGTTGACCGCATCGTGCAATGCCGGCGCAACCCACTCAGGCAGCGCCGAGAGCTTCGCCAGCACCGTGCTGAGCGGAGCCACGGCTTCGGCGCCGAGGTTTTTCTTCGCGGCCTTCTCGTCGTAGCTGGTCACGTCCTCGAAGAAGAACCGGCTGTTCTGCGCCATTTCCTTCAACGTCTTGGCCCGCTCCTGCTGTGACTTCGCAACGGCCGCCAACTTGCGATCGTCCGTGACATTCACGCCGAGCGCGGCGAGCTGCGGCTTCAGATACTTCGCCAGGTGCTCCGGCGTCGAGCGCATGATGTGCTGCTGGTTCAACCACAGCAGCTTGTCGGGATTGAATGCCGAGGCCGCCTTGTTCACATCCTTGATGTCGAACAGCCGGGTCATCTCTTCCATCGAGAAGACTTCCTGATCGCCGTGCGACCAGCCGAGGCGCACCAGATAGTTGAGCAGCGCCTCCGGCAGGAAGCCCTCCTCACGATACTGCAGGACACTGACCGCGCCGTGACGCTTCGACAGCTTCGCGCCGTCCTGACCCAGAATCATCGGCACGTGCGCATACATGGGAATCGCGGCACCCAGCGCCTTGAGCATGTTGATCTGGCGCGGCGTGTTGTTGAGATGGTCATCGCCGCGGATGACGTGCGTGCAGTTCATGTCGCTGTCGTCGACGACGACACAGAAGTTGTAAGTCGGCGTGCCGTCGGAGCGCGCGATGATCAGGTCATCCAGCTCCATGTTGTCGAACACCACGTTGCCGTGGATCGCGTCCTCGACGACGACGCTGCCCTCGAGCGGATTCTTGAAGCGCACCACCGGCGACACGCCCGGACGCGGCTCGGTGCGATTCCGGCAGGTGCCGTCGTAGCGTGGCTTCTGCTTGGCCGCGAGCTGACGATTGCGCATCTCTTCCAGCTCTTCCTTGGAGCAGTAGCAATGATACGCATGGCCGGTTTTCAGGAACTGGTCGATGACCTCGCGATATCGATCCATGCGCCGGGTCTGGTAGAACGGGCCTTCGTCGGCAGTCAGGCCGAGCCACTCCATGCCGTCCAGGATGACCTGCGTGGCCTCGTCCGTGGAGCGTTCGCGGTCGGTGTCCTCGATGCGCAGGATGAAGGTGCCGTTGTGCCGGCGCGCATACAACCAGGAGAACAGCGCAGTGCGCACGCCGCCGA
This sequence comes from uncultured Steroidobacter sp., assembly GCF_937958065.1. Taxonomy (GTDB): domain Bacteria; phylum Pseudomonadota; class Gammaproteobacteria; order Steroidobacterales; family Steroidobacteraceae; genus Steroidobacter. The sequence continues at coordinate 1,504 of NZ_CALFXI010000089.1, forward strand.
TGTGCAGCATGCCGGTGGGACTGGGAGCGAAGCGAGTTCGGATGGCCATGGCGCCTTGTCGGACCATGGGGCGCCGGGTTTCCATCCGAATCGTAGGGAGTGGTGGGCGGTACAGGGATTGAACCTGTGACCCCTGCCGTGTGAAAGCAGTGCTCTACCGCTGAGCTAACCGCCCGATGCCGGCCCCACGAACCGTCATATGGTTTGAAGGGGCGCGTAGTTTAGGGACGACGATGGGCGCGGTCAAATCCCGTCGCGTGGATCAGGCCACGTGCACCGGCGGCGGCCGGTTCAGCATCACCCAGTACAGGCCCAGGCTGCTGACGGCTTCGACGAAGGCGCCGAATTCGACCGGCTTGCGGACATAGCTGTTGGCGCCCAGGTTGTAGCTGGCGATCACGTCGGCGTCCTGGCTGGAGGACGTGAGCACGACCACTGGCAGGTTGCGGGTGCGCTCGTCGGCACGCAGCCGTTTCAGGACGCCGAGCCCGTCGAGTTTGGGCAGCTTCAGATCCAGCAGGATCACCGTGGGTGCATTCATCACATCGCGGCTGGCGTACTGGCCGGTGGCGAACAGGTACTCGATGGCCTCCACCCCGTCGCGGACCACCACGATCTCGTGCGCCAGGTTGTTCTTGCGCAGGCTGAGCAGCGTCAGTTCCTCGTCGTCCGGGTTGTCCTCCACCAGCAGGATGTAGCGCTCGCTCATTGCGGCCCCTTGGCAATGCTGAAGTAAATCGTCGCCCCTCGGTCGACGGCCGCATCCGCCCAGATGCGCCCGCCATGCCGCTGCACGATACGCTGGACCGTGGCCAGGCCCACGCCGGTGCCGGGAAACTCCCCGGCCGCATGTAAACGTTGGAACACACCGAACAGGTTCGCCGCATACCGCGGATCGAAGCCGACGCCATTGTCCTGCACGAAGAACGTCCTCTCGTTTTCGTCACCAGCAATGTCAGCCGCGGCCACCGCACCGAAGCGGATCTCCGCGACGGGCCGGCTGGCCGTGAACTTCCAGGCGTTGTCCAGCAGATTCTCCAGCGCAATCTCCAGCAGCCCGGGATCTCCCGCGACGCTCAGCTGCGGCTCGATGACGATCGCGGCTGCCCGTTCTGGGGAAGCCTCGCGCAGCCGTGCCAGGATCACGCGCGCATACTCCGACAGGTCCACCTGCCGCCGCCTGATTTCGACCCGCGTGACCCGGCCCAGCTCCAGCAAGTCATCGATCAAGTTCGACATTCTTTGCGTACCCGCCAGTACGCGATCGATGCAGCGGCGACCGTCCGCATCGATCGTCTCGTAATGACGGTCGCGCAGCAAGCCGGTAAACCCCGCTATGGCACGCAACGGTCCTCGCAGATCATGAGACACGGAATAGCTGAAAGCTTCCAGCTCCCTGTTCGACTCCTGCAGCTCCTGTGTCCGTTTTCTCACACGTTCCTCGAGCTCGGCGTATAGACGCGCATTCTCCAGGCCCACGGCCGCCAGATCGGCGAGCTGGCTCAGCACACGCTCGTCGTTGGGCGCAAACTCCCCATTCTGCTTGTCGGCCACACACAGCACGCCGATGCGCCGACCCGAGGCCGCGGCCAGCGACACCGTGATGCAACCGCACGCCTGCCATTGCGTACCCAACGCCATATCCTGTGTCGCTGTGGACCGATCAATCCGGGTCACGCGCGCCGCCGGCTCGCCCGCTCGCTGGCCCTCGCCCTCCAGCAGGAAGGCACCTGGCACGATCGACGTATATTTTTCCGAATGCGATGTCTTGCAGCGCTCCACCATCAGGTCATCCGCGCTCTTCAGTACAGTCACGGCGACGTGTGCTCCGACCAGGTCGCGCGCGATGTCTGTTATGACCTGCAGCAGCTCATCCACGGTGAGCACCGAGTTCACTTTGCGGGCCGCATCCGCCAGCGCCGACATCTGGGTGAGATAACGTTGCCGCTCCAGATCGGCCTGGTTGCGCTCGGTCACGTCCTGCATGGTGCCGATGATGTGAGTGGCGCGGCCGGACTCGTCCCGAATCACACAACGCTCGGCATGCACATGGCGGATCGATCCATCGGGATGCCGCACGCGGAATTGCAATCCACCCGATGTATCGCCTCGGTTCGCCTCCCCGTACGCAGCGATCAGCGCCGGCCGGTCCGCTTCGAGCACGACGCCGAGGAATGCATCCAGGCGAATGCTGCGTTCCGCCGCAATGCCCAGAATCGCATTGGCCTCGCCATAGACATTGAGCTTGTCGCTCGACAGGTCGCGCTCCCAATACCCGAGCCGTGCAATGCTCTGCGCCAGCTCCACGCGGGTGAGGCTCTCTTTCAGTTGGGTCTGCGCATTCGAATGCGTGATCGCCAGGGCCACGAGGCTCACCGCGGCCTGCACCAGGACCAGCTCACGATCCGACGGGCGGTACGGATGCGGGTAGTAGACCGCTATGACGGCGATCAAACGTCCTCGCGCTCCGAACACAGGCGTGAACCAGCAAGCGCGTAAGGCATGCTCCGCACCAAGCGCGGCCAGCTCCCGCCACTCCGGATCCTTGCTCATTTCGGCACACGTCGCCGTTTGTCCGCTGCGTAGCGTGTTGGCGCATGCACCCTCCGGCATGGCGAGCAATGTATCCTGGACGACGGACAGGAATCGCGACGGCAGGCTCGGGCTGAAGGCGGCGCGCACGCGTGCGCCCGCCTCGTCTAGAACCGTCACGGCGCACTTGGCGTCGGCATCGAACGCTTCCATGATGCTGCAGATCCGACGCAGAACATCGCCGAGCGGCGCACCCGCAACGATCAGCTGCAACACCTCGCGTTGTGACTCGCGCAGTCGCTCGGCCCGCTTGCGATTTGTGATATCCCTGGCCACGAAATAAATGGCGCCCGCACCCTCGGCGATCCATGTCGACGTCCAGCTCAGCTCGACCGACGTGCCATCCTTGCGAATACAGCGATTCTCGAAATCGACGACCTGCGCGCCGCGCAGCACCGACTCGTGCGTGAGCAGCGTGGACTGCAGATCGTTGGGATGAATCAGATCGAGCAGCTTGCGCCCGATCAGCTCTTCGGGCCGGTAACCCAGGATGCGCGCCGAGGACGCGCCCACGCGCACGAAACGCGTCTGAGCGTCGGTCATGCACATCAGGTCCTGAGACAGATCGAAGACGCGCTGCAGGTCGAGCAGCTGGGCGTCCGTTGCCGAATCGTCGCGCTTGAGATGCGTTGCCACCGCCGATACTCCCTGGCGCGGCCCGTGCCGTTGTTGGTGATGTCACGCGCCGGTGAATGGAACGAGCCTACACCTGCCTTGCGCGCCTGCAGAATGTTCGAAGTCGCACTTCCGGAGGCGCCGTGCGACTTCGACACCTACCTATGTCGGCACCAGGGTGCGATCAGTGCGCTTCCTCGCCGCCGATCATCTGCAGCAGCTCTGCAGTGCGGGTCTGCATCAGCGCCTCGTTGCCGCGGCTCTCGACGTTCAGGCGGATCAGCGGCTCGGTGTTCGAGGAGCGCAGATTGAAGCGCCAGTCGTCGAACTCGATCGACAGGCCGTCGGTGAAGTCGATGGACTTGGAACCGGGTTGATAATGCTGTTGCACGCGGGCGATGGTGGCCTTGGCATCGGCCACCTTGCGATTGATCTCGCCGCTGGCGGGAAACTTTGCGATGCGCTCGCCGACGAGCTGCGACAGCGATTTGCCGGTTTCGCACAGGATCTGCGCCACCAGCAGCCACGGAATCTGGCCGGTATCGCAATAGCCGAAGCGACGGAAATAATGATGGGCGCTCATCTCGCCGCCATAGATGGCGTCGGCCTGACGCATCACGTCCTTCATGAAAGCGTGCCCCGACTTGGACATCACGGCCTTGCCGCCGAGCGAGGCGACCATGTCGGTCGTCGCCCAGGTCAAGCGCGGATCGTGCACGATGCGCGCGCCCTGCTCCTGCTTCAGGAACACCGAGGCCAGCAGGCCGACGATGTAATAGCCCTCGATGAAGCTGCCACGCTCGTCGAACAGGAAACAACGATCGTAGTCGCCGTCCCAGGCCACGCCGCAATCGGCCTGGTGCCGTTTGATCGCTTCGATGGTGGCGATGCGGTTCTGCTCCAGCATCGGGTTGGGCACGCCGTTCGGGAAGCTGCCGTCGGGCGCGTGATTGATCTTGATGAACTGGAACGGCAGGTGCGGCTCGAGCTGGTCGACGATCAGCCCGGCGCCGCCATTGCCGGCGTTCACGACGATCTTGAGCGGCTTGAGCTTGGACAGATCCAGGTAGGACAGCAGGTGCTCGATATATTTCTTGCTGACATCGAGCCTGTGGCGCGTGCCCGGCCCGGCCGGCGGCGTGTAGCTGTTGGCCTCGGCGATGCGCTGGATGTCTTTCAAGCCCGTGTCGCCGCTGATCGGGCGCGACTGCTCGCGCACGAACTTCATGCCGTTGTAGTCGGGCGGATTGTGGCTGGCGGTGACCATGATGCCGCCGTCCATGCCTTCGCTGAAGGTCGCGAAGTACACGACCTCCGTGCCGCACAGGCCGATGTCGTAGACATCCACGCCGGAATCGAGCAGGCCTTTGGTCAGCGCCGCGCACAACTCTTCGCTGGACTGGCGGATGTCCCGCCCCACGATCACGCGCTTGGGCTTGAGGAATTCCGCATAAGCCCGCCCGATGCGATAGGCCACCTCGGGATTGAGCTCGGTCGGGATCCGGCCGCGATAGTCGTAGGCCTTGAAGCCGACGATGGCGGAAGACGGGTTGGACATGCGCTTCGTTCCTTCTCTCTATCTCAAACGCGATTGCAGATGTTTACTGTACGGCAACGTGCGCGAAGGCTATTTCTCGCCTTCCCGCCCGTAGCGATCCTCGAAGCGCACGATGTCGTCCTCGCCCAGGTAGCCGCCCGACTGCACCTCGATGATGTGCAGCGGAATCTTGCCCGGGTTTTCGATGCGGTGCTTGGTGCCCAGCGGGATATAGGTCGATTGATTTTCTTCCAGCAGGAAGACCTCTTCGCCGCGCGTGATCCTCGCCGTGCCCGACACCACGATCCAGTGCTCGGCGCGGTGATGGTGCAACTGCAATGACATCGACGCGCCCGGCTTCACCGACAGCCGCTTCACCTGGAAGCGCTGGCCGTTGTCGATGCTGTCGTAGCTGCCCCACGGCCGAAACACTTCGCGATGCAGGGAAGTTTCGTAACGGCCCTGCTTCTTCAGCTGGTTGACCAGCTCCTTCACGTCCTGCACCCGATTCTTGGGCGCGACCAGCACCGCGTCCTTGGTCTCGACCACGACGTGATCCTTCAGCCCGACGGCCGCGACCAGACGGCTGGTGGAATGCAGATAGTTGCCGTGCGAGTCGGCGGTCAGCACATCGCCCAGGACGACGTTGCCGTCCTCGTCGGCCGGAATCGCTTCATGCAGCGCCGACCAGGAACCGACGTCGCTCCAACCCGCGTCCAGGGGCACGACCACGCCCAGCTTGGTCTTCTCCATCACGGCATAGTCGAAGGAATCGCTCGGGCAGGCGCTGAATTCCTTGCTCGGCAGACGGGTGAAATCCAGGTCGCGCTTCGCCGCGGTGACGGCCTGCGCACAGGCTTCATAAATCTTCGGCGACAGCTCACGCAGCTCGTTGAGGACAGCCGAGGCGCGGAACAGGAACATGCCGCTGTTCCAGAAGTATTCCTTCGATTCGACGTACGACTGCGCCGTGGCGAGGTCGGGTTTTTCCACGAAGCGGTCGATGGCGTAAGCCGGGCCCGCGCCGTTCACACGCTTGATATAGCCATAGCCGGTTTCCGGCTTGTTCGGCACCACGCCAAACGTGACGAGCTTGCCCTCGGCAGCCGCTTTGCGGCCGATCTCCAGCGCGGTACGGAACGCCTTTACGTCACGGATCACATGATCGGCCGGCAGGATCAGCAGCAACGGGTCGTTGTCGTTTCCTTTGGGAAGATCGGCGACTGCCGCCATGGCAGCGACCGCCACCGCGGGCGCCGTGTTCCGTCCCACCGGTTCGAGCACGATGGCCTGCGGCTTGATGCCCGCTTCGAGGATCTGTTCGGCGACCAGAAAGCGATGGCTCTCGTTGCACACCACGACGGGCGCGCCCAGCCCCTGGACTCCAGCGACTCGCGCCAGCGTCTCCTGCAGCATGGTGCCCTTGCCGACCAGGGGCAGCAGCTGCTTCGGATACAGCTCGCGCGACAGCGGCCACAGGCGAGTGCCCGAGCCGCCGGAAAGAATCACGGGAATCAACATACGCTGTCACCTCGCCCAATGGCGTAGTACTTCAATCCAAATCGTTTGACGAAGGCCGGGTCGTACAGATTACGGCCATCGAAAATCACTTTCCTGGCGAGCTGCGAGGCGATCAGGTCGAAATCGGGGCTGCGGAATTCCTGCCACTCGGTGGCGATGGCCAGCGCATCGGCGCCCTGCAAGGCCTCATTGGCCGACTTCACCAGCTCCAGGTCCGGGCGCTGGCCATAGATGCGATGCGCTTCTTCGTGCGCAACGGGATCATAGGCCCGCACGTTCGCGCCGGCGGCCCACAAGGATTCCAACAGCGTGCGACTGGGCGCCTCGCGCATGTCATCGGTGTTGGGTTTGAACGCCAGGCCCCACAGAGCGATGGTCTTGCCGGCCAGATCGTCCTTGAACACCGTGCGCATCTTCTCGAACAGCACCGCCTTCTGGCGCCTGTTCACCGCCTCGACGGCATTGAGCAGCTCGGCTTCGAACTTGTGATCGGCGGCGCTGCGCGACAGCGCCTGCACATCCTTCGGAAAACACGAGCCGCCATAGCCCATGCCGGGATAGATGAAGTGATAACCGATGCGCGGATCCGAGCCGATGCCCTGCCGCACCTTCTCAATGTCGGCGCCCATGCGCTCGGCCAGGTTGGCGAGCTCGTTCATGAAGCTGATCTTGGTCGCAAGCATGGCATTGGCAGCGTACTTGGTCAGCTCGGAGGAGCGCACGTCCATCACGATCATGCGCTCGCGATTGCGCGTGAACGGATCGTACAGCGCCTTGAGCAGCTCGGCAGTGCGGGGATTGTCGGTGCCGACCACGATGCGATCGGGCTTCATGAAATCGTTGATCGCCGCGCCTTCCTTGAGGAATTCCGGATTGGATACAACGTCGAACTCGACCTGCGCCCCGCGCGCCTGCAGCGTCGCGTTGATCTTCGCCTTCACCTTGTCCGCCGTGCCCACTGGCACCGTGGACTTGGTGACCACGACCCGATAGTCGCCGATGTTTTTGCCGATCGTTTCGGCGACCGCCAGCACGTACTTCAGATCGGCCGAGCCGTCCTCGTCGGGCGGGGTGCCGACGGCGATGAACTGAAACAGGCCATGCTTGACGCCTTCGACCGCATCCGTGGTGAAACTGAGCCGACCGGCGGCCAGATTCTTGCGCAGCAACTCGTCCAGGCCCGGCTCATAGATCGGCGACTCGCCGCGCCTGAGCATCTCGACCTTGCGTTCATCCACGTCCACGCACAGCACGCTGTTGCCGACCTCGGCCAGACAGGCGCCGGTCACCAGGCCCACATAACCGGAGCCGAAAATAGTCAAACGCATGAGGGGGATAACTCGCTGGACTTAAAAGGAAAATTGGCTGGGCAGCTTAGCGGACGCGGCCCCTTCGGTAAAGCAGTCGGCAGCCGCTGACACCCCTCCCGGGACGCTGCATCAGTTGAAAAAATTTCAGCTGCTTGCGAGGGAGAATGCCGAGCTTTGTCGCTATATCTATTAGGAACAGCAGCTTTGCCACGGACGGCAATAGCTGTCCAGGGAAGCGCGGGTCGTGCAGGGAAGCGCGCAGCGGCCGGAACCCGACAGGAAGTTGGCAACCGGCAGGCAGCTGCTACGGAATCAGCGAGCCCGCAACTCTTCCTGAACGTCGCCATCGCGCTGCTCCCACGGCTCGAGAAACGACACCCACAGGGAAAGTGATTGCGAACAAGAACAGGATGAAGACCGCGTGCACACGCCCCGTGCGCCAGGGAGGCCAGGCCAGCGTGCCACGCATTCGACTCGGTCGCCGCGAGTCGCCGCCCACAGCGGCTCGCGGCGCCATTCGATTCAGATCAGCCCCCCTGCGGCGAGATGCAATGCGGCACCGTGGCGAGCACAGAGCCACGGAAAGACGCGGAGCACGTCCTATGCTCCGCGATTTGAGAATCGTCCGGCGGGTGGGGAGCTCCGGACGCGGACATTCCTTGTCCTGGTGCAAAGGATGC